>CAWIFX010000012.1:0-76700 GCA_963835515.1 uncultured Acidimicrobiia bacterium | reverse complement strand
CTATTTGGAGGCCCCATGCTCGACGATGTTGGGTGGATGTTGATCGAAGAGCTTCAGCAGCATGGTCGGGCAAGCTACCGCGACCTTGGGATCAAGGTCGGTTTGACGGCACCTGCCGTAGCTGACCGGATTCGCAAGATGGAGCGCGACGGGATCATCGTCGGCTACCGGGCCGAGATCGATCATGAAAAGCTCGGCGTGCCGATCCGGGCCATCATCCGGGTGAAGACGAGCGCGGCCTCGGTCGGCCAGGTCAATGACCTTGTCCAGACCATGCCCGAGGTGGTCGAGTGTCACCATGTAACTGGCAGTGAGAACCACGTGATTCGCGCCAGGCTCCGCTCAACGAAGCACCTTGAGGAGTTGCTCTATGCGCTCTCTCCGTACGGCGAGACGGTCACGAATATCGTGATGTCTTCAGCCGTCGATGGGGGAATCCTGACGCGGGAGATCGCGCAGGGTTGATCCGACCAGGGCCTGGATCGCCTCCTTCTTGGCGGCGTATTCATGTTCCAGGAGGCTGTAGGCGGTGTGATCGAGCCACTTGCCGTGGACTTCTAGCTCTTCGCGCAGAATGCCCTCCCGGGTGAAGCCAAGCTTTTCTGCAACTCGCTCGGACGGATGGTTACCCACTGCGATGCGCAGAATGATCCGATGCATGCGGAGTTCCTCGAACCCAACCTGAACCATGCGAGCGGCCACCTCGGTTGCGATACCGGTGCGAGACTCATCCGACCTCACCCAGTAGCCGACTTCCCCGCTGCGAAAACCCCGAGACACAAACCATATCGACACATTTCCGACATGGCGTCGGGAGTCGTCGCGGTGACGAATAGCGAAGTCGAATGCCCGTTGTTCCCGGAACGCCCGGATCGAGTCACGGGTGAAGCGGGTGGAGTCGATGCGTCCATAGGCTCGACTTGCCCAGGGAAGGAACTGAGACAGTTCCGGTATGGAAACCGTGACCGCCTCATACAACGGTTCGACGTCACGTTTTTGAAAAGGACGGAGTTCGAATCGATTCGTGAATCGGGAGTCGAACGACAGCTCAGGCACGGCAGGTCACTTGGTCGACCCTAGCCGGTCGTAGGATGGGCGGATGGATCATCGCCGCACGTACCCGGGTCTGGTCGAACATGTGCCCCCACCGGACGGCACGCGGCGAGCGGCGGTCCTGGTTGCGTTGTTTCCCGACGGCGACGATGTGCGGGTCGTTCTGACCAAGCGCCCCCTGACCATGCCCACGCACGCCGGGCACCTGGCTTTTCCCGGTGGACGGGCCGACCCCGAAGACACCGACGAAGTCGCGACTGCTCTACGCGAGGCCCACGAGGAGATGGGCATTGAGCCAAGCTCGGTGGAAGTGATCGGCTTCCTGCCTTCCATTCACACGGTCCAGTTCGCCCTGTGGGTCGTTCCCGGTTGTTGGTTTGATCGGACCAGATCCGGTTCTGGTCCCGTCAGATCGCGAAGTCGACAAGGTCCTCCTGCCCACCCTGGCCGAACTTTCGCGACCTGAAGCCTGGCGATCGGAACTTTGGAACGGCCGATCAATTTGGTTTTATGAGTTGGACGGTGAAATCCTTTGGGGGGCCACTGCCATGATGGTTCGTCAGCTACTCGGGTTAAGCAGCTGAAACGATTCGAGCATCTCATCGAAGAGCAGCAGGGTGGTTTCCTCATCCGTGGCGAAGTTGATAACCCAGACGTAGTCGGCGCTGACAAGAAAGACTGACGACTGGAACAGTCGGGAGGCCGAGGTGTCACCCGTTCGACTGGTTAGGCGGACCCCTTCGAGTCCCGCTAGCCTGACCCCGTCGATCGATACGTTCACCAGTCCCATCGAGGTGACCTGGCTGACGGCCATTTCTGAGAGCGAGTCCAGGGTCAGCTCGGGTTGGCCGGGCAACCTGATGATCTGGATATTCTCGCGAAAAGCCGATGGTTCCGGGCTTTGCGCCCATAGGGCCGTCGTCTCGGCGATGGAGGCTGCGTCCTCGATCAATGCCGATCCGGAAACACCGGTCAGGGTTCCGTCAAGGTTGCTGCCGAGCGTGGTGAGGTCCTCGACTGATGGCGTGAGCAGGTTCCAGTCTCCGGGAACGGCAATGGAGAAGTCGTCGAACCGGCTGACGACGGTCGCGAACGCGGGGGTCGGCTGGGATGCAGTTGGCCGCTCGGCGGGAGCTACCGACGTTGTCGTGGATTCCGGGGTGACCGTCGGCGTAGTGGCCGGTCGGGTGGGTTCGACGACCGATGCCTTGGGTGGGGCGGCCGTTGAGCAACTGGTGAGAGCGAGGATGCAGACACCTGCAGCCAGGGAAGCGAGGCCTTTAGCCAGCCGCGTGGCGGAGGAGTCCGACAATAAGACCTTCGGTGATGGCTTTCCATGAGGCCTCAATAACGTTTTCATGCACGCCGATCGTACCCCAGGCGGTCTCATGGTCCGCCGTTTCGACGAGGACCCGAACCCGGGCGCCGGTCGAGTCCTTGGAGTCGAGCACCCGGACGCGGTAGTCGATCAGGTGGAGGTCAGCCACGGCCGGATAGGTACCCTTCAGCGCATCCTTCAAGGCTTGGTCAAGGGCATGGACCGGTCCAACTCCCTCACCGGTCGACACGACTCGCTCCCCGTTGACCACGACCTTGATGGTTGCCTCAGCCACGACCTCCTCGTGGGCGCGACGCTCGGTAAACACCCGGAACGATTCCAGCTGGAAAAAGGTCTGTTCCCATCCCGCCATTTCGCGAACCAAAAGCTCGAAGCTTCCGTCGGCTGCTTCGAAATGGTAACCCTCGTGCTCGAGTTCCTTGATTCGATCGATGATCCTCCTGGCGAAGTCATCGTCGACTTCGAGCCCGAGCTCTTCGGCCTTGGAGAGGATGCTGGCCTTGCCCGCCAGCTCGGAAACCACCATCCGGGTCCGGTTGCCGACGGTGGCCGGATCAGTGTGCTCGTAGGCATCCGGGCGGCGCGCCAGGGCAGAGGTATGCAAGCCGGCCTTGTGCGTGAAGGCCGACGATCCAACGTATGGGTGGTGCGGAGCGAGCGCGATATTGACGACCTCGGCGACGTGGTGGGCGATCGACGACAACCGCGACAGGCTCTTGTTACCGAGCACGTCGATGCCCATCTTGATCGACAGGTCGGGCAGCAAGGTTGAGAAGTCGGCGTTGCCGGTTCGTTCTCCGTACCCATTGATGCAGCCCTGAACCTGCCGGACGCCCGCCTCAACTGCTGCGATCGACGAAGCCACCGCACAGCCTGCATCGTTGTGGAAATGCACGCCCAGTTGGGGTGCCGGCACGGTCTCCTGAACGGCCGTTAGGGTCCGAACGATATCGCTGGGGAGACGCCCGCCGTTGGTGTCGCATAGCACCAGGCGCTCGGCTCCAGCTTCGGAAGCCGCTCGCAGGACTGCGAGGGCAAAGTCCGGATTGCTGGCGTATCCGTCGAAGAAATGCTCGGCATCGAAGAAGACCCGCCGGTCATGCGCCATGAGATACTCGATTGATTCGGCCACCATACGGACGCCCTCGTCCAGGTCTGCCCGCAGGGCCTCGAGTACGTGGTAGTCCCACGCCTTGCCGACGATACAAACGACCTCGGTTTCGGCTTCGAGCAGGCTACGGAGCTGCGGATCATTCGTGACTTTTGAACGGGGCCGCCTGGTAGAACCAAAGGCGGTCAGTGTTGCCGTGCTGAGGTTAAGTTCCTTGGTCGCACGTTTGAAGAACTCATCGTCCTTAGGGTTGGCGCCTGGCCATCCGCCTTCGACATAGTCGACCCCCAGTTCGTCAAGCAGGAGTGCGATGCGCAATTTGTCGCCAACCGTCAGGGAAATGCCTTCTTGCTGGGACCCGTCGCGGAGGGTCGTGTCATAAATCTCAAGGGTCATGGCGTTCCTTTGGCAACAAAAAACCCTTCGCGTGGCGAAGGGTTGCAGCGCATACGAGAGCGTATGCGCTTAATCGATAATGATGACGGTGGCGGCGATGTTCACCCTGCCAGTATCGCCTCAAGGCCGTCGACGGTCAAATGAGCTGCTGATCTCGCTCACGGAACGTGGCGCGACCGGTAAAGTGGAGATGTTGTCCGACTTCTACCCGGTCACTAGCCACGGGACAGATGTGAATCAGGGAAACTGCCGTCAGGTTCGGCGATCAACCAAACAAAAAGAGTGGCGAACCCCCCGTAGGTGGTCCGCCACTCCTTCATTCCCCCTTGAGCGTGTGGACTTTCCCAAGCTCACAACATCAGCCATAGTAGTAGGTATGATGTCGACCCCGCAACTGGAAATCAATGTCTGATAGTCGGGAAGTCCTGCTGGATGCGGCCTGGCAGTTGGTCGTGGAATCGTTCGGCTTCGAGCCCACTACGACTGAGCCTGGACGCCGGGTGGGTGCCAAGATCCTCGAGCAGCTCAAAGCGGCCGACATTGCGTCTCGGGCCGACATGACAACCGGGGCTTTTTACAACCGGTGGCCGAACCGCGAAGCCTTCCTGGCCGATTTTCTTGACTACGCCCTTTCGGTGGAGCGTTCGCCGACGTTTGACGCCATTGCCGCGGTATATGGCCAGATCGATGACCTGCCGCTCCTGGAGCAGATAGAGCGGCTGGCGGTGGCCAACTTTGAAGCGATGTCGGTCAACCCCAGTTTCGCAATCCAGACCCATCTTTGGTCTCTGATGCGCAGCCGCCCGGACATCAAGGATCGTATGGTGACCATGTACCGGGACTTTCGTGACCCGATGGTTCCGATCTATGAAGCGGTTCTGGCCGGTCTCGGTCGCGAACTGCGCGAACCGCTCACGATGCCTCAGCTTTCGAACATTATGGTCGGCCTTGCCGAAGGTATGACGATGCAGATCGTGGTTGGCGGCGAGTTCGGGGCTACCAGGGAAACCTATGTGTTGGCCCTGCAAGCACTGCTCCCCGTGCTTACCAGGGCGAGCGGTGATTCCCGAACGATCCAAGAAGTGGTCGCCGAGGCTGCCAACCCCGCTACGTAAGCCAGGGGGGTGGCGTGTCCTGGGCTAGATCGTACGACTCAATGGCGTCGATCACTACGGAGTTGTCGATGGAGCCCGCTTCCGCCAAACGACCGAGAACCGTCACCACGATATGGGCAGTGTCTATCTCAAAGAAGCGCCGCAGGCTGGGGCGAGTGTCCGACCGTCCGAATCCGTCGGTTCCCAACGAGGTGTAATCCCGCTTCACAAAGCGCGAGATCTGATCTGGCACGGCGCGCATGAAATCGGTGACAGCCACAATCGGGCCGGGCGCGTCGGCCAACACCTCGGTTACGTAGGCGGTGCGCGGTGGGTCGTTGGGGTGCAGGCGATTCCATCGGTCGACCTCAAGAGCATCCAGGCGCAACTTGTTGAACGACGTCGCCGACCACAGGTCAGCACCGATTCCGAAGCGGTCTGCGAGCTCGGCTTGCGCGGCACGGGCCGCCCCCTGGGCGGAACCGGAGAACAGGATCGTGGCCTGCGTGTCGACCGGGCTGTCGCTCCACTTGTAGAGCCCGGCCAGAATGCCCGCCTCCGTGCCGGGTTGGAGCGCCGGCATGGCGTAGTTCTCGTTGTACAGGGTGATGTAATACATGACGTCTTCGGGCTCGTCGCCGTACATACGGCGGAGACCATCTTCGATGACGACGCCCATTTCATAGGCGAACGCCGGGTCGTAGCTCTCGACGAACGGAACGGTGGACGAGAGAATCAGGCTGTGTCCGTCTTGGTGTTGCAGACCTTCGCCCTGGAGAGTCGTTCGTCCGGCCGTGGCTGCCATCAGGAATCCGCGCACCCGGGCGTCGGAAGCGGCCCAGATCAGATCGCCAACCCGCTGGAACCCGAACATCGAATAGAAGGTGAAAAACGGCACCATGGGCACGCCCCGGGTGGCATACGACGCCCCGGCGGCAGTGAAGCTGGCCATGGAACCGGCCTCGGTGATGCCCTCCTCGAGGATCTGACCATTCTTCCGCTCGGTGTAGGAGAGCAACATGTCTGCGTCCACCGGTTGATACTTCTGACCTTGTGAGGCGTAGATGCCGAACTCGCGGAACAGCGAATCCATGCCGAATGTTCTCGCTTCGTCAGGAATGATTGGCACGACCCGTTTTCCGAATGAATCATCTCGCAACAGGGTGCGGAGCAGGCGGGTAAAGGCCATCGTCGTCGAAGCCTCCACCTTCCCACTGCCACCCTTCACTTCATCGAAGGTTGTGGCTGGTGGTAGTTGCAGCGGGCGGCGATCTCGAACCAATCGCTGAGGTACCGGTCCATCGAGAGCAGTCCGTTGCTGGGCCATATATTTGTATTCAGGGGAATCCTCGGCCGGGCGGAAATAAGGTGGCTCGGCGTCGCCCTCCAGCGCTTCGACAGGGATGTCGTCTTCGAGGTGGAGGCGCTCGCGCAGCGTCTGCAACTGCTGATTGGTGAGTTCTTTGATCTGGTGTGTGGCGTTTCTGCCCTCAACATCGGGACCGAGAGTCCAGCCCTTGATCGTCTTGGCGAGGATTACGGTCGGAGCGCCCTTGAGTTCGGTGGCCGCCCGATAAGCGGCGTATACCTTGTGGGGATCGAGTCCACCCCTGCGCAAGGCCCACACCTCGTCATCGCTCATGTGTTCCACCAGTTTGCGCAGGCGGGGATCGGGACCGAAAAAGTGTTCGCGCACGTAGGCGCCCGACTCGGTTTTGTAGCGCTGGTATTCACCATCGACTGTGCTGTTCATCTTGTTGACGAGCACCCCGTCGACATCGGCTGAAAGGAGGGCGTCCCATTCGGAACCCCAGATCACTTTGATGACGTTCCAACCGGCGCCCCGGAAGATCGCCTCGAGCTCCTGAATGATCTTTCCGTTGCCACGTACCGGTCCGTCGAGACGTTGCAGGTTGCAGTTGATAACCCAGGTCAAGTTGTCCAGATTCTCACGGGCCGCCAGCGATATGGAGCCGAGGGTTTCTGGTTCATCTACTTCACCGTCGCCAATGAAACACCAAATACGTGACTCGGCCGTGTCGTCGAGCTGGCGATTGTGGAGGTACTTGTTGAAGCGAGCGTGATAGATCGAGTTGATCGGTCCGAGGCCCATCGAGACGGTCGGAAACTCCCAGAAGTTCGGCATCAAGCGGGGGTGGGGATAGCTCGACAGTCCGTTGCCACCGATCTCCTGGCGGAAGTTGTCGAGCTGCTCGGCGCTCAGCCGACCGTCCATATAGGCGCGGGCATAGGCACCCGGCGCAGCATGGCCCTGAAAATAGATACTGTCCCCGGGAAGTCCGTCCTCTTTGCCGTGGAAGAAGTGGTTGTACCCGACTTCGTAGAGGATCGCCGACGAGGCGAACGATGACAGGTGGCCGCCAATCCCGGGATCTTCGAGGTTGGCCTTGATGACCATCACGGCCGCGTTCCAACGCACAAATCGACGGATCCGCTTTTCAAGGAAGTCGTCGCCAGGGTAGAAGGGCTCCTCCTCAGGCGGGATCGTGTTGACGTAGGGGGTCGAGACCGCGGCTGGCACACCGACGTTCAACTCTCGGGCTCGCTCCAGCAGCTTGGTCATGAGGAATCGGGCACGATCCTGCCCGCGGGCTCCCGCAACGGCGTCCAGCGAGTCGATCCATTCCTGGGTTTCGTCCGGGTCGCTATCGGGAAGTGCGTGACTGAAACCGTCGATGATCATTCGGAATCCTCAGAGGGGCGGGCTGGATTTCCTGCCAAGCCTAATGGCTGGCCCTCATTGACGGGTCTTGAGATTTCGCTTCCTTGCAGCGGGCCGTGCGCCCTCGTATCATCGCATCGAATGTTGCGTGTATTGGTCAAGCCCCGGTGGTCGGCCTGAAACGGCTGATCTTGGTGCGCGCAACGAATCAGGCCGGCTCAGACAGCGAGCCGGTTTCTTTTTTGAGTTTCCGGGACAGAAGGAGCAGCTACATGACTGATCGAAAGCGAGTCTTTTCCGGTATCCAGCCGACCGGGAACATTCATCTCGGTAACTACATGGGAGCGCTCCGTAACTGGGTCAAACTCCAGGACGACTACGACGCCATCTATTGCGTGGTTGACCTCCACGCCATCACGGTCCCGTACGACCCATCAGAACTGGCTGTATCACGTCTAGCTACCGCTAAGGCGCTGCTGGCGATTGGTGTCGATCCGTCGCGCTCCCTGCTCTACTACCAATCCCAGGTACCCCAACATGCGGAATTGGCCTGGCTGCTGGGGGTCGACACCCCGCTGGGTGCCCTGAACCGGATGACCCAATTTAAGGAGAAGTCTGAAAAGGCCGGGCAGAAGCTCGGCCTGTATGCCTACCCGGTCCTCATGGCCGCAGACATTCTCGTGCACCGGGCGCACGCTGTTCCGGTCGGCCACGACCAAACCCAACACCTGGAGCTTGCCAGAGACATCGCCGTCCGCTTCAACGGCAAGTACGGCGAGACATTCCCGGTTCCGGAGCAAATCACCCCCAAGGTGGGTGCGCGGGTCATGTCGTTGCAGGACCCAACCACCAAGATGTCCAAGTCCGACCCGGACGAATCGAGCCGCATTCTCGTTTTCGACGAACCGGATACGATCGTGAAGAAGTTCAAGAGAGCGGTAACGGATTCTGGCTCGGAAGTTGCGTTCGACCCGGTCAACAAGCCGGGGATCTCGAACTTGCTCGAAATTCTTTCGCTGTTCACCGATCGGTCGATCGATGACCTCGTCAATGAGCACAACGCCATGCAGTACGGCGGGTTCAAACAGTTGGTGGCGGATGCGGTCGTCGAAGGGCTCACCCGCATCCGGACGAATTATAAGAACCTCGAGGACGGCGAGGTTGGTCGTCTAATGACCAAAGGCGCCCTCGACGCCAGGATGCGGGCCGAAGAGCAGATGGTCGGAGTCCGTCGACTGGTTGGCCTCGGTAGCTGATCCAACGAGCTCAACTTCAGCCTCTCACGTCAGTGGGCGGGTTTAGACGTTGAGCACATCTGAGGCCGCAACCAGCGTTGCGGCGATGACCACCATGTTGTGGGTCGAGTGAAACACGATCGCCCTGCCCAGCCGGCCGTCGCGGTCGGCCAACCAGGACAGCACGAAACCCAGCCACCCGATCGAGACGACCACCAGGGCGGCATGGATGGGCCACTGGTCGAGGCCTGAGTCAAGCGTTACAAGGTGGACCACTCCGAAAATGGCCGCCGTCGCAAGCATGGTTGACACCCTGCCCAGCCGACCGGCGAGAGCCCGCTGCAGCATCCCGCGAAATAGCAGCTCCTCATAGATGGGGGCGAAGCCAACCGCTACAAGGACGCCGACGAAGAGGGCCGTCTGAGAGGCTGATCCAAAGAGGTCTAGCTCGGCTTGGCTTTGTTCTGTGATATCAAAGGCTTCCAGGATCGGGTTGAGTGCGAATGAGAGCGCTATGACGTTGACTATCGCTAGGGGAGCCACTCGTAAATCGCTGAGTCGGATGTCGAAACCGAGATCCGCTTCCAACCGGGCACCGAGCATCTTGAGCCCGACAACCAGCGCTAGGACCTGGGCGATGCTCTGGGCGGGGAGCGCCACAAAGAAGAAGAAATCGGCCGCGAGGACATCGCCGTTCCACGCCA
This sequence comes from uncultured Acidimicrobiia bacterium, assembly GCA_963835515.1. Taxonomy (GTDB): domain Bacteria; phylum Actinomycetota; class Acidimicrobiia; order Spongiisociales; family JAENVV01; genus JAENVV01. The sequence goes on along the minus strand of CAWIFX010000012.1, from coordinate 67,085 downwards.
GGGAGGCGATCGCGGCGAGAAAAACCCCACCCGCCGAGCCGGCCGCCCAGATAGCTGCCCAATGTCGGATTCTCCACTGAAAGCTCGCCGCGGTCGCAGCCGAGCCTGGATTTGGAAGTGGAGGAGGTCCCGGCATTCGGGCCAGACTACCGGGGATTGTTGTTTCGGTGACCCGCCCGTTTCCTGGTACCGTGGACGCTTCTCTTGGCGGAGGTCACTGCAATGGAAATTGACATCGGTATCGGTAAATCTGGCAGGCAAGCATTTGGGTTCGACGACATCGCAATCGTGCCCAGCCGACGGACCCGGGACCCTGACGACGTCGACATCTCGTGGCAGATGGACGGTTTCCGCTTTGCCCTGCCGATGTTGGGTTCGGCTATGGACTCAGCCATCTCACCTGCCACCGCCGTCACCATCGGCCAACTTGGTGGTCTGGGCGTTCTCAACCTTGAGGGCCTCTGGTCACGGTACGAGGAACCGGACGAATACCTTGCGGAGATCGCCGAGCTTGAACCTGAGAAGGCGACCAGGCGTATGCAGGACATCTATTCAGCGCCGATAAATGCGGATCTGATGGTCCAGCGCATCCATGAGATGAAAGCGGCTGGCATCGTTACCGCCGGGTCCCTGACTCCGCAGCATGTCTCGACATACGCCGACTCCGTACGAGACGCCGGCCTCGACATTCTGGTCATCCAGGGAACCGTCGTTTCGGCCGAGCATGTGTCGACCCGGGTGGAACCGCTGAACCTCAAGGAATTCATCGCCCGATATGAATTGCCCGTCATTGTTGGCGGTTGCGCCTCCTATTCCACGGCGCTCCACCTCATGCGGACTGGGGCCGTCGGCATTTTGGTAGGAGTTGGTCCTGGAGCGGCCTGCACGACGCGGGGCGTCCTCGGCGTCGGAGTGCCACAGGCGACGGCGATTGCCGATGCCGCGGGAGCTCGGATTCGCTACCTCGACGAGACCGGCCGCTACGTTCATGTCATCGCCGATGGGGGTATGCGTACTGGCGGCGATGTGTCGAAGGCCATCGCCTGCGGAGCTGACGCAGTCATGATTGGTTCGCCGCTCGCTTCTGCCTCCGAGTCTCCCGGGCGCGGTATGCATTGGGGAATGGCCACATTCCATCCAACACTGCCGCGGGGCGCCCGCGTTCAGGTCGGGAATCTTGGGACTCTCCAGGAGATTCTGGTCGGGCCGGCGCACGAGAATGATGGCAAGCGGAACCTGTTTGGCGGACTCCAAATGAGCATGGCTACTACCGGATACGCCGACGTCAAAGAATTCCAGAAAGCCGAAGTGATGATCGCCCCTTCACTACAGACCGAAGGCAAGTCGTTGCAGCGTGCCCAGAGCGTTGGGATGGGTTAGCCCTCCTCGATGGATAGACACGCCCAGAGCATTCTGGTCGTCGATTTTGGCGCCCAATACGCACAACTGATTGCCCGACGGGTCCGAGAGGCCCATGTCTTTTCGGAGATTGTCCGGCGCGACATCACCGCTGATGAGGTTCGAGCAAAAGCGCCAACCGGGATCATTCTGTCTGGCGGGCCGGCCTCGGTATATGCCGAAGACGCCTACGACCTCGATCCGGCCATCGTTGGGCTGGGCATCCCCATCTTGGGGATCTGTTACGGACATCAGGTCCTTGCGCACGCCGTTGGCGGGGTCGTGACCGAAACCGGCGGGGGTGAATACGGCAAGACGCAGCTCACGGTCACCGAGACCGACTCGACGTTGTTTCATGATTTGCCGCTTCAACAAGAAGTGTGGATGAGTCATGGTGATGCCGTCACGAAAGTGCCCCCCGGTTTTCGATGTGTGGCGCGAACCGAGGGCGCACCTGTCGCGGCCATGGAGAACGTGGAGCAGCGTCTCTACGGCGTTCAGTTTCACCCCGAGGTTGCCCACACCCCCCGTGGATTCGACGTTATCAAACACTTCCTGTACGAGGTTTGTCAGGCTCAACCCACCTGGACCCATCACTCGATCATCGAGACATCTATCGAGGAAATCCGCAAACAGGTGGGCGATGGTCAGGTGGTCTGCGGGCTGTCAGGCGGAGTCGATTCGTCGGTGGCAGCGGCACTCGTTCAACGGGCCGTCGGGGAACAACTGACCTGCATTTTCGTCGATCACGGGTTGATGCGACTCGGCGAAGGCGAACAGGTTGAGGAGACGTTTCGGCGCAACTTTCCCACCAACCTCATTCACGTCCGAGCGGAAGATCGGTTTCTCGCCAAGTTGAAGGGTGTGTCGGATCCTGAGGAAAAGCGCAAGGCGATCGGCGAGACATTTATCCGGGTTTTCGAAGAGGTTGCCAAGGACCTGTCTGATGCGCGGTTCCTGGTGCAGGGAACCCTCTATCCCGACGTCATCGAGTCGGGAACCAAAGACGCCGCCAAGATCAAATCGCACCACAACGTGGGTGGCCTTCCCGACGACATGAAATTCGAACTCGTAGAGCCGCTCCGGGACCTCTTCAAAGACGAGGTCAGAGCGGTCGGCGAAGAACTCGGATTACCCGAAGAGATCGTCCATCGGCAGCCCTTCCCTGGTCCCGGGCTCGGGGTGCGGATTATTGGCGAAGTCACCAAGGAGCGCCTCGATATCCTGCGCGCCGCAGACGCGATCGTGCTCGAAGAAGTCAAGCGGGCCGGTCTCTATCACACGCTGTGGCAGTCGTTCGGGGTGCTCCCGGCAGTAAAGACCGTCGGAGTGCAAGGCGATGGGCGAACCTACGCATATCCGCTCATTCTGCGAGCGGTCACGTCCGATGACGCCATGACTGCGGATTGGGCGAGATTGCCGTATGAGGTGCTCGAGCAGATCTCTTCGCGGGTTATCAACGAAGTATCGGGTATCAATCGGGTCGCTTACGACATCAGTTCGAAGCCCCCCGCCACCATTGAGTGGGAGTAGTAAGAACCCTCAAGAGTGGTAAGTAGCGCGCCGATGATTTAGGGGTAGCTTCCGGTACTTGAGGCAATTGCGTGGACTTCACCGACAACCCCGAACTTCAAGCCATCTTCCGAGAGGAAGTCGGCGAACGATCTGCTGAGCTAGCCACCGCTATGCGCTCTATCGCCGCTCGACCGCTACCTCCGGAGGAGGCTGCCACCGCCCGTCGAAACGCCCACACCATCAAGGGAAATGCCTATGTGATGGGGTTCCAGGTTATGGGTGATGTGGCGAAACTGGTGGAAGATGTGCTCAAAGAGGTCGTTGCTGAGTCCCGGGCTCAGACTCCCCAGCTCGGAGAACTCATCGCATCGATTGCTGACCTCTTCCCCGACGCAGCGGCAGCTGGTCCGACCACCCAAGTCCCCGACCTTGTTCAGGCTATGAATCGACTGGCCGCCCATATCGGTGGTGCTGACCCAGGACCGGGAGGCGGTGAGCCCGTCCCCGCCTCTGAAGCAGGCGGTGATAGTCCCGGAGCCGATGTGGTCAACATCAGTGATCGCTTTGCGGATCGCGATGCAAGCCAGTCGGGTGCAGACGGCTCGGACCTCGGTGGTCTCGTGTCCAGCATCGTCACCAGTTTTTCCAGCCACGCCACGCGGGTACCGACCACCGCGCTTTATCAGATGATCAACCGGGCCGTCGAAGTTCGGCTCGATATGGAAGTAGTGCTGGGCGCGCTCCAGGCGGTTGTTGCGAGTCCCGATGATCGGCAGGTCTGGGAGGATGCCCTGGTCAAGCTGGAAGCGTCAGTACTGCAACTACAGACCGATGCCCTTGATCTCGCCACCATCCCGATTTCTGAGATTACCGGGACCCTCGATCAGCTCGTGAGATATGTTGCCAGGCGAACGGGAAAGAACGTCAAGTTCGAGGTTGTTGGTGAAGACATCAGGGTTGACCGCCAGGTGGTCGATGCGCTCCGTGACCCTCTCCGGCACCTGGTCGTGAATGCCCTGGATCACGGGACCGAGTCCCCCCATGATCGGGCGATCTCCGGGAAACCGCCCACCGCCACGCTGAAGGTTCAATTCTCCACCGAAAACCATGTGCTCCATATGGTTATTTCCGACGATGGACCGGGAATCGACTGGGATCGGGTCCAGCTAACCGCTGACGGGTTCGGGATCACCGCCGCCGGACCCGCCAAGGAGGACCTGGCCAGACTTCTGTACCTTCCCGAGTTCTCCACCGTCGATCCCCCTCAAGAGATTTCCGGTGATGGGGCGGGCCTGGCGTCTGCGTACGAGGCCGCCCGGGTTCTCAACGGCGACATCCGAATTGCCTCGGACGAGCACGGCACGGTCGTTTCGCTGGTCGTTCCGCGTTCGCTGATCCTCCAGGACCTGTGGATCGTGGAGGCCGAGGGTCAGGAGTGGGGCATACCCGAAGCGTCGGTTGTAACCGCCTTGCCGGCCGCGAACGTGCACGACGGAGTTATGAGTTTTCGCGGAGCGCCGCTCGCCTTGCGCAGCCTTGCGTCAATCGTTGGGGCGAACCCGACGACCGAACCCGATCAAGTGCTTGTGGTGGGGAGCCCCGAGGGACAGGTTGGCCTGCTCGTCTCGGCAATCGTCGGCCGTCGGCAAGTGGCGGTCAAGAGCCTTGGGCCGATCCTGGATGGTTCGCCCCACGTGGCCGCCGCCGCTCATCTTGGCGGTGAAGCAGTCGTGGTTGTCATTGACCCGCGCCAGATTGTTGCCGACGCCAGGGTCCCAGACGAGCCGGATGTGTACCGGCCAAAAGTCCTCATCGTTGATGACAGCCTCGGGGTGCGTCAGCTCATCTCGGCCACGTTGGGGGTGCATGGCTTCGACACCACCGTTGCCCCGAACGCAGAAGAAGCCCTCAAGATGCTGGTGGATTCTCCCGTTGATGCTCTTGTGGTTGATTTTCAGATGCCCGGCCAAGATGGGATTGAACTTGTTCGACAGGTTCGTTCGGTGCGGCGTGCGCTTCCCATCGTGATGGTTTCGGGAGTTGCGGCCGCAGGCGACCAGCGCCGTGCATTTGCCGAAGGGGTCGATGCCTACCTCGACAAAGCGGATTTTCGTCAGGGAGCACTCGCCACAACGTTGTGGTCGTTGCTTGGCCCGGCGATCGCTGAGGCCCGACGATGAAGATTCTTGTCGCAGATGACTCGCCGGTGATCCGGACTGCCGTTTCGGTCGTACTAAGCGCCGACGGTCACGAAATTGTCACCGCCGAGGACGGGATTGGTACCATCCAGGCGGTCTACCGCGAAATGCCAGACCTCATCGTGCTTGACATCCAGATGCCCAGGATGACCGGCTACATGGCCTGTCGCCTCCTCAAGGAGGACTGGACGGTTGCTCACATTCCCGTGCTGATTCTGACTGCCCATGATTCCACCGAGGATCGGTATTGGGCGGCCAAGTCGGGGGCTGACGGCTACTTGACAAAAGAAGCGCTCGGAGACGATCTGGCGGCGGCAGTGAAGTCGGTTTCTGCTTCGCGGGCACTTTCGGAGCTGAGTGGTTCCCAGCAAGCCGACCCGATTGACCTGGACCAGATGGACGTTCTCGAGCGGGTCACTTCGATGCTCGACCGCAAGCTGTTCGAAATGACCGTCGTGAACGACATTGTGACCCTGTCGACCCGGCCGCTCGACGTCAAGACCACCCTGGTGGAGCTGATGTTTATTGTCCGGAGGTTCGTGTCCTTCGATGTCGCAGCGTTGGCGCTGGTCGATGAAAAGGCAATATCGGTGCACGTCGACCGGGCGCTCAATGTTGATGAATTCGAATCGTTCATCGATCGGGCTGCCAGGGAGTTGCATACCAGAGCTGACCTCAACTACGAACCCTCGGCAATGCAGGTGTGGCGCTCCGACTCGATCGAGATGCTCGAGGCCGACAGCGAGAAACTGGCGTCGACATTTGCCGTAGAGTTGAAAATGCGTGGAGATGTGATCGGGTTGTTGTTGCTCGGGGCGACAACGCCGAATGCATTTGCTCCCGGGGTTGCGAAGACGCTGCGCGCCATCAGCTCCCCGATGGCAACGGTGATCGACTCGTCGATCCACCACGCCAAACTGATCGAGGAAGAGGCACGACATAGCTTGTCGAGCCTCTATGAAAACTAAGAACAACTAACCGAGACGCGCGACCGAAGGTTGCGCACCAAGGATGATCATTATGGATCTCCAATCAGCGTTCTTCGCTGTGCTGTCCATCCTGGTGGGTGGCGTTGGTCTCGTGGCGGTCTTTTTGGCAAGGCGTCGCGAGCGAGCTGCCGTCCTGGCGGCCGAGCGTGCCGCCCGCATGAAGAACGATTTTGTCTCCATGGTGAGCCACGAGCTACGCACCCCATTGACCTCGATCTCGGGCTTCGGGTCACTCCTTGCCGAGGGGTGGCAGGATCTTGGCGTCGACGAGGTCAACGAGTTCCTCAACATTGTCGTGTCGCAGGCCAAACATCTCGAAGAACTCGTCGAAGACGTTTTGGTTATACCGAGGCTGGAGGCCGGACGCCTTCGCCTTGAACCGGAGCTGCTCGATATTTCGGTCCTGGCGCATGAACTTGCCGCGCTCACTTTCCGAGATTCGGATGCCGAGGCGCAAACCACCATTCCCGGTGGCGCCATGGTGTTCGCCGACCGCCGGCGGGTCGGCCAAGTGCTCCGGAATCTTCTTGAAAACGCTCGCAAATACGGGGGAGATCAGGTGTTGATCGAAGGGGCGCACGTTGGTGAGTTGTTCATGGTCGTGGTCTCGGATAACGGCCAAGGTGTCAAGGAGCACGAACGGGAGATCATCTTCCGGCATTTCGAGCAGGTGTCAAAGGGCGACAGTCGGGCCAACCAGGGGATTGGCTTGGGACTCCCGATCGCTCGTAACCTGGCCAGGGCGATGGGTGGCGACGTTTGGTACGAGCCGCGCTTTCCGGTGGGTGCTCGTTTCTGTTTCACGCTGAGAACCACGTCGGCTGATGAGCGGGTTGCGATGCCAGCCAGGGTGTAAATCACCCGCATGTGATTAGTGTCCGCCAGAGCGGTTACCATCGGTGGTCACGTGCTGTTCTCCGATCTTTCCAATCCAGCTGAATCTGATCTATTTGAAGACCTCAACCCGGTTCAAAGGGAGGCGGTGGCGGTCGTCGACGGGCCCGTGCTCGTCGTGGCCGGGGCGGGATCGGGCAAAACACGGGTCCTGACCTACCGCATTGCCCATCTGGTGCGTGATCTCGGGGTGGCCCCCTCGGGGATTCTGGCGATCACATTCACGAACAAAGCCGCCAACGAGATGAGAGAGCGGGTAGCGCACCTCGTCGGGGGAGCCGTCCGGGCGATGTGGGTTTCGACATTCCATTCGGCCTGCGTCCGGATCCTGCGCCGGGAAGCTCACCGATTTGGCTATCGATCTCAGTTTTCCATCTATGACTCGGCCGACTCGCTTCGGCTCATCCAGATGTGTATCTCGGACCTTGACCTCGATTCGAAACGATTCCCGGCCCGCAATATCCGGGCGGTGATTTCGAACGCCAAGAACGAACTGATCGACTACGAGACCTTCCAGTCCCAGGACTCCGGGTTCTATCACGAAACGATCTCAGACATTTACCGGCTCTATCAGCAGCGGCTGTTGGAAGCATCGGCGATGGACTTCGATGATTTGCTCATGCTCACGGTAGAGCTGTTTGGAGCTTTCCCGGAAGTACTCGAGGAATACCAGAAACGTTTCGCGTACATCCTGGTCGACGAGTATCAGGACACGAATCTGGCGCAGTACCGGCTCGTAACGCAACTCTCCGGTTACCACCGGAACATCTGCGTCGTAGGAGACGCCGATCAGAGTGTGTACCGATTTCGGGGCGCTGACATGCGCAATATCCTTGACTTTGAGAAGGACTATCCCGACGCCCGGGTGGTCGTTCTAGAACAGAACTATCGATCAACCGAAACGGTTCTCGACGCCGCCAACGCGGTCATTTCCAACAATCCGCAGCGCAAACCGAAACACCTGTGGACCGATCGCGGTCCAGGCGAAAAGATCACCTACTTTCAGGGCGACGACGAACACGGCGAAAGCTCGTTCATCGCTGATCAGATCTCCGGTTTCGAAGAAGCCGGACGGTCGCTCGACGACATAGCCGTCTTCTATCGGACCAATGCCCAGTCGCGGGTCATCGAAGACGTATTCGTCCGTTACGGGATTCCGTACAACGTCGTCGGCGGGCTCAAGTTCTATGAGCGGCGTGAGGTCAAGGATGCGCTCGCCTACCTGCGGGTGCTCGTCAATCCGGACGATCAGGTGGCGTTCAAACGCATCATCAACGTTCCGAAGCGATCGATCGGAACGACGTCGGTCGGTCACGTGGACAGGTACGCCCAGGCAAACGGAATCAGCTTTTATCAAGCTCTCAGGCGAGTCGACGACGTTTCGCAACTAAACGCCAGGGCGCTCGGACGAATCAAAGACTTCCTGCTCCTGTACGACGCGCTCGTGGCCAAGGCATCGATCGGTGGCCCCCAGGCGGCGCTCGACTCGGTTCTGGTCGATTCCGGATATCTCGACGAGATCGAAGCAGAACGTACCGTCGAAGCCCTCGGGCGGGCCGAGAACCTCAGAGAGCTTCAGTCGGGCATTCAGGACTTCGTTGGCGGAATGGAGGGGTCATTGGTCGACGATGTCGAGTGGGACGACATGGATGGACTCGACCAACTGCAGTCCTATCTCGAGGCCGTGTCACTGGTCGCCGACGTTGACGACCTCGAAGACGGGTCCGGTGCCGTGACCCTGATGACCCTCCACAACGCCAAGGGCCTCGAGTTTCCGGTGGTGTTCGTGGCAGGGATGGAAGACGGGGTCTTCCCGCACATTCGCAGTCTCGGCGACCCCGCCGAACTCGAAGAAGAGCGACGACTCGCCTACGTGGGGATTACCCGGGCCATGGACCGGCTGTTTCTGACCCATTCGGTCAGCCGTATGCTTTTTGGTCAGACGAACTACAACCCGCCTTCGCGGTTCCTCAAAGAGATTCCCGAGCATTTGTATGTCCGGGCGGAGCGTCGCACGCCGCAACGGGTTGAGAAGCCCCGTCAAACGGTCGACGCTTCGGAGATAACGATCGGGGACCGCGTCCGACATGACAAGTGGGGAGCCGGGATGGTCATGGACATCCGCGGGACCGGCGACCGGGCCGAGGCCGACGTTCGATTCGAGAGCGAAGGCGTTAAGCGACTCTTGTTGGCCTGGGCGCCCATCCGCAAAGCCGATTGATGGGTAGCACATCTGCCTCGAAGGTAGATGACGTCAGTAGACTCGCCGGAATGCCGCGCAGGATTCTTATCGCCAAACCAGGCCTCGATGGGCATGACCGGGGAGCCAAGGTGATTGCCCGGGCGCTGCGGGATGCCGGCTGCGAGGTTATCTACTCGGGCCTGCACCGTACTCCCGCTCAGATCGTGGCCATGGCGCTCGAAGAAGATGTCGACGCCATCGGGTTATCGACGCTGTCGGGGGCTCATCTCACGCTGTTTCCGCTCGTCATGGACGAGTTGCGGGCAGCCGACGTCGAGGACGTGGTGGTGTTCGGTGGTGGGGTGATCCCGTCGGCCGACGTGGACATCCTCCTCCAAGCCGGTCTCGCAAGGATCTTCACCCCCGGGTCGGCATTGGCTGACATTACGGGATGGGTCACGGCCAACGTTCCGGAACGTTAGAGGCAGGATCGAGCCGCGGCTGCGGCGACTTTGCTGATTGCCGGTTATCTGGGCATAATGTGTTTTCCCCGCAACACCTCACCAGGAGTTTGGTCATGGAAGTATCCTTACGCGCCGAAGCAGGTCGTCAGCAAGGCAGCCGAGCCTCTCGTCGTTTACGGCGTGCCGGGTCAGTGCCCGCCGTACTCTACGGACACGGCAGCGAGCCACTTCCTATCGCCGTAGACCATCGGGAATTCGCAGCCATTCTTAAGGGAGAAGCCGGCGACAACGCGATCATTTCGCTAGACGTCGATGGCCATGGCACGTTCACGACGCTGGCCAGAGAAATCGTTAAGAACCCGACTAAGCCCTTCATCAACCATGTCGACTTCCTACAGATCTCACTCGATGAGTTGGTGACCGTAGAAGTCGATCTTGAGTTCATCGGCGAACCTCTCGGCGTCAAGAACGACGGCGGGATTGTCGAGACCATGCGGGTATCCGTTGAAATCGAAGCTCTCCCGACCGCGATTCCTGGTCACATCGAGGTCGACATCAGCCACCTCGAGATCCATGACTTGCTCACGATCGCCGATCTGCCCCAGATCGAAGGCGTTTCCTACCTCGACGAAGACGACACTCCAATTGTCACGGTGTCGATCCCGTCTGCGGTTCTCGCCGAAGAGGATGCGGAAGTGGTCGAAGGCGAAGAGGGCGACGAGGAAGCTGCTGGCGAGACTGACGAAGACGCCGATGAGGCCGAATCCGAAGACAGCGGCGAATAGCCTCTCCCAGGACCGATCGGCCGCGATGCACGTAGTCGTTGGTCTTCATAACCCGGAAGCTGCCTACGCAGGTACCCGCCACAACGTCGGGGCGGAAGTCGTCGACGAATTGGCTCGACGATGGGACTTTCCGATCAAACGAGGCCCGATGCGAGTACGCGCCATGGTTGGCCGGGGTTCGGTCGGTGGTGAGTCGGTCATCCTGGCGCTCCCGAACGCCAACATGAACCTGTCCGGTCAGCCGGTCGCATCTGTCCTGAAATACTTCAAAGCCGAAATCGGCGAACTCCTCGTTTGCCACGACGACATTGACTTGCCCTTCGCCAAACTGCGCCTGGCTGGAGCCGGGGGTGCGGGCGGTCACAATGGCGTCAAGTCGGTGGCCTCGGTACTTGGGACCAACGAGTTCTGGCGCCTCAAAATTGGAGTCGGGAGGCCACCGGGGCGAATGGACCCGGCCACCTACGTGCTCAAGCCGTTCGCCAAAGTCGAGCGTGCGGAGATCGATCTGCTGGTGCACGACGCCGCAGATGTTGTTGAACGCTTCCTGACGGATCAAGCAGGTGCCATACAGATGGCCGGGGAGCGGCGCCCGCCGGATTCAGTCTTGTAGTCTCGCGGACCTTGGGCCATACAGATGGCCGGGGAGCGGCGCCCGCCGGATTCAGTCTTGTAGTCTCGCGGACCATGGCATACATCGGTTCGTTGGACCAAGGCACAACTTCCACTCGCTTCATGCTTTTCGACGAGGATGGGAAGGTTATCTCGTCGGCCCAAAAAGAGCACGAGCAGATCTTTCCGGAGGCCGGATGGGTCGAGCACAACCCGAACGAAATTCGGGATCGTGTCGATCAGGTTATCGAGCAGGCCATGGCGCAGGCGTCGGCAGTGCCATCGGATCTGGCCGCGATCGGTATCACCAATCAGCGGGAAACGACCATGTTGTGGGATCGGGTCACCGGCGAACCGATTGGAAACGCGATTGTGTGGCAGGACGTGCGCACCGCCGGGATCTGTAACGAACTCGCCGCCGAGCATGGCCAGGACCGGTTCCGGGCCAAGACCGGCCTCCCGATAGCTACCTATTTTGCCGGACCGAAGATCGCGTGGCTGCTGGACAACATTGACGGCTTGCGAGCGAGGGCTGAAGCCGGCGAGGTCGCGTTCGGCACCATGGATTCGTGGGTGGTTTGGAATCTGACCGGAGGCGCCAGTGGCGGTCTGCACATCACCGACGTCACGAATGCCAGTCGCACGCTGCTTATGGATCTGGCAACTCTTCAATGGGATTCCGACTTGCTCGATGCCGTCGGCGTGCCTCGAGCCGTTTTGCCGGAGATCCGGCCGTCCGTGCAGGTGTACGGGGAGGCGACCGGTCAACTCGCCGGGGTACCGATTGCGGGGATCCTCGGTGACCAGCAAGCCGCCCTCTTCGGGCAAACATGTTTTTCGGCCGGTGAAGCCAAAAATACCTATGGGACAGGCTGTTTTATGCTCCTGAACACTGGCAACGAGTCCGTGGCGTCGGAAGCGGGTCTGCTGACAACCGTTGCGTACCAATTGGAAGGGAAAGCACCCGTGTACGCGCTGGAGGGCTCGATTGCCATCGCCGGGGCGCTGGTCCAATGGTTGCGAGACAATCTCAGGATGATCGATTCCGCCGGAGAAATCGAAGCTCTCGCCGCGTCGGTGCAAGACAACGGGGGCGTCTACATCGTGCCTGCATTTAATGGCCTTTTTGCTCCTTATTGGCGCGACGACGCCAGGGGCGTGATCGCCGGGCTGACGCGCTACGTCAACCGGGCTCATATTGCCAGGGCAACGCTCGAAGCTGTCGCTTTCCAAACCAAGGAAGTCCTGGACGCCATGTATCTGGACTCCGGTGTCGAGCTAGCGGCGCTCAAGGTCGACGGGGGGATGGTCGGCAATGAGCTCCTGATGCAATTCCAGGCTGACCTGCTTGATGTCCCGGTGGTTCGGCCAGCCGTTTCAGAAACGACGGCGCTTGGCGCGGCTTATGCCGCCGGGCTCGCAGTCGGATTCTGGCCTGACTTTGATGCACTTCGGTCGAATTGGTCGATCTCGAAGCGGTGGGAACCTGACATGAACGCCGAACGCCGGGCCGCCGAATACGCCTCGTGGAAGAAGGCCGTCACCAAGAGCTTCGACTGGGTCTAACTGCGCCCTACAGGCCTTCGACGACTAGCTCGGCTTCAAAAGCGTCTAGCTGGGTTTCGGTTTCGCGGTCGGACCATCCCAGGGCTGCGGCGAGCTCATCGGCGATCAACTTGGCGTCATCCCTTGCGTGGTTTCGTGAAAACCAGGCTGCGTGGGTCCGCCGGAGCGCAAAGTCGCCAATGGTGGCCGCCCCTTCGAAGTTGGCCGCGTACCGAACCTCGGCCAGGACGGTTGCTGAGTCGGACAGGGAATTGCCGAGCTGACGATCTTCCTTGATGGTCGCAACAATGTGCTGGGCTCTCGCCCCGTAACGCCTGAGCAGGTTCCGGCTATGGGCTGCATCCACGCCGAGTTCGGAGAGTTGTCCGGATACGATGTCATGTGCATGCGAGCCGGCCGCGGCGCCAACCAGTAGTTCCACGTCGGTCTTCGAGGGTGCGTCAGCCTTGAGGTACTTGGCGACCATGTCGACGGTTTCCTGCGCAATCGGGCGGTAGGTTGTCAGCTTGCCGCCTGCCACCTGGATGTAGCCCGGAGTGACCGTGATCACCTCATGGCCGCGAGACGCCTTGGCGGTTGAGCCGCCATCGTCCATCAACGCCCGTAGTCCGGAGAAGGCCGAGATGGGCTCGATGTCGCCAACATCGAGGTACATCCTCAGATGTCTCATCAAGTAGTCGACGTCGTCGTCGGTGGCGCGCGGGTGAGCGGGATTCTCGGTATAGGGAGTGTCGGTGGTTCCAACCATGGCGGTGTCGAGCCAGGGCACGACGAATAGGACTCGCCCGTCATCGGTTTCTGGCAGGAGCAGCGCTTCATCGCCGAGGCCGATTTCGGCCTTGTTCATGATGAGATGGGCTCCGGCAGAGAGCCGAACGTCGGCGGCCTCTGCGTTTCCGGCCGGGGGAGGTTTCAGGGCGCCGGTCGCCGCAATCACGCTGCGGGTCTTGATGGTGAATGTGTTGTCCGAGAGCTCGTCGGTGACGTGGACCAGGTAGCCGGTCCCCTTTCGCTCTATTCGGGTCGCGGTCAGGTGATTTACGGCGAGCGCGTCATACCGTTCGACGGCCGTTTTGATGACCGTGAGCACGAGTCGGGAATCGTCGGTCTGGGCGTCCATGAAGCCAAAGCCGCCATTCAGACCATCGGTGAGCAGGGTCGGAACCGAGGCGAGGAGTTCGTCGCGAGAGACGGCCCGATGGGATCCACGGGGGCGCCGGCCCAACGTGTCATACAGAAGAAGCCCGATGCGCATAGCTAAGGGGGCCAATCGAGGAGCCGAGGCCCACGAAGGCAGGTCGGCCAGTCTGCGGCCGCGGTACATGGGGATCAGGAACTCCAACGGGTCGTACAAGAAGTCAGCCGTTCTGGCCAGGATCTTCTGTTCGGCCAGGCCTTCGTGGACGAGACCGAACTCGAAATGTGGCAGATAGCGGATCCCCCCGTGGAAGAGCTTCGTGGAGCGACTCGATGTGCCTGACGAGAAATCGGACATTTCGACGAGACCGACTCGCAATCCGCGGGTCGCTGCGTCGAGTGTGGACCCCGCTCCGATCACGCCGCCGCCGATGACGAGGACGTCTAGTTCGTCTGTGTTGGCTAGCTCCTTGAGATGCTCAGCGCGGGTCCATGAGTCATTCATACTCTGAACGCTAAGTTCGGTTTGGTCTGCGTCCAAATCACTGCTGGTGGAACAGTGACTCAAACGAGCGCGGTACTATCGACCATCATGCGTGTTTCCGTGTCCGATCAACTAGCGATTCTGCGGATGGTGCTGGTTCCCGTGGTCATGGCGCTCATCATCAGCGACGTTCGGGTGTGGGCGGTGGTTCTGTTCATCGTCGCGGCCGTCACAGATTTCCTCGACGGATATCTCGCCAGACGTATGGGTCAGCTCACGGTGCTGGGAGCGTTTCTTGATTCAACCGCGGACAAGATGCTGGTCACTGGGACTTTTTTGGCGCTCATTGCCGTGGATCGCGCCTCGATCTGGATCGCCGGCATCATCATTACCCGGGAGTTTGCCGTTCAGGCGCTTCGGAGTCTGGCGGGGTTGCAGGGGGTTCACGTGCCGCCTTCGATCTGGGGCAAACTCAAGGCCAATGCCCAGTTCATTGCGCTGGGGTTTGCGATTGTCAGAACAGGTGACCGCATTGGAGGCTGGTTCTTTGACGAGTATCTGATGGGAGTTGCTGTGCTGTTCACGCTGTATTCGGGGTGGGACTACATCAAGACTTTCTTTGCTCGCCGCGCGGAGGTCTGATGCGGATCGCCGCCGTAACCGGCGGGTCGGGGACCGTAGGTACCGCAACCGTCCAAGAACTCATCGGATCGGGATGGCAGGTACGGGCGCTCGCTCGATCCGAAACGGCCGCAGGGGCGTTTCCGGCCAGTGTTGAGGTAGTGCGCGGCCACCTTGGGGATCCGTCCTCGGTGGCCAACTTGGTGGCCGGCACCGATACTGTCTTTCACATCGCGGGAGTGAACACGATGTGTGTGTCGGATCGGGAGGCAATGTGGGCTGTCAACGTCGAAGCCCCGCTAGCGGTGTACGAGGCCGCCGCGCAGGCGTCGGTTCGGCGGATGGTGCACATATCGTCGGCCGCCGCAGTTGGTAAACGGACCTCGTTCTATGCCGAAACCAAATGGGCAGCAGACGAGCGACTCCGGGAAGCCGCCAGCTCCGGTGATGTGGAACTGGCGCTGATCGCCCCGAGTTCGGTCCAGGGACCCGGACGAACCACCGGTACCGGAAAACTAATTCTCGACATTGTCAACGGCCGGGTGAAGTTCATGATCGATACCGCCATTTCGATTGTTGATATTGCGGACTGTGCGCTGGCTATTCGACTGGCTGCTGATGCCGCGATCGGACCGGAACGGCTGGTCTTGTCGGGGTTCACGGTGACCACCAGAGAAGCCCTGGAGTTACTGGAACAGACGACCCGGCGTGAGTTATCCGTTCGCTTCATCCCGGCTGCCGTGGTGCGATCGATGGCGTATCTGGGGCCACTGCTCGGACCGATCGGCCGTCGAATCAGAGTCGATCTGTGCCCTGAGATGATCCGGACCATGGCCGTTGATCACATCCATGACGGCTCGGAGGCCGCCCGGCAGCTGGGTATGAGCTATCGATCAGCCGCCCAAACTTTTGAGCGGCTGATCGGCTGGGCCGACACGCAGGAGGCCGGCTAGTGGTGGAAGGTTTAACGCCCGGGGCGGTCAACGAGTTCATCACGGAGCAGTTTCCTTCCGCCGCCGCAGGCGGAACGAAGTGTGTCGCGATCGGTCCGCTGACAGCCACGGCGTGCTGGTCATACGATCCAAAACAGCTCCGACCAGGAGGATACATCTCGGGACCAACTCAGTTTGCGCTGGCGGACGCCGCTTTGTGGTTTGCCGTATTCACTGTGGTCGGACTTCAGCCAATGGCGGTTACCGCTCGTATGTCCATTGACTTTCTCAGACCGGCGCTGGGTAACGACCTGTATGCAGCGGCTGAGATCCTGAAAGTGGGGCAGGCAGGTTTGGTCGGGCGCGTCCACCTGTGGGTGGGCGATGATACCGAGACGATCGTGGCGATAGCCACCGGTACCTATGTTGCCCCGAGCATCACCGACCGTCGGGTCGACTGACGATCGCCACAGTGGCGCCGCTACGATGCGTTCCCGCATATGAGTCCTCCGCTTCTGCCCCTCGTCGACCGTTGGTCGGCTTACGAACTCAAACAGCTGCCCGACTGGTTCGCGGTCGTCCCTGCTGGAAGAGCATTTCTGCTGGCCGGCCTGGCCGCTCACGCCGAGGCTCCGATCCTCGTGGTCGTGGCCGGGGAACGTGAAGCCGAAGAGTTGGCCGACGATCTGGCACTCTTCTCGGACCGCACCTTTCATCTTCCGGCCTGGGAGACACTTCCTTTTGAGCATGTCAGTCCGAACGTCAGCACGATGGCTCATCGGGCCCGCGCTGAGTCCGTTCTGAGCGGCGGCAAAGCAGGCGATGTCGTGGTCGGGTCCGTCCGGGCCGTCATCCAGCGGTTATCGCCCACCAGGCCACGCCCGTTCCGGGTAGCGCAGGGTGCCGAGGCGGGATTTGATGATCTCGTTGCGTGGCTGGCCGACAGCGGCTACCAGGGAGTCAGTCGTGTCGAGAGCCGCGGAGAATTTGCGGTGCGGGGCGGGATCATCGATGTATTCGGCGCCGGAACGGCTCAGCCGGTGCGGATCGAGTTCTGGGGAGATGAGGTGGAATCGATCCGGGAGTTCGCAGTCTCATCGCAGCGATCCATGGGAGCTGTCGATCACGTCTCACTGCACGGAGCGCGCGAGTTTCGTACCGACCCCGACATCCGCGCCAGGGCGGCCAAGCTCGTTTTCGAAGAACCGTGGGCGGCGCACGCCTGGGACCGGATCGCCGAAGGGGTCAGTTTTCCCGGCATGGAATCATGGATGCCGTGGTTGGCCGAACCGGACAGCATGCTGACCAAAGCCCCGGACCGGGTGTATGTATTTGATCCGGTGCGCTGCATGAATCGGGCGTCTGAGCTCGTCGGCGAGGAGCGAGATCTCGCCGAAGCCCTGGCGCCCACCTGGGGGGCCGGAGCCCCCGAAGCCGGAGATCATCCGTCGCTATATCTCGACCTGAGCGCCGAACTGAGCCGGTTTGAGGGGACCGTTGTGCAAGCACCGTCCCTGCCGACCGGACCTTCCGACTACATCGTCGAGGTCAGCAGCCTCGACGCGCAGCCCGGTGTGGCCGAATCCGTGGCTGCGGGTCTGAAGCGGCTCGCTGATCGCGAAATCGTGACTGTGGTCGCCATGGACGGCTCAGCGGCCGCCGACCGGGTGGCTCGGATTCTCGGCGAGGAGGGTTTCGCCCTTCCTCGACTCGACTTCCTCGAAACGCCGACCGCCGCCATCACGTCGATCGGCATCCATCAGGGATTCGTTATGTCGGGACCGGGCGTCGCGGTGGTCGGTGAGCAGCAGATCGCCGGTCGGCGCCGTGCGCATCGCCGGACCACCGCTCGAGCCGGGCAGGCGTCCGGCCCCGGCTATCGGGATCTGGCGGATGGAGACTTCGTGGTGCATCATCGGCACGGGATCGGTCGGTTCGAGGGGCTCGTTACGAGGACGATTTCGGGGGTCGAGCGCGACTATCTCATCATCGCCTACGCGGGGGCCGACAAGCTCTACGTGCCAACCGACTCGCTCGCCGCCGTCCGCAAGTACACGGGAGGCGAAGCCCCGCGAGTCTCCCGTATGGGCGGTGCCGACTGGGAAAAGACCAAGGGCAAGGTTCGCAAGGCGGTGGCAGCTATCGCCGAAAAGGTCGTTGACCTCCATCGACGTCGGGCGGCGGCAGTTGGTCATGCGTTTGGTCCGGACACCCCCTGGGAGCATGAGCTGGAAAACGCCTTTCCCTTTGAGGAGACGCCCGATCAGCTGACGGCGATCGGTGACGTCAAGCAGGACATGGCCGAAGGTAAGCCCATGGATCGCCTGATTTTCGGAGACGTAGGGTTCGGCAAGACAGAAGTTGCCATTCGGGCGGTGTTCAAGGCGGCTGTTTCGGGCAAGCAGGCAGCCGTGTTGTGCCCGACCACCCTACTGGCGCAGCAGCATTTTCAAACCTTCTCCGACCGTTTCGACCCGTACCCGATCCGGGTTGAGGTGCTGAGCCGTTTTCTCACGGCTGCTCAGCAGCGGGTGGTGTTGGCCGGAGTCGAGGCCGGCGAGGTTGACGTGGTGATCGGGACTCACCGGCTGCTTTCCCAGGACGTGAAGTTCAAGAACCTCGGGCTGATGGTCGTAGACGAGGAACAAAGGTTCGGGGTTGGCGCCAAGGACCGGTTGAAGGAAATGAAGGTCGGAGTCGACGTGTTGACGCTCACCGCCACACCGATTCCTCGCACGCTGGAGATGGCACTCACAGGAGTCAGGGACGTCAGCCACATCCGTACGCCACCCGTCGATCGTCACCCCATCCTGACTTATGTGGGACCTTACGATCGGATGTCGGTGTCGGCCGCCATCCGCCGGGAGATGCTCCGGGAAGGCCAGGTCTTCTATGTGCATAACCGGGTCCAGTCGATAGACCGTGCACTCGCCCAGCTGCGCAGCCTCGTCCCTGACGCCCGGTACGCAATAGCGCACGGGCAGATGTCGGAAGGTCAACTAGAGCAGGTCATGCTCGATTTCTGGAACCGCGAATATGACGTGCTCGTGGCAACCACCATCATTGAGTCGGGTCTGGATCTACCCCAGGTCAACACGCTCATCGTGGAGCGAGCCGACCTGCTTGGCCTGGCTCAGCTGTATCAATTGCGCGGGAGGGTAGGACGATCGGATCAGCGCGCGTATGCCTATCTCTTCCACCCGACAGATCAGATCATGTCTGAGGACGCACATCGGCGCCTGGAAGCCATCGGTGAGCACTCCGACCTGGGATCTGGCTTTGACGTGGCGTTGCGCGATCTGGAGATCCGGGGAGCGGGTTCGATGCTCGGCGAAGTCCAGTCTGGTCACATCTCAGCGGTCGGGTTCGATACGTACGTCAACCTCGTGGCAGAAGCAGTCGGCGAGTTGGAAGGGTTCAAATCCGAGTCGACCGACGATCCTCCCGAGGTTCGCATTGATTTGCCAGTCGATGCACATCTGCCGGATGAGTACATCGCCGACCAGGCAGCACGCATCGAGGCCTATCGACGGCTCGCGGCCACGCTGACATCCGACGAGGTGTCAGATGTCGCCGCCGAGTGGACCGATCGGTACGGTGAGCTGCCAGCGAGCGGCGACTCGCTGATTGGTTTGGCCCGTCTCAGGACCGAAGCCATTCGCGTCGGGCTTACCGAGATCGTAAAACTGCGAAGTGAGATCAGAATCGGACCGGTCGACCTGTCCGATTCCCAAGAGATCCGTCTCCGACGCCTGGCCCCGAAATCGGTACTGCGCGCCGGCGAGGGATCCGTGTTCCTACCTGCCCCACCGGACGCCAAGGTCGTCGAACATCTGATCGCCTTTATCCAGTCGATGTGGGCTTGACCGTTTTCGTTTGGATCCGCGCTAGTGCCTACCATGTATGGGCAACATCGACTTCGTTCGAGTAATTCAACTTTAAGGTGATTTCGTGAAACGTTCCATTCTTCTCGCTACCGTGCTCGCGCTTGTGGTGAGCGCCTGTAGTTCGGGGTCGGCCGCCGTCGTAAACGGCACGACCATTTCGACTGCCCAGGTAGCCGACCTGCTCACCGATCCTGCGGCACCAGACCAGGCTGCCTTCAACGACATGCTCTACCAGGTCATCGTCGATCAGATTGTCGCGAAGGCAGCTCAGGACCAGTTCGAGATCTCCGTTTCCGATGAGGATATTCAAGGCGGCATCACCGAAATCGAGGCCTCACTGGCCGGTCAGGGTGTCACCCTGGACGTGGCCCTAAGCGAGAATGGGTTCAGCGAGGCAGTCCTCCCCATGATTGTCCGCCAGGATCGGATCCAGACCCAGCTCACGGAGCGTTTCGCGACGCAAGCTGCTGAGCCCACCGAAGAAGAAATCCAGGCCACTTTCGACGCCGGTTCGGCCGAACTCACCGAGGTCTGCGCCCGGCATATTCTGGTCGAAACGGAAGAAGCGGCCCTGGATATCTACGATCGGGCAGTGGCAGGCGAAGACTTCGCAGGAATGGCGACCGAACTGTCGACAGACACCGTCTCGGGCGCTGAAGGCGGTGATCTCGGCTGCTCAAGTCCGAGCGGGTACGTTGCTCCGTTCGCAGCGGCTGTCATGGAGGCGCCACTCAATGAGCCGTTCGGGCCGGTTGAGTCGGAGTTCGGCTTCCACGTGATCCTGGTTTCGGAAAGGACGCTCCCGGAACTCTCGGAATACCGTGACACGATCGCCACCAACCTCAAGTCGGCCGCCGCTTCAACGCTTCTTACCGAGTGGTACGTAAACGAAATCCGGACCGCCGACGTTCAGGTGGCCGAGTCATACGGCACGTGGACCCTTCCAGAAGACACCACGCAGCCTCCGACCATCGTGGCTCCCTGAACCATCGACTCGTAATCGTTGGCGTTGGGCCGGGTGAGCTCGATCGGCTCCCCGGCTCGACGCGTGACCTTCTCCTGGACCCGGCCTTCCGCCTGGTGGTCCGAACGATCAGGCACCCGGGATTAGCCCAACTCGCTGCGGCCCGGGACGTCGTCTCCGGCGATGATCTTTACGAATCTGAGAGCGACTTCGAGGCGGTATATGATCAGCTTGCCGCCCGGGTCATGGGCTATCACGACGAAGGTCCGGTGATTTTCGCGGTCCCGGGCAGTCCGTCGGTGGGGGAGTTCACCGTCCCAAGAATCCGTCGGTTCGCCGCAGAACGCGGGGTAGCGGTAGAGATGATCGGAGCGGAATCGTTCATCGACGCCATCTGCGCCGAAACTGGTATTGACCCGCTCGAGCGCGGATTGCAGGTTCTCGACGGTCGAGACCTCCCGGATCCACTTCCGTTGCATGTTCCAACCATCATCGCCCAGGTAGATGTGCCGGTAGTCGCCGCCGACGTGCTCAGCCGCCTCGCAGACCTACTCGGGGAGGGGGCCCCCATCACTGTGGTCACCGATGCGGGCGGGGATAAGGCAAGGAGTGAAACCCGGCCGATTCATGATTTCGACGCGTCGATTGCGTCGCTGCGAACGAGTCTGCTGATTGAGCCGCAACGACCGACGGGATGGCTGGGGGTTATCGAGATTATGCGAACCCTGCGTCGTGAATGCCCATGGGACGCCGAGCAGACCCATCACTCGCTCATTGCCAACCTGACGGAAGAAGCGGCAGAACTGGCCGAAGCCCTCGCCGCTCTTCCGGCCGATGCTGACGAACCGGATTTCGGTGCCTACGCCGACGTCGAGGAGGAACTGGGCGATGTCTTGCTGCAGGTCCTGTTTCATGTTGCGATCGGTGAGCCAACCGGGGCTCTACGCGCCGACCGAGTTGCCCAAACGCTCATAGACAAGCTGACCGGGCGACATCCGCACGTTTTCGGCGATGAGTCCGTCGACAATGCCGAAGAGGTGCTTGACATATGGGAGCGGGCCAAGGCCGCTGAGAAGGGGAGCCGGGGACTTTTTGACGGTGTAGCTCAGAACCTCGAACCGCTCACGAAGGCGACCAAGGTCCAGGAGCGGGCCAGTCGGGTTGGTTTTGACTGGGACACGACCGATCCGGTGTTCGCCAAACTTCGGGAAGAGATTGCCGAACTGGCCAACGCTGAGACGGCAGAAGAGCAGCTACACGAACTTGGGGACGTGTTATTCACTGTGGTCAATCTCGCGAGGCACCTGAAGGTCGGTCCGGAGGTGGCCTTACGGACCGCGGTTCAGCGGTTCGAGCGACGCCTCGAATGGATGGAGTCGCGAGGTGACCTCGCCGCGGCCACCAATAGTGAGCTTGAACGTTGGTGGGAAGCCGCAAAAGACAACGAGGGATAACCGGTCGTGGTACATTTTATTTCACAAGGAGGGTCCGTGACGACGCACATCAGCGAAATCTGGGCCCGTGAGGTCCTCGATTCCAGAGGAAATCCAACCGTAGAAGCTGAAGTTCGCCTTGCTGGAGGCGGGTTTGGCCGGGCTGGCGTACCATCTGGAGCATCGACCGGGGCACTCGAAGCCATCGAGCTTCGAGACGGCGGGGACCGCTACGGCGGCAAGGGCGTTACACGGGCCATTGCCAATATCAAAGAGACCATTGCACCGGCGCTTGCGGGCGTCGACGCCACCCGTCAAGAGCTGGTCGATCAGATCATGCTCGATCTCGACGGCACCCCGAATAAGGCCAACCTGGGCGCCAACGCCATTCTGGCAGTTTCGTTGGCCACGGCCAGGGCGGCGGCCGGGCAGCTGGACATCCCCCTGTTCAAGTATCTGGGTGGGCCAGCGGCACGGGTGCTTCCGGTGCCGATGCTCAACGTTCTCAATGGCGGCGCACACGCGGCCAACTCGGTCGACATTCAGGAATTCATGCTCGTTCCGGCTGGTGCGCCGAGCTTTCGCGAAGCCTTACGGGCCGGGGTCGAGGTCTATCACTCGCTCAAAAAGGTTCTCACGTCCCAGTCGTTATCAACCAACGTTGGGGATGAGGGCGGGTTCGCGCCTGACCTGCCATCCAACCGGGCTGCCCTGGAGCTACTCGCCGAAGCCATCGAGCAGGCCGGGTACAAGCTTGGTGAAGATATCGCATTAGCCCTGGATGTGGCCGCTTCCGAGATCTACGAGGATGGCACGTACCGCTTCGAAGGTCAGCAGCTCAGCGCCAACGATATGGTCGATTACTACGTCGGGCTCCTGGGCGATTTCCCGCTGGTTTCTATCGAAGACGGCCTTGATGAGGCCGACTGGGATGGATGGAAGACGTTGACCGCCCGGCTTGGTTCTCAGACCCAGCTCGTCGGTGACGACTTGTTCGTGACCAACGAGGAGATCCTGCAGCGAGGGATTGATGAGAAGGCCGCTAACGCCATTCTGATCAAGGTGAACCAGATCGGATCGCTATCAGAAACGCTGCACACGATGGACACCGCACTCGGAGCCGGATTCGCCCGGATGGTTTCGCATCGTTCGGGAGAAACCGAAGACAGTTTCATCTCGCACCTAGCGGTGGCTACCAACGCCGGTCAGATCAAAACCGGGGCGCCCAGCCGGGGCGAGCGGACCGCTAAATACAACCAACTGTTGCGGATCGAAGAGACCTTGGGGAGCGAAGCGCGCTACGGGGGCTGGTCGACCTTCGCCGGTAGATCGTGACCCGTAATCGTCTCCAAACGGTGGTTCCGATCGGTCTCATGCTGTTGCTGGCGGTCATCGTCACGAATGTGTTCCCGTTCCGGGTGATGCTGGCGCAAGAGACGAAGGTCGAGGTGGCCCAGGAGTCGTTGGCCGATCTCGAAGCCGAGAACGGCCAGTTACAGAACAAGATCGATGCGCTTTCGACCGACACCGAGTTGGAGCGGATCGCCCGCAAGGACCTCGGCTACGTGCGGGAAGGTGAGATTGCCTACGTCATTACGACCCCTTCGGACTATGTGCCTGCAGTCGAACCGACGATCGTCATCCCCGAGCGCCGACCATGGTGGAAGATGATGACGGATTTTCTGACCGGCGAGGATCTTGTCTCTCGATAGCGACGGGACCGGCCAACGAGACGACACCAGCGGGCGTCAGGTTGACAGCGAAATAGCGGCCGCCCAGATCGAACGGCCATTGCGCGCTGCCAGTGAAGCGAAGGCCCGCTGTTCGCTCGGTCTTCCGACGGTCATCCGCGTTCCTCCCGTTCTTGATGACGGCACGCCCTTCCCCACGAGGTTTTGGCTCACCTGTCCTCTTGCGAACAAACGGATCGGGCGACTCGAAGGAGCCGGGGGAGTGAAGGCCATGGAGAGCGCCCTTGACGAAGATCCTGACCTGGCCGCACAAATGGCAGCCACCCATCGTCGGTACCAAGCCGAGCGCGACGCATTGATACCGCCCGATGCCGCCCACCGGCCTTCCGGTGGCGTGGCCGGCCTGACCGTTGGTGTGAAGTGCCTTCATGCCCACTACGCGGACTACGCGGCAGGGAACGACAATCCCGTTGGGGCGCTCGTCGCTCCCTGGGTTGAACCGCTGCACTGTGAGATACCTTGCGTGACCGAGGTGGACGGCGTAGTAGCCCGGAATCCGGATTGGCGTGAACCGAAATGACCCGGGTAGCGGTCGGCGACATTGGAACCAACACGGCGCGGTTGCTGGTGGCCGATGTTGAGGGGCCAGAAGTCGCCGAAGTCGAGGTGCGGACGCATGTGGTTGGTCTCGGGCGGGGATTGCATGGCACTGGACATCTACAGGCGGACGCCATAGAGCGGGCGGTTATCGCGCTCGGATCGTTTGCGGATGCGTTTGCGGATGCAGATTCATCGATAATTGTGGCGACGTCGGCTTCTCGAGATGCCGGGAACCGGGACGTCTTCTTCGATGAAGTCGAGCGTGCATGTGGCGTCCGCCCGACGCTCATAAGCGGTGAGTCCGAAGCGCGCTTTTCGTTTGCGGGAGCATCCCAGGCGGTGCCAGACCGTCGAATCACCGTTATCGACATTGGTGGAGGATCCACAGAATTCGTGACCGGCCGGTCAGGGGTTGAGGCGTCGGTGAGCATTGATATGGGGTCAGTGCGTCTTACCGACTTGTATCTCGGTAGCGGCCCAGTGTCGGCGGAGAAGCTCGCCAGCGCCCGGTCGGTCACCGAAGAGCTCTTCGGCGGGGTCGGCGTCCAGGGTTCGGAAGCCGTGGTTGGAGTTGCCGGTACCTGCACCACCGTGGCGGGGACCCTTCTCGGACTGACCTCGCACGATCGGTCCATCGTGCACCTCTCCACCATCAGGCTGGAAGATGTTGAGGAGCTGCTCGGGAGGCTCGCCACGCTTCCGACGGAAGAGATCGCCGACATCGGTACGATCGGGACCAAGCGAGCCCCGGTGATCGTCGGTGGCCTGGTGGTTCTCGAGGCGGCATTGCGGACCGTCGGTGCAACCGGAATGGTCGTATCGGAACGGGACCTATTGCACGGAGTGGCCGTTGGATTAGTGTCCCATTGACATCAGGCCCCGGTGGCGGAATCGGCAGACGCAGTGGACTTAAAATCCACGGCCGCAAGGCGTGGGGGTTCAAGTCCCCCCCGGGGTACCGTAAATTTGGTCATGCTGGGTCCCGCACTATGCGTTCGATGGTGCTCCAGCTGCGGCTGGTCATACGCTGGCCGGTGATTTTCTGTATTTGTCCCCCCGGATCCTGCCCCCGCCCGTTGACGAGGCGGGTCACCGCCAACACGTCGCGGTCCTCGATGGCCAAGATTGTCCAGTCGCCTCGCGAGGAAGACCGCGGGACGTCTGATGGCCATACCACTGGCTCTTTCGCGAAGTTAACCAACCGGTGCAGCGGGTCGGCATATGGGGAAGCCGCGAACGGATCGCTTGCAACGAGCGAAGCGATGTGCCCGACCGATCGTACATAGACGTCTTCGAAGTGCCCCACGATACCGGCAACGTCGATTTCGATCCGATGGGTGATGTCGCCCAAGTTGGCGTCCTTGGCATCGAATGTGATGTTGCCGGTCGAGATGTACGAACGAGGCGCTCGGCCACCTGCCCGCTCGACAATATCGAGTAGCACCTGGCGATGGAGGCCCTCTCGACCAATCATTACATTGCGAACAAACGCTGCCTGTCTCGGCATTGGCCTAACCTTTGCTGCCGGATCGTTCAGGGTACCGCACCATTTTCGGGTAGCTCCGCCGGCAAAGCGGCAACAATTGGGTGTGATCGTGGGTCTCCGGCCTGGAACGGCCATGTACGCGCCATTGCCTGCCGAATAGCCCACGAGCGAAGCCGTTATTAGGCTCGCCCGATGGATGCACCGCTAACCGATAGTCGCCGCTCGTTTGTGGGTGCGAACACGATCCTGGCGGGATACGAGAACTACGTCGCCCGTTTTCGCGTGATCACCTCGAGGGCTGAAGTTCGATTTCTTCAGCGCGACTGGCACGGGATGCAAGCTGATGCGTCTGAGCGACTCGGCCTCTATCGGGATGTGGTTGATGAGGTCCTCGCGGACATCGAGGCACTGCTCGGCGAACGAACGGAAGATCAGTCGATCTGGGCTCCCATCAAAGCGGTGTTTTCTGCACTGATCTCGGATCGGGATGATTGGGATATTGCCGAAACCTTCTTCAACTCGATCACCCGTCGTGTCTTCACCACCGTGGGGGTAGATCAGGCGATTGAGTTCGTTGACACCGACTTCGACACCCCACCCAGCCGATCATCGGAGCCAGTCTTCCTCGCGCTGGGACGGGCCAAGTCGGTGGCGTCGATGGTCGAAGCGATGTTGGACCATTGTCCCTTCGAATTCGCCGACCGTCCGGGAGATGTCGCGGCCGTCACGGACCGCATCGAAGGACGACTCGAACAGGTCGGAGCCCTGATGAGCCTCGATGGAGCGGAACTGGTCCGGTCTATTTTTTATCGGGGACAGGCTGCCTATCTGGTGGCCCGGCTACATTCGGGCTCCCACACGATTCCCCTGGTCATGGCTTTCACGCACGATGACGCAGGTGTTGCCATAGATGCCGTCCTCACCCAGGAACATGAACTCTCGATCCTGTTCTCGTTCACCCGGTCCTATTTTCTCGTCGACGTGGCCAGGCCTTACGACTTGGTCCGATTCTTGAAGCGTCTGATGCCCCGGAAGCGTGTCGCAGAGATCTACATTGCGATCGGTTACAACAAACACGGCAAGACCGAGTTGTATCGAGACCTCCGTCGGCATCTGGCTTCCACCGATGAACAATTCGAGATCGCTCGAGGCACGAGGGGTTTGGTGATGATCGTCTTCACCATGCCCGGATTCGACGACGCTTTTAAGATCATCCGCGACAAGTTCCCCCCGCAGAAGCGCACCACCCGTCGAGCCATCATGGAGAAATACCGGATGGTTTTCCAACACGACCGGGCGGGTCGCCTGGTGGACGCCCATGACTTCCAGCACCTTGAGATCCAACGGTCAAGATTCTCGGATGGATTACTCGAGGAGTTCGCAGCCGAAGCGGCCGATACGGTCGAAGTATTAGACGATGTCGTCGTCATCAAACAGGTGTACGTCGAGCGGCGAGTGATTCCGCTCGATATCTATGTTCGTGAGGCCGGGGAACGGGCGGCCGGAGCAGCCGTCTTAGACTTCGGGCGGTCCATCAAGGATCTGGCATCCACCAACATCTTCCCAGGTGACCTGCTGTTGAAGAACTTTGGGGTGACCCGCCACGGGCGCGTCGTGTTCTACGACTATGACGAGTTACGCCCCTTGACCGACATGCGCTTTCGGAAGATCCCCGTCGCCCGGGATGACGAGGACGAGATGGCTGCCGACGCCTGGTACAGCGTCGGGGACACGGACGTGTTCCCGGAAGAACATGAGCGGTTCCTCGGACTCTCTCCAGCGCTCAAGGAGGTGTTTCTGTCAGAACACGTTGACATGTTCTCTCCCGAAGCCTGGCAGAACATCCAGCGACTGGTGGCTGGTGGCGAACTACTCCACGTCTTGCCATACGAGGAATCGGCCCGACTGCCGGATCGGCCGCGCTGGACCGGTTGGTGAAATCCGGCGTCAGGCGCATAAACCTGGGAGAATGACCCGGCATGAACACCAAGTGGATTATCCGGGGACTCCTCTTTGCGACGCTGGCGCTTGGCGCGTTCTACGCCTATGACAACTACGCCTCGCCATTTCCCTCAACTCCCGATGTGGTTGGATCACTCATCTCAGACGACTCGGTTGTCGTCACGACCGAGCCTCGACTGACCTTCGCCCCCGCAAATCGACCAGCCAATGTTGGCTTGGTTTTCTACACCGGCGCCCGGGTCGACCCCGAAGCGTACGCACCGTTGGCCCGCCAGATTGCTGAAGGGGGAGTATTTGTGGTTGTGGTCAAGCACCCGTTCAACTTCGCCTTCTTCGGGATGTCAGTGGCTGGAGATGTCCTGCTCGAGCATCCAGAGGTCACCAACTGGGTAATGGCGGGTCACTCCCTCGGCGGGGCGATGGCTGCTGAGTTTGCCGAACGCAACCAACGAATCTCGGGACTGGTTTTGTTAGCGGCCTATCCGGGCGATTCGTCGAACCTAGCGTTCCGCAGCCTTCCTAGCCTGGTGGTTTATGGATCCGAGGATGGCCTCGCAACACCAGCCGAGGTGGAAGAGAAGGCCCGAGCCCTTTTGTCGCCGAATACGGAGTTTGAATTGATTGACGGCGGCAATCACGCCCAGTTCGGAAGCTACGGACCCCAGGCAGGCGACGGAGCTGCTTCCATTACCCGCCAGGAGCAGCAGGACCAGACCGCGGTCGCGATCTTGAAGTTCCTGCGCCCCAATCGTTCGTGAAGTCCGCAGTACCTGAGCAACGGATCTCGACGCTGGTCGATCAGCCACCCACCGGTGATTACGTCCTCTACTGGATGACTGGCTACCGGCGCCTGCGGTCGAACTTTGCTCTGCAACGAGCTGCGGATTGGTCTCGCCATCTTGGTTTGCCTCTGGTCGTGTTTGCAGCCCTGCGCTGTGATTATCCGTGGGCGAGCGACCGGATCCACGCCTTCGCGATTGACGGTATCTCTGATGTGGTCGCTGGCTGCGACGGTCGGGTCGCGTGTGTCGCCTACCTCGAGCCAGAACCGGGGGCATCAAAAGGCCTGCTCAAGCGACTGACGACGGACGCGGCCGTGATGGTCGGCGACGACGCTCCCATCTTCTTCCTTCCTGCCGCCCGTCAGGCCGCCGCGGCCCAATCGCAATGCCGATTCGAAGTGGTCGACCACAATGGTCTCGTCCCGATGGCAGTCACGGATCGCGACTTCCGACGAGCGGTCGACCTTCGTCGGTTCAATCAACAGGTGCTTCCTGACCACCTCGATGACCTACCGGATTCTGACCCCTTGGCCGGCCTGGATGGTGCGATGCCGGCAGGCATCGTTTCGATAATGGCGGACTACCCGAGTGCTCCGGTGCGTCGAGATATTGTCGCCGATCTGCCGATCGACCATGGCGTTGGTGCTACACCGCTGGTAGGAGGCGAACAAGCGGCTCAAGCCCGACTCGCCGAGTTTGTGATCTCGGGTTTGCTCCGATACGACGAGCGAAATCAACCAGACGCGCAAGCCGAGTCAGGCCTGTCGCCATTCCTGCACTTCGGTCAGATATCGGTCCATGACGTTTTTCTGGCGGTGACTCAGGCGGAAGATTGGGCCCCGACCGAACTGAGCCCAACCGCGAAAGGTGGACGGAGTGGCTGGTGGGGGTTGTCCGAGCAAGCCGAAGGTTTCCTCGATCAGGTCATCACGTGGCGCGATATCGGGTATCGGGCTGCTTACCAGGACAGCGCCTACGACCAGTACGACGCTTTGCCAGAATGGGCCAGGAAGACGCTCGAAGAACACGCCAACGATCCGCGTGAGTATCTCTATTCCCTCGACGAATTCGCGGACGCTGAGACCCACGACGAGGTGTGGAACGCCGCCCAGCGGCAACTGGTCGAGACCGGGACGATCCACAATTATCTGCGCATGCTCTGGGGAAAGAAGATTTTGGAGTGGACCCAACACCCAACGGTCGCTCACGAGATCATGTTCGAACTCAACAATCGGTACGCCCTCGACGGTCGGGATCCGAATTCCGTCTCCGGAATCCATTGGGTGCTCGGTCGGTTTGACCGCGCTTGGGGGCCCGAACGGGAGATCTTCGGCAAGGTTCGCTACATGACTTCGCAGTCGGCGCTTCGGAAGCTGAGATTGAAAAGCTATCTGTCGATGTACGGTGCAAATCGGCCGCTTCAGCTGGACTGAGCGGGTCGCCGATTGACCTAGGCTACTTCTGTGATCAACGCCACCCTTGCTGACTTGTTCGACGAACTCGCTGAGCTCACCAAACTCGAAGATCAAAATCCCCAGTCGTTCCGCGCCAGAGCTTATGAGTCCGCTTCGCGCTCGTTACGTGAGCTTCAGCCGGACGTGACGACCTTGACAAAAGCTGAGCTCGTCGGCCTCAAAGGGGTCGGAAAGTCCACGGCAGACAAGATCGCCGAGTTTGTTGACCGGGGCGGAATCGAAAAACTTGACCGGCTTCGACTGGCCTTCCCGCCCGAGTATCGGCAGATGGTCAAGATTCCTGGACTCGGAGCCAAAACTGCGGCGAAGCTGCGGGATGAACTGGGCGTTGACTCCGTAGACAAACTTACCGAGGCGATCGCCCGAGAGCGACTGCGTGATGTCGCCGGCCTCGGAGCCAAGACCGAAGAGAAACTCGCCAAAGCGATCGGGCGCCTCGGCATGTCCGGCAAGGATCGGCGCACTCCGATCGCCGAAGCAGTCCCGGTGGCCGAGCGAGTAGCCGCCGAGCTAGCCGGGGTAGAAGGGGTTGTGGGCGTCAAAATCTGTGGGAGCCTTCGGCGGCTTCGTGACACGGTTGCCGACGTTGACATTCTGGTTGCGACAGCGACTCCCCAGCCGGTCGCCAATCGGGTTCGCGACCTGCCGGTCGTCGGGGAAATTATCGCCGACGGAGATACCAAGGTCGCCTTTCTTACCCATGCCGGCCTGCAGATCGATGTCCGGGTAGTCGCGCCCGAGTCTTTCGGAGCCGCAATTATGTACTTCACCGGCTCAAAAGCTCACAATATTGCCCTGCGCCAACGGGCTATCAGCAAAGGGTGGACACTCAATGAGTATGCGCTGGCGGACGCAGAGACGGGTGCCGTAATCGCCGCAGAAGCAGAATCCCAGATATACGAGGCACTCGACCTCTCGTATGTGTCGCCCCGACTCCGCGAAGATACCGGCGAGATCGAAGCGGCCGCAGAGGCGGCTCTGTCGCTCGTCAGTCTCGACATGATTCGAGGAGATCTACATGTACATTCGGACCTGTCGGGCGATGGAGAAGACTCGCTGATTCAAATGATCCAAGGCTGCGTCGATCGTGGTTATGGATATATGGCCATAACGGACCACGCCGAGGATCTCACGATTAATGGGGCCAGCCGGGAGCAGATGCTCGATCAGCGAGGACAACTGCGTGAACTCGCCGACCAGTTCCCCTCGATCCACCTGCTCCACGGAACCGAGCTCAACATCGACCCCGATGGCCATGTCGACTACGACGCCGACTTTCTGTCGGGTTTCGACTACACGGTCGCCTCGGTGCACTCTCATTTTGATTTGTCGGCTGAACGTCAGACGATCAGGCTGCTGACGGCCATGGGCAACCCGGCGGTGCGGACGATCGGGCACTTGTCTGGAAGAATGATCGGGCGCCGGCCAGGGATCGAATTCGACGTTGACGCGGTGCTTGAGGGAGCCGAAACGACCGGGGTTGCCCTTGAGATCAACTCACATCTGGAAAGACTCGACGCCACGAGTGACGTCATCAGGAAAGCTCGTGGTCGGAACGTGCGGTTCATCGTGGACACGGACGCCCATCGGGTACGTGAACTCGACTACATGCGGTGGGGTG
Source organism: uncultured Acidimicrobiia bacterium (assembly GCA_963835515.1). GTDB lineage: Bacteria > Actinomycetota > Acidimicrobiia > Spongiisociales > JAENVV01 > JAENVV01. Next base: position 35,407 of record CAWIFX010000012.1, on the reverse strand, counting down.
TGCAGCAAGCCCAGCGGGGCTGGCTCGATCCAGACCAGTGCGTCAATACTTGGCCGCTCGACCGGTTTCTTAGATTTTGTACAAAGGAAGACTGATGGAATATCCAATCGAATATGAACTAGATGTGGTGTTACGCGACGGGGTGGTCGGCCGATTCCGACCTATCAAGGCAACCGATGCCGGATCGCTCGTCAAATTGTTCGAGCGACTCGGAACGCAATCGCGTTACTACAGGTTTTTTCGCGCCAAGGAGCGCTTGACCGATGCCGAGGTCGAGTTCTTTACGACCGTGGACTACGAGTCGCGCATGGCGGTTGTGGTCTTTCACGAAGACGAAATGGTCGGCGTTGGGCGCTACGACCGCGATGCCGACGACCCGACCAATGCCGAGGTGGCTTTTGTCGTAGCCGATGATCAACAGTCGAGAGGCATCGGGACCCAGCTACTGCAGATCCTCACCACCTATGCGCGGTCTCACGGCGTGAAATCGTTCCAGGCGTATGTTCTCCCTGACAATTTGTCCATGATGCGGGTGTTCCGTAACTCGGGTTACACGCTCACGAGGAGCCTGGAAGAAGGTGTCTACAACGTCGAGTTCCCGGTTGGCACATCCGAAGATGCCAAAGCGGCCGATGCTCGTCGCGAACAGCGCGCCATCGCGGCGTCGATTCTGCCCATGTTCTATCCGCGCTCGATCGCGGTGGTGGGTGCTTCGCGAACTGTTGGGTCGATCGGTGGGAGACTGTTCGCCAATTTGTTGCAAGGTGGATTCTCCGGAGTCGTTTACCCGGTGAACCCCCAAACCGAAGTGGTCGGATCGGTCCGTGCTTATCCGTCGGTCACTGAGATTCCCGGCAGTGTCGACCTCGCCATCATTGCGGTTCCTTCCTTTGCAGTACTCGACGTCGTTCGCGAGTGTGCGGCGAAGGGCGTGCGTGGTCTCGTGGTGATTTCGGCTGGTTTCTCGGAAGTTGGCGAGGCGGGAGCGGCCCTTGAGCAGGAGCTCGTCCAGTTGGTTCGTTCGGCAGGCATGAGGATGATCGGACCGAACTGTATGGGCCTGGTAAACACGGATCCGGCCGTGAATCTCAACGCCACTTTCGCCCCGGTGTACCCGCCCCGCGGCAACGTCGCGATGTTGTCCCAGTCAGGTGCCTTGGGAATTGCCATCCTTGATTACGCCACCCGTCACGATATTGGCATCTCGCAGTTCGTGTCGATCGGAAACAAACCGGATGTGTCCGGCAACGACCTGATCCTCAGCTGGGAAGAAGATCCTGCCACTGACGTAATCGTGATGTACCTGGAATCGTTCGGCAACCCGCGTAAATTCGGACGGATTGCTCGTCGAATCGGAAGGAAAAAGCCCATCGTGGCCGTGAAATCCGGCCGGTCGAAAGCTGGATCCCGGGCGGCTAGCTCCCATACGGGCGCTTTGGCGAGCGCCGACGTAGCTGTCGACGCCCTGAGCGCTCAGACGGGGATGATCCGGGTTGATACCATCGAAGAGCTTTTTGCCGTTGCTTCGCTTCTCGCCAACCAGCCGCTGCCCAACGGCCGGCGGGTAGGGGTCGTGACCAACGCCGGAGGTCCGGGCATCCTGGCCGCCGACGCGCTCGAAGCGGCCGGGCTCGAGTTGCCGGTGTTCAGTGATGACCTTCAGGCCGAGCTGCGGGTGGGACTGCCTGCTGAGGCGTCTGTTACCAACCCGGTCGATCTCATAGCTTCAGCCGGGCCGTCGCAGTATGGCCACGTGGCCGAGGTCCTTGGCGCCTCCGACGAGGTTGACGCGATCATCACTATCCACATTCAGACGATCGAGGACGGCCCGGACGTTGGCGTTCCTGTCCTGGAGGCCGCTATAACCTCGGGCAAAACGCAGCTGGCCGTCCTTATGGAGTCCGGTTCGGGCCGGGCTTCGATGCGCAATGAAGTTATGACCATTCCCGCCTATGAGTTCCCAGAAGCGGCGGCCAAAGCGCTGGCCAGGGCTGCGTCATACGCCGAATGGCGTCGGACGCCCTACGGCGACGTTCCCGTGTTCGCAGATACCGATCCTGATGCCGCCAAACAACTCGTTAGCGATGCGCTTGCACGATTGGGTCCCGATGGTGGTTGGCTCACCGACGATGAAGTTCGCGGCCTATTGGGAGCGTTCGGTATCCAAACGCCTCGGTCCGCCCTGGTCGATTCCCGGGAAGCGGCGATGGCAGCAGCTGCCGACATAGCCTCCCCGGTGGCAGTGAAACTGGTCGCCCCGAGTGCCCTGCACAAGTCAGATATCGGCGGCGTTGTTCTCAACGTGACAGGGCCCGACCGGGTTGGTGAAGAGTTCGACCGGATCGTCTCGCTGGTTGACGACGCCGAGGGGGTGCTTATCCAGGAAATGGTTCCAGGAGGCATTGAGGTACTCATCGGCATGTCGGAGGACCCATCGTTTGGCCCGCTGCTCGTCTTCGGGATGGGCGGAATCTTCGTAGAACTCCTGAAAGACGTGGTGTTTCGGGTGGCTCCGATCACCGATCGCGAAGCTACGCAGATGGTGACAGGGATCAAATCGGCCAAGCTGCTCGATGGCTATCGGGGCCGTCCGGCCGGAGACGTCCCGGCTGTCGAGGAGGCGCTCTTGCGGGTTTCAGCGCTCATTGAGGCCGTGCCTGAGTTAGCCGAAATGGATCTGAATCCGGTGATCGTGCGAGAGCCCGGTCAGGGTGTGGTGGTGGTTGACGGTCGAGTGCGCATCAAGCCAGACCCGGCAAGGCTGGTCGCCTGAGCTTGCCGATCTGCCGTCAGTAGCCGACTGACACCAGGGACTTTCGTTGTCGGGGCGTGGTCCCGGCGAAGATGCCGTCGGTCTGGTCGAGTCCGGTCGCTAAACAATCGGCTTGAGACTGGCACCCCTCACAAATGGCGCGCGCTCTGGCGAGCGCCTTACGGTCCCCGGTCGGTGGGAAAAACACGGACGGTTCCATACCCCGGCAAGCAGCACGTTCTTTCCAATCAATCATTGGGCCAGTTTGTCATTTGGATCGAGGGGCCCGGCAGGGCCGTTTGGCCCCGTCCAGTGAGCCAATAGTTGATGATCCGGATATCGGGAGCGTCTTTTGCGGACCGTCAGCCCATGGCTGTGTGCCGTAGTGCCCTAGGAAACATGAGACTCAAGGTCGTACCTTGTCAACATGAAAACGTTTCGCATCGACACCGTCGCATACGTCGGTTGGAGGATCTAGCGATGTTTGTCTACTACTTCGCCAATGTCACTCGGCCGTGCGAAGCCATCGGGGACCGTCTCGGCACCCTAGACCTCGATGCCTGGGCAACCGAGGCCTACCGGAACGCCGAATCGTTGCGGAGCCGACTGGTCGGCAAGGATCTAGTGGCGACGTCGGTCCGGCTAAACGTGACGGAACCGATCCACAAGTCGAGCCACACGGTGATGGCTATCGAGTGGACCGCTGGCGGACCGGCCGGTCTGTTTGCCGCGCTGGAAGGAGATCTTGTTGTAGCTCCGATCGGTCCGAATCGATGTCAGATCAGCTTGCGGGGATCGTACCGGTTGCCTCCCGGGGCGGACCCGTCGCTTTTCCATCGACTCACCGAGGCATGCGTTAAGTCATTTGTCGATCGAGTCGCCGCCGGTCTGGATCATTCACCGCCGCGTTTGGACGTCGTCAGCCAGGTAAGCGGATCGAAATCGTAGTTCCGGTCCCGACCTGACTGCGGATGTCGACCGAGCCCCCGACGTCGGCTGAACGCTGCGTCATGTTGTCGAGGCCCATTCCCCGGTTGACAGCGGCAGGATCGAAGCCGACGCCGTCGTCCGCAATGAGCATCATCAGATCTGCGTCGACCGTATCGATCGAAACAGTCACGGTTTGACATCCCGAGTGCCGTAAGGCGTTGGACAAGGCTTCACGCACCAACTGTACGGCGGTCTCGACCGTTCCCGGATCAATGGTCCGGAGGTCGGCCGGCACCTGAAGATCGACGGTCGTCTCGTACGAGCCCGAGAGCTGGCCGATCAGATCGGCCAGCTCCGTCCGGAGATTGCGGCCCGACCAAACCGGCGGCCGCAGACCGAAGATGAAGCGCCGCAGCTCAGAAATGGCGTTGTCGAGTCGTTCCACGGACTCGGTGAGCATCGTACGGAGTTCCAAATCTTCGACTCGTAGGCTCATACCCTGCAGAGACAAGCCCACCGCGAAGAGATCCTGGATGATCGCATCGTGGAGGTCGCGAGCGATTCGTTCGCGATCTTCGACCACCGCCGTTCGTTGCAGGCGAGCCTGGAGCCGGGCGGTGCTCACGGCGGCTCCGGCAACGACCGAGAGCGACTCGACAAGATCCTGGTCTGCCGCGGTGAATCCGCCGGGTTTTTCGGTGAGGTACAGGTTGCCGTAGACATGGGACCCGAGACGAACCGGGACGCCGAGGAAATTGGCCATCGGTGGATGGTTGGCAGGGAAGCCGACCGAATCGGGATGGTCCTGTAACTTGTCGAGTCGGATCGTATCGGTCGATCGAATGAGTGTTCCAAGCACCCCTCGGCCGGTTGGCAGGGGTCCAATGAGGTGCGCCTGGCCCGGCGTCAATCCCACATGGAGGAACTCGACGAGGGATTGATGCTGCCCGATTACCCCAAGAGCTCCATATTGAGCTCCGGTCATGTGCATGGCGGCTTCGACGGTTTCGTACAAGACCGCTCGGAGGTCGGACTGACCGACAACGCTGGCGGCCGCTTCTATGAGGTCCGAGATATGGTCGGGTCGCTGGAGCATCTCCAACACACTACCGCCCCCGTCCTCGAGGCTGGCAATCGATGCTTTGGGACTTTGTGCCCTAGGAGATTGTGGCCCTCCCTTTAGGCATATGGGTGGTGGGGTCGGTAGATTTGTTCATATGTCGGTAAAGCTGCTTCTCGTTGACGATCACGAATTGGTGCGCAGAGGAATTCGCGCCCTGCTGGAGTCGCAGGAAGATTTTGAGGTGGTCGGTGAGGCAGGGACTGTTGCTGAAGCGATTCGCCGTACCGGCTACCACAGCCCCGACGTCGTGATTCTTGATCTTCGGCTACCCGACGGTTCGGGCGTCGAAGCTTGTCGTGAGATTCGCTCCCGCTGGCCCGAGGTTCGCGTTCTCATGTTGACGTCATATGCCGACGAGGAAGCGCTTATGTCGGCCATTATGGCTGGCGCCTCAGGGTATGTCCTCAAGCGGATCGACGGGACGGCACTTATCGAGAACATACGGCGAGTCGCCACCGGCGAGTCGCTGCTGGACGCCGAGATGACCGACAAGCTTTTCGCCCGGCTGCGCGGCGACAGTCCATCGGATCCTCTGCTGGCACGACTGTCCCCCCAGGAGTCGAAGATCTTGTTCCATATCGCTGATGGTCTCACCAACCGGCAGATCGCCGAAGAAATGTACCTCGCCGAGAAGACCGTCAAGAACTACGTGTCCAATCTCTTGGCCAAGCTGGAGATGAGCCGCCGGTCAGAAGCAGCCGCCTATGCGGCCCGATTGGCTGCCAAACAGGAAGCAGCCTTTCCGCCTGAGTCGTGGGAGGGACAGGCATGATCGTTGTCGGGGTCGATGAGCAGTCGTACTCGGTCTCCGCGCTTGAACGGGCTGGCGAACTAGCTCATGCGCTCGAGGTGGAACTCCATGTTGTCTATGCGGTTCACATGTCACCGAACCTGCTGCAGGCTGTTGGCATTGCCCCCATTCAGATCGGGGACATCGAGCAGGCGCAGATCGACGAGGTGTGGAAGGTGATCGCTCCGGTCGTCGAGAAGATCCGGAGCCAGGGTGTGCAGGTTGAAGAGCATTCGGTTCGCGGGTACCCGCCTGATGTCTTGATCGACTTCGCAGCCGAGCATGGCTGTGACCTCGCCGTGGTCGGGTCGCGCGGTCGCTCCGAACTCGCCTCGTTCTTTCTAGGTAGCACTGCGCATCGTGTGTTGCACTTTGCGCATTGCGACGTGCTTGTCGTAAAGGAGACATGATGCATGTCCAGGATGTCATGACGATCGACGTAGTTACGGTCACGGCCGAACACACCCTCAAGGAGGCGGCGCGGTTGATGGTGGACAACCATATCTCGGGCCTGCCGGTCGTCGAGGATGGTTCAGTTGTGGTGGGGATCATCACCGAGGCAGACTTTTTGATTCGAGATCCCGGGCCTCGTCCCCGGCTACTGCGAATGCTTATTGACGACACCATCCCGGTAACCGGCGAATCCGTTGGCGACGCGATGACACCACATCCGGCCGTCGTGATGGCCGATACCACCGTCGCGGCAGCCGGTCGAACCATGGCCAACAAGAACGTGAAGCGGCTTCCGGTCGTCGACGCAGACGGCCACCTCGTTGGGATCATTTCCCGGTCCGATATCGTCCGGGCGTTCGCTCGACCCGATGATGTGATCGAAGATGAAATCCGGGAGGACGTTCTCGGTCGTGTGCTCATGTTCGATCCTGACCTCATTGAGGTAACGGTCAGCGAAGGCGTTGTGACGCTCGAAGGCGGTCTGCCAGAAGAGGCGGACGTTCGATTGCTCGAAGAACTGACCCGCCGGCTGGACGGAGTAGTGCGGGTAGTTTCGAAACTCTGCCTGGACTTCCGCCGGAACGTGACAAACCGGGTGGACTCAGCCCGGCTGTGACTAATCTCCGACCGTCCGGTAACCTATCGGGCAATCCACAGGAGTCAAACACCGATGTCGTCAAAGGGAAAAGGGCGGACACTCGAACTTGAGCAGATCCGTAAGGCCGAAGAACGGGCTGCCCACCAGAGTTCCGAGGTTCGCAAGAAGAGTTTCGTCACCGTCGCGCGTGATCCTGGCCGCCGTGGCCGGATTGACCGCTTGGATCATGTTCGCTCCTGCTCCTCCCGGAATTCCTTATCCAAGCCAGGGAAACTTCCACCTCACGGACCTGGCCGAACCTCACGTTGCCTACAACGCCGCCCCACCTGCGTCCGGCCCGCACTTTGGTGGTTTGGCCCCGTGGGGCGTGAGTGAAGAAGCCGTGCCGCCGGAGCTGTTCATCCACAATCTCGAAGACGCCGGAGTGGTGTTTGTCTACAACTGCCAGACCGGAATGTGCGAGATTTCTGGCCACATCGCTGGCTGGCTACGTAGAAGGTCGACCGGAGCCAACGTTGGTCCTAACTCCCTACGACGGGGCAATTCAGGATCCCGATGGAACCAGTTATCGGGCGGCGGCGATCACCTGGTCGAGGGTCTTCTACTTTGACGATCTGACCGACGATGTCCGCTGCCGAAGTAGACGACTTCATCGACATCTACCACGGAATTAACCACCACGCCGGGTAGAGGATGACTCCCAGTTCAGCTGGCTTATCGACGCCCCTCTCAATGATCGAATGGGCCGGAACCGGTCCGGTGACCCTGGTGCTCGCCCATGCGACTGGTTTCCACAAACTCGTCTGGCGCCCGGTCGTGGAGGAATTGCGCTACCAATGGGTTTCAAGGCCCGATCATCGCCTTTGATTTCCGATCGCACGGACACTCTCCGAAGTTGCAGGATCACTATTGGGTCCGGTTCGGCGACGACGTTGCCGACGTCCTGTCGCTCGTCGATGGGGGGGTGGTCGGGGTCGGCCACTCGATGGGGGCAACAGCCCTATTGCAAAGTGCTCTCGTCGCCCCGGAGCGGTACCTCGGGCAGGTACTCGTGGAACCAATTGTCTTTCCACCATCGACATTCGACTCCCTAAATCATCCGCTCGTCGTCGGCGCTTCCCGCCGACGACGAGCGTTCGATTCAGCAGCCGACGCGGTGGACAACTTCGCAGACAAGGCGGTGTTCTCCGGGTGGGTCGACGACGCGCTGGACGCCTACGTCGAAGGTGGGCTAGTGCCCGAAGCCGACAAGTGGGTTTTGGCATGTGAGCCCTTGCACGAAGCCGACGTGTTCTCCAGGTCAGGGTCGGACGGCGTTTACGGTCGCCTCGAAGAATTGACAGTCCCGATCTGGCTGGTGGTTGGAGAGGATACCGATACCTACCCTCCGGGTTATGTAGAGATACTCCGGGACCGGATCGCCGGAGCGCAACTCGCCTATGTAGCCGGGGCCGGGCACTTTGTGCCGATGGAGCAGCCAGGAAAGCTGGCGGCAATCATCATGAGCGCGCTGGGTCGATTCGAGTGGGAATCGTGAGCCTGCCAAGGCTCTAGCATTGCGTGTCATGTTTTTGCCTTCCACGATTGACGCGCTTAGGTCCCAGCTCGGGGCGGGAGATACCGATGGTTACCGGGTAGCGAGAGCTACCGTCCGGGTCGATCCGCTCGCCCTGGTTCGTTCCGGTGCTCATCTGTTTCCCTTCGCCGCCTATTTTGGGCGGCCCAACCTCGACGAGGCGGGCGGACTCGGGGTCGCCTGGCGATCTGACGGTGTCGATGGTCTTTCGAGGTTTGCTGATCTGACTCGGCAGCTGGAGTCTTGCCCGATTGACGAGCGGGCCTTCACGGGATTCTCGTATCTTCCCGAGGGTGGTCTGGGATCTGAGTGGGACGGTTTCGGGCCAGCCGTCTCGGTTATTCCGATCATCAGTGTGATTGGCACGCCCGAGTCCTCAGAACTGGTTGTGGTGCTTCCACCCGGCCGGGCGTGGGCACCGCTGGCGGATGTCCTGGCACGGCTGGTCGATCCGGGCCGCCCGGCAACCGGTCGTACAACCGATCTGTCAATTGAGTCCCGGCCAGCCCCTACCGAGTGGGAAGGGTCGGTAGCGAATGCGGTGGAATCCATCAACGCCAGGGCTGTCGAAAAGGTCGTCATGGCCCGGTCAGTACTCGTCACGTCTGACGTCCCGTACCGGCCATTCGATCTCGTGTCCCGCCTCCGTCTCACGTACCCCGAGTGCTACGTGTTCGGCTGGCAGGAAGGGGGGAGCGTCTTCGTTGGTGCCTCGCCCGAGCTGCTTGTCGAGCGGCGAGGAGATCAGGTTCGGTCTCATCCGCTAGCCGGCTCGGCTCCGCGGGGGAGCAACGAGGACGAAGATCGGGCATTTGGGGAGTTGCTGATGTCGTCAGGCAAGGATCGGCGCGAGCATCGATTTGTCGTAGAGGACATCACCGAACGGCTTCAGGCAATGACTACAGATTTGCATGTGGATCACAGCCCGTCGCTTCGCAAGACGGCCCACGTTCAACATCTGTCAACGGAGGTCAACGGCACGCTGATTCACCCGACTCATGTCATCGACCTGGCAGGGCTCCTTCATCCGACGCCGGCCGTCGGGGGGAGTCCCCGGGACGAGGCCAACCGGTTCCTCGCCAAAGAGGAAGTCATCGATCGGGGCTGGTACGCCGGTGCCGTTGGGTGGGCGAATCGCCAGGGTGACGGAGAGCTGGCCATCGCGCTCGAGATGTGCACTCATCCAGGGACGGACCGCGCTCCTGTATGCCGGAGCTGGAATCGTCGGAGATTCGGTTCCGGCCGCCGAGTTGGAAGAAACCCGGCTCAAGTTCCGGACCATGATGAGCCTCCTCGCTGAGGCCTAAATCCCACGATCAGGACTAGATCCGGCCGAGCAGCTCCTTGTGGAGCGCGACGTTTTCGGTTCGGTCGGTTTTGATGTAAATGACTTTCACGCCGTTCGGTGTCCCGAGGTGGTCCATGAAGTCTTCAACCGTGGCCGGTTGCACGACAGTGGCCCCCAATCCTTCCGCCACAGGTTTCAGATCGGCTCCGTGGGGTGTTGCGAGTAGATCCTCAAAATGCTCCGGGTAGTCGGCTTGGGGCAGGAAATGGAAGATTCCGCCGCCGTCGTTGTCGATCAGGACGATGGTGATCGAGAGTCCCAAGCGGCGAGCACTCGATAGGGCCGTGGCGTCATGCAGAAAAGCCACGTCACCGATGAGCAGGTACGTTGGTCGCCCATCAGCGGCGACCCCGAGCGCTGTGGAAATGACCCCGTCGATACCGTTCGCCGCCCGATTGGCGAAAATCCGGATGGGGCGATCCTGGACGCCGAAGAACAAATCAACGTCGCGAATCGGCATCGAGGACGAGACAACCAGCGAAGACCCGTCCACGACTCCATCTGCCATGGCGGCGGCCACGGCGGGCTCTGATGGCCATGGCAAGGTCCCGAGCGATTCCAGTGCGGCCGACTCGGCTTCGGCCCAGTCGGTTCGCCACGGCGTCGCAGCCGCTTCGACCAGGTCCGCGAGTCGTCGAGCGGTATCTGTGGTCTCTGCCCGGACGATGATCGAAGCGCTGGACGTGGCCTCACGCCAGTCGCCCGCATCGATCCAGATTTGGGGGACGTCGGTGGTGGCGAGCCAGGTCCAGACGGCTTTGGAGGTGGGGATGGGCCCGAACCGGAGCACGACGTCCGGACGCAGGTCAGCATCCAGACGTCCGGCTCTGGCGAGCGCATCGCCCATTCCGACCACCTGCTCGACCGGGTGAAGGCCGGCCCGTAGCCCGGACAGCGGGTCGGCCAGGATTGGAGCTCCGAGGGCGTCGGCCAGTTCTGCCAGCGCGGCGGGGGTCTCCGGGTCGCCCGAAGGTCCGGCGACGATCAGGGCCTTCTTCGAGCTCACCTGGCGGGCGACCGCCAGGAGGGCGCCGTCGGTCGCGGTGAGGGTGCCGAGGTGGACGGTGGGAGTGGCCGGCGGTTCGGGTGTGGTTTCGTCGGTAGCCTGCGGTGCCAGCGGATCCCGGAACGCCAGATTGAGGTGGACCGGTCCGGCCGGGCTTTCCTGGGCGATGGTCCATGCCTGGGTGGCTAAACGAACGGCGTACCGGGCGGGATCGGCGGCCGGGTCGGGCGGCGCGGCGTCATGCGTCCACTTGGCAGATGTTCCGTACAGGTTGGCCTGGTCGATGGTCTGGGGTGCGCCGGTATCGCGTAGTTCCTGAGGTCGGTCGGCAGTAAGGATGACAAGCGGGATGTGTGACAGTCGCGCTTCGGTGGCCGCCGGAAGGTACTCGGTTGCCGCAGTTCCTGAGGTTGAGATCAACGCGACCGGTCGTTGGGTGGCGCGCGCCATGCCGAGCGCGAAGAATCCGGCGCTGCGCTCGTCGAGGTGAACCGAGATCTCCAGGCCGGCCGTTTCCGCAGCTGCGATAGCCAACGGGGTGTTCCGTGAACCGGGGCTGATGGCTACATGGGCCAGCCCAAGGTCACGCAGAGCGCCGAGTAGTGGCAGGGAGAATCTGTAGTTTCTGTTCGGCACCGGGTCAGGCTAGTTGGCCGATATGCCACGCTTGACTCCGGGGTGCCACAATGGGCGGGTGAGCGCCCTCATCGGATTGCACGGATTTACTCAGGCAGGTCGAATGTTCGACGAACTGTCCCATTACCTGCCCCGGCATGTTGAGGCTCCCGATTTACCTGGCCACGGAGGTTCGAGCGACCTCCCGACAACATTCGAGTCGGTCACCAGCTTGATCGAGTGGCTGGCGGCCGGAGAACCCCCGGTCCTTATCGGCTACTCGATGGGAGGTCGACTGGCACTTCGGTACGCGCTCGAGCGACCCGTCGAGCGTTTGGTGTTGATTTCCGCTGGACCAGGCATAGGCGATGCGGTGGCGAGGGAGGAGCGCCGCCAGAGCGACGAGCGACTCGCTGCGACGTTGACCGGCGACGACACTGAGGCCTTCATCGATGAGTGGCTTGCCAAACCACTGTTCGCCGGTCTTGGCAGGCGCCATGAGATCTGGCGAGCGGTCGATCGGGAGACGCGTTTGCTGAATTCCGCCCAGGGCCTTGCATCGGCACTAGTCGATTTTGGCCAAGGAACTCAGCCTTATCTTGGAGACCGGTTGTCCGATCTGGCTGTGCCGACGCTCATCGTGGCCGGTGCCGATGACTCGAAGTATGTGGCCATTGCCGGGTCGATGCACGCCGCCATCAAGGACTCACAGTTGGCGATTATCAAAGGGGCGGGCCATGCCGTAGTCGGGGAAGCGCCTGCCGAACTTGGCGATCGCATCAGCCATTTCCTCTATCAGTGACCTGAGCACCTCAGGCCGAGGCCCCTAACGCCAATGAGAACGCGACGAGGAGTTGGAGGCGGGCAGTTCCCTTGAGAGCGCCAATGAGGGCAACGCCTGAAGTTTCGCTGTAGATGGTTCGTACCAAGCCAACCCCCCAGGGCAGCCAGAAAACGGCGATCAAGGTGGCCAGTGGGGTGAGGCGAAGCGTTCCGAAGATCGTGATGGCAGCGAAGGTGCCGTAGATCAGTCCCGCATAGAGCTGTTTGGTTCTCGGGCGGCCGAGTATGACGGCTAGCGTCCGTTTCCCAACTGCCCGGTCGGTCTCGATGTCGCGAATGTTGTTCGCCACGAGAATCGCTGTCACGAGGAAGCCCATAGGGATGGCGAGTAGCCAGGCGTCGAGCGGGAATGTCTGATCGTGCACGAATCGTGAACCGACGGTGGCGACGACGCCAAAAAACACGAAGACAAAAATCTCGCCGAGCCCGCGATACCCGTACGGGCGGGGCCCCCCGACATAGCCAAGGCCCGCCAGGATGGAGGCGACCCCGATGATCGCGATGATCCATCCGGCGATCGTGATCAGCCAGACGCCCGCCAGAGCTGCCACTCCAAATGTCAGACCGGTCGCCGTCCACATCTGTCTTTCCGTAATGACGCCGGTGGCGACCATGCGGGTTGGGCCGATCCGGTCCTCGGTGTCAGCGCCCCGTTTGGCGTCCGAGGCGTCGTTGGCGAAGTTGGTTGCGACCTGGATCGCGACCGAACCCAGGGCGGCGGCAATAAACGCATCCCAACGAAAGACCCCGTCTCCACTAGCCAGTCCGGCAGCCACAAGCACCGGCGCCAGCGCAGCCCATAACGTGGCCGGTCGGGCCGCCTGGATCCACGGGGAGTTCATTGTCAGAAGTGCCAGGGGAAGCTGCTGTAGTCCTGATCGCGCTTTTCAAGGAACGCGTCTCGACCTTCCTGAGCCTCATCCGTCCCGTACGCCAGTCGGGTAGCTTCGCCGGCGAAGAGTTGCTGGCCAACCAGACCTTCGTCTGGAAGGTTGAAGGCGTACTTGAGCATCCTGATCGCCGTCGGACTTTTGCCATTGATCGCTTCGGCGTACTCGAGTGCCGCCGTCTCGAGGTTCTCGTGGTCGACGACGAGGTTGACCATGCCCATCCGATACGATTCCTCGGCGTCGTGGTCGCGCCCGATGAAGAAGATCTCTCTGGCGAACTTCTGGCCGACCTGCCTGGCGAGCAAAGCCGACCCGTAGCCACCGTCGAAGGAGGCGACGTCGGCATCAGTTTGTTTGAAAATGGCGTGCTGGCGTGAGGCAATCGTAAGATCGCAAACCACGTGGAGGGAATGTCCACCTCCCGCTGCCCAACCGGGCACGACGGCAATGACCGGTTTCGGCATGAAGCGGATGAGTCGTTGGACCTCCAGGATGTGAAGCCGACCGAGTCGAGCGGGGTCCGGTCCCTGGTCGCCTTCGTATTTGTAGCCGTCTTTGCCGCGAATACGTTGATCGCCTCCTGAGCAGAAGGCCCACCCGCCGTCGTTAGGGGATGGGCCATTGCCGGTCAACAGCACACAGCCGACGTCGCTGGTCATCCGGGCGTGATCGAGCGCCCGAAATAATTCGTCGACCGTATGGGGGCGAAAAGCGTTGCGTACCTCCGGCCGGTTGAAGGCGATGCGCACCGTTCCATGGGCCCTGGCGCGGTGATAGGTGAGGTCGGTGAAGTCGAACCCGTCTACCTCGTCCCATGCTTGCGGGTCGAACAACTCGGAAACCATGATCGTCCTTTCCGCGTCAGGCAGATACTGTAGATGCTGTGATAGAAGACTGGTTATCCGCCGCAGCTGCTGTCGACCCCGACCGCACGTTTCTCATGATCGACCAAGCCGTGCATTCGTTTGCCGATGTCGATGATCGGGCCGCTCGTATGGCGGGTGGGTTGCTTGACGTTGGAGTGAACCGGGGGGACCGCGTTGCCTTGTGGGCAAACAATGACCTCCCGACGATCGTGGCACTCTTTGCCATCTGGCGGGCCGGGGCGGCTTGTGTCCTGGTAAATACTCGACTTACGGAATCAGAAGTCGAAGATCAGCTCAGCGAGTCGGCTGTTTCGTTCATTGTTGATCCGCAGGGGCGGGAGTGGTCGGCGCCTTCGATCAATCTTGATCTTGAGGGTCGGCCGCATCGGGGCTCGCCGCATGAACTAGCCAGCGAGTGCCTGATCGTGTTTACGTCGGGCTCGGGTGGGCAGGGGAGAGGCGTCGTTCTCAGCTGGGAGAACGTCGATGCCGGGCAAGCGGCGTCCGCTCGGCATCTCGGCCACACCCCCGATGACGTTTGGCTGGCTGTGTTGCCGATCTTTCATGTTGGGGGAGCCTCGATCCTGGTCAGAAGCGCCGCCCGCCGATCCGCGGTCCTCCTGCATGACCGCTTCGAACCGGAGGCGGTTGCCGCCGGACTCGACCGGGCAACCCTGGCGTCATTCGTGGCGACCCAGCTGGCGGCGGTCCTCGAAATTGATGAGCGACGATACGACGTGCGGGCAGTCCTGGTGGGCGGCGGGCCCGCCAAACAATCTCTCCTTGATCGAGCCTATGCCCGCGGATTGGGCGTGCTGTCGACCTACGGAATGACCGAAGCAGGCTCTCAGATCGCCACGTCGGTCGTCGGCGAAGCCCCCCGGCGACTGGTTGTGCCAATCCCGGGAGCCGAGATGCGGCTGGTGGATGGCAATGAGATCCAGGTGCGTGGCCCGATGGTCACCGGCACCTATCTTGACGCACCAGCCCGCTCCGATGACGGCTGGTTCATTACCGGCGATCTCGGTGAGTATGTCGACGGTGGCTTCCGCATTACCGGCCGGACGTCGGACGTGATCATCAGCGGGGGAGAGAACGTGATGGCCGAGGAGGTCAAGGAAGCTCTCGAGTCCCTGGACCCGGTGCGGGCCGCCGCCGTTGTCGGCCTCCCGGATACGACATGGGGCGAAATTGTTGCCGCGGCCGTTGAAGTTTCGGGTGATGTGTCGTTTGAGGAGTTAGCCGACCAGTTGCGTGAATCCCTGGCCGGATACAAGATTCCCAAAGCGTGGCGATCCGTCGAATCGCTGCCGCGAACCTCACTCGGCAAGATCCGACGTCAGGCTGTGCGAAACTTGTTCGCGTGAACGACGACTTGCGGGTTGACCCGAAACATGTGATTCCGGAAAGTGAGCTCAGCTGGACCTTCGGTCCTTCCGGGGGGCCGGGCGGCCAGCACGCCAACCGTTCGAATACCCGGGCGATTCTGTCGTTTGATGTTCTCGAGTCGGCTGCCTTCAGCGATACAGAGAAGCAGAAGCTCGACCTCGAACTGGCTCACAACGACGGCGTCTTGACGTTCACCGTCGACGAGAGCCGCTCTCAGTGGCGGAACCGTCAGATGGCGCGCAAACGGTTGGCCGATACGATCGCCGAAGCCCTTCGACCCCGTCCGACCAGAAAGCCAACCCGTATCCCAAGGCGCGCCCATGAGCAGCGACTCTCGGACAAGCGTGCCAGGTCGCAACGAAAGCGGAATCGGCAGAAACCTGAGGCGGACTAGGTGAGACGTTCGATCCTTCTGACTTCTTTGCCGAGGAGTGGTTCAAGCTGGGTGGGGTGGGTTCTCGGCCAGGCCGATGGGGTTGCGTACGAGCGGGAACCGATCACCCAGGGGCTGTTGGCTGCCGGCGTCGATCCCTTCAGTGTGGAGTCGGTGGCGACGGCGACTTACTCCTCACTGCTGGAAGAACTCGCGGTGCGGGACGATCGGCTCGTTGTCAAGGAAGTGAGTCCGCTGCTGGCTGCGTCGATTGGCGCGGCACTCGATGCCCAGGTGGTGCTGTTGGAACGGCATCCGGTTGCCGTTTGCCGGTCTCACGTTCAGCTGGGATGGGTTTGGGATTCTGAGAAGGTCGTGTCGAATCGGTTCCCGGAGTCGCCTGCCAGCGAATCGCTCGCCGCAATCGAGGGCTCGAATCTTTCGTTCTGGGCATGGCATTGCGCATATCAGGCAGCAGTGGCCGTCACGGCCAGAGAGATGTTGGGAGCTGCCTTGTTGACGGTCAACTATGAGAGCCTGGTCAAGGGGTCCGAACGAAGTTTTCGTCAGCTGGGGACGCCCTTAGGGCTGGAATGGGCGGCGGGAGTGCCGAAGCCAGAAGGGAAGCAGTCATCGAGCCCGTTTTCCCTCATCAGACCGAACCGCTCAGCGCCCCGTTCGTGGTCGGATGGGATGGAACCCGGTCACATAGCCGAGTGTCGAATTGGCTGGGAGATGATCGCAGGCGCACCCCCGGTGGAGTGGTAGTGGAGGGGCAGTCGGAGCCAATGCCCAGTGGGCTGGCGCATGGGGGTTGCTCAGAACCAGTTGCCTGCCGGGAGGGCGACTTGAGGCCTGCATCGGCGCACTAGTCTCGGTCGACGTCGGACAAAGAGGGAATCTCTGAAGCGGATAATTGTTGTCGCTAATCGGCTTCCGGTCGCCTGGGATGGCGAGGAGTGGTCTATCAGTCCCGGCGGACTGGTGCGAGCGCTCCGACCGGTCCTGCAAAATGCGCACGGTGCCTGGGTCGGATGGCCGGGCATTCCAGGGTTTAACCCCGCACCTTTCCACCACGACGGCATCGACCAAACGCCTGTGCCTCTCAACGAGGAGGAGGTCGACGACTTCTACTTCGGGTTCTGTAACGGGACCCTGTGGCCGCTGTATCACGACGGCATCGTTGCCCCGGAGTTTCACCGGCACACCTGGAGGTCCTACGTCGAGGTGAACCAGCGCTACGCCGAAGCGACCGCGGGCGTCGTCGGTCCGGGTGATATCGCCTGGGTGCAGGACTACCAGCTACAACTCGTGCCGGGCATGCTTCGGGCGATTGTTCCCGACGCCACCATCGGGTTTTACCTGCATATCCCGTTTCCGCCCATCGAAGTATTCGCTCGTCTTCCCTGGAGGCGTGAAATCATTGAAGGCTTGCTCGATGCCGATGTGATCGCCTTCCAGACTCGCCAGAGCGCCGACAACTTCGCCAGGGCAGCGCGTCGACTGGCGGGTGCCGAAGCGGTGGGACGACGTGATCTGGTTTGGAAGGGAAGGTCCGTGCATCTGCAGTCGGCGCCCATCGCCATCGATACCGCGGAATTCGAACAGTTGGCCGCCTCCCCGGCAATCCAAACCCGGGCTGCGCAGATCCGCTCCGAGCTTGGCGACCCCGACCATGTCATCCTCGGGATGGACCGACTCGATTACACGAAGGGCATCGACCTGAGGTTGAAAGCGTTCGAAAGCCTTCTCAAGGGGTCACCGACCGACCGGCGCCAATACGCATTTGTTCAGGTGGCGGTTCCAAGCCGCGAACAGGTTCCGGCGTACCAGCAGTTACGAATCGACATCGAACAGGCGGTTGGGAGAATCAACGGTGCGTACGGGGAAGCTGGCTGGGCGCCCGTTTCCTACCTGTATCGAACGCTTCCGCTGGAAGAGGTCATCGCGTACTACGTGGCCGCTGATGTGATGTTGGTGACGCCTTTGCGAGACGGGATGAATCTCGTCGCCAAGGAATATGCAGCGAGCCGAACCGGCAACGATGGCGTGCTGGTCCTCAGTGAGTTTGCGGGCGCCGCTGAGCAGCTGAGGGCTGCCTTGATCGTGAATCCATACGATGTCAACGCAGTGGTGGACACCCTCTCGTATGCGACGACGATGCCTGAAGCCGAGCAGCGTCAGCGTATGCGAAAACTCCGAAACGTGGTCCGCAAGGCAGACGTTTTCGACTGGGCACGTGACTGCCTCGCCAGTCTGGACGCTCTTTGATCGACCCCTCGCTGGTCGACGCGCTGGGTAGGGCGGCCCGAGCCCGGCGTCTGCTCGTCGCCTGTGACTACGACGGAACGCTGGCACCGATTGTGGGGGATCCGTCGGCTGCGGTTCCGTACGATCCAGCGGTTGATGCCCTGGCTGATCTGGCGCAATACGCCGATGTCGGATTGGTCATCATCTCGGGTCGATCGGTCGAAACGCTTCTTGGGTTTGTTGGCGCCCGGCCCGGCGTGGAACTGATCGGCGATCACGGTGCCCGAATGTCGGCTTCTGATCCGCTTGCCGCAGAGATGGTGATGGACGTGACCAGGGCCCTCACGGCCGTGGCGGCAGAGTTCAACGGTGCGACGGTGGAACCCAAGCCACTCGGTGCCGCCTTCCACTATCGCCATGTAGCGGAGTCGAAGTATGCAGCCGATGCTGCGCGGGCCGTGGGCGCCAAGTTGGGTGCGCGGGTACTCGAGGGCAAGAAGGTGGTCGAGATCATGGTTGGTCACGGGGACAAGGGGTCGGCAATCACCCACGTGCGAGACCGGGACGCCTTCGATCGGGTGGTGTTTTTTGGGGACGACGTGACGGACGAGGACGTGTTCGCCATCCTGGATTCGGAGGACGTGGGAGTGAAGGTTGGCCCTGGTCCAACGCAGGCTTCCTACCGGGTCGATGATCCGCTAGGGGTGGCGGTAGCGCTGGAACTACTGGGCCAGGTGTGTCGATCCGGGAAATAGGTACCCGGGGCCCAGATTATGGCGGGTCGCCGATGAACGGGTTTTCGTGACCCAGCATCCGGCGGAGTCCGGCTAACGGGATGCTCGCCCATTCCGGGCGATTTTGGAGCTCCCAATGGATTTCGCGAAGGGCACGCGACATCATGAACGCCCTGAGGAGGTCCTCGATCGCCGCAGCCGAGTCGGGGAGTAGCGAGGAGCCGTCGAGATCGGTTAAGTACCTGGTTACGAAGGCGTCTCCGACGAGATATGACCACCATGCTGACCAAGCCCGGTCGGCCAGTGATCCATTGAGTGCGCACGCCAAACCTACGTATTCGATTGACCGCAACATCTGGGCAATGTCGCTAAGCCCTGACCCGCGAAGTCGTCGTTCGCTCATCGGGCGGGAGTGATCGCCAGATAGGTCCTCGATGACGAATTCGCCATCAACGATGAAGACTTCGTCGAGTCGGTAATCGCCATGAAGGCGGATGCGCGAACCCTTGATACGTTTCTTTCGGATGGCGTCGAGCCATTCGAGGCATGCATGCTCTGTCGGCAAAAGATCCGCTATCGCTTCCTCGATCGCTGGTCCCGCGGATTTTTGCAGTCGGCCCATGGCGCGGAACTCTCGCCGAATGCCAGCCCGCAGCGATTGATACAACGAGTGTTGGTAGTGCTGAGTGAAGGGCTCCGTACCGAGGTCGGGGTCCTCACTAAACGACCCGAGCGCCAGGTGGAGCCGTGCGGTCATCGATCCGAGTTCGGTCGCCAGATCCAGAGCCGGTTGGAGAATGTCGCCATTGGGGAGCGCGAGATCGGCGGGGTCCTGGGCCCGACTCCATATCGCTGGCGGATCTGCGGATGGCATTTTGTCGCCGACCGTGGCTAGCCAGTTCTGACAGTGTTGGTCGAAGACACTCCAGGCACTCGGGGTTTCCGTCAGCGATTGCTGCAGGATGCCAATCGTGTGGCTTTCGCCGGAGAGGTACTCGAGGGCACCGTAGGTGTCAGCGACCCCCTCAAAGGTTGTCCTTTCAGTGAGAAATCGACGGAGCTCCAGATCGGGGTTCGTACCTGGTTCAATGCGATGGAAGAGCTTGATCGCCAACCCATTGGCATAGTTGACGTAGGTTTCGCCACGGTTGTTGGTGTTCACGGTCGACTCAACGGAGGAGTCGGACGTAAGGTTGATTGCCGCGGGCGCCAAAGTGCCGGATAACGATCCTGCGATGCCAAGGAGGGTGTCGTCTGAGAGAACCAGGTCGAGGAGCACTTCGCGTCCCCGTTGATCGGCCAGGCCGTCAAACACGATGCCATCCGTTCCGTCACGACGTACGACCGAGATGATCGAGGAGGCAGGGAGCTCGGCATCCGGTTGGAACGAGAATCCGATGGTCTGAACGTAGAGATCCTGTGAACCAGAGTCGTGGCCCACCGCAATGAGGGCGACCCAAAAGGCTGCATCTTGCTCGCCGGGAGTGAGAGGAACAAGATCGAGGACCGTGGTCTGTGATCGCCTAGGCGGTCGGCCCTGGTACCAGGATTGGTTTGCCAGAAACTTGCCAACGGCATCGGCTAGCGCTCCTTCGCCAGCCATCGCCCCTTCGAGAGGTCCGGCGATCTCGACTAGGTCGAGCGTCGCCTGCGTCGGTGAACCAGGGGCGTCGATCGTGAACCAGTAGAAGCCGTAGGGTCCCACCGACAACGGGTAGGGCGTTTCAGCGATGACGGGAAATTCGGTCCGACCCAGCATCTCCGTCGGGCGTTTTCCGGCCAACCGTCCGAGATCCAATTCCACGAACTGCGAGTGGCGACTGAGGTTGGCGACCACCAGTAGCGTTTGGTCTTCGCTATCTCGAAGATAGGCCAGGACCTGGTCGTTGTCCGGTGACAAGAACTCGATGCTCCCTCGCCCGAACACGGGGTGCCGTTGGCGATGGCGGATCATGAGACGCACCCAGGAGAGCAGGGAATTCGGGTTGGCCTGCTGTGCCTCGACGTTCACGGTCTCGTAGTGGAATTGTGGGTCGACCACGACCGGTAGGTAAAGAGACTGTGCGTTGGCTCTGGAGAACCCGGCGTTACGGTCGTTGCTCCACTGCATGGGGGTCCGAACCCCGTCACGGTCAGCGAGAAAGACGTTGTCGCCCATCCCGATTTCGTCTCCGTAATAGATGACCGGAGTGCCGGGAAGAGAAAGCAGGAGGCTGAACAACAGCTCGATTCGGCGGCGATCGTTTTCCAGAAGAGGGGCAAGCCTCCGTCTGATCCCCAGGTTCAAACGCGCCCGCCGGTCTGGTGAGTACGCCCGCCATAGGAGATCCCGCTCCTCCTCGGACACCATCTCGAGGGTTAGCTCGTCATGGTTACGCAGGAAGATCGCCCACTGTGCGTCGGGAGGGATCTGCGGTGTTTGCTCGAGAATGTCGATGATGGGAAGGCGACTCTCCAACTGGAGCGCGAGGAAGAGTCGGGGCATCAACGGAAAGTGGAACGCCATGTGGCATTCGTCGCCGTCACCGAAATAGGCGGCGGAGTCCTCGGGCCATTGGTTGGCCTCGGCCAGCAGCATCCGGTTCTCGTAGTTTGCATCGACGAAAGCTCGGATTCGTTTCAGCTCCTCGTGGGTCTCCGGCAGGTTCTCTCCGTTCGTTCCGTCACGCTCAAACAGATAGGGGACCGCGTCGAGGCGCAGACCGTCGACCCCTAGATCGAGCCAGAATCGGAACACGTCAATGATGGCCTCGCGGACGAGCGGGTTGTCGTAGTTGAGGTCAGGCTGATGAGAGAAGAAACGGTGCCAGTAATAGGCGCCGGCCACGGGGTCCCAGGCCCAGTTGGAGGTTTCCGTGTCCGAGAAAATTATTCGGACTTCCTCGAAGCGATCCGGTGTATCGCTCCAGACATAGAAGTCTCTTTCGGGTGTGCCCGGAGCGGCCCTACGAGCCCTTTGGAACCACGGGTGCTGATCCGAGGTGTGATTGACCACCAACTCGGTGACCACCCGCATGTTGCGAGCATGCGCAGCATCGAGAAAGGTCGTGAAGTCGTCGAGCGACCCGTAACTCGGATGGACGTCGAAGTATTCGGCAATGTCATATCCGTCATCTCGCAGGGGTGAGGGATAGAACGGCAGCAGCCAGATCGTGTCGATGCCGAGATGACTCAGATAATCCAGGCGCGAGGTGAGGCCGCCGAAGTCGCCGATCCCGTCGTCATTGGAATCCGCAAAGGCTCGGACATGTACCTCATAGATAACCGCGTCTTTGTACCAAAGCGGCGGGCGAAGAATGTTGGGGTCGTTGCTCATGTGGCTCACAGACTAGGGAGTCCCGAAAGTCGAGTGCCTACCCTGTTGTATTCCAGGCTCGACAGCCGGACTCAAAGGAACAACGACGGGCGTGCCGTCCACCTGGAAGCGCTACCATTTCCGGCCATGCAGCATGATCGAAAGTGGTGGGAACGAGGGGTGGTTTATCAGATATATCCCCGGTCGTTCGCAGATTCAACTGGCAACGGGATTGGCGACCTAGAGGGAATCCGACAGAAGCTGCCGTACTTGTCAGACGTGCTCGGGATCGATGCGATTTGGCTCTCTCCGTTCTACCCATCCCCGCAGAAGGATTTCGGCTACGACGTTTCCGATTACGTGGATGTTGCCCCCGAGTACGGGACACTCGAAGACTTCGATCGCCTCGTCGCAGATCTCCATGCGGTCGGCATTCGAGTGATCGTGGACTTCGTTCCGAATCATTCGTCTGATCAGCACCCCTGGTTCCTCGAGTCAGCCAGTTCGCGGGACAACGACAAACGCGATTGGTATGTCTGGGCCGATGCCAAGCCGGACGGATCCGAACCCAACAACTGGCTGAGCATCTTTGGTGGCAAGGCGTGGGAGTGGCACGAGCCGACCGGCCAGTACTACTTGCACACCTTCCTGAAGGAACAGCCGGATTTGAACTGGCGCAATCCCGATCTCGAGGCTGCCATGTTCGACGTGCTTCGGTTCTGGATGGACCGGGGCGTCGACGGGTTCCGCATCGACGTAGCCCACTACCTCGTCAAAGACCCGGAGATGCGAGACAATCCACTTGCCGACCCCGACGATCCATCGGATTACTTTAAGCCGATGGGGGAGTTCGAGGCGCTTGATCATGTCCATTCGAAGGCTCATCCGGACATCCACCCGCTCTATCAACGGCTTCGGGCGGTGGTTGACGAGTATGACGACCGGTACACAATCGGCGAAGCGCACATCACAGATCTGGAAGAGTGGGCTTTGTACTTTGGGGCCAACCTTGACGAGATACATCAGCCGTTCAATTTTGCGCTGCTCAACAAGGCGACCGATCCGGCTTCCGTACGGGCAGCTATTGCCGGCCAGGAGGCCGTCCTTCCTGAAGGTGCCTGGCCGAACTATGTGGTCGGTAACCACGACGAGCCGCGTGTAACCAAGCGATATGGCGAGGATTCCATCCGCCGCTTGGCCGTCCTGCTGCTCACGCTGCGAGGGACCGTCACGATGTATTACGGCGACGAACTGGGCATGCTTGAGGGCGTTGAACTGGGTCTCGATCCGTGGGGTGTGAACCTTGAGGGCGTAAGCCGCGACGGCTGCCGGACGCCGATGCAATGGACCCCGGACGGCGGATTCTCAACATCGTCTGAGACCTGGCTGCCGATGGGGCCGGATCTCAAGAATCGGAACGTCGAGACCGAGCTAGCCGATCCTGGATCGGTTCTTAATCTCTATCGACGGCTGTTGGCCGTTCGTAAATCATCAGAGGCGCTGACCGTTGGTGACTATCACGAGGTGGAATCGGAACACGACGACGTGCTCATGTATGAGCGAGTCGCTGGCGATGAGCGAGTGATGGTGGCGGTGAGCTTTGCGGCTGAGTCGGTAGCCGTGGCTGTTTCAGGCGAGGTGTTGGTCTCGACTGACCTACGGGACGGGTACGCCGACGGTTCCTGGACGCTGGAACCGCACGGCGCGGTCGTCATCCGCGCCTAGGTGGCGTTGAGGAATCCGAACGGATCCGTAATGAACCAGATCGCCGACGCGGCCAGAATTGCCACGAGCAGGCCGATGGACCAGAACAACAGATAGCGTGTCTTCACGAACGAAATTGTAATGCCTGCTGTCTAGATCGAATCAGGCCGGGGCTAGGACGGCTCGGATCGAGGACTCAACAATCCGGCGACTAACCAGGTGATCGAACAAGGCTGGCCCTCATCTAGGTGCGGGCAACACGGCTTCGCGATCAGACGCCTTATCAACGATGCAGCAACCAACGACGCAGCGATCAGCGATGCAGCGACCAGCGGGTCGGTCTCCCCAACGGAACGTAGTGGAGCGTCCGGGGAGACGGTTCCTGCGGCCGGAGCGGAGCGTAGGTCGGAGGTAGAGGGGCTCGTTCCCAACTAGGGACGCCCAGCTGAAGTCGTTGCCCGGAAGGATCCCGCGGGTTGGTCGTCCGTTCGGTAAGAAATCTTTCGAATTTCGTTGGCGGATTGGGCGTTTTCGGAGTGTTTTTTGTCACTGGCGGGTCGTATTGTTGGGGAATGGAAGACGATAGTTTGCGATCGGTTACCACCGACCAACTCGAACAAGACTTCATAGCGGACGAACGGCTCATCGGACGGCTGCGAGCCCGCCAAGCGATCCGCCTGGCCGAACTCGACACCCGCCAAGTCCACCACGGCGACGGATGCCGGACCATGGCCGAATGGGTCAGTTCCCGAGCCGACCTGTCCTCCCACACCGCCAAACGGCTCGTAGCGGTGACCAAACGGATGATCGACCGTCCCGACCTCCTCGAATCACTTGCTGCCGGTGACGTGTCGTTTGAACGAGTCGAACAGATCGCCCGCACCACCCACACCATCGACGACGTCGCCCACCTCGACATCGCCTCCATCAGCCGCCTCGTCGCCAAAGAAACCCGCCTGACCCGCCATGACGAACAAGACGCCCACGCCGCCCGGTTCCTGACCATGCAACCCAACCTTGATCAGTCAATGTGGAAACTGTGGGGACAGCTCGCCGGCCTCGACGGGGCCATCGTCCAAGACGCCCTATTCGCCCGAGCCGACACCTTCCCCACCGAATCCCACCAAGATTCGAGGGCGACCCGTAACGCTGACGCTCTCACCTCCATCGCCCAAGACTCACTCGGCTCGACGGGCACCGAAGAATCTGCTGGGTCGGTGGCTGATCTGGTTGTGTTCGTCGACACCCGCAACAACCAAACCACCAACGGGTATGTGCCGGCCGGACCGATCATCGGACCCAACACCATCGACGAACTCTTATGCACCGGAGCAGCCGTCGACTATGTCACCCTCGAATCAGACGGCGAAACCCTCAACGTTGGCCACCGCAGCCCCAAGATCCCCCGCAGGTTGCGTCGGGCCGTCCTGGGACGAGACGACGGCTGCTGCGTCGACGGCTGCACCTCCCGCTACCGGCTCCAAGCCCACCATGTCATCCACTGGTCCGACGGCGGACCCACCGACGCCACCAACCTCGTCACGTTGTGTTGGTTCCACCACCACGTAGTCATCCATCAACGCGGTTTCACCATCAAACCTGACTCACCCCGAACCCGACTCCGACTCCAACGCCCCGACCGAGCCCCACCCGACTAGAACCACGCTCCCGAACCGTCGGTCCGCCGATGAGCGAAACGAGTGGAGCGGTCTAGGGAGGGCTCGGTCCCAACAAACAGTATCCAACGACGATCGCGTCGGACCGTCGAATTTCAGGTGCTTGACGCGACAGTTCCCCAACCGTGGAAGGAGCGGGACTCAAGCTCATGGCGACAGCTGGCCTCCGACCCGGTCGGTTGGTTTTGGGGGAGTGTCCTTTGGTTTTCGGTCGAAAGGGACGATAGTGAAGGGTATGGGTAGTCATCCGACTCCGCCCGAGGCGTTGGCGGTCTCGGAGAGCACACCTCCACTCGGGTGGCGTCGGTTCGTTGTGCCTTCCCTCGCTGATGCGGTCGCTGCCCTGGTCGCTGTGGCCGCGGTCGCCATGGGCGGTGCGCTATCGAATCGCGACGGGGACCTAGGTCGTCATCTGCAGATTGGCGCTCGAATCCTGCGGACGAGATCGTTTCCGACGGTGGACATCTACTCCTACACGTCTGCCGGCGGCGCCATGGTGCCCCACGAATGGATCGCTCAAGTTCTGTTCGCTGCCGCGTACGATGCACTGGGCTTCGTCGGCGTAGCAATGGTCGTCGTCATATCAGTGGCGCTGAGTTGGGCTATTACTACGCGATTGCTCCTGGCCCGAGGTCTTCGAGCAACTGCCGTACTCCCGATCGTGATCATAGGAGCGGCTTCGTCAATGATCCATTGGGCAACTCGACCACACGTTTTCACATTCATCTTTGTGGTGGTCTGGGTCGCGCTTCTTAGACGACCTGCGGGATGGCAAACGCGATCACATTTGGTGGGTCATCCCGTTGATGGTCGTGTGGGCCAACACTCATGGTGCCTTTATCGTTGGTTTCGTCCTGATCGGTACCTACCTAGTCGGTGGGATCATCGACAGACGCGTCGGCGTAGAGAACCACGCTTCAAGCCGACATCTGGGGATCGCTCTCGGCGCATCGCTCATTGCTTCGATGGTCAATCCAGTCGGCATACGGCTGATCACCAACAGCTTCGCCTACATCGGTGAGGATTTCCTCCACGAGTTCACCTCGGAGTACAACACTCCCAACTTTCATCAACGGGCTTTCTGGCCATTCGCCGCGCTGATCTTCGTGGCGATGTTGGTTAAATGGGAGAAGACACCGACGAACATTCTTCTCGTCGTTAGCTGGGCGGCTTTCGGCCTCTACTCGTTCCGTAATATCCCGATCTTTGCCCTCGTAACCATTCCGATCTTGGCAGTCGGCGTCGATCGGTTGTTGACGTCTTCCTCCGGCCGGCTGCCTTTTCGAATACCAAAGCGGTGGAAAGACCCATCGTGGGCGCGGATGCATCAGCTGGTGATAGGCGGAGTGGTGGCGACCCTTTTTCTGGCGTCGCTGGGTTTCACATTACGTGCGTCGGGAAACCGCTTCCAGTTCTCGCCCGACCAATTCCCAATTGAGGCACTTTCGGCGCTAGACGGTGTTTATCCGGGCGAACGGGTTTTCAACCAATTCGAGTGGGGCGGATACCTGATCTACTGCTGCTGGCCCGACGTAGATGTGTTCATTGATGGGCAGACGGACTACTACGGCCCCGAACTCACGATGGAATATGACCAGGTCCTAGAGGGCCGTCCCGGGTGGGAGGATGTCCTGGAACGGTACGACGTCGACTGGGTTCTGGTCAGATCAGAGAAGCCGCTGGCGCAGATCCTGATGCTATCTCCTGACTGGACTCGCTCTGCATGTCGACCAGACAGCAAGCGTGTTCGTGATTAATCGTTGAGTGGCCTCGGTTCGGCAGAAGCTCCTCGCCGAGACAGCGAGAAAGCCCGTCCGTCAACGGCAGTCATAACTGGATGAGTCCCGCGTTTGTCTGCGCAAAACGGCATCCGTCGAAGTAGAAATCTCGGAGGTGGTCGTCGAAGTCGACATGGAGCCATTCGCAGTTGGCCGACCGTGCGCCAGAAACGGCCTCCTCGACCAAGCGCTGGCCGATGCCCGTGTCGTCGCAGCTTGGTTCGCAACCATCGTGTCGAGCACAAAAGCGTGGACCCCACCATCCCAGGCCACGTTGACGAACCCGACCAATTCCGATCCGAGATATGCGCAGACCCAACCGAGGCTGTGGCGATCAACTTGAGCCACCCAGTCGTCATCGAGCACCCGATGCTCAAACGCTTCGGCATGCAGCCGGTTCAGATCGTCATTCTCGAAAGTTCCGCGCCATTCATACGTCACGTCCATGCGACCACGGTAGGTCCACGGTGTGCGTTCGGTGGGCTGATTCTTCACAAAAACGGACACAGCAGAATCGCCTAGGCTGTTGCTACGCCTTTTACTTGCGGAGGATCTGTGTACGACGTCGTCATTATCGGTGGTGGACCGGGCGGATACGCGTCCGCTCTCTACGCCCACAACTTCGGCTTGTCCGTCGCCCTCGTCGAAAAGGACTCCGTAGGCGGTACGTGCCTAATTCGCGGATGTATCCCCGCCAAGACCTGGTTGCAGGCGGCTGAAGTATTCACAACCGTCAAGCGTGCCGCCGAGTTCGGCGTTATGGCTTCAGAACCGACCTTCGACTGGTCCGCCGGTCTTGCCCGAAAGAACCAGGTTGTCACCGGGCTCGTCAAGGGCCTCTCCGGACTCCTGAAACAACGCAAGGTCGACGTAGTCGATGGATTCGGGCGACTCGACGGCGCTGGCAGGGTCGTCGTGAGAAAAGACGGCAACGAGCAGGTACTTGAAGCCCGCAATGTCGTAATAGCCACCGGTTCTGCTCCCCGGTCCATTCCCAATTACGACTTCGACGGCAACCGAATCGTGTCGTCAGATCACGCCCTGGACTGGGAGTCACAACCCGGTCGAGTAGCGATCATCGGGGGAGGCATTATCGGATGCGAGTTCGCCTCGATGCTCATTGATTTGGGCTCCGAAGTGCACGTCTTTGACATTTTGGACCGGATCGTGCCCGGCGTCGACACGCCAGCCGCCACCGAACTGCAGAAGGCACTCAAGCGGCGTGGGGTCAAGTTTCACCTCGGAGTATCGGTCGAGGCGCCGGTCATCGGCGACGGCGGCGTGACCGTTGGGTTCGGCGGCGAGAGCGTCGAAGTGGATACCGTGCTCGTTGCGGTTGGTCGTGGACCGTTGACAAGTGACATCGGACTGGAAACGACCAAGGTCGAAACCGAGCGCGGCTACATCCACGCTGATCGCCAAACTCAGATGACTGCTGAACCGGGCGTTTACGCCGTTGGAGATGTGCTGGCCGGCGTTCCGGGCCTTGCCCATGGAGCCTTTGCCGAAGCCATCGCCGCGATCACATACATCGCTACCGGGGAAGTAGCACCGGTCAACTATCAGGCTCTCCCGAATGTCGTCTACACCCATCCGGAGGTGGCTGAGGTCGGCTGGTCGGAAGAAGTGGCCAAGGAGATGGGTCTCGACGTTGAAGTCCACGACCACTCGTTTATGGGGGTGGGTCGAGCGATCATCATCGGAGAAAACAAAGGCACCGTCCGGATCGTCGTCGAAAAGGACGGTCCCATCGTTGGTGCATCAGTAGTCGGCGCCCACGCCGGAGAACTGATTCATGAACTTATGTACAGCGTTGGGTGGGAAGCGTTGCCGGCAGAGGCCGCAGCATTCATCCACGCGCACCCAACCCTGTCCGAAGCCGTCGGTGAGACGTTGATCTCATCGACCGGCCGAAGCCTGCACTAGGAGGACCCATGGCTACCAACGTCGCAATGCCCCAACTCGGTGAAACGGTGACTGAAGGCACGATCTTGTCATGGGCCAAACAAGTTGGCGATACGATCGGCGTCGACGAGGTTCTCGTCGAGATCTCTACCGACAAGGTTGACACGGAGATCCCCTCACCGGTCGCCGGCGTAATACTCGAGATACTCGTGGCCGAGGGTGACACCGTTGCCGTTGGAACCAATCTGGCCGTGATCGGAGAAGCGGGCGAGTCGACCGGGGGAGCGGCCCCTGCCGCCCCGGCTGCCGTTGAGAGTGCCGACCCGTTTGAATCGGCGCAGCCATCTGCACCGATCGCTCCCGTTCCGCCCAAACCTGCCGCGCCCCCGAGCGCTCCCGCCGCCGAAGCTCCCGCTCCGGCGCCCGAAGCTGCCCCCGCCCCGCCAGCCCCCGCCCCGCCGGCCCCTGCCGCAGCTGCCCCCGCTAGTGGCGGCGAACAGACCACCGTTTCCATGCCGCAGCTTGGCGAGACCGTCACCGAGGGAACGATCCTGTCATGGGCGAAAGCGGTCGGTGACACCATCAGTGTTGACGAGGTTCTCCTCGAGATTTCAACAGACAAGGTGGACACCGAAGTCCCTTCACCGGTGGCTGGCACCATTCTTGAGATCCTTGCCGCCGAAGGCGACACAGTTCCAGTGGGAGCCCCGATGGCGATTATTGGGTCAGCTTCTAGTGCTGCAGCACCGGCCGCAACACCGGCGGCACCCAGTCCGGCTGCGGCTTCAACGCCCGCAGCGCCACCTGCCGCCTCGCCCGCCCCAGCCGCTCCCGTCGAGGCTCCGACTCCAGCGCCCGCTTCAGCGCCCGCGGCCGCATCTGCGGCTATCCCGGCCGGAGTGTTCTTTTCGCCGGTTGTACGGAAACTCGCCAAGGAACACAACGTGGACCTGAGTGCCGTGACCGGGACGGGCAAAGAAAACCGCATCACTCGCAAGGATGTCGAGTCTTACATTGCTTCCAGGCCGGCAGCGGCCGCGGCTCCGGCCGACGGTGCCTCAGCTGTCCCGGCACCTGCCGCAGCCTCGGCTCCACCCGCCCCATCGCAGCCCGCAACCGCGCAACCGCCGCCAGCGCCAACCGCTCCGGCAGCGGCCGCGCCTGCCCCGGTATCGGACGTGCCGACGATGGCTGGCGACCGCGTCGAAGACCTGGACCGCTTGCGGGCCCGCATCGGCGCCAACATGATCAAAGCCAAGATGACCGCCGCTCACGTGTGGACGTCAGTAGAAGTCGACTTCGAGAAGGTGGAACGAGTCCGCCAGGCCCACAAGGCCGACTTCAAAGCAGCCGAAGGGTTTTCGCTGACCTATCTGCCGTTCATCGCCAGGGCTACGGTTGACGCCCTTCGTGAATACCCGATCGTGAACAGCTCGTTCTATCTCGAGCAGCGCAAGGCTGTCCATCACAGTGCCATCAACCTCGGGGTTGCCATCGACCTCAATCAGGCCGGTCTGGTGGTTGCGGCCATCAAGAACGCTGACAACCTGGGCATCTCCGGGTTGGCGAGGGGCGTCAAGACGCTGGCTGACAAGGCGCGGAACAACAAACTCGAACCAGACGATATCGCCGGTTCAACGTTCACCATCACCAACCCTGGTCCGTTTGGCTCGTTCATGTCGGCTCCGATCATCAACGTCCCCAACGTGGCGATCTTGTCGACTGATACTGTCGCCAAGCGACCGACGGTCATCACCACCGCAGACGGCCAGGACACGATCGCCATCCGGCATATCGGATACCTGGGACTGACCTGGGATCATCGGGCGTTCGATGGATCGACGGCCGTGTTATTCCTGGCCCGGATCAAACACAATCTCGAGAACTGGGACTGGGAACAGGAACTTCGTTGAGTCAATTCCCTCCGAAGGCTGAGCGGCTTCGCACCCGCTGGCTGGGTCGTTTGCCGTTCGTTGAAGCATGGGATCTGCAACGGGCCGCTCTGGGAGAGCCGGGTTGATGAGTCCGCCACTGACGACGTCCTGCTGCTGTTGGAGCACCCTCCGGTGTACACGCTGGGACGCAACGGTGACGGCTCAAACCTGCTCGTCTCCCAGGAAGCCCTCTCGGCCCAGGGTGCCGAGTTCCACCAGATCGATCGTGGGGGAGACATCACCTACCACGGCCCGGGCCAGTTGGTCGGCTACCCGATCATGGCCTTGAGCGATCCCAAGCAGATCGTTCCCTACGTCCGCAAGCTGGAGCAATCCTTGATCGGAGCCCTGAAGGAGTTCGAAATTGATGCCTGGTCTGAGCCGGGACTGACAGGCGTATGGACGGCGCTCGGCAAGGTGGCGGCGATAGGGGTCCGGGTTTCGCGAGGCGTCACCATGCACGGATTCTCGCTCAACGTCAGCACAGATCTCGCAGCTTTCGAAGCGATGCATCCCTGTGGAATCACCGACCGATCGGTGACGTCCGTGAGCGACCTGCTCGGCCGTGATGCCTTCATCGAGGAGTTGGTGCCGGTCGTCGAGCGTCACCTCGCTGAAGCTTTTGGTTACCAAGTCGTAGAGACACAGCACGCAGCGTTTGTTCGTGGTCAGGGTCGCCCCCGTCAGTTCGTCGTGGATCAGCTCATTGAGGCAGGGACCTTCTCAGAGCATCGTCACTCGATGGAACCAGTGCTCTTCAAGGGTCGGCTCATGGGTGAGCCCGAACGCCCTGACTGGATGAAAGTAAAAGCAGACATGGGTGCTGACTTCACCGAGATGAAGAAACTCATGCGGGGCTTGGAACTCAACACTGTCTGTGAAGAAGCCGGATGCCCGAACATCTATGAATGTTGGGGTCAGGGAACGGCCACAATCATGATTCTCGGAGAGTTCTGCACTCGAGCTTGTTCGTTCTGCGACGTCAAGACGGGCAAGCCAACTGGGCTTGATCTGATGGAACCGTTCCGGGTGGCCGAAGCGGTCAAGGCGATGGGCCTCGAGCACGCCGTGATCACCTCCGTCAATAGGGATGACCTCGATGACGGTGGGTCCGATGTGTTTGCCGCAACAATCCGCGAGATCCGCCGGTCGTCACCAGGGACCAGCATCGAGGTTCTCATCCCTGACTTCAAAGGCGACACCGGGGCGCTCGAAACGGTTATGTCTGAGAAGCCCGAGGTGCTCAATCACAACACCGAAACGGTACTTCGCCTGCAGCGAGATGTGCGAACCGCCGCCAATTACGGGAGATCGCTGGCGCTGCTGGCCCGCGCCAAACGAGCCAATCCGACCGGGCGAACGAAGTCGGGGCTGATCGTCGGGATGGGTGAAACCGAAGAAGAAGTTCTCGGAGCTCTTGACGATCTGCATGCCGTTGGGGTCAACATCGTCACGATCGGCCAGTACCTGCGGCCCACGCCAAGACACGCCCGCATCGAGCGCTACGTGCACCCGGATGAGTTCGCCAGATACAAGGCGCACGGAGAAGGTATCGGAATTGACCGGGTTGAGTCGGGTCCGTTGGTTCGTAGTTCCTATCACGCCAAGGAGAGCGCCCAGCTCGAGAGCGTCTAGGCGGCTTCGGCGACGCGCGTCATGCGTCCGGCTCGCTGATTACTCAGCTGGTCTCGATTCGATTCGCAACTTGATCGTCCTATCAACGAGAACCCGATCGCCAGAACTAGTCTGGCCCGATGTTTGCCCATCGGATCGATCGTCTTCAAACGTCCATGACCGCCGCCGGAGTCGATGCGGTAATGCTGTCGGTTGGGACCGACCTCCCATACTTCACCGGGTACGAAGCGATGCCGCTCGAACGTATAACGATGCTGGCGGTCGCTCCGACCGGGGTACCGACGCTGGTGGTCCCCGAACTTGAAGTGCCCCGGGTTGAAGCTGATCCGGCTTTCGCTGTCCGAGGCTGGGGAGAGTTGGACGACTCGCGTCGGTATCCTCGTCGACCTGGTCGGTGATGCCAGCCGGATTGCGGTGGGCGATCAGTGCTGGTCAGGATTTCTCCTCGATCTCCAACAGCGGATCCCCGGCGCCTTCTGGCAGTCCGCGACCCCGCTCACGCTGCCAATGCGCATGCGCAAAACCCCGGACGAAGTGGCGGCGTTACGCGCCACGGCGGCCAGCGCCGATCGAGTTGCAGCCCGACTCGCCGAGGAGCCGTTTGCCGGCCGAACCGAAGCTGATCTCACCGTGTGGATTGAAGCTGCGCTTCGTGAGGAAGGCAACGAGGGTCTGTCGTTTCAAGCGATCGTCGCCTCTGGACCTAACGCAGCGTCCCCGCATCATCACGGCGGTACCCGGGTGATGGCCGCCGGCGATACGGTGGTATGCGACTTTGGTGGCCGAATGGGCGGTTACTGCTCGGACACCACCCGGACGTTCGTGGTGAGGGAGCCAACGGCCGCGGTCGCCGCTGCTCACGAGGTGCTGCATGCCGCACAGCTGGCCGCAGTTGCGGCGGTCCGCCCGGGGGTTACGGCTCAATCGATCGATCGCGTGGCTCGCCAGATCATCCACGAGGCGGGTTACGGCGCGTACTTCATCCATCGGACCGGACACGGCATCGGTCTCGATGTGCACGAGCATCCCTACATCGTCGAAGGCAACGATCTCGTTCTTGAGCCCGGTATGGCCTTCTCGATTGAGCCAGGGATCTACATGTCGGGTGAATACGGTATGAGGATCGAAGACATCGTGGTCGTAACCGAGGACGGAGTCGACAACCTGAACCGTTCTTCACGAGAGCTCGTAAGTCGTCGATGGCGACCTCCGATGAAGGGACAACGTCGTCGCGCTCCTCGCTACCATGATCAGACCCGAAGGAGTACCTGACAATATGACCCTAGAACTGCTCGAACGCGCCGCCAACACAATCAAGGGCCTGTCGATGGATGCGGTTCAACGGGCCAACTCCGGTCATCCAGGCATGCCGATGGGAATGGCCGATCTGGCGGTCGTCCTTTGGTCCGAGTTTTTGACCGTGAACCCTGATCAGCCGGAATGGCCAGATCGCGATCGGTTCGTCGTATCAAACGGTCATGGGTCGATGTTGTTGTATTCGCTGCTCCATCTGGCCGGCTTCCCGATTTCGCTCGATGACATCAAGGAATTCCGCCAGTGGGGCTCCCATACTGCCGGTCACCCCGAGCGAGACACGAGTCGCGGAATCGAGATGACCACGGGACCTTTGGGCCAGGGTTTTGGCACCGGGGTCGGCATGGCCATCGCCGAGGCGCACTTGCGAGAGCGGCTCGGATCAGACCTGGTCAATCACCGTACCTGGGGCTTCGTCTCCGATGGGGACCTGATGGAGGGGATCTCCTACGAGTCGGCCTCGTTGGCGGGCCATCTTGCCCTGGACAAACTGACCTACGTCTACGACGACAACAACATTTCCATCGACGGATCAACCGACCTGACGTTCACCGAAGATGTTGCTAAACGATTCGATGCGGCCGGCTGGCATACGCAATCCATCGACGGCCACGATTACGAAGAGATCTCGACGGCTTTCCACGCCGCCGTCAATGTCGAGGACCGGCCATCGCTGATCCTGGCCCGGACCCACATCGGTCACGGAAGTCCCAACAAACAGGACACGGCTGGTGCCCACGGCTCGCCGCTCGGCGACGCCGAGATCAAACTTGTCAAAGAAGCCATGGGTTGGCCGGTTGAGGAGACATTCACGGTGCCCGACGACGTCGTGGCCGCCTTCAACGACGCCATGAATCGCGGCCGCAAGGCATCTGCCGCGTGGGAAGGTCGGCTGGCCGCCGCAGCTCACGAAACCAAGACGCTTTGGCGAGCCATGTACGCCCCGGACCCGCTCGAGATTACGTCCCCCGACTTCGGTAGCAAGATCGCCACCCGGGCCGCCACCGGCAAAATCTTTGACCAGATGGCCCAAAAGCTCCCGGGGTTCATCGGCGGTTCGGCTGACCTGGTTGGATCGACCAAGACCCACATCTCGTCGGACGCCTACATGGCGCCACATGCGATGGGGGAGCGGAACATTGCTTTTGGTATCCGTGAGCATGCGATGGCCACGATCGTCAACGGGATGGCCATCCACGGGGGCTTGCAGCCATACGGAGCGACCTTTTTCGTGTTCAGCGATTACATGCGCCCGGCGCTTCGCCTGTCGGCCCTGATGGGCGCACCAAGCGTGTGGAACTTCAGCCATGAATCGATCTTCCTTGGCGAGGACGGTCCCACCCATCAGCCGATTGAGCAGCTCGCCTCGCTGCGGGCAATGCCCAACATGTGGGTATTCCGCCCGGC
Organism: uncultured Acidimicrobiia bacterium; assembly: GCA_963835515.1. Classification (GTDB taxonomy): domain Bacteria; phylum Actinomycetota; class Acidimicrobiia; order Spongiisociales; family JAENVV01; genus JAENVV01. The sequence continues at coordinate 223 of CAWIFX010000012.1, read as the reverse complement.
CGATGCTGGTGAAACGGTCGAAGCCTGGGAGCTCGCATTGAATCGCTCCGACGGTCCCTCATGCATTCTGACCACCCGCCAGGATCTTCCAGTCCTCGACAGGTCCGGTCTGGAAGGTGCGGTTGCTCGCGGCGGGTACGTGCTGCGTGAAGGCACCGATGTGGTCCTCGTCGCGACTGGTTCAGAAGTGTCCCTCGCTCTTGAAGCGGCTGACTTGCTGGCT
>CAWIFX010000011.1:0-26271 GCA_963835515.1 uncultured Acidimicrobiia bacterium | reverse complement strand
CGTTGTTTCTGTCACTGGGCGGCTTTACGTTGTAAACATCCGCATTCCCCGAACCGATAGGGGAACGTTATGGATCTCAACCTGGTGGTCTTATCAGGAACGCTGGCGGTCGCGCCCGAATTGCACCGATTTGATAGTGGAAAGCGGCGCCTCGACTACCTCGTCACCGTTCGGACGATGATCGACGGTCGGCGACGGACGGACACAATAAACGTGAAGTATTGGGATCCTCCAGCTCGCCTGATCCGGAAGAAGCTGATCCGTGGTGATCGCATCTGGATCGCCGGCACCGTACAACGGAGGTTCTGGTCGACCTTCGACGGCAAACGGAGCCAACTGGAGATCGTCGCGAGCCAGGTGGTCTACCGGGCCTCCGACCTCACCCTTGACGGGTTCGACCCCGACCAGAATGTCGTCCAATCCGAAGACCTCGCCGCGACAACTACGTAGATGGCCGAAGCAAGGTGCCCCAAGACAATCAGCGCTAGCCACCAGGCAAGGATCCGGGGCCATGAGCGTTCTCTGTGGGCGATCCAGCCTCCGACAAGGGCGGCTCCCACGTAGAGGTCTATGAGGCTCATCCGACCCCAAGCCAGGCCAAGGATCTGGTTGCCCTCGGCGCCAAAATCGCCGGTTGCGAAAGCCACGACAAGGGACACGAGCATGACCCCGGTCGAGATCAAGCCGAGAAGTCGAACGGTTTTCATAGCGCAGGACTCATATGACCACACTAGGGCATCCGATCGTTTTTGGCGTACGGAGAGCGGACAGATCGGTCTCATCGCAGGCGTAGGATGTTGCGCCTATGAGTAGACGGTTCGTAACTGATGGTTCACGTCTTCGAGTTGCGACAACATTGCGGGCAATGCTCGTGCGTGGCTACTCGGCCGACGACTTGCGAGCTGATGCCTCAGCAGGCGTAGTGCTCGGGATTGTGGCCCTGCCGCTTTCCATGGCGCTGGCGATCGCCGCTGGCGCTCCTCCCGAATACGGACTGTTCACGGCGATTGTGGCCGGAATTGTGATTGCGGTCTTCGGTGGATCGATGCATTCGGTGTCAGGTCCCACCGCGGCCTTCGTAGTGCTGTTGGCCCCGGTAACGGCTCGCTATGGGGTTCAGGGCTTGCTCCTGGCATCGTTGATGGCCGGGCTGATCCTCATTGCCATGGGACTCTTGCGCCTGGGCGGGCTGATCCAGTTCGTCCCTCATCCGGTCACTACCGGGTTCACGGCCGGGATTGGCGTCGTGATCGCAGTGTTGCAGTTGGGAGACTTCATCGGTGTGGGCCGACTGGAGGGGGACCGGATCTGGGAAAGGCTCGCTGACCTCGGCAACAGACTTCCCGATGCACGGTGGCAGGACATCACGATCGGGGTTGTGACCCTTGCGGTGCTGATGTGGTTCCCAAAGATCAGTCGTCGGGTCCCAGCACCTCTGGTCGCGCTAGTGGCCGCGACGCTGCTCGGTGTGGGTCTCAAAGTCTTTGGCTACGACGTCGTCACGATCAACTCGCAGTTCGGAGGCATACCGGCGGTTCCACCCTTGCCGCGCCTTCCCTGGCCATCCGACGGATTGTCATGGGGTCTCGTGGGTGAACTGGCCCCTACCGCTGCTGCCATAGCGATGCTTGGTGCGATTGAGTCTCTGTTATGTGCGGTGGTCGCTGACGGAATGGCGGGAGGTCGCCACGATCCGGATGCTGAGTTGATTGGGCTAGGCGTCGGGAACATTGTTGCGCCGTTTTTTGGTGGCTTCGCTGCGACTGGAGCGATAGCGCGCACTGCGACCGGAATCCGTGCGGGTGGCAGAACGCCCGTGGCAGTTGTGATCCACTCGCTCTTCCTACTGGTGGCGATGTTGTTGCTAGCGCCACTCCTCGGCTTGATACCGATGGCTGGTATGGCGGGATTACTGCTCGTAGTCGCGTGGAATATGAGTGAGGCAGATCACTTTGTGCACATCATGCGGATCGCTCCGAGGAGCGACGTTGCCGTGCTTGTGGTTTGTTTCGGTCTCACAGTTGCCTTCGATATGGTCGTCGCCGTGACCGTTGGCGTTTTGCTCGCGGCATTGCTGTTTATGCGACGCATGGTGGAGATTTCCGGGGCTCAATTGGTTGGCGATCCACACGGTCACGCGGTAGAAGGTCTCCCCCTAGGGGTGGTTTTCTACGACATTGCAGGCCCGCTCTTCTTCGGTGCCGCCGAGAAGGCGTTAGAGGCACTGGCCATCGTTGGCAGCGGGGTGAGCACCGTGATCATCGATCTCGAGGACGTTCCGGCGATGGATGCGACTGGCCTGGTGGCGCTGCAAAGCGCAGTGAGCAGGATGAGCGGTCTCGATATCAAGGTGATCCTTACCGGTGTGCAGCCTCAGCCGCGTCGGGCACTTACCAAGGCAGGTTTCGATAAGGACCCGACGAGGATCGAAATCTCGGATGACACGCAGTCCACGCTCGAACGCTTTATGGGGACGCCCCGGGACTAATAGGCCGACTGGTAAACCCACTAGCCTGCTGCGATGCCCAAAGTAGCCGTCGCCGCACCATCCCAACACTCCGCTGATGCGGGTACGGCACTGGCCGCGCTTGGCGGCAATGCGGTCGACGCAGCCCTGGCCGCCGTCCTGGTGGCCATGGTCACCGAACCGGGCGTCTGCGCCCTCGGTGCGGGCGGATATGTGACGATATGGGGACCTGATGACGATCCGGTCACGATCGATGGCTACATGGAGATGCCCGGGAGAGGCGCGGCACCCGAACGCTTTGGCAAGGGAGGCCGAACCGTCACCTTCGCGTACGGCGGCGAGCTCACGACCACGGTCGGACACGGGTCAGTAGCAACGCCAGGGGGGCTCAAGGCAATCGCTTCGGCATCGAACCGGTTCGGGGTGGCTTCCTGGCACGACCTGTTCGAACCGGCCATCGCCCACGTGGTCAATGGCTTTCCCCTCCCCGAAGCCTGCGCCTACTACCTCCAGACGGCCTTTGGGCCGATCTATTCCCGCGACCCGGTCGGAGCCAAGGCTCTATCAGGACCCAACGGCGTCCTCCAAGCAGGCGATATCGTCCATATTGACCATCTGGCCGATAGCTTGCGCTTGATCGCCAGGGAAGGCGCCGACATGTTCTACGTTGGCGATCTGGCGGCCATCATCGCCGATGATATGGCTGAGTCCGGTGGGCTCATCACCAGGGCTGATCTCGAGCACTTTGTGGCCATCGATCGGCGGCCGCTCATGAGCCCGATTGCCGATTGGGTGGTCGCAACCAATCCGGCTCCGGCGATCGGGGGAGCGGCGGTGACCGCCATGCTGGCGCTCATCGGCGAGAATCCCGATCGCCTTCTGCACGCTCAAGAGGCGGTGCTCGGGTATCGACGCGCGCGATCTTGATGAAGCGTCCGACCGATTCGGTCCGATAGACCAGCTAATTGAACTCGCCAATACGGGTGATTGGCGCAAGGTACTCACCGCTCCTTCGACCGTGCATGTATCGGCAGTCGATGATCAGGGGTTCGGATGCGCGGTGACAATGTCGGCCGGGTACGGATCCGGCATCATGCCGCCAGGGACCGGTATTTGGATGAACAATTCGCTCGGTGAAATCGAACTGAATCGGCAGGGCTTTCACAACTTGAAAGTTGGCTCCCGTCTTGTGTCCAATATGGCCCCGACGGTAGCCCGTTCAAAAGAAGCAGTCCTGGCGATTGGATCGCCAGGCGCCGATCGGATTACCACCGCCATCGTCCAGGTACTGGTGCACCATTTCCTCGAAGGGGTCCCCTTCGTCGAGTCCATAGCCCGCCCCCGCGCCCATGTTTCGTTCTCAGACGACGGCCAGGCAATCGTGCGTCACGAACCCGGCTACGACCTGGGAGCCTGCACCTTGCCAGCGATCCCATTCGATCAGCGCCATATGTATTTCGGGGGAGTGGGTGGCGCCGAGTGGAGCAGCTCGGGAGGGTTCTCGGTTGGCGCTGACGATCGGCGATCGGGCGGCACCGCGACCTCCAACTGACAAGAACGTTCTGGCAGCCTCGCGTGGCGGCGGGCATTTTTCGGGCTTGACAGATGGGGTACCGTAGGAAGGATTCCGCTCAAAATTCTTGGAGGTGCTTCGTGCCGTGGATCTGGTCAGACCAACTCGCTAATCACCCCACTGTGCAGGTCTCACAGAAGGTCCGTGACGCCTGGACGCAGCGTCCAGTTGCCGTGTGGGATGCCGATCTTGACAACCTCGCAGACGTAGCGACAGCGCTCGCCGCCGAAGATGATGAACCTCCGCTTTTATCGGAGTCCTACCCGCTAGCGATGGCGGCGTAGGGCTCCGCTATCGAACTCCAGGATCGTCGTAGCATGGCGATGTGTACCGATTCCTGACCCGCCCGATTTGGGTTCTGTTCGCCGTGATCGTCGCGACAGTGACCTATGTCTTCATGTCGCTTGGCTTCTGGCAGCTGGACCGACTCGCCGAGCGACGGTTCGAGAACACCATCTCTGAGCAGCGAGCCAACCAGGAACCGGTTCCCATTGAGTCAGTGATGTCCGTCGACGACCCGATTGACCGCGCTGGCGAAGAACATGGCTTCCGAACGGTGACGATGACCGGACGTTTTGACGCCAGCCATGAGGTCTTCGTTCGGTCCCAGACGTTCGAGGGCACGGCTGGGTTTCACGTTCTGACTCCGTTTGTGGATGCCCAGGGGCACGCCCTGCTCGTCAACCAGGGCTGGATACCGTTAGCCGAAGACACGCCGCCGTTCACAGCCTCCGACGACGGTGATCGAACGATCACTGTCACATTGGCAGCGTCCCAGCTGCGTGGTGGGGTCGGTCCCACCGAACCCGAGGGAACCCTGGAACGTGTCGCCCGGGTTGATGTTGCCAGGCTGCAAGAACAGATGCCTTATCGGCTGTATCCGGTCTATGCCATCACCTACGGAACACCCGACCCGTCCCGGTACCCAATCGCCCTGGCGTTTCCGGACCTCGACGAGGGATCCCACCAGATCTACGCTATTCAGTGGTTTACCTTCGCAGCGATCTCGGTCGGTGGATTCTGGGCTCTGGCGAGAACCACGGCAAGGAAACGTGTGCACGTCCCGGTCGAGGAGTAGTGTCCATCGTATGAAGAGACTGGTCCCCGGTGTACTCGTGCTTGCCCTGCTTGCCGTCGCTTGTCTACCAGGTGGTGCCTCGACCCCCGACCCAGCTGGGTTTTTCACCGGTGTCTGGCACGGGTGGCTGGCCCCGATCTCGTTGATCGCCTCGATCTTCAACAAGGACATCAATATCTATGCCATCTCAAACACAGGCTTGGCCTATGACTTCGGGTTCTACATAGCGGTGATCAGCGGATTTGGCGGATTGTCCTTATTCCGCAAGAAGGAAAGCAAGGGTTCCCACCGGACTTGAACGTCCGAGTTCAATCTGCATACTCGGGCCTGGCAGCGTAACCTGTCGGCCATGACGAATCCTTCCATTTTCATGAACGACGACCTGCTGGCCGTCCGCGAACAAACCTTGCGGTTCCTCGATGACTTTGTGCGTCCGGCCGGCGACGAGTGGGAGGAAGCTGGTCAAGTTCCCCGGGACGTGCTCAGGAAGATGGGAGAAATCGGGTTCTTCGGTCTGCGGGTGCCCGAGGCGCTTGGGGGTGTCGGATATGGCCCGCTCACCTCAGCTGTCTTCGCGGAAGCGCTCGGATCGTCAACCTATTCTGGGTTCGCCGCAACCGTGCTCGTGCATACGGACATGGCCTCTCCTCATTTGCTACACGCCGGGACCGACGAGCAAATCGATGAGTACCTGCCTCGAATTCTGACCGGAGATCTCATCACGGCCATCGCTATCACTGAAGCTGACGCAGGTTCCGATGTGGCCGGGATGCGGAGCTCTGCCAAAAGAGATGGCGACGGCTGGCGCCTCAGCGGATCAAAGATGTTCATCACCAACGGGGTCCACGGCAACCTTGTGTTCGTGGCTGCCCGCACCAATCCTGAGGCCACGGGTCATCAGGGCATCACCATGTTCATCCTCGAACCAGGCATGGACGGGTTCTCCGTTGGTAAGAAGCTCGATAAGCACGGATGGCGATCTTCCGATACGGCTGAGTTGATTTTCGATGATGTCTGGGTGCCTGAGGCGAACATTCTCGGCGAAGTCGACAAAGGTTTCTACGCCATCATGGAGAACTTCCAGAACGAACGCCTGGTATTGGCTGCTCTTGCGATCGGCGAGTCCCAGGAAGCGCTGGACCTCACATACGAACACACACAGAATCGCAAAGCATTCGGGGCCACGCTTTTTGACAAGCAGACCATCCGGCACCGTTTGGCGATGCTGCAGGGACGGGTGGACGCGCTCCGGGCATTTGCCTATGACACCGCCTGGCAGATGGAGCAAGAGCACGACGCGGTGAGACAGGTATCTGAGCTCAAGGCGCTTGCGGGCGAACTCGTCAACGACGTCATGTACACCTGTCAGCAGTTCCACGGCGGGATGGGGTACATGACCGAGACCCCGATCGAGCGAATGTATCGCGACGCTCGTATCGGGGCCATTGGTGGCGGTGCCACCGAGGTCATGCTTGAAGAAGTGGCGAAGCGGTCCTACCGCTGAGCAAGCCGCTCCGCCTTCTAGTCCTCAGTGATCGTGGCCGGCATGTTCGTGATCGTGGTCGTGTGCTGAGCCACTGTCCTGCTCGGCGATCTCCTTGTGGACGGCTTCCATGTCCAGATCCTTCACCTGGCCGATCACGTCGGCAAGGGCTGCTGGGGGAAGTGCGCCGGCCTGATTGAACAGGACGACGTTTTCCCGAAAGATCATGAGCGTCGGAATCGAACGGATTCCGAAGGCACCGGCCAGTTCCTGCTCTGCTTCGGTGTCGACCTTGGCAAAGACAATATCGGGGTGCTCTTCCGACGCCTTCTCGAACGTAGGAGCGAACGATTTACACGGGCCGCACCACTCCGCCCAGAAGTCGACAATGACGATATCGTTGTCTTCGATGGTTGATTCCATGGTGTCTTTAGTGACATTTACAGTGGCCACAGCAGGGCCCTCCTTGCATCATTAGCGAGAACGCGCGGTTCAATTTCAAAGCGCAATATTTGGTTCGCTGAGTCCAACAGGATTCACGAGCAGGTTATTCCGCCCGCTGGAAATCGTATACGTTTCCGAGACCGAGTATGCCGGTCAGCTCGTCAAGTGCCGCCCGTGATTCGCCAAGGAGTTCGGGATCGCCGAGGTCGCCGGGGCTGAGAGTTTCACGGTAGTGGCGGTTGATCCAGCCGGTCAGCTCGTCGTATCGCTCGTCAGTGAGGAGACAGTCCTGGTTGACCGCCGCGAGTTCCTGGTCGGTCAGGACCACCCTGAGTCGGAGGCAGGCAGGGCCACCTCCATTGCGCATCGACTGGCGCAGGTTGAAGGTGAGGATTTCGTCGATCTCATCGATGTTCTCGACGGCTTCCCTGACGTTGGGATAGTCGTCAATATCGTCCGGAGCGATGAGAACTCTCTTGCCGTTGACGTCAATGAGTTGACTGTTGAAGACGTACGAGCCAATGGCGTCGGACAGTGGCACTTGTTCTTCCATGATGGTTCGCACGGTTAGCCCGTTTCCGAACGCGGCACGCACCTGTTCGATCAGATTTGGATCGGCGAACGCCAGTTCGTGATGGAGCAGCAGGTCCCGGTCACCGACGGCGATCACATCGTTGTGGAAGACGCCCGCAGAGATGGCCGCCGGGTGCTGGCGAGCGAAGATCGCCTTTGAGAGTCCGTGCAGTCGAGCAACTTCGACGGAAGCCTCGTAGCTTTGGCGAGGAAGGTAGGGGTCGGCCGTGAAGTCGTGGGCCCGGCGCCCCCAAACGAATAGCTCGATGCCAGGGTCCCCGTGTGATCGTGCCAGGCGGGTGTGGTTGGCGGCCCCCTCGTCGGTGAAGTTGGTGCCGACGGGGAGGGGGAGGTGATGCTGGAAACGGGCGTCGTTTGCGAAAACCGCCCGAAGAATTCGTGACGTGACCGGGGCTTCGATGGCCCGGTGGGGCTGGGCAACCAGGTTGGCCGGTGTGAAATGGACCTTGCCGTTGGCTGTGTCGGCTGATGGCGATACTGTCGCTGCGTTGGCCGTCCACATTGCGGCCGCAGAGGAGTACGTCTGGAGAAGATGAGGGCTTCGGTTGGCCGCCTGAAACAGAACCTGCTCGTCCGTACCGCTAATGCCTTCCTGGCGCAGCTTGGGCAGGTAGGGGCGCTCGTGTGGCGGGAGAATCCCCTGAATCAGCCCGAGGTCGGCCAGGGCTTTTGACTTGGCCAGGCCCTGCAAAGCAGCCTGGCGGGGGCTGCTGACCGCCTGCGCATTGGAGATCGAGGCGACATTTCCCGAACCGAGACCGCCGTAGTTGTGGGTGGGGCCAACCAGACCATCAAAGTTGGCCTCGACCGTCACGCAAGCCCCCGCAGATCGAGCGGTTCAAGAGCCGGTGCCTCCAATGAAGCAACCGGATAGGCGACATAGTCAGCCGCGTAATACGCAGAGGGCTGGTGGTTGCCGCTCGCTCCTGTGCCGCCGAACGGAGCCCCGCTCGAGGCGCCAGTGAGCGGACGATTCCAATTCACGATGCCTGCATTCGACGCAGCCCAGAAGCGCTCGTAAACGGCCGGGTCTTCCGTGAAGATGCCGGCCGCAAGCCCAAATCGGGTCCGGTTGGCGAGCGCAACAGCATCATCGAATTCCCGATACCGATAGACCGTCAGAAGTGGGCCAAAATGCTCTTCGTCTGGCAATTCGAGGCCCGTAGCGTCCACTATTCCGGGCGTCACAAAGGCACCGCTGTCGGCCATCGGTTTCATCGGGAGAAGGACTTCGGCGCCAGCATCAACGATGCTTCCATAACCGTCGAGGAGTCTCCGGGCGGCGGCATCGGAGATCACCGGACCCATAAAGACGTCACTTGTTGGGTCACCAACCGCAAGGCGTGCCGTTGTTTCGACGAGCCGGTCGAGAAACTCGTCGCCGCGTTCGGTCAGCGGCACCAGGAGCCTCCTGGCGCACGTACAGCGTTGTCCAGACGTCACAAACGCCGATTGGATCGTGTTGGCGACCGCCGCATCGAGATCGCTGGCGTCCGAGAAGATCAGGGGATTATTACCGCCCATTTCGAGGGCGAGGACCTTTCCGGGTTGACCGCCGAACTGTTCGTGCAAGTAGGCGCCCACGGTAGCGCTCCCTGTAAAGAGCAGCCCGTCGATCTCGTCGATCTTCGCCAGCGCCTGTCCGGTCGGCAGCGCTCCCTGTACGAGGTTGAGGACGCCGGCTGGCAAGCCGACCGATTCCCAGATCCGTACGGCTTCTTCACCGACGGCCGGAGCGAGTTCGCTCGGCTTGAAAACGATCGTGTTGCCAGCGATAAGTGCTGGCACGATGTGGCCGTTCGGCAGGTGTCCCGGGAAGTTGTACGCTCCGAATACCGCAAGCACCCCGTGCGGTTTATGCCGGGTTATCGAAGTAGCCAAACCCAGCGGACGGACTGTCGTGCCGGTGCGCTCGTGGTACGCAGCAATGCTGATTTCGACCTTGGCGGCCATCGAAGCAGCCTCTCCGGCGGTGTCCCAGCGGGCTTTTCCGGTTTCGGCGGTTATGAGGTCAGCCAAACGATCGGCCTGCAGGCGCACGGCGTCTCCGAAGCGTTCGACGATCGCAATTCGGTCGGAAAGCGTGTGTTCTATCGACCAGGAGTAGAAGGCGGAACGGGCTGCAGTTACCGCGGCCCCAACGTCCCGGTTTGAAGCGGAATGGCCGGACCACACGGTCTCGCCGGTAGCCGGGTTGGTGGACGCGAAGTGCTCACCCGTCCCGGTGGCCCAGGATCCGTCGATGTAGAGACGCCCAGTGTCCATAGTGGTTACTCCTCAGGGGGTCGGGGAGCGTCGAGCTCCATCATTCGGACGGAGTCGCCAGGTGCGATTCCTAACGCCTCGATGCTCTCTCGAGTCAACGTGAGCCGGTGACCGTCGACCAGCCCTGTGGCCAAGGTAGCCCGATAATTGGCGATCTCCCGATTAATGATCAGAAGGTCAGGTCCTGGCGGTGGGTTGCCCTCGATGACCACGTAGTGGGCTGATGCGGTGGCGGCACGCATATCGGTAACCTTGACCTCTAGCGTCGGCCCTCCATCAAAGATGTCCACGTACCCGTGAAAGCGGAAGCCTTCCTTCTCCAACATGCGCCGGGCCGGCACTGTATTGTCGTGGACTTGCCCGATGGCATCTTGTGCCTCCTGGCTAAGCAGGGGGATGTAGATCGGATGAGAAGGCATGAGCTCTGCGATGAAAGTCTTGTTACCTGTCGCGGTGAGGTCGTCCGCCTTCTCGAACGGCAGCGAAAAGAAGTGATGTCCGAGACCATCCCACACCGGGACGCGTCCATCAGGCGTGTGGTACCCGCGCATCTCGGCAAAGATCGTCTCTGTGAAGAGGTCGGAATGCTCCGTGATGAAGAGCAGTCGAGACAGTGCCATGAGTTTACCGGCCCGAGTGCTGCGATAGGCGGCGTCCACAAAAAGGCTGGCAACTTCGGTGAGTCCCGTGTAATCGTTGCAGAGAACCAACGTAGGAATCTTGTTGTAGACCCCGAGCTCGCGAGAGGAGTAGATCCGGGTCACGATCTTGTACGAGTAGAACGCATCCACGAGGCCGACTGAGGCGATCACGGCACCCGTGCCGACGATCGTGTCAGAATCGGTATCAACCAGCACGAACAGGTAGTCGGCTCCGGGGTCCGGAGAGTCCGTCGGAGCGAACGATTGATCGGCATGGGCGGTCCGCTCGGTCAGGGCGTCGCGGTCAGCCCGCAATGAGGACATTCCGTGCAGTGATGAGCCGGCTCGTTCGAAGAGTGCCAGCATCCCATCGGCGTCGCCGGCGGTTGCCGGCCTGACAATGATCATCGGGGCACCTCTAACTCACCGGATGCGATCATAAGAAGGAGCAGCCCTGACAGGGCCGAGCGGGTTGCCAGCGAGGCCGGGTATAGGAACTCCGAATCGGAATGAATGTTGCCGCCGTGGACCCCCAGGTTGTCGAGATTGGGAAGGCCGGCCGCCGCCAGATTGTTCCCGTCCGATACTCCGCCTGTGGCATGCCAGTCGAGGCTGAAACCTATGGCCTGAGCGGCCCGTTTCGCTCCGCCGAGCAACGCGTCGATACCGGGGCTCATTTCTTTGGGCCGGCGGGTGAAGGTGCCATGTGACGTAACGGTGATCCCGTCACCGGATGCTTGCGCGGCGATTGATTCAACCGCTTGTTGGAATTCATCAGCAACGCGTCCGGTGGGGACCCGAACATTCAGGCGCACGACGGCACTGTCCGGGACGATGTTGGTTGGGCCGCCTCCCGAGATCGCGCCCACGTTCACCGTGACGCCCTCCCAGTGGCCGTTGAGCTGTTCGAGTTCTGTGGCGAGCCGGGCCGCAGCCGTAATGGCATTTCGGCCGAGGTGATGGTCGCGTCCGGCGTGGGCCGCCACACCCTGAACGTGGATATTGAACGTTCCGCTGCCTTTCCGTTCAGAGGCGAGGCCTCCATCAGGGAAGGACGGTTCAAATATGAAGCCGGCTGTCTTACCAGCAGACGCTTCTTCGAGGAACGGCGCCGACCCGGGCGAGCCGATCTCCTCGTCAGGTGTAAGCAGCACTTGCCACCCGATGGTTCCCGCCCACGGAGAGGCTTCCAGGGTGGAAAGGGCCGAGTGCATGATGAGCATGCCGCCTTTCATATCGGCTGTTCCTGGGCCGACCAATCGGTCACCTTCGAACCTGGTCGACTGAAACGGATGCTCGGGACTAAAGACGGTGTCGTAGTGGCCAACCAGAAGGATCTGGATCGGTGCCTCGGGCCACTTCTGGATCGATCCGATTTCCCCAAGTTTCCTGGCTTGTGGCTCGCCTCGGTCGTCGATCTCGACGTGGTCTCCCACCGGCTGGGTGGAGACGGAACCGTCGAGGCTGGCGAACGTTTCGAGCAGCCTGTTCAGTGTGGTGGCCAACCCCGGACCGTTGTAAGTCCACGAGTTCGTAGCGGACAGCTGCACGAGCTGTTCGATAGCGGCCGACGTATCGACAGGCACCAGGTGTTGTTGGAGGTCTTTCACTACTCCACGGTAACTGGAAATTCATGCGCCCGCCAAGGGCTGGCACGACAGTACAATTGCTCGACCCGAGCGGAGCAACCATGACCGATGTGACAAGAGCCGACTTTGATACGGTGATGACCCCGAATTACGCACCTGCCGACATGGTTCTGGTTAGGGGGGCCGGTTCGAAGGTATGGGATCAGCAAGGGAACGAGTACATAGATTTCGCCGGCGGGATCGCCGTCAACGGCCTCGGGCACGCTGCTCCAGAGCTCGTCGCAGCGCTCACCGATCAGGCGCAACGTCTCTGGCATGTATCCAACGCCTATGCAACCGAGCCCTCGATTCGACTTGCCAAGCAGCTTGTGGCAGCGACGTTCGCCGACCAAGTCTTCTTCGCCAACTCGGGTGGCGAAGCCAATGAGGCGGCGCTCAAGCTTGCCAGGCGCTATTCCGTTGACCATTACGGCCCCGAGAAGGCCGAGATCATCAGCTTCGAGCAGGGGTTTCACGGGCGCACGTTTTTCACCGTCACCGTCGGCGGTCAAACTAAGTATTCGGATGGTTTTGGTCCCAAGCCGGGGATGGTTACCCACGTGCCTTTCAACGACCTCGACGCTCTCGGCGATGCCTTCTCGGACCGCGTCTGCGCGGTCATGGTTGAGCCAGTGCAAGGCGAGGGCGGGCTGGTGGCAGGGGACCCATTGTTCATCCGTCGATTGCGAGACCTCTGTGACAAACACCATGCGCTCCTCATCTTCGACGAAATCCAGTCCGGGATGGGTCGTACCGGTGATCTATTCGCCTACATGGGTTACGACGTAACCCCAGATATTTTGACCACGGCCAAAGCCCTCGGCGGTGGCATTCCGATCGGGGCCATGCTCACCACCGCCGAGGTGGGAGCCAGCCTCGTTGTCGGTACCCATGGCTCAACCTTTGGAGGAAATCCGCTGGCCACCGCGGTCGCTAGTCGAGCGCTTGAGATCATTAACCAGCCCGACTTTCTTGCGGAGGTCAAGCGAAAGGCCGCCAGGTTGTTTGCCGGACTCGAAGAACTCAATCGGAGCCGCAACCTCTTCGTGGAATTCCGGGGCAAGGGTCTGTGGGTCGGGTGCGTTCTGGCTCCTGATTACGCCGGTCACTCCAAGTCGGTGGTGGATGCGGCATTGGCCGAGGGTCTGATGGGTTTGCGAGCGGGACCCGATATCGTCCGCTTTGCTCCGGCACTCAACATCCCTGACGATGACCTCGACGAGGGACTCAGGCGGTTCGGTCGGGCGCTTGAGGCGGTGCGGTTCGAAGGCTGACCAGGGGCGGGGAACTCCACCGACGGCTACGATCGGTGGGCGGTTTATGCGAAAGGCACCGAGATGATCGAATGGTATTGGGCGTTTGCGATTGGCGTCGCTGCCATCATCGCAGGCTATCTGCTGGGCAAGCATTTGGCTGGCCGATCGGCTGAGCCAGAACTGCTGGCCAGCCGTGAGGAGCTCGCCAAAGCACGCGAGCGATCAACGGCGGCCACCGAGAGAGTCAAGGCGCTTGAGCACGACCTCGTCGCGGCAGTTGCTCGGGCCGAGAAAGCAGAAGCCGACAATGAGCGAGTCGGTCCCCAGCTCACGGGCCTATCGGGGTCAGTTGCCGAACTGAAACAGCAGGCTGCGGATTCCAGCACAGCCCGGCGTTCGGCCGAGGCCGCCCTGGCGGCCAAAGAGGCCGAACGTCAGAAGGCGGTTGATCAGGCCGGGATTGCCAAGCTGGCCGCGAAGGAGGCATCCGACAAGTATGACGCCATAACCGGCGAGTTTGTGTCCCTCAAACGGGCTCTGCGCGAAGCGTTGGACGGAATCTCTCGAACCGAGCGCGAGCGTGACGCGATGGCAGCTGAGGCATCGGCGGTCGCAGCGCGGGCCAGCGCCGACGTTGCGGAAGCCGAACGTGCCAGGGAGTCGGCGGTAGCCCACGCCAACGCCGAACGCGATGCTGCGATCGTCGCGGCTGAGGCGGCTAGTCAGCGTCGGGCGGACGCCGGAACGTTGCGGAACGAGATTATGTCTGCCCAACGGGAACTGGCAGATCTGCGCGACGAGCTGGCCCGCAAGGATCGCCATCTCAGAGAGTTGGAAGGATCCTCCCGCAGGCCACATCCGGTTTCCGACCCTGTCGTCGAGTCCTTTGCCGGGTTTGACCCGGAAGCCGGCTCAGCTGTGTCCGACGCTGAGATGGAGGCAGCCGTCGCTGCCGCACCTGCTCCGGACCCCGCTCTCGAGGGCGGGGACCCCGAGCCGGATCTCGAGGACGACGGCGCCCTAGATCCGGGCGATGATGATGACGACGACATCTTCACCGTTGACGACCTGCCAGGTGGAGATTGGGAACCGGATCAGCCGATCCCAGTACGAACTGAGTCTGCGAGCGACGTGGCCGCCCCCGAGTCAGTTGATACGGAATTGAGCGGGGACACGGGGCGGGTCGTTGCTGAGCCTGTGGAGGATACGCCCAAAGAAGCGGCAACGCCGCTACCCGCGGATGATGGCGCGAGTTCGCAAGACAATCTCCGCCTCATCAAAGGAATCGGACCGAAGTTTGAGACCCTGCTTCACGCCCGGAATGTCACCAGTTTCAGCCAGATTGCCTCCCTTACCGACGATGCCGAGTGGGAAACCTATCTCGACACGTTCGCGGGCCGCATCGAACGTGAACAGTGGCGGGAACAAGCCGCTGAGTTGCTCGGTGAGAGCGGGAGCTGAGCGCATACGTGCGGTGGGTGCTGATTGGCCTAGCCGTTAGCGCAGTGCTCTACGGCGTGCATAGGCTGGCAACACACGCGGACCGGAAGGGCTGGATCTACTACCGTACGAAACCGCCGGCGGGAGCGGGATCCATGGCGATTATGCGCGCCACCGCGGTATTCGACCCTACGATCGAACACGTCATCGAGGAAATGGAATCAGACCGATTGGTGGTGGACGAGAGTGGTGAGCCGCCACGGTTGGTAGTCGACCCGAGTGATGAGCCGCTCCGAACCCACGAGTAGGTGCTGGCTACCAATACTCCTCGAAGTGGACGGTCCCGGGGTGTCCCCGACGGTCGGGCTTGAACCCAAGGTCGTACAACGCCTCGACGGCGCCTCTCGGCTGCGGGAAGATCGGATCGTCGCCGTCCCATTCGGGTGGACCGATCATGGCCGGGTTCCCGCACAGAAAGATCTGTGTCGTTGCCGGTGTGAGGTCGGTTCCAGCCGCCTTGGCCAGTTCGCCCGAGTCGATCAGTTCCTGGATATACCTTTTCGGAACGCCTGGCTCGCGAGTGGGGAGAGCGACATAGTGGTAGTTGTCGTACCTATCCTCGAGGCGCCGATGGGTATCGGCGTAGGCCAGGTCGCTCAGGTTGCGAACCGTCACCACGGAGACAATCGGCCCGTGGTGACCCTTGCGCAAAAGCTCGGTAATCATGGCGTTGTGAGGTGCCTCACCGGTTCCGGTTGCCAGGAACACGACCGTCGATCCAGGGTCTTGGACTGGGGCCAGCGTGTAGCGCCCGGTGATTCTCGGCCCCAAGTAGATTCGGTCGCCGACATCTTTGAGCGCCAGTCGGGGGGTGAGGGCTGGTACGCGATCATCTGATGGTGGCACGAGGACGATGTAGAACTCGAGATCCTCGGTTTCGTGCGGATCGACCAGGTAGCCGCTTGCGTCAAGCATCGGACTGCTGATCGAGTATGAGCGTCGCACCAGTTTTTCCTGCCGCTCTTCGTCGATCGGGTCGGCTGCAGCATCGACCCGCGCTTCCCAGTAGCCCAATCCCAACGTTGCGTACTGTCCGGCCCGGTGTGAAGCATCACCGACATCTGGCTTCACTCGAACCAACCAGAGATCCGAATGTGCCTTCTCGAAGTGCGTGATAGTGGCGTTGTAGTGCCGGGTCCGCAGCTCCTCGGCCCTGGCGGTCGTCGGTGGAGGTATGGGGGCGGGTACCTCTGAAAACACGAGGTCGCGAAGCGTCGTCCAAGCATTCCCGGCAGGGACCAGCCGCCCGGCCGGATGCGAGATGTGTTCTTCGATGTCCTGAAGGAGAAACAGCCGGCCGTTGGTGACGTCGACCGTCGTGTTCCGCTGGGCGAAAGCGTCGTCGGCCACATCGAGCCCAAGCGAATACACAACGTGGTCGAACTGAAGGTCCGGGGTACGCCGATCCTCGAAGATGGCCATCGGATGCCCCCCGACATCATCAATGCCATTGGGCTGCGTATGCCAAAAGATGGTTGCGTGGCGTCCCATCTCTAGGGCCGTCAAGGTCTGTCTGGCGAGCCGGGATAGGCGGTCAGCAGATCCGGTGAGAGCCAGTACGACCTGGTCGCCACGTAGGGTTGCTTTCTCGGCGAACTCGATCGCTTGTTCGCCGCCACCAACGACGAGAACGTCCACCGGGCCGTCAGACATTTGCATCGCACCGATATGAATCTGATCGACGATCGACTCCGGGATGTCGTAGCTCGGCGCGACGGGGCGCCCGGCCGGAACTTCGGCGTACGCCACCGCGCGGCACTGGATGGCTCCGTCGTTTGTCTGTAGGACGACTAAGTCTGCCTCGGACCTGATCGCCGTTATCTCAACCAGATAGCGGACATCGAGCCGGTATCGACCGACGGCTTCGTTGGGAGTGACCGTGCTGGTGCGTTCGAGCACCAGGACCCGGGGGAGCCCCGCTTCCTGTGCTTCGGCCGCCAGGCTCAACCCTGCCGTATTACCGCCAATAACGACCAGGTCTACGTCGATCATGCGCCGAGCCTAGCCATCCGAACCTGGAGTACAGCACCGAGGTTCCCTAGGGGTTTGCCTCGACGGAGGGCGGGTAGCCTACGCCCATGGGGCATCCACCAGATGAGATCTTCAACCAGCCACCCGAACTCGGTGATCTCAATCTGTACGCTGCAGATCCGGTGGTCAGCAACCTGGCTCTGCAGAGTTCGGACGAGTTGCTTCGCATCGGTGCCGTGGCTGGCTCGCGCGAATTCTGTGACTGGGGATTCCAGGCGAACCGTTTTCCGCCTGAGCTCCAGACCTTTGATCGATTCGGCCGGCGTATCGATCAGGTTGAGTTTCATCCTTCCTGGCACCAGCTCATGGCGACGTCGGTGGGGATGGGGATCACCTCATTGCCCCACGATGAAACCGCACCCGATTATGCCCATCTGGACCGGGCGATTCGGGCCTATCTGGTTGGTCAAGTCGAGCAGGGTCACATGTGTCCGGTCTCGATGACCTACGCGGTCGTGCCGGCACTTCGTAAACAGCCTGACGTGGCAGCCCGATGGGAAAGTGCCTTGGCGAGTCGTGTTTATGACCGGTCATTTCGGCCATCGACAGAAAAACAGGGCGTGCTCATGGGGATGGGCATGACTGAGCGACAAGGCGGCTCCGACGTGCGATCCAACACCTCGATTGCGGCCGCTGATGGAGTAGGCGGGCCGGGCGGTGAGTACCGCATAACCGGGTCACAAGTGGTTTTGTTCTGCGCCGATGAACGATGCATTTCTCGTGCTTGCTCAAGCACCCGGCGGCCTGTCGTGTTTCTTGCTTCCCCGCTGGACTCCTGACGGTGTTGAAAACAGTTTCCGAATCAACCGACTCAAGGACAAGCTCGGCAATCGGTCGAATGCGTCAGCCGAAGTGGAGTTTGAGTCGAGCTGGGCACAAATGGTCGGCGAGGAGGGCCGAGGCGTGGCAACCATCATCGATATGGTGAACGCCACTCGGTTGGACTGCGTGATTGGAGCCGCCGCCATCATGCGGCAGGCAGTGAGCCAGGCGGTCTGGCATGTTGCCCATCGGAGCGCGTTCGGGGCCGACCTCATCGACCAGCCTCTCATGCAGAACGTCATTGCAGACCTGGATCTTGAAGCTCAAGCGGCGACCGCCTTGATGGTTCGGTTGGCTACCTCGTTCGATCGAGCAGAACACGATGATCATGAGGCGCTGGTCAAACGGATCCTGACTCCGGTTGCCAAATACTGGGTCACGAAGCGGTGTAGCGAGGTCGTGCGAGAGGCAACCGAGTGCCTGGGTGGCGCCGGATACGTTGAGGATTCGATCATGCCGCGGTTGTATCGAGAATCACCGCTCAACGCCATCTGGGAGGGATCCGGCAACGTCATTGCGCTCGATGTACTGCGAGTCCTAAACAAGGAACCGCGGGCTCTCGAGGCGCTCCTCACCGAGATAGAGACGACTGCTCCATCGGATCTGAGCGGCGTAGTCGCAAAGATCCGGGAAGAGATCCAGAAAACGGAGAACCTGGAGTCCGTTGCCAGGCGCCTGGTTGAACGATTGGGCATGCTGGCAGCCGCCTCCGCGCTAGGCCGGCATGCCTCGGGTGACGTAACCGACGCCTACATTCGGTCACGTGTCAACGGAGACCATGGTTCGCTGTACGGCACGTTGCCTACCTCAGTCGATCCAGCCGGGCTTGCCAAACGAGCGCACACCCTGGTGGAGTCGGCGAGGACTTAGCTCCCACGGAACTTCACCAACGCAGCCACGCGGTAGTTGATCGTGAGCGGTACAGAAGCGAGGGGACGTCCTGCATAGAGCGACATGAGGCGGTCGGCTTCGTCCTGTGAGACGAATTCGAAGACGGTTTTGATTTCGTTGACGGTGAAGCCGCTCGCTTCCCAGAACCCTCGATCGATCGTGCCGTCCTGGTCGAGCATTGCTGAGAACTCGTCATCGCCATAGTTGTCGATGATCACCATTGGTCCGCCGCGTTGAACCACCCGATCCATCTCGTCAAGGCCCCTGCTGATATCGAGGTAGCCCGGGAAAAAGTACGCCCAAGTGGCGTAAGCGCCGCCAAATGAATTGTCGGCGAAAGGAAGCGCCTCCGCACTTGCTCGCACATAGGTGAGTCTTCGATCAGCGTTGATCATTCCTTGCGCTGGTTCGACGCCAAACAACGAGCGCTTGGGACGGCTCAAGGCATCGGCAGTGAAGCCATCTCCAGCCCCGATGTCGAGCACATCACCATCTGGCAGGATCTCGTCTAGGTATCGGATGATCTCTCCCGGGCGGTCCATCGCCGCCCGTTCGATCTCGAACAGCTCCCGGTTTTCGGCGCCGTAGAAGGGAATGATGGACATGCGACGCAGCATATCGGGCTGTTCTTCTCGCGTCGTGTGGGCGAACGCTTCGACGGCCGACAATCGCGGCTATCGTGACGACGCGCGCTTCTGCTCATCGAGTAGGAGCGATCGTTGAGTAGCGAAGTCCGGTTTGATTCCGGCGCTGTCCCGCAACTGTAAAACCGCAAGGTTGAGCCAGGTCGCCTTCTCATCGGTCGGATGGCCGTACCTCCGGAGGAGGGGTTCGCCAGTCACGTTTGGTCTCCTCCCCTAAGGAGGTACCAACCTTGAAACGGACATTCGCATCTTCCATCGCTCTGATTTTTGTTCTGGTCGCCTGTGGAACTGGCGACGATTCGGCACCGACGGCAAGCGCAGGCGATACCACCACCACGGTGGCCGCCGCAGAGCCAACTACTACCACCACCGCGGCGAACCTCGAAACGGGCTTTCCGGTAACGGTGATGACCGGGTTGGGAGAGATCACCATCGAGGCGAAGCCGTCGGCGATCGTGTCGCTGTCTCCCGCTTCGACGGAGATATTGTTCGGCGTTGGCGCCGGCGACCAGGTGCTCGCAGTCGATTCGCTCAGCAATTTTCCGGAGTCCGCTCCGCTTGACCCTGATCTTTCGGCGTGGACGCCCAACGTCGAAGCGATCATCGGGATGAACCCGGACCTCGTGGTTATTAGTGGAGTCGTAGAAGACCTGATTGCCGGTCTCAACGCTGCTGGGATCCCGGTCCTGGTGCATTCCGCTCCAGCCGACATCAACGGTGTGTATGAACAGATCGAACAGGTCGGGGTAGCGACCGGCAACGTTGGCGGAGCCGCCGCCTTGGTCGCACAGATGCAAGCGGACATTGCTGACATCGTCGCCGGAGTCCCGCAGTATGAGAACCCTCCGACCTACTACCACGAGTTGGATAACACGCTTTACAGCGTCACCTCACAGACGTTTATGGGTCAGATATATGCTCTGCTGGGCCTCGAAAATGTCGCGGATCCGGCTGACCTTGATGGTTCAGCGTACGGCTATCCACAGTTATCGGCAGAGTATCTGGTCGACGCCGATCCCGACTTCATCTTTCTCGCAGACACCATCTGTTGTGCCGCCACGGCCGAATCGCTTGCCGATCGTCCCGGGTGGGAGACTCTGTCGGCAGTTCAAGATGGCAGGGTCGTTGAACTGAGCGACGACGTCGCCTCTCGGTGGGGGCCGCGAGTTGTTGACCTGCTGCGTGCGGTCGCTGACGCGATGGCTGCCGCCGAGGTGAGCAACGGCTGATGCTCGACGTCCAGCCCTCCCGATTGCTACCACGATGGTGGTTTGTGGCTGCCCTGGTTCTGGTTGGAACGGTTCTGGGTGGACTCTCTATCGGACCGGTTCCCTTGACGGTCTCAGATATCTGGGCGGTGCTTGTTGGCCATCTCCCCGGTGTGACCAGATCAGCGACCGTTTCGCTGGCCCACGAAGCGATTATCTGGGACATCCGCCTCCCACGGGTGATGCTTGGGGTCCTCGTGGGCGGAACCCTGGCGATGTCGGGTGCGGCCTATCAGGGGGTGTTCCGCAATCCACTGGCCGATCCGTATCTGCTCGGAGTAGCTGCCGGTGCCGGTCTGGGCGCCACCCTCGCTATTGCGGTTGGCGGATCCGGTTCGGCATTTCTGCCAGTGGCGGCCTTTGTGGGAGCGATAGCGGCTGCTGCGATCACTTACGCGATAGGAGCAGCGAGTTCCCGAACGAGTTCTGTTGCCTCGCTGATCTTGTCCGGTGTGGCGGTCGCCGCCTTCCTCACGGCCGCTCAGACCTACGTGCAGCAGCGCAACTCCGAGACACTGCGAGAGGTCTATTCGTGGATCCTTGGGCGGCTGTCGACGGCGGGATGGTCGGATGTTCGATCAGTCCTGCCCTACGTCTTCATTGCGTCCGTGACGCTCTTCGCACTCCGTAGGATGCTCGACGTGCTGGCTCTAGGAGATGAGGAAGCCACGGCGCTCGGCATGCCAGTCACACGGATTCGGCTGATCATCGTTGCGGCCGCCACACTCGGCACGGCCGCCGTGGTAGCAGTGAGCGGTCTGATCGGTTTCGTGGGGATCGTCATTCCGCACTTGCTTCGATTGCTGTTCGGGTCCAGCTACCGGCTACTCATCCCGCTGTCATTTCTTGGGGGCGGCGCGTTTCTTGTCGCCGCCGACCTAGTTGCCAGGATCGCCATTCCGCCCGCCGAGTTGCCAATCGGCGTCATAACCGCGTTCTTAGGTGCGCCGTTCTTTGCGCTCATTCTTCGGACCCGCCAGGGAGCCGTGAGATGATCGTCGTACGGAATCTTTCGGCAACGTATGACGATCATCTCGTCTACTCCGGGGTTTCGATGACCGTTGGGGCGGGAGAATGGGTCGTCATTATTGGCCCGAATGGTGCCGGGAAGTCGACCCTTCTCCGCTCAGTAGCTGGTCTTACGGACATGCCGGGTTTGGTTGACATCGATGGGCGTTCGATCAACGACATGTCGGCGCGCCAGCGTGCTCAGAAGGTCGCGTTTGTTCCGCAAGCACCACTGCTCCCAGCCGGTATGACCGTCACGGACTACGTCTTGTTAGGGCGCACCCCGTATCTTTCGTTGCTCGGGACCGAAACCAAGAGGGATCTCGGAGTAGCCGCCCACATGTTGGGGCTCCTCGCCGTTGGGGATCTGGCCAAGCGTGACATCGCCACCCTGTCGGGCGGCGAGGCCCAGAGGGTCGTTTTGGCTCGTGCGCTTGCTCAGGAACCCCAGGTGCTGCTGCTTGATGAGCCCACGTCAGCACTTGATCTGGGAAGGCAACAGGAGACGATGCAGGTCATCGACGATCTTCGCGTCGACCGCAATCTGACCGTCCTCACAACGATGCATGACCTCACCCTGGCGGGGCAATTCGCCGATCGACTCCTCTTGCTCAACGGTGGAGGAATCCTCGCGGAAGGCACTCCGGACGAGGTGCTGACCAGCGAAACGATATCCAAGCACTACGGAGCCAATGTCCGCGTGATCCACGACTCGGACGGTGGCGTCATCGTTGTGCCGATGAGGAAGAAGCAGAGCGGACGCCACATCGGTCAGGCCCAGTAGTAGCTGGCCAGATATCATGGTGTAAGTCGACCTGGGAGGGCAGTCTTGATACGCAGGATTCTTCACTTCTTTCGACTCGTCAAGGACCCACCTGCCTATTTCGACCCGGTTGTCGAACAGTCCGATGAAATGGAGATGGAAGTCGAACGTCGCCGGGGGATGCGGGGGTTCTAACCCTGCCTAGATAAAGGGCAATCGGTGTACCACCGCTCGCTGGCTTCCGCCCGGGGAATTGACCTCGACGGAGGCACCTGATTCCACCAGCGCAGTTTCGATCTGTGCCAGGCCAATCGTTCTCCCCAAGCGCGGCGAGTGCACGATCGCCGAGAGAGTGCCAACCTGCCGACCGTCGGCGAAGATCGGCGTCCGCTCGGCCAGTGGCCACGCAGACGGCGCTTCCCCTTCGAGCATCAGGCCCGTGAAGAGCCTTCTTGGACCGTCGGCAGCGATCCTCTGTAAGGCAGCTTTTCCGATGTAGTCCGCATCGGTCGCAACGTCGACGTAGCGTGTCATGCCGGCTTCGAGGGGATTGGAGTCCGGCGTCGTGTCGCCCCCGAAGGACAGCAGTCCGCTCTCGACCCGTTCAACATGGTTGGGAGCTCCCGGGCCGATTCCATACTGGGTGCCTGCCGCACTGATACCTTCATAGAGTTCGTTGCCGCGAGCGCCGTCCTGCAGAAACAGTTCGAATCCGCCCTGCTTCGACCAGCCAGAGCGGCACAGAACGAGCGGAATGCCATTCAGCTCTGTCTCGCGAAACCAGAAGTACTTGAGGTCGTGGATCCATTCGCCGAATAGGTCGGCAGCCAGAGCCTCGGCTCTCGGTCCCTGAATAGCCAGCGGCGAGACGTCGGGTTCGCTCACATCAACGTCGAAGTCACCCTCGTTGGCTACCGAAGAGCACCAGAGCAACATGTCCGCATCTGCAAGCGAGAACCAGTAGCGCTCTTCGTCGAGTTTCATGAGAATCGGGTCGTTGAGGAGACGACCATCGTGGTCGCACATGGCCACGTACTTGCCCTGGCCGACCTGCATGCCACTCAGGTCACGAGCGCTAAGGCGTTGCGCCAGCTTTCCCGCATCGGGCCCGAGAAGTTGGACTTGGCGTTCGCCGGCGACATCCCACAGCGCTACTCCATTGATCAGCCGGTCGTATTCGGCCGTCAGATCGCCATACGAAAGCGGCATGAACATTTTGTTGTAGACGGTGAAGGTGGTGGCACCGGCGGCCACAGTCGCCTCATAGAACGGCGATTGGCGGATCCGAGGTGTAGTCGTTACCGATGGCATGGCGGGCAAGAGTAGCAAGGGTAGGTACCCTCCCGCGTCCCGATCGGGGCCTCAGGGTCGGGGATCTCGATCCCGGATCCAGGAGGCAAAAAGCGGATCGACGAGTTCGAGATCTTCCCCGTAGGGGCGCCAGGCAAGGCTGCGTCGCTCGAGAGCTACCAGCGCCTTCGAGGCCGTACCTTTAGGGAGTCCAAGCCGACGTGCGGCCGCACCGTACGGTGGCTCTTCCCATGCCAGTAATCGAGCCGTTTTGCGCTGTCCGGTTTCCAGGCCGCTCTCTACCGCCACGAATTCATGGTGGCTGCGAGCCATGACCTCGGCGTAGGCGGTTTCCCATGTCTCCATCGTTGCACTGCCGTTCGGGCCAGTTGCCTGCCACACTTGATGCGCCAGGAAAGCCGCCCGCTGGGGATGACCCCGAGACGCAGCGAGCAGGTGGGGGAGCGCCGTACCGACGTCACGCTCGGTAGCCGTGAACTTCTCCTCGATGAATTCGGCCAGAGCAATGTCGGGGAGCCTGCCAAGCCGGAACTGTTCGGCCTGGCCATACAGCGGGGCAGCGCGATCGGCGAAGATTGTGTTGAGGATCGACTGTTCGGATCCTGCGAACAGGTATGAAAGCCGGTCACGTTGATGCTGAATCGTCGATCGGATGATTGCTTCGGCATTGGAAACATCGGCGACGGCTTGGAATTCGTCCATCACGACCAAAGCACGGCAGTCGAGGTCTTCAGCCACATGGTGGGGGAGCCGGAGCAGTTCTTCCAGGAGGTGAGGGGCTTCCTGTTCGCCTCGCTTCAGTTGAATCGAGGCCGGGCCGTAGCCAAGTTGGGCCGACACCTCGGGGCTCCGGCTGGCGAGCTTACGAACCGCTGACGCAAACGGGCCAGCTGGCACGGACTGGAGCGCCTGGCCGATCCGGTGTGACAGATCGTCGATTGTTTGAACACCGAGGAAATCCACGAGCACGACCGCCAGGTCATTCGAGTCGTGAGCATCCCGCCGGATTCGATGGATCAAGCTCGTCTTGCCGTAGCGCCGCGGGGCATAGAGGAGCACAAACCGACCATGCATCGCCCGATCAGTCAGTGCCGCTATCTCGATGTCGCGTCCCACGACGTCGTCCGGTGGGGCGGGTCCGTCAAATACGAATGGCGAGGTCTCAATATCAAACGTCATAGTCTTCCATCAGGATACCTCATTGGTTCTCCTTTGGGAGACCAATAGGGTTTCGCGTGGGGAGAGTCACTCATTCACGGTAGGTCGGACCAGGATGAGGCCGGTGCCCATATTCGAGATAGCGATAACCCCGGAGCCGAAGTACGGGTAGACGCCGAAAGCCCCGTTGAATTCGCTGCTGTTGCGGCTCGGGTACGTATCAAAGAAGCCGAGCAGGGGATAGGACATAGCGGCCGGATCCGAGACATCGAAGATGCGCAGTCCTCCTTCATAGTTGGCCTGATACATCGTCGAGCCGCTGACAAAGATGTTGTGGTTGGTTGCTCCTAGTTCGTCAAAGAAGCTGCCGATCGGGAGCGGATCATCGAGGTCTTTGACGTTCCACACGATGGTGCGTGTGTTTTCGCCGCTGGCTGTCTCATCGAACTCGTCGCCAAGGAAAAACCACGACTGATCCTCCGATAGCCAGCCTTGATGGGTGTACCCGACGCTTTCGTAGGTTTGGCGGCCGGTGACAGTCGGGTTGGCTTTGTCGGTCACGTCGATGATGGAGAGGCTGTCTTCGGTGGCGGCGAAGCAGACCTGGTTGCCCTGGTAGTCGGGATCTGGCCCGTGGTAGGCGACGCATTGGGCGTCGTGGATCGGTCCGCCCGCTGCAAAGCAGCCGGCTTGGGTCGGGTCTGTGGGGTCAGAGATATCGACGATGTGGAAGCCTCCGCCACATGTATCGGTACCTACCGCGTACGCGAACCCTGCTTCAGTGTCGATGGCCAGGTTGTGGGCGGTATCGAATCCGTCGTAGCTGGCTACTTCAACGATCGTCCCATCGGTCGCGAGCTGGACCAGGTCGACGACCTGCATGCCGTGACCTGGTGTTTCTCCGACGATGAAGGCGTGATCGGCATAGACCTTCACGTCCTGGATCGGCACGAGGTCACCGCGTGCCGGAACGTCGAGCATGCCAAGGTTGATGGGCTCAGTAGGCGTGGTGATGTCGACAAAAGCCGTACCGCGGGCAAGGCTGACGAGCACGAACTCTCGGCCAGTGGCGGGATCGGTCCACCCCCACAGATCGGTGACAAGGTCGGCGTCGGCAATTCCGCCGAGGTCCGTGTACGAGAGGTCGGCGAGGAGGTCGACGTTTGCGCATGGGTACCTACCGGCCAGTCCTTCGACGCATCGACTGAGCACGGGTGGGAGGGTCGTTGTGGTGGTTGTTGGCGCCGTCGTAGTCGTGTTTTCGACGGGGCGGGCCGAATCGTCAACGGCCGCCGAGGGGACGTTGCCTGGACCGGCAGGTTCTGCAGTGGAGCATCCGAGCAAGATCAGTGCCAGGATCGCTAGCGAGCCGGTCAGTCGTGCCATCACACGATTCTAGCTCCAGGTATCCCTTAGGCGTACCTTCTGGCTGACGGTGGGCCTGGT
>CAWIFX010000010.1:0-97648 GCA_963835515.1 uncultured Acidimicrobiia bacterium | reverse complement strand
GCCCGATTTCATGGCCGTCTGCACGGCCCGCTTCATGGCACGTCGGAAAGCGACCCGATTCGCAATTTGGTCGGCGATGCCGCGAGCCAACAGGGTGGCATCGGTTTCGGCGTCTTTGACCTCATTGATGTTCAATTTGACCTGGCGTCCGGTCAGCTTCTCAAGCCCACCGCGGAGCCTTTCGGCTTCGGCGCCCTTGCGGCCGATAACGACGCCGGGACGAGCCGTGAACAGCTCAATCTCGACGCGGCCGCGGCTGCGCTCGAGTTCGATGCGCGATACGGCGCCTCGCTCTAGCTCGCCGAACAAGTAGTCGCGAATCTTCCAGTCCTCATTGACGAGTTCTGTGTACTCCTTCTCGGCGTACCAACGTGACTTCCAGTCGTTGACGATGCCAAGCCGGAATGCGTAGGGGTGTGTTTTCTGACCCACGGTCAGTCCTCCTCGTTGGCTGATAAGACAATGGTGATGTGGCTGGTCCGCTTGTGGATCGGGGTAGCCCGACCGCGAGCCCGTGGCCGGAATCGCTTGAGCGTCGGACCCTCATCAGCGAACGCTTCGGCAACGATCAACTCGTCGGGGTCAAACCCGAAGTTGTTCGATGCGTTGGCAATGGCCGACTTCAAAACCTTCGAGATCGGCTCAGCCGCCCGGCGGTTGGTGAACTGCAGGACCTGCTGCGCCTCGACGACCGGCAACCCACGTACATGGTCAAGAACGAACCTGACCTTGTTGGGTGCCTGTCGGATGTATTTGGCTTGCGCACGTACCTTCATCGCTTCTTCGCTCCCCGGTCACCAGCGTGACCCCGGAACGTGCGGGTAGGGGCAAACTCACCCAACTTGTGGCCAACCATCGACTCGGTGATGTACACCGGCACGTGCTTGCGTCCGTCATGGACCGCAATGGTGTGACCGACCATCTCCGGGAAGATCGTCGAACGACGGCTCCAGGTACGGATGACCTTCTTGTCGCCCGAATCGTTGAGCGCATCGACCTTTTTCATCAGGTGATCGTCGACAAATGGGCCCTTTTTGAGACTACGAGCCATTAGCGGCGTCCCTTCTTGGATCGGCGGCGGACGATGTCCGCGTTGCTGGCCTTGTTCTTCTTGCGGGTGCGAGCTTCAGGCTTGCCCCAAGGGCTGACCGGATGGCGACCACCGGACGTTTTACCCTCACCACCACCGAGTGGATGGTCGACCGGGTTCATGGCGACACCGCGGCTCTGCGGGCGAACGCCTTTCCAGCGGTTACGCCCAGCCTTGCCAATCTTCACGAGCTCAGCTTCGGGGTTGCCAACCTCGCCAACGGTCGCCCGGCAGTCGAGGGACACGGTGCGCATCTCACCGGAAGGCAAACGAAGCAGGGCTTTGTCGCTTTCCTTCGACATGAGCTGGGCGGAGTTGCCGGCAGCCCGGACCATTTTGGCCCCGCCACCGGGACGCATCTCGATCGCATGGATGATCGTACCGCCCGGGATATTGCGCAGTGGCAATGCATTGCCTGGTCGGATGTCGGCTTTTGAGCCGGATTCGATCGTATCGCCCACCTTGACTCCGAGCGGAGCCAGGATGTAGCGCTTCTCTCCATCAACGTAATGCAACAGCGCCAACCGGGCGTTGCGATTCGGGTCGTACTCGATGGCAGCAACCTTGGCAGGAATGCCGTCCTTGGTACGCCGGAAATCGACGATACGATAACGCTGTTTGTGACCGCCACCACGGTGCCGGGACGTAATCCGGCCCTTGCTGTTGCGACCGGCAGTGGCTGTCTTCTTGGCGAGCAGCGCCTTTTCTGGCTTCTTGCCCTTGGTCAGCTCTGCGAAGTCCGAAACGGTCTGGAATCGGCGACCTGGTGAGGTCGGCTTGTGTTTTTTCACAGCCATTTCGTCACACTCCGAAAATGTCTATTGAGTCGCCGGCCGCCAACGTGACATAGGCCCGCTTGCTGCTCTTGCGCTTCGCAACCACGTTGCCGGTGCGCTTGACCTTGCCTTTCCGATTGGCCGTGTTCACGTTCAGCACGGTCACATCGAAGATCCCGGCCACCGCGAGACGAATCTCGGTTTTGTTGGCACGTGGATCCACCATGAAGGTGTAGGTATTGGATGTTTCGATCAGGTCGTAAGTCTTTTCCGAAACGACCGGAGCGAAAATGATGTCCTCTGCGAATTTCATTCTTCCTCCCCCGCAGCCTCACGAACGAAGTCGTCGTCCGCTTTGGCATGGGCATGAATGCTTGCCGCTCCACCGAGCGTGTCGGTGGTGAAGACGATCCGGGATGCCCACAGGACGTCGTACGTCGTGAGCTGGCCGGGATTGGCGATCATGATGTTCGGCAGGTTGCGGAACGACTTGTAGGCGACTGCGTCGCCCCGGCCGAGTACAACCAGCGTCTTCCCGTCACAACCCATGGCATGCAGCAACGATTTGGCAGACTTGGTCTTCGGTTCAGTCCAATCGATGGTCTGTACGACGCGCACTGCCGATTCGGAAGCGCGGGCTGACAACGCCGAACGGAGAGCCAGGGCCTTCATCTTGCGCGGCGTCCGTTGTGCGTACGAACGGGGTTTTGGTCCCCAGGCAACACCGCCGCCCTTCCACTGCGGCGAGCGGATCGAGCCGTGACGCGCACGACCGAGACCCTTCTGGCGCCACGGCTTGCGGCCACCACCGGCCACCTCGGCGCGGGTTTTCGTCGAATGCGTTCCGGCTCTGGCGCCGGCCAACTGGGCGGTTACAACCTGATGCATGACGGCATGGTTCGGCTCGATGCCAAACACCATTTCGTCGAGGGCCATCGTGCCCTGCTCTTTGCCATCGGGGGCGTACAAAGGTGCTGCGAGTTCAGCCATTACGCCTTCACCGCCTCTCGGACAAGGATGACCGATCCCTTGGGACCGGGGACGGCGCCGCCGAGCAGCAGCAGGCCACGCTCGACGTCGATGTCAACTACGTTCAAATTCAGAATCGTGACTTTGTCGCTTCCCATACGACCGGGCAGCTTGGTACCTTTGAAGACCCGGGCAGGGGTGGCGCAGGCACCGATCGAACCAGGGGCGCGATGCACTTTGTGAGCACCGTGGCTGGCCGGCATACCTTTGAAGTTATGGCGCTTCATGACGCCCTGGAAGCCTTTGCCCTTGGTAACGCCGCTCACATCGGCCTTGGCGCCCTTTTCGAGGACGTCGGCGATGGTGATTTGCTGACCAAGCTCAAACTCGGACGAGTCAGCAACCCGTAGTTCTACGAGGTACTTGTTCGGGGCGACGCCAGCCGCCTCGAAGTGTCCCTGCATGGGCTGGTTGACCTTGCGGGTAGGCAACTCTTTGTAGGCAATCTGAATCGCCGAGTAGCCGTCCTTTTCAACGGTCTTCAGTTGGGTAACCGTGCATGGTCCGGCCTTGATGACGGTGACGGGAATGGCCTCGGCATCGTCATTGAAGACCTGAGTCATGCCCAGTTTTTCTCCAAGAATCGCTTTCATAACTTGATCTCGACTTCCACACCGGCCGGCAGGTCGAGGCGCATCAACGAATCAACCGTCTTGGGGGTTGGCTCAAGGATGTCGATGAGACGCTTGTGAATGCGCAACTCGAAGTGCTCGCGCGACGCCTTATCGACGTGGGGTCCACGGATAACGCAGTAGCGGTGAATACGGGTGGGGAGCGGAATCGGGCCTTTGATCTTCGCTTGGGTGCGAATGACCGTTTCTGCAATCTTGCGGGCTGACTCGTCAACCACGTGATGATCGTAGGCTTTTAGCCGGATCCGAATCTTCTGATCGTTGTCTGCCACGCTGGCCTTCCTGATGTATCGTCGAGGCACATCCGCGCAGGCAGCAAACAGCGCCTCTTTGGGGCGCCATGCTGACCACCTGGCGAGAGGTACCCCGTCTATTACCGCGAACGGTTTCTGGGTACGTCGCGGGTCTGGCCGCAACATCGGGCACGCGCAAACGTGCCCAGCAACTTCTTAGTTGGAGGTGTCGACGGGAAGCCGACTGGAGGGAGTGTAGGGACCCGGCTAGCGAGGTGTCAAAAGCGCCATCTTACGGTGTGACCAGACTCAGTTCGAAGGCCATGCCGCACTCGCCCAGGACGGAGTCGTTGGCTGTGATGGTGACCGATGTGGCGCCCTCGGGAATCACTACTCCTGACAACGATCTCGTGAACGGCTGCTCGGTGTCGTGCGGGTGGGTGAGTTCTCTCCGACCGATCTCGACATCGTCAACTCGCAAGATCCACGCGTCGGCATACTTGTCCCAGCCGCGGTCATCGGACACGACAGTCACGGTAAAGGTGTGGGTTCCATCGAACGAAGTCTCGACGTCGGCGCGGATGACGTCAGCGCAACCTTCGTCGACTCCCAACTCCGGAGCCCCGACCGTAGAAACCGGGCTGCAGCCGACAACGACACTGGCAACAACCAGCCAAGCAGCAAAACGTCTGATCGGGATCCGGGTCACGCAGAAAGCCTAATCCGAGTAGCGGAATAGAAGCGGTGACCCCTCAAATAGCGTTGGCCCCGGTCTCCCGGGGCCAACGTCTGTTCATGACTCTTACGGGCTATTCGCCCCGGACTTTGGCAACGATCTCTTGAGCAATGCTGTCCGGCACATCCTGGTAGGAGTGGAACTGCATTGAATAGTTGGCCCGACCCTGGGTCTTCGACCGCAGATCGGAGACGTAACCAAACATCTCAGCGAGGGGAACCATCGCCCGTACGACCCGTGCCGCACCGCGGTGGCCCATCTCCTCGATCTTGCCTCGACGAGACGAAAGGTCACCGATAACGTCGCCCATGTAATCTTCGGGGGTCGTCACCTCGACCTCCATAATCGGCTCAAGCAGCTTGACGCCGGCCTGACGAGCCGCCTGCTGGAAGCCCATCGAGCCTGCCAGTCGGAACGCCATCTCTGACGAGTCGACGTCATGGTATGAACCGTCGGTGAGGATCGCCCGGATGTCGACCATTGGATATCCGGCCAGCACACCCTGCTCCATGGCTCCGCGAATACCGAAGTCCACCGAGGGAATGTATTCCTTCGGTACGTTTCCACCCTTGATCGAGTCAACGAACTCATAGCCTTCACCGGGCTGAGATGGCTCGAGGCTAATGATGACGTCGGCGAACTGACCTTTACCACCGGTCTGCTTCTTGTGGGTGTAACGGACCTTCTCAACCGCCTTCTTGATTGTCTCGCGATAGGCAACCTGCGGACGACCAACGTTGGCCTCGACCCGGAACTCACGCACCAGGCGATCGACAAGGATGTCGAGGTGAAGTTCGCCCATGCCGGCGATGATCGTCTGACCGGTCTCTTCGTCCGTATTGACCCGGAAGGTGGGATCTTCTTCGGCGAGGCGCTGGAGCGCTTCGCCCAGTTTGTCAGAGTCGACCTTGGTCTTGGGCTCGATGGCAACCGAGATCACTGGCTCGGGGAAGGTCATCGACTCGAGCTGGACCGGCGAGGCGGGATCTGCGAGCGTGTCACCCGTCGTGGTCTGCTTCAGGCCAACGGCGGCGACGATATCGCCAGTGAAAATGTCACTGATCTCTTCCCGGGTGTTGGCATGCATACGCAGCAGACGCCCGAGACGCTCTTTCTTTCCTGTTGAGGTGTTGACGATTGAGTCACCCTGAGCCATGTGCCCTGAGTAGACCCGGAAGTAGGTCAGCTTTCCAACATGGGGGTCGGACTGAATCTTGAAGGCCAGGGCTGAGAAATGCTCGTCGTCGGACGCTTTCCGCTCGATGGTCACATCTTCGTGACCGGGCCGGAAGCCTTCGACCGGCGGCAAGTCCGACGGGGCGGGCAGGTAACGAACGATGGCATTCAACAGGAGCTGAACACCTTTGTTCTTGAACGCTGACCCGGTGAAAACGGCGGTGAAGAGCTGGCCGATAACCGCGTTGCGGATGGCAGCGTGGAGTTCGGCCGTGGTCAATGATTCCGGATCGTCCAGATATTTGTCGAGGAGCGCTTCGTCGGTCTCCGCTACGGCCTCAAGCAGTGCATGGCGGTATTCGGCCGCCAGTTCGGCCATATCCTCGGGGATCGGACCCGTCGTATATTCCTTACCGTCGTCATCGAGCCAAAAATGGGCTTCCATCGTGATGAGGTCGATGATGCCGTGAAATCCGGCTTCCTTGCCGATTGGGAGTTGCATGACGACGGGTTGGGTGCCGAGGCGCTCACGGATCGACTCCACGCCGGCGAAGAAATCGGCGCCGGTTCGGTCAAGCTTGTTGATGAAACACATACGAGGAACGTTGTACTTGTCAGCCTGACGCCAGACGGTTTCCGACTGCGGCTCGACGCCAGCGACGCCGTCAAAGACAGCCACGGCACCATCGAGAACCCGCAACGAACGCTCTACTTCAACGGTGAAGTCGACGTGGCCAGGCGTGTCAATAATGTTGATGGTGTGGCCATCCCACTTGCAGGTGGTAGCAGCTGACGTGATCGTGATGCCGCGTTCCTGTTCCTGTGCCATCCAGTCCATCGTGGCGCCACCGTCGTGGACTTCGCCGATCTTGTAGGTACGGCCGGTGTAATAGAGGATGCGCTCGGTGAGCGTCGTTTTACCGGCATCGATGTGTGCCATGATGCCGATATTGCGGATCTTGTTCAGTGGTTCGCTGCGCGTTGCCACGATATGTCCTTCGTTGTCAGAGACCGCCGGCCAGGCCGACGATCGTCGATTTCTTTGGCCCTCCGGTGAGGACGATCGCTAGTCGCGACAGTCCTGGCCAGAGCAGATGCCTACCATCGATAGTGGGCAAAGGCCTTATTGGATTCAGCCATCTTGTGAATGTCCTCGCGACGCTTCATCGCTGATCCGGTGCGGTTGCTGGCATCCATGATCTCATTGGCGAGGCGCTCGGACATTTCCTTCTCTTTGCGTCGTCGGGCGTAGTCGACCAACCAGCGAACAGCCAGGGTGTTGGCCCGGCGGGACGGAACCTCAACCGGAACCTGGTAGGTGGAACCACCTACACGCCGGGAGCGAACCTCGAGGTGCGGCTTAAGATTATCGATGGCACGTTTGAGAACAACGCTCGGATCTTGTCCTGACCGGCGTTCCACGGTTTCCAGGGCTGTGTACACGATGGCACGAGCCGTTTCTTTCTTACCGGCGAGCAGAACTTTGTTGGTCAGTTGACTGACAAGCAGGGACCCATAGACCGGGTCTGGCTCGATATGCCGCTTCGGGGCGGGACCACGACGTGCCATATTAAGTCTTCTTCGTTCCGTAGCGCGACCGGGCCTGCTTGCGACCCTGAACCGAGCCGGTATCGAGGGCACCGCGGATGACCTTGTAGCGGACACCAGGGAGGTCCTTCACTCGCCCACCGCGAACGAGGACGATGCTGTGCTCCTGGAGGTTGTGACCTTCGCCGGGGATGTAGGCGGTAACCTCGACGCCCGAAGTAAGTCGGACACGACAAACCTTACGAATGGCCGAGTTCGGCTTTTTCGGGGTTACGGCATATACGCGCGTGCAGACCCCACGACGCTGTGGCGCTCCCTTGAGGCCTGGCGTCTTTTCTTTCTTCGACTTCGCCTGTCGGCCCTGTCGAACCAACTGGTTTATCGTCGGCATTCTGCTCCCTTTGATACGAGTTATGGCGCTCGGTTCGAACCGAGGGCCGGGTATTCATGACCCACCACACCCACCAAGTGTTCCGTGGAGGGACAAACGAGGGCAGGTCCAAAAACCTGACTCGTCAGTATATGGCCGTCTTGCGCTGGCGCCAAAACGGCAGCAGGCAGTCAGGCGAGCCGAACGCTCGACCGACTGCTCAAGTGTACGCCGGATGACTGGCAGTTCGCAAGCCTGCCCCCTAACCGACCGACCAAGCCATTCGGCGGCCGTGTGGGTCAATTCGCCTCTAACCAAACCGGGTTCGTTTCGCCGAAACTAGTGGAAGAAAGGACGAACTATGCCCGGAACCTTGAAGCGGATCTGGTTGGAGCTGAGCCGGCCCGGTCGGTCAGTACACCGCGTCGATGCCAGCCATGTCGAGTGCCCGTACGTTGGTCGGGTATCCGTCGATCAATGTCTCTCCTGTGGACGTCTGCGGGACGTCAAGATGGATGGCGAAGGGGGCTGGGTAGCCTGCTCCAGCGCCGGATTCACCGATCCACAGTTCGTCTACCGGCCGCTTGAATAGCTGACGGCGTCAGCGTCGGTGGCGCTGCTAGCGTCCCGGCGTGTTCATTTCGCTCGCCCAGCCTCACATGCCAACCCGCCTGATCAGGCTGGTACTGGGCCTGGCTGTATACGGCGCCGGCATAGGTTTCATGAACCAATCTGGGCTCGGCGTGCCGCCCTGGGACGTTCTTCACCAGGGCCTTGCCAAAAACCTCGGCGGTTCGATTGGCCTGTGGTCAATCCTGGTCGGCTTCCTGGTTCTCATCCCGTGGATACCGCTGCGCCAACCGTACGGGATCGGCACGATCCTCAATGCCATCATCATCGGGACGTTCATTGATCTCACGATCGGATGGATTCCGATCGCCTCCACCCGGGCCGTGGCTTGGGCCTTCCTGCTGGGCGGGATACTGATGATCGGCATCATGTCGGGGCTCTACATCGGCGCCAATCTCGGGCCAGGTCCCCGTGATGGCCTCATGACAGGAATCGCCAAACGGGGACCTTCTATCCGTCTGGTTCGTTCGGTTCTTGAGATCTTTGTTCTCGTGACCGGCATCATCCTGGGTGGCACGTTCGGTATCGGTACCGTGGTCTTCGCACTTTCCATCGGCCCACTGATCCACTACTTCCTGCCCCGGCTGACGCTGCACTAGGCCGGCCAAAGCAACCAGGCTCCGATAAACGCTGCCTATCCTCCACGGGTCTTATGCCTCGATCGTCGTGCAGCTTCTGTGGGAAATCCGAATCGGAAGTTCGCCATATCGTGGCCGGCCCCGGACGGGTTGGCGTATGCAACGAATGCGTCGTCCTATTTGGTGATATCACAAAGGACGAGTTCGCCGGCAATGTACTGGTCACGGGGATCGGCGAGCTCATCACCAACGACCCGCTCGTTCCCGGACTGCTCGGCATCATCGAACACGCCGCCCTGGCGGTCACCAACGGGGTCGTAGCCTGGGCCGGGCCGGAAGACTCGATCCCCGAGCGTTGGCGCGAACTACCGGCCCTGCGGGTAGAAGGGCGTTCGGTGATCCCCGGTTTCGTGGACGCCCACACGCATGCCCTCTTTGGTGGCGACACCTCCGATGACTATGCAGACCAACTGTCTGTGTTCGCCGACCCTCCATTGGCAGATATCGACAAGATCGTTCATTCCACGGCTGCCACGAGTGATGCCCACCTGGTCCGAGAAACTGCCGAACGACTGAACCGAATGCTGCGGATGGGTACGACGACCGTCGAGGTCAAGTCCGGCTACGGGATGACGACCGGTGGAGAACGGCGGCAATTGGAAATCCTGAGGCGCCTGTCCGACCAGCACCCCATTGACCTCGTCCCGACCTTGTTCTTTCGGTCCATCCCCGACGATGCCAGTCGGTCGGCCCACTTACAAATGATCACCGAAGAACTCCTGGCCGTATGTGCGCCGCTCGCGACCTACTGCGACGTCTACTGCGATGAGGCTGCGTTCTCACCGGAGGAGACGCAGATCATTTTGGATGCGGCCGCAGCTCACGGCCTGCCCGCCCGGATGCACGCCCAGCGGTTCGGTCCTGACGCCGGCCTCCTCGTCGCCCTTTCTGCCCGGGCCGTGAGCGTCGATCACCTCGATCACATCACCCGGTCCGACGCGGCTCGCCTGGCCGAATCGGGAACTGTCGCCGTACTCTTGCCGGCATCGTCGTTCGGAGTCCGGTCAGGTCACGCGCCCGGGAGAATGTTGTGGGAATCTGGCACGACGGTGGCGGTCGCAACGGACTGTGGGCCCGAGGGAACGTCGGTCGAATCGATGCAACTGGTCATCGCCCTGGCCACCATCGAGATGGGTCTCACCCCGTCACAGGCCATCTGGTCGGGCACCCGGGGCGGCGCCTTGGCACTCGAAGAACCCGAAAAAGGATGGCTCGGCCGAGGCGCAGTCGCCGATTTTGTGGTGCTCGACGCACCGAGCGCCAACCACCTCATTCAACGGCCCGGCACCAACCTCGCCATGCACGTCTTCAAAGACGGCAGCACCGCCTTCTAAACGAACGGCCAGTCCCGAACCTGGGGCTGGAACACCCGAAAACGGGCGTACGAACCCAGGGTTGAACCCGGGGTTCGTGCGCCCGGAACTGGGCGTTGTGGCCCCACGTTGGGAAATCAAGAAGGGCCCCGCCGAGGCGGGGCCCTTCTTGTATGCAGTTGGTAGCTGCTTACTCTTCTTCGTCCTTCGCCGTACCGAGGCTGGCAAGCCACTCGGCCGGGTTGGCCGGAAGCTGCTCCTCGTCGCTCTCAGGCAATTCGCCGAAGATGCCAAGGGCCGCGATTGGATCGGCGTCTGGCAACGACGGTCTGATCGACTGGTACTCGGTAGCTCCGGTACCGGCCGGGATCAACTTGCCGATGATGACGTTCTCCTTGAGGCCCCGCATGTAGTCCGATTTGCTCGAAAGAGCGGCCTCGGTCAACACCCGGGTCGTTTCCTGGAACGAAGCGGCCGACAACCACGAATCGGTAGCCAGCGAAGCCTTGGTGATACCCATCAGCTCCGGACGACCCTCAGCGGGACGCTTTCCTTCGGCAACCAGCTCACGGTTCACATCTCGGAACACGCGCTCGTCGATGAGACCGGCTGGCAAGAAGTCGGAGTCGTTTGAGGAGACGATGCGCACCCGGCGCAGCATCTGACGAACGATCATCTCGATGTGCTTGTCGTGAATATCCACACCTTGAGACCGGTATACCTCTTGAACCTGGTCGACCAGGTACTGCTGGGCAGCCCGGACTCCCTGGATCTCAAGAACTTCCTTGGGGTCCAACGGACCTTCGGTTAGTGGCGTACCTGGCTTGATTACGTCGCCATTGGCGACCCGCAAGCGCGCTCGTCGGGAAATCGGATATTCGAAGTCACCTTCAGAGGCCGAGATCACGATCTTCCGCCCGTCGTCTCCGTCGACGATGGCAACAGCGCCACCGACCTCAGCGAGAACCGCCTTACCTTTCGGCGTACGAGCTTCGAACAGCTCAACGACGCGGGGCAGGCCGTGCGTGATGTCGTCGCCGGCCACACCACCGGTGTGGAAGGTACGCATGGTCAGCTGGGTACCAGGCTCGCCGATCGACTGGGCGGCCATGATGCCAACGGCTTCACCCGACTCGACCTCTAGACCGGTCGCCAGGGACCGTCCGTAACAGACCTTACAAACCCCATATTCGGCGTCACAGGTCAGCACGGAACGAACCCGAATCTCGAGAACTTCAGCTGCATCGCCGAGGGTCAGCAGTGCTTTGCGATCAAGGACCACGCCCGCTTTCAGCTTGACGCCTTCGCGGGTTTCGAGCAACTTGCGTTCGATTTTGACGTCGTCCGCCAGCACTCGCCCGTAGGCACGGCTGCGCAGGTTCCGTATCGACTCACCATTCGCATCACGAATGACGAACTTGATTCCACGATCGGTCTCACAGTCGTCCATCCGCACGATCTGTTCCTGCGAAACGTCGACAAGACGCCGGGTCAGATAACCCGAGTCAGCGGTACGCAAGGCCGTATCGGCCAAACCCTTGCGAGCACCATGGGTCGAGATGAAGTACTCAAGCACCGACAGGCCCTCACGGAAGTTCGAGATGATCGGCCGCGGGATGATGTCACCCTTCGGGTTGGCCACGAGGCCACGCATACCGGCGATCTGACGCACCTGCATGATGTTGCCTCGAGCACCTGAACGAACCATCATTTCGATCGGATTGAAAGGATCGGCCTTCATGTTGATTTCCATGGCGTCTTTGACGCTGTCGGTCGCTTCCGTCCAGATGTCAATCAGTTCCTGGCGACGTTCGTCGTCCGTGATGACACCCTTCTGGAATAGACCCTCAACTTTGTCGGCGCTGGCCTCGAACGACTCGAGAATCTCGGCTTTGTTAGCCGGAGTTTTCACATCCTCCAGGCCGATCGTCAACCCGGAACGGGTGGCGTACTCGAAGCCGATTTCCTTGATGCCGTCGAGCGTCGTCTGAACTTGCGAACGGGGATAGATATCAATGATCTCTTCAATGATCTTGCGAATGTCTGCTTTGTAAACCGTCGAGTCAATGAACGGGAAGTCGCTCGGGAACACCCGGTTGAGAATGGCCCGTCCGACTGTGGTTTCGTACACCTTGGTGCCATCGATCGGCTCTTCGGTGACCAGTCCGCTCAAGACATACTTGAAAGAAGCATGGCGCTCGGCGCTTCCGACCAGGTCAACACCCAGGCGGATATTGACGGGCACATGCAGACCGATCGCGCCCATCTCGTAGGCCATCACAGCCTCATCGACAGACGAGAACGACGAACCCTTGCCGAGTCCATCTTCGACCTTCTCAGCGAGATAGAACACCCCGATGACCATGTCCTGGGAAGGCGTGACGATCGGCATACCGGACGCCGGCGACAACACGTTCTGCGTTGACATCATCAGCACCCGCGCCTCGGCCTGAGCCTCGGCGGAAAGTGGCAGATGAACCGCCATCTGGTCGCCGTCGAAGTCAGCGTTGAACGCCTCACAAACGAGCGGATGAATCTGAATCGCTTTGCCTTCGACGAGGATCGGCTCGAAGGCCTGGATCCCCAAACGATGCAAGGTCGGAGCACGGTTCAGCAGAACCGGATGTTCCTGGATGACCTCCGCGAGGACGTCCCACACCTGGGAGCGGCGACGCTCCACCATTCGCTTGGCCGACTTGATGTTCTGCGCAAGGTCGAGCTCGACCAGTCGCTTCATCACGAACGGCTTGAAGAGTTCCAGCGCCATGATCTTTGGCAGACCACACTGGTTGAGCTTCAAGTAGGGGCCAACCACGATGACCGAACGGCCCGAGTAGTCGACGCGCTTACCGAGGAGGTTCTGGCGGAAACGACCTTGCTTGCCTTTGAGCATGTCAGACAGTGACTTGAGCGGACGGTTACCGGGACCGGTAACGGCGCGACCACGGCGACCATTGTCGAACAGCGCGTCGACGGCCTCCTGAAGCATCCGCTTTTCGTTGTTGACGATGATCTCGGGAGCACCCAGATCGAGAAGCCGCTTGAGGCGGTTGTTCCGGTTGATCACACGGCGATAGAGATCGTTCAGGTCGGACGTGGCGAAACGGCCACCATCGAGTTGCACCATCGGACGGAGATCCGGTGGGATGACCGGAACAGTCTCAAGTACGAGCGACTGAGGATCGTTCTTGCCTTCCCAGAAGGGCTTGACGACCTTCATGCGCTGCGTGGCGCGCTGACGCTTCTGCGCCGAGTTGGCTGTCAGATTCTCTTCGAGCATTTCCATTTCGGCGTCGAGGTCGATGCGGCCAAGGAGATCCTTGACGGCTTCGGCACCCATGCCACCGGTGAAGTAATCGGAATAGCGGTCGATGATCTCGCGCCAGAGCTGTTCGGACTCGATCAGCGTTTTGCGCTTCATTCCGGAGAATCGGTCAAAGGCCTCTTTGACGAGGTCAACTTCCATCTCGGATCGCTCGTAGCGTTCCTTGATTTCCTTTTCGACCTCACGGCGACGAGCCGAGATCTCCTGGGTCTTGGCGCCGCCTTCTTCCATCTGGGCCAGCTCGGCTTCGAGCCTTTCAAGCCGGTCGGCTTGCCAATCCTCAAACTCTTCACGCACCACCTGAAGTTCGGCGGTCATCGTCTCTTCCAACTCCGGAAGGTCGGTGTGGCGTCGGTCGTCATCGACATCGGTGACCAAGTAAGCCGCGAAGTAGATAACTTTCTCAAGTTCTTTCGGTGACATGTCCAGGAGATACCCGAGACGACTCGGCACACCCTTGAAGAACCAAATATGGGTTACCGGAGCGGCGAGCTCGATGTGACCCATGCGCTCACGACGAACCTTGGCGCGGGTTACTTCAACGCCACAACGCTCGCAGATGATGCCCTTGTAGCGGATCCGCTTGTACTTACCGCAGTAGCATTCCCAGTCCTTCTGAGGTCCGAAGATACGCTCGTCGAACAAGCCATCCTTCTCGGGCTTCAGGGTCCGATAGTTGATGGTTTCTGGCTTCTTAACCTCACCGTAGGACCACGAACGAATCTGATCGCTGGTGGCGAGACTGATCTTTAGCTCATCAAAAAACTGTCGCATGTTTCCTCCAGCGCTCGCTACGACTCACGTCGTTCGGGACGGGACAGATCAATACCGAGCGACTCGGCAGTCCGGAAAGCGTCTTCGTCGAGTTCACGAAGCTGCACTTCCTCACCTGCCGAGAGCATCTCTACGTTCAAGCAGAGGCTCTGCATTTCTTTGATCAGCACCTTGAATGATTCCGGGATACCGGGTTCAGGGATGTTCTCACCTTTGACAATGGCTTCGTAGACCTTGACCCGGCCCTGGACATCATCAGACTTGATGGTGAGGACTTCCTGCAAGGCATAAGCGGCGCCGTAGGCCTCGAGTGCCCACACTTCCATCTCACCGAAGCGCTGCCCACCGAATTGTGCTTTACCACCGAGCGGCTGCTGGGTGATCATCGAGTACGGACCGGTTGAGCGAGCATGAATCTTCTCGTCAACCAGGTGAACCAGCTTCAGGATGTAGATGTAGCCAACGGTGATCGGCGTGTCGAACTGCTCGCCGGTGCGACCGTCGAACAGCATCGCCTTGCCGGACTCGCCGATTAGCTGCGTGCCGTCGCGGTTGACCTTAGAGTGACTGAGGACCTCGGCGATCTCGCCTTCGCGAGCGCCGTCGAAGACCGGTGTTGCCACCTTGGTCCACGGTTCGGCACCGTCTTTGGCATGACTGAAGTCCATGTTCTTGCCAAGTGGCTCCCACCCGACCGCAGCTGCCCAACCCAAATGGGTCTCAAGGACCTGCCCGAGGTTCATTCGGGACGGCACACCAAGGGGCGACAGAATGATGTCGACCGGCGTTCCATCCTCCATGAAAGGCATGTCCTCTTCGGGCAGAATCTTGGAGATGACACCCTTGTTTCCATGCCGCCCGGCGAGCTTGTCGCCTTCCGAGATCTTTCGCTGACTCGCAACGTAAACCCGAACGAGTTCGTTGACTCCAGGAGGAAGGTCGTAACCCTCGTCACGCTTGAAGACCTTGACGTCGATGACCTTGCCGGCCTCGCCGTGAGGCACCTTCAGTGACGTGTCACGAACCTCGCGAGCCTTCTCACCAAAGATGGCACGAAGGAGTCGCTCTTCCGGGGTCAGTTCGGTCTCACCCTTCGGCGTGACCTTGCCGACGAGATAGTCACCGGGGCCGACTTCGGCGCCGACCCGGATGATGCCGTTCTCGTCGAGATCCATGAGGGCCTCTTCGGCGACGTTTGGGATGTCACGGGTGATTTCCTCGGCACCAAGTTTGGTGTCACGGGCATCGACCTCGTGCTCCTCGATATGAATCGAGGTGAGTACGTCATCTTTGACCAAACGCTGGCTCAAGATGATGGCGTCTTCGTAGTTGTAGCCCTTCCATGGCATGAACGCCACGAGCAGGTTGCGACCGAGTGCCAACTCACCAGCGTCGGTGGAAGGTCCGTCTGCAAGGACCGTGCCGACCTTGACCTTGTCGCCCTCTTTGGAGAGCGGCTTTTGATTGACGCAGGTCCCCTGGTTCGACCGTTCGAACTTCTTCAAGGGGAACGTATGCTTCTTGTTCGTCTTGGCTTCCTTCACGACGATTTCATCGCCGGTGATCTCGACGACTTCGCCGTCGACCGTCGAGATGACCATGTCGCCAGAATCCTGAGCGGCGCGTTGCTCGACGCCAGTACCCACCAACGGGGCATCGGCCCGCAACAACGGCACGGCCTGGCGCTGCATGTTGGAACCCATGAGCGCACGGTTGGCATCGTCGTGCTCGAGGAAGGGAATGAGGGCGGTCGAGACCGACACCATCTGCTTGGGCGACACGTCCATGTAGTCAACGTTGTTGGCCGGGACGTAATCGACTTCGCCACCGGCCCGTCGGACCAGAACACGCTCGTTCTCGAACGCCATCTTGGCGGTCAACGGAGCATTGGCCTGAGCGATAACGTAGCGCTCTTCCTCAGTCGCAGTGAGGTAATCGACCTTCGTCGTGACGGTGCCCTTTTCGACCTTGCGGTAGGGCGTCTCGATAAAACCAAAGCGGTTCACTCGCGCATACGAGGACAGCGACCCGATGAGCCCAATGTTGGGCCCTTCAGGGGTCTCGATCGGGCACATGCGACCGTAATGGGAGGGGTGAACGTCTCGTACCTCGAACCCGGCTCGCTCTCGCGACAGCCCACCAGGGCCGAGCGCGGACAGCCGGCGACGGTGCGTCAACCCGGCCAGCGGATTCGGCTGGTCCATGAACTGGCTCAGCTGGCTTGTTCCGAAGAACTCCTTGATGGCGGCGGTGACCGGGCGAATGTTGATCAAGGACTGAGGCGTGATGGCCTCAGGATCCTGGGTCGTCATGCGCTCACGCACCACCCGCTCGAGACGGGTCAAACCCACCCGAATCTGGTTCTGAATAAGTTCACCAACGGTGCGGATACGACGGTTACCGAAGTG
This sequence comes from uncultured Acidimicrobiia bacterium, assembly GCA_963835515.1. GTDB lineage: Bacteria > Actinomycetota > Acidimicrobiia > Spongiisociales > JAENVV01 > JAENVV01. Next base: position 80,970 of record CAWIFX010000010.1, on the reverse strand, counting down.
GTCGATGTCGTCAGTCTGCACCGGGATGTCAATGCCGGCGCTCGTGGTGTACGTGTCGTCGCCGGCATGTAATGCCACCAGGTAGCGGATCGTGTCGAGAATGTCATCGTCGGACAGCAGCTGCTGGCCTTCGAGGCGATAGTTCTCGGGCACTTCATGGCCGAACCGCGTGTTCACCTTGTAGCGACCGACCCGGGTCAGGTCATAACGCTTGGTATTACGGAACAACGTTTGGATGAGTCCGCGGGCAGAGTCAACAGTCGTCGGCTCGCCAGGACGGAGCTTCCGATAGAGGTCGAGAAGCGCCTCTTCTTTTGACTGGGCCGGGTCTTTGTCGATGGTGGCCTGAATCGCCGGAGCACCGTTGAACATGCCCAGGATCTCTTCGTCGGTTTCGGCAATGCCGAGCGCTTTGAGGAATCCGGTGATGTACTGGCGACGCTTGCGATCAACACGCACGCCGATCGTTCCACGCTTGTCCGTATCGAACTCGAGCCAGGCGCCGCGGCCCGGAATTACCTTGGAGGCATAAATCAGTGCGTCGGACGTCTTGTCGCGGTTGACATCGAAGTACACGCCAGGCGAACGGACGAGCTGGGAGACAACCACACGCTCGGTCCCGTTGATGATGAAGACACCGTTGTCGGTCATCATCGGGAAGTCGCCAAGGAATACTTGCTGTTCCTTGATCTCACCGGTTTCTTTGTTAACGAAACGCGCCGTTACGTGGAGAGGGCGCGAGTAGTTCTCGTCGCGCTCCTTGGCCTCTTCGATGGTGCGGGACGGATCGCCGAAGCGATGATCGACTAGTTCAAGGGCCAGGCTGCCCGTAAAGTCTTCGATGGGCGAGATTTCATCAAAAATCTCTTGCAGGCCTTCTTCGAGAAACCAGCGGAAAGACTCATGCTGGACTGCGAGTAGGTCGGGTAGGGGTAGTACTTCCGGAATTTTTGCGAACGATAAACGTTCTGCGACGCGCGAGACCAACGGCGTTCCTCCTCGAAAAGGGATTGTGAGACGACAAGCGAATAGGCAGCTTAGCGAACGCCAGCCTACCTAGCAAAAGAGGAACCTAAGCCAGGAGGCATCGATGCCGTCCCGACGATTTGTCGTGGTGCGAATATACCTGGGTGCGTGTCCCAACGTCAAGCACTTAGCTCAGAGTCACGAGGCCGAGGTGCATCCTTGGCACGAGGTAACGTAAGTGGCGTCAAGTCGGTCCAAGCTCGTAACCCAGGAGGAAATACATGCTCGCTCACCCCGCGGTTCTCGGAGCCCGAGTCCTACCTCGTTCGAGGATCGTTGCTGTCGCCGCAATCATCGGGTTTGCTTTCCTGACGGCCGTACTCGCCCAGTGGGAGATTCCGCTCGGATTCACCCCGGTACCCATCACCGGTCAGACACTGGGAGTGGTCCTGGCTGGCGCTGCTCTTGGGAGCCGCAACGGAGCAGCCAGCATGACCCTCTACTGGATCCTCGGCGCGGCGGGGCTCCCCTTCTACGCCGGCGGAGGGAGCGGATGGGAGACCGCCACGGGTTCGACAGCCGGCTATCTGGTCGGATTCATCGTGGCGGCGTGGCTAGTCGGCAAACTGGCCGAAAGCCGCCAAGACCGCAAGGTGCTGACCGCCATCCCCGCCATCCTGGCCGGGTCCGTCGTCATCTATGGCTTCGGTGTCAGCTGGCTTATGTACTCACTCGATGTCAATCTCGCTCAGGGTCTCGAATGGGGCTTCACCCCATTTGTGGTTGGCGACCTCATCAAGGTTGCCGCTGCCGGAACCGTGCTACCCGGCGTGTGGAAGTTGCTCGGCGAGAAGAGCTAGCCGATCTGATTGTCGACAAAAGCGAGGGGGCTGCGTTTCCGCAGCCCCCTCTTTCTGTTTTCACTTAGTAGCCGGTTGGCTAGCCGCCGCAAGCTGCGGTGAACTCGTACGCCGCAGCTGTTGGCCCGACGAAGAACTCCTCGATCGTGGCGATACCAGTCGAAGCGTCCGCCGAGTAGGCACCGATAACGGCCTCGCGCGGGGTGATGTCATTTGCGTCGCCGGCAAAGGAACGAGCTGGCATCATGCCCTCGTAGTCCACTGTGTCGAGCGCCAATGCGGCCGCCACGATGCCTGCCTTGGTCAGGTCTCCTGCCGCAAACGCGCCATCGAGTGCAGCCTTAAGGCCGTACTGCGAGACCCAGCCAGAGATCCAGAAGTCGTTCGGGTCCTGTCCGATCGATCCAACCGCCTGACGCATCTTCTCGTGGCCAACCGAGTCCGTATCCCATCCGGGAACGAACGATGACTGGAAGAAAATGCCGGTCTCGAACGCCGGCGCGGCAGGCGAAGCCAGCAGCGCCGAGTTCCACGATGGCGCCGCACCGATGAACAGCGGAACCGTAGCTCCCAACTGCTGAGCTGCGCCACCAACGATGGCGGCAGTCTCACTCGGACCAACCACGAGAATCACCAGGTCAGGGGTGTCTGCGGCAATCTTCGCAACTGCTTCGGTCTGGGTGGCATCGCCACCAGCCGAAGCCGGAATGACTGCTTGTTCCCAGGCGATTTCAATGCCGTTGGCCTCGGCAGCCAACTTGACGCCGGCTGAATAGTCTGCGCCGTAGTCGTTGGGGATAGCCAGGATCCCGATCGTGCCGAGCTCGCGTGATTGAGCTGGAAAGGCACCGGCCGCCCAGTCAATGGCATTCATGGCCTCAAAGCAATAGTTGGTGCCGAACTCAATGATGTTGTCTTCGAAGGACCAACCCGACCACCATGACATGGGAGCGGCGACAGTGTTGTCGCGCTCATAGTCAGGGATGGCAGCGATGGACTGAGATGTACCGAGGGACTGGGCGATAGCGGCGACATCGCCGGCGATCTGGTTGTAGTCGGCGACGAACTTGTCTGGCTGGTAGGCCGTGTCCTTTTTGAGGTCCTCAGGGAGAGCAACGTCGTAGGCGCCGCCGATGCCATCACCGGCGTTGACGGTACCCCAGAAAAGCTGCTGGGCCCCGTAGAGCGCCGGGGCGGCCGCCTGGAACGGTCCGGATTCGTCGGTGAGAACGCCTAGGTAGATGCAACCACGATCCGGGTTTCCACCGGGACATGGCTCTTCGGTTACCCCGACGTCGGTGGCGACCATCATCTCTTCCATGGTCGTGTCAGGCGTCGCTGCTGCGGTCGTATCGGGGGTGGCTGCGGTGGTAGGAGTCGGGGCTGGGGCAGCGGTGGTAGTCGTCGCCGTGTCCTGGGCGCAAGCGGCCAGGACGAGCGACATAACGGCCATCCACGCCAGGCCCTTCCGGTAAGTAGATCTCATATGTCTTGTTCCTCCATTTTGGGAAGTGCGGCCGCGGCCGCACCCATCTAACTCGCTAATAGCTGAACGGCCACGCTTTCCAATAGTTGCGTAACCGCATCCATATCCCGTTGAGCCCGTTGGGCTCAAATATCAGGAAACCAATAATAAGCGCTCCAAACACGATCCGTTCGAGTTGTGACGTACTCAATAGCCCGGTTGAGCTGACCTCAAGGAACGGCACTGCTCCTCCGAGACCATCAATAATGCGCGGCAACAGCGTCAAGAATGACGCCCCCATGATGGATCCGGTGATGCTGGCCGCCCCACCGATCACGACCATGGCGATGTACGTGAATGACAACAGAAGGTTGAACGAGTTGGTATTGACGAATCCAGTAACCGTGAATAGCAGGGCGCCGGCCACACCCGCATAGAAAGACGACACCCCGAAAGCGAGCACCTTGTACCGGGTCAGGTCGATTCCCATTACCTCGGCGGCTATGTCGCGATCGCGAACCGCTGCGAAGGCCCGGCCAATCCGGGACCGCACGATGTTCTTGGCCGCAAAGGCCATGATGATGAGGATGATCAGGGTCAGCCAATAGATTTGCTGCTCTCGAGTAACGGCGTATCCGGCTATCTCGCCATCCAGATCGAACCGCCAGCCAGCGAGTCGTAAGACTCCCGGCTTGCGACCGATGCCTGGGCCGCCGGTCACGCTGTCCCACTCCCGGAAAATGTGCTCGCCAAGAAACACCAGCCCCAACGTCAGGAAGGCGAGATACAAGCCGCGCAGTCGCACGGCAATTGGTGCGATGGCAGCGCCGATGAAGCCAGCCGTAATCCCGGCGAGCGGGATCCAGAAGATCACATCGAGACCCATCCCGACCAGTTTTTCGGTGGCGTCTCCCCCGAACGCCGCGCCTGCATACGCTCCCACTCCGAGAAAGAACGCATGACCAAGCGACACCTGGCCGGCATATCCGGTGACCAGGTTGAGGCCGATCACTCCGATGGAGGCGATGAAGGCGGTGGCGATAAGAATCAGCCAATCGCGCGGCAGCCAGATCGCCGCCCCGACCACGGCTACCAGTCCGACCCCAAGCCAGACGCGCTGGGTCGTGGTCGGCAGCATCGCCGAGTCCGCTTCGTAACGGGTAAAGAGCGCCGGCCGACCTCTCATACGCGCTCAATTTCTGGTGACCCGAACAGACCATATGGTCGGATCAGCAGCACGGCGAGCAGCACCACATAGGGAACGACTTGACTGAAGTTGCCGCCCAGCCATGGCGCATAGCTGCTCTGATAGGTGGCGGTGTACGCCTCAATGAGGCCGATCACCAGGGCACCAATAACCGCTCCATTGATCGAATCCAGGCCGCCAACCACGATCGCCGGCAGCGCCTTGATCCCCACGATGTACGTGGACTGGGACAGCCCGGCTAGATCGGAAGCGGCAAACATCCCGGCTACCGCGGCCATGGCGCCCGCCATCATCCATGCCAGCGAGAAGATCCGGCCAACGTTGATGCCCTGGGCGAGGGCCACCTCTTGATCGATAGCGGTGGCTCGCATCGCCAGGCCAACCCGGGTGTAGCGGAAGAACAAAAACAAGAGCACGGTGATGACGAGGGCGGTGGCGATCATGGCGACGCTGCGGTAAGGGACCGTAACACCATTGATGTTCCATGCGTTGAATCCCCAAGGAGAGCCGACCGTTCGTATGTCCAGCCCGATCAGATTGTTGATGGGCGTGCGGATCACGATGTCGAGCCCGATCGTGAGGATGGCAATCGCAAAGAGCGGCTTGCCGATCATGGGTCGGATAGTGACTCGTTCGGACAGCCATCCCAATAGGGCAGCCGCCACCGCGCCGAGCACGACCGAGACAACGAAACCCAAGCCCAGGTCGACGGCAAACCACGAGACCATATAGGCACCAAACAGCATCACTGCCGGATGGGCAAAGCTGACGACTTGCATCGCTTTGTAGATGATCACGAAGCCGAGGGCGAGTAGCGCATAGATCGATGCGAGAGACAGCCCGGCGATAGTGGCCTGGAGGAAAGTCGTCATCGGTACATCTGCTCGATCAGCTCTGAGAATCGATCGACGAGAACTTTCCGCTTCAGCTTCTGGGTAGCGGTCAGCTCGCCCTCTTCGTGATCGAGTTCCTTGGGGATCAGCGAGAACTTCTTGACTGTCTCGACCCGGGCGAAGTGCTCATTGGCGGCGTCGACCTGCTTTTGAATCAGCGCGATTACCTCGGGTTTCTCAGACAGGTCTCGATAGGTCGTAAAGGTGATGCCTTTGCGCTGTGCCCAGTTCGAAACGGTGTCGAGTTCAATACCGATAAGCGCGGTCAAGTACTTTCTCCGGTCGCCAATGACCATTGCCTCTTTGATGAACGGCGACACCTTCAGCTTGTTTTCGATCTCCGACGGAGACACGTTCTTGCCGCCGGCGGTGATGATGATGTCTTTCTTACGGTCGATGATGCGGTAGAAGCCATCATCGATCTCGGCGATATCTCCGGTGTGCATCCATCCGTCTTGGTCAATCGTCTCAGCGGTTGCTTCGGGGTTCTTGAAATAGCCCTGGAAGATCCCTGGCGACCGGATCAGGATCTCGCCGTCATCGCCGAGGCGAATCTCGACGTCATCATTGACGGCCTTGCCGATGGTTCCAAGCCTGGCATTACCGGGCAGGTTGCCGGTCCCCAGCGCGGTGGTCTCGGTCATCCCCCATCCTTCATACAAAGGAATGCCGATGGCTTGAAAGAACTTGATGACTTCGGGGGCGATCGGGGCGGCCCCGCTGGTCGCCTGACGGCACCGCTGCATACCAAGCTTGCGTTGGAGGGATCTGAAGACCAGGACGTAACCGGCCGCATGAACGATCTCACCGACGAAGCCCCGTGAGCCGGTAGCGAGCAGGCGGTCGGCATTCTTCATGCCGGCTTTGAGAAAGACCTTGTAGAGAATCTTCTTGGTGAACGAGGCATCGGCCATGCGGATATTGACCAGCGCGTGCATTTTTTCCCAAATGCGAGGTGGAGCCGGGAAGTAGGTCGGCTGAATCTCGGCGAGGTCGGCAACAACCGTTTCGATCGACTCGGCAAAGTTCACACATGAGCCCATCGCCAGCGCGCCACAAACGTCGTAGAGCCGGCCGAACACGTGGCAGAGGGGCAGATAGCTGAGCAGCTGCGGCTGGCCGCTTGGTAGCCCCCTGGCAGCGATGAGATCCTGGGCCGATTCCGAAGCCCAGCCGAGGTTGCGGTGAGAAAGCATCGCTCCCTTCGGAGGGCCGGTCGTGCCTGACGTATATACAAGGGTGGCGGTTTCGTTTGAATCGATGGTGTCAACGAGGCCGTTCACCCGGTGCGGCTCATCCGCCAGGGCGGCCCGCCCTGCTGCCATGAAGGCATTCCAGGACATCAAACGTGGATCGGTATACGCACGAACCCCACGCGGCTCGACGTAGATGATCTTCTCAAGGTCGGGAAGGGATTCCACCGCAAGGGCTTTGTCAACTTGCTCCTGGTCCTCGGCGACGAGCACTTTCGCTTCAGAGTGCTGGAGCAGATAGGCCACCTCGGCCGTCGGGTTCGTGGCGTACAGACCAACCGAGACCGCCTGAATGGCTTGCGCTGCCAGGTCGGCAATGACCCAGGCCTTGCGATTCTCTGAGTGGATCGCCACCTTGTCGCCCGGCCGGACCCCCATTTGCCACAACCCCATCGCGGCTGCCTGGACGTCTAGCCAGAACTCGCCGTACGTGGTCTCCTGCCAGATCCCGAACTCTTTCTCACGCAGGGCAATGTCGTCGGATCGGGTGGCGGCGAGTTCGCGCAGTCGACCGGGGAGGGATTTCAGCGCGATCGAATCCTCCGGGCTGCGCTGCTCAATAGTGGCGGTCATAGTCGACTCCCTTCGCTGGCCGGTGTGTCGCCTTCAAGGCCTTCGGTTTCAAACTCCTCACCGAGGTAGGCCCGAATGACATCGGGGTTCTTCTGGATCTGATCAGGAGTTCCTTCGGCGATCTTGCGACCAAAATCGATCACCATGATCCGATCGGCGATATCCATCACGAGGCCCATGTCATGCTCGACGAGAATCATCGTGATCTGGAGTTCCTCCTGGATGTCGAGGATGAAACGGGCCATGTCTTCGGTCTCTTCGAGATTCATGCCCGCCACCGGTTCGTCAAGCAACAGAATCCGGGGGTCCATGGCAAGCGCCCGACCCAGTTCGACCCGCTTCTGCACACCGTACGGCAGCATTCCCACGAGGCTCTTGCGGTACTGGGCGATTTCGAGAAAATCGATGATCTCTTCGGCGCGTCTGCGGTGTTCGGTCTCTTCGCGTTTTGACTTGCCTACGTGGAGCGCCGACGCCAGGATCCCCGACTTCATGTGGATGTTGCGCCCAAGCAGTATGTTGTCCAGGGTGGTGAGGTTCGAGAACAACTCGATGTTCTGGAACATGCGGGCCACGCCGAGCCCGGCGATCTTGTTTGGCTTCAAAGTGAGTAGATCGGTTCCGTCGAGCGAAATCCGACCCTCCTGGGGACGGTACACGCCGTTCAGGCAGTTGAAGATGGACGTTTTCCCAGCGCCATTGGGGCCGATGATGGCGAACAGTTCGCCGGCGTTGACGTCAAAGCTGACCCCGTCGATGGCAACCACACCGGCAAAAGACAGCCGCACCTCATCGAAGCTCAGCAACGGTTCGCTCATGACAGCCACCGCTTGCGTCGTTTGTAGTGCTTGATATCGCGGAAGGACTTCCGCTCCTCACCGCCGGCGTGGAGGCCGAGGTAGAACTCCTGTACGTCTTCGTCGTTCATGAGTTCGGCCGCTGGCTTGTCCATGACGATCTTGCCGGTCTCCATGATGTAGCCGTGCTGGGCGATCGATAGGGCCATCGTGGCGTTCTGCTCGACGAGGAGAATGCTGGTCCCCTGCTTGTTGATATCAACGATCAGGTCGCGGATCCTCTGAACGAGGATTGGAGCCAAACCAAGGCTCGGCTCGTCGAGGATCAGATATCGGGGATTGGACATCATCGCCCGTCCCATCGCCAGCATCTGTTGCTCGCCGCCAGACAGGTAGCCCGCCGTCGACTTGCGGCGTTCGGCCAGAATCGGAAAGAGCTCATAAACCTTGTCCATCTGACCGGACATGTCACCTTTGGCCGTATGGGCTCCGACTCGCAAGTTCTCTTCGACCGTGAACTCGCCAAAGACGCGACGCCCTTCGAGAACCTGTGTCACGCCCCGGCTGACAATCGAAGCGGCCGAGGATTTATGGATGGCGTCTCCATCGAGCGTGATTTCACCTTTGGTGATGTCGCCATTGTGAACGTCAAGCAGGCCCGAAATGGCTCTCAGGACGGTCGTTTTGCCCGCGCCGTTGGCTCCGAGCAGGGCAACGATCTGGCCGTCCGGGACCTTAAATGAGACACCCCGCAGCACGAGTATGACGTCGTGATATACGACCTCCACGTTGGCTAACTCGAGCACCTGACTCCTCTACCGCTGCCTTGCCGGGCATGGTAGGCGGCGTGCCAGGACGTTCACCGTGTGTACGCCAAATTTCTAGAACGACCTTCAGGCGCCTTCCACCCACTCAGCGCCCCCGGGCCAGTGTTCTTTTTTCCAGATCGGCGCACGCTTCTTCAATTCATCGATGATGTAGCGGGCGCAGTCGAACGCGGGACCTCGATGCACCGACGACACGGCCACGAGAACCGACACGCCTCGCACTTCTACGACACCGGTCCGATGCTCGGCTACGACATGCAAGACATCCCATTCCCGGCGAGCCTCGGCGATGATCTCGTCGATCTTTTCCTTCACCTGTTCGGCGTACGCCTCGTACTCAAGATGGTCGATGTCGGTTTTGCCTGCGGAGTGATCGCGCACAGTCCCGGAGAACAGGACTGTCGCTCCGGCGCGGTCATCTGCCACTTCGGCGTAGACAGCCGCCGGGTCGAGCGGATCGGCAGAAATGCCAACGCGAGTTCGAAGGGTGTCATCGTTCATACAATGATCTTATGCCAGACGAACCATCGACCGACCCGACATCCCCCGATCCGTTCGGCGATGGCTCCCACGAGACCCCTCCCCCGCTGCCCCCCGAGCTGTCCCGATCGGAGCCAGCTGGGCCAGAAACATCGACCGAACCTTCGAGCGGCAAGGGCAGCCATCGGCAGCCGGCCACGACCGGGAAGTGGAAGAGAAGGGGCAGCTGGGTGGGAGCCTTCTTACTCCTCGGGATCGGCACGTCGGTCGCGGTGTGGCAGCTTGGGCGGCCGATCCCCGTACAGAGTCGCACCTCGGTTACGACGAGCACGTCGACTCCCTCGACCACCGTCCCCCTCGCCGAACCAGCCTTTGCCGTAACGATCGAAGTGGTCGGTGATGCCGATCCGACCGCCGGACGCGGCTCGGGGACCGTCATTGGAAGCGGTGAGTACATCTTGACGAACGCTCATGTCGTTAGGGAAGCTTCCACGATCACGGTCACCGACGGGGATGGGACTTCACAGCAGGCCGACCTGGTCGGGATCGATCTCGTCACAAACCTTGCGGTCATAAGGATCACCGACCCGCTTACTCCGATGGGCGAGCCGTCTCCGGAGATCCTGACGATCGGGGCAGCAGTGACCATCCCGGGCGATCCGCCCGGCGGCGCAACCGTCATCGCAGTTACCCAACGTCATGACGTCAGCGACGTATGGCGGCTCTACGACCTGATCGAGATCGACCAACCGACATCGGCGCAGCTGAGTGGTAGCCCGCTGCTCGACAGCGAACAGCGAGTGGTGGGAATCATCACTGCCGTTTCAGATACTGGGGGCCCGGGTTATGCCATTCCGATTGCCACCGGACTCACGATCGCCGACGAGCTCATCAACGATGGCGAGGTTATTCACGGCTATCTCGGCGTCCATGGACTTGACTCACTTCTCGGAGGGATTGAGATCTTCGCTTTTCCCCCTGGCTCGCCGCTCCGAGCCGCCGGCGCCCGCGAAAGTGACCGCATCGTCGCCATCGACGATGTTGAGCTGGCAACCACCGGCGATCTAGTAGCGCGGATTCGGACCTATCGTGCAGGTGACAACGTAAGGGTGTCGATTGTGCGTGAGTTCGAAACAATCGCCTTAGACGTCACCCTCGAACGCCATCCGGAATCGTGATTGTTTATGGCAGATGACATCTTCTCGCAACTCATAGATCTCTTCAACCAGCCCGGCCCGGTGAACTGGAAACTCGCCAGGGAAGTTGCCGTTCAACTCGCCGGTGATCGCCAGCCGGTCGATCCGTGGCTCGCCGATGAATACATAGAACTGGGTCGACTCGCCCAACTCCAGATCCAGGCGACGACCCACCTGCGCTCACCGGATTCGTTAGACGTTGTTCCGACCGATCGCCACGACTGGGTCACCCAACAGTTGCAGGCCTTCGGATACCTCGTTGAACCGCTAGCGGGTCAATACAGCGGGCTCGGGGACGGGGCGGACCCGATGAGCCAACTGCTCAAACCGCTCGGCCCGGCTCTCCTCGGCATGCAAATGGGTTCGACCGTAGGATTTCTCGCCCACCGCGCCCTCGGGCAGTTCGATATAGGCGTGCCGACCAATCCGCCAGGGGCCCGATACGTAATCGTCGACAACGTCGAGGCATTCATCACCGACTACCAACTTGAGCCACGGCAGACTCGTCTGTGGGTGGCCTTCCGAAACGGCGTTCATGACTCGGCGTTCGCTGGTCCATGGATCAGGCAGCACCTCGTCGACCTCGTCGAGGAACACCTTGGTGGGGTCGAGTTCGATACGTCGAACCTCATGGAAACGATTCAGAATCTGAGCGACCCGAGCCATTTGCAGGAACTCCTCGCCGACGGCGACGGACTTACCGGCTTCCTGTCCCCAACTGCGAATTCAGACGCCCAGGCCAGGGCCCGGGCGGCGATCGGCTTTGTGTCTGGATACGGCGAACACGTGCTCAAAGCTTCTGCCGCAAAACTTATCCCTGATCTCGACGCCATCGAAAGTGCCCACCGACTCAAACAGTCCGAGCCGGGAACCCCCGACCAGTTGATGACTCGCATCATCGGCCTCGAATTGACCAATGAACTGCACCAGGAAGGCGCCGAGTTCTGCACGGAAGTTGAGCGGCGGTGGGGCGCTGAGGCTCTCGAGAGCGTTTGGCAGGAACCCGCTCATCTGCCCCGCGGCGACGAACTAGCCGACCCGGTTGCCTGGGCTGCCCGGGTCCTTCTTCCCGATTTCTAGCCCACCGACTACATTCTCCGGCTGACTCACACCAGCCAGAGAACGGAAGAACCCATGCCAGCCGAAATCGGACAGCCCGCCCCCGCGTTCGAACTTGTCGACCAGACCCGGTCACTCGTCTCGCTTGAGTCACTCCTCGGTAAAAAGTCACTGATCAAGTTCATCCCGTTTCCCTTTACCGGGGTCTGCGAGGGAGAGGTTTGTGAGGTACGCGACAACCTGGCGTCGTTGACCGATATCGATACGAATATCGTCGTCGTCACCTGTGACACGGTCCCATCGAACACCCGCTGGGCGACCGAGCTTGGCGTGTCGTTTCCGATCCTGTCGGATTTCTGGCCGCACGGCGCGGTAGCCCAGGCCTACGGATGTTTCAATGAGGCGATCGGTGTGGCAATGCGCTCAACCTACGTGCTCGACGAAGACGGCATCGTCCGCGACGTCGTGGCAACGCCAGTTCTCAGAGAGGCTCGCTCCATGGCGGCCTATCACGAGAGCCTCGCATCGATCTAGGAAGTTCGGCTAGCCGAACAGGTCATTCCAAAGTCGCTCGAAGAATCCCCGGCTCTTCGGATCGGGCAGTTCGGCCAGCACTCGCTCTTGCACGTCAACGGGCAGTTCTCCGACGAGTACGTACCCACCAAGATCACTGTTCCAGGCATAGACCGCTCGCCCCAGTTCGAAGATCCGCTGGTATTCGTGGCCCTCGATGGTCACCCGGGGCTGGCGGTCGAGTTCAGGAACTGAGATCGGCCGGGTCGAATTCGTCAGTTGGAAGGTGAAAACCCCATCGCCATAAAAAGCCGACAGGACGTCCGGCTGAGATCCAAGGGTGAGTTTCAGTCGACTGAAACCCGCCAACCGGACCGGTAGCGCCGGATCGACATTTCGAACGGGTGCCTCGGTTGCCTCCTCCTGCGCAACAACTTCAATGCCTTCGGCCGGGCCGGCCGTACCCAGCGTAAAAGCGACAAACCGGGTAGTGCAATACATCGATCCGTCACCGTTGAAGATCTCGGACATCAGCAGCACGGACGATTCGGTGTCGAAAGAGAGCCGTACGCGGATCTGGCTGCCGTCGACAATTTCAACAACGTCAACGGCTCGACCGAGCACCGCATCAGCCTCGGCCATTCTCATCGTGTAATGATCCCCGAGGTCGGTGGACAACATGAGCGCCTTGGCTGAGCGGGTTGTCCCGCCGGGATCAACCGTCACGATTACACCGGACCCGTTTTGACCGACTTCGAATACTTCGGCGTGGCGCCCATCTGGCTGGTCGCAGATGACCGACTGTTCGCCCGAGTAGACGACCCCGACGCTCCGATCCATGCGATCGGTTACCTCGTCGGCCATCGCGATAGATGCCGACCCGGCCAGGAGGACGAGGACTGCCGATCCGAGTATCAGTACTCGTCGCATCATTCGCCGCCCCCATCTCGAACCAAACCGACCACCGGGCTAACGCCCCCGTCAACCAGAGTTTGCTGTTCGTACTGAGCTGACACTTCGACGAGGGTCAGGCCAACCGAATCAGGAGCGGCCGCAGTAGCGACCGCCACGAAGATCATGACAGCTGCGGCGGCGGCTCCCACCCAGGCGGCGGGCCGACGGCGCAGAGGAACTACATCAGGGACGAATCCGAGGTCGACGCGGATCGAATCGGGTAGCTCGAGAACGGGTAGGGATCTCAGGACCGAACGGGCCGCATGCAAATCGGCCATCTCTCGCTGGCAGGCGCCGCAATCGGCCAGGTGAGCTACCAGTCGGGAGGCTTCCATGGTGGTGGTCTCCCCGTCGAGATAAGCCGATGCCAGTTCGCCGACGTGCATCATGTCAGGGCCTCGCGCATCATCTTGCGCCCCCGGTGGATACGACTGCGTACGGTCCCGACCGGTGCCGCAACGGCACTGGCGATCTCATCGTAAGAGAGACCGACCACATCACAGAGGACAACGGCTTCACGGAAATCGTAGGGCAGGCCGAGGAGTGCCTTCTGCACATCGTCGCCAAGGCGGATGGAGGCGAGCACCTCATCGGGCGGAGGGGTTGAAATGAGGTTCGTGCGATCGAGGTCGACCGGGAGTGAGGTGGTCGGTCGTCGCTTCTTGCGACGGACGTCATCGAGAAACGCGTTACGGGTGATACGCCACAACCAACCTTCGAAGGAACCAGGCGTGTAATTGGCCAATCCGCGTTCGACCCTGAGGAGGACGTCTTGGGCGAGGTCTTTGGCGTCGTCCGGGTTGCCCGTAAGGCGGTATGCGAAGTTGTAAATCTTGCGCCCATGCGTCCTTGCGACTTCTTCCCACGAGAGTGGAGCGCCGTCTGTCACGGCCTACTCCTCTCAACGGAGCGCGACGAAAAAGAGTTCCCTGGGTTCAGGGAGAACGGTGGGCGGCGAACCGCCAATGCTTCGGCCGAAGCTTCGGCTGGTCTACGACTCGGTTTTGGACTCGGTGGTCGTGCTGTCTGCCGGGGCGTCGTCTGACTTGGCGCCTTCTTCGATACCCTTGCGGAATTCCTTGGTTGAAGCACCCAGTGAGCGGGCGAGATCAGGAAGTTTGCGGGCACCGAAGAGCAGGAGAACCACGATGAGAATGACAATCCATTCTCCGCCTTTTGGAATACCCATGCTGATGTCCTTTCGTTGCCCATATGCTAGCTGCCTCGGTCCGCCTAGACGCAAGCCATCCCATGGCTTCTCCTCAGCTTGGACGTTTCGAGGCCGGTAATCGGTTCCTGCCAGGTCGATACATCATCACTGCGGCGACCTCTCTAGCTATCAGCGCAGCTAGTTCAGCGCCAGCGCGTCGACGAACTTCTGAAGGCGCTCGCGCGTGACGAACTGAATGCGCGGTTCAGATTTCTCCATCTGATAGACGCTGAACGGCCCGTACTTGTCCGACACGAGCAGGCCTCGATCGGCCTTGGAAGCAATGAAGTCGACCAAAAACGTGCGCATGTCCTTCTCATCTAACTCCGGGGAACCGTTGGGAGCGTGAGCCACCTCTCGCACGTAAGTAACCGAACCACCCTTGCTCGCGGTGTAAGTGCCGGGCACGGGTCCATCCACGACCGCATACCCAAAGAGCCGCAGCAAGCCGGAAACGAGTTGACCCGAGTCCATCTCGGCCGGGTCGATGCCCTGGCCTCGTAGCCCCACTTCGACGGCCTTGGGAATACGCAGTTCTGTGCCGATGGGACCCAACGTGTCCGAGCGAGACTTGGTCACGGTCGACGGAACTTCGCTCTCTCCAGCGAATTGGGCGTCGATCGGGTCGTAGCCAACGTGTCCGAGATGAAGCTGAGGAGCGGCGACCACCGGCGGAGGCAATTCGCCCCTCGTGGGCAGTTCCATCGTCCCGACCTTGACCGGCGGGCCGCCTCGTCCGGCGAACGCGGTGACTTTGGCGACCTGGCTGATCGGCAAGCTGTGCCGTTTTTCTCGCACGACCTCAAGCGCTTCGGCCACGAGCAGATCCTTCATGACCTCGTCGGCCCCGTCCTCTGGAAGGGGCACGTCGAACGTCACTTCGGCAACATCGTCACGAACGTGAAAAGAGACGACCTTCGGTCGGGGTCGTTCGCTCACGGCGATCTCGTCAGCCGTCCCCGTCTTCTTCTTTTCGGTAACTCCGAGAGCGGCTTTTCGCGCTTGCATGTTGCGCCTCAGCAGGAACCACACGACGAGCAGGGCGAAAGCAAAAATCAACGTTGGGACAAGCAACTCCACAGGTTTCCTCCAAATACTGCGTCGGTGTCAGTCTAGAGGCCCCAATGGAACCGTGTTTCCCTCCCAACCCGGGTGGTTAGGAGGCTTGACGAATCCTGGCGGCGATGGAACGCTCTTTGCGAATCTTACGTCGTTCCCGCTCTGACAGGCCGCCCCAGATTCCAAATTTTTCTGATTGGGTAATCGCGAACTCGAGGCATTCGCCTTTTACTTGGCAGGCATTGCAGATAGCTTTGGCTTTACGAGTTGAAGCGCCACGTTCGGGGAAGAACAGATCGGCGTCTGCGCCACGGCAGTTCGAGTAGTCCTGCCAGGACAGATCATCGACCGCGAGGGCGTCAATTAGTGTTCGATGCAACGGAAATCCCCTAAACCTTGTAATTACACGTTTGTGATTGTGCATGGTCGGGCGGGTTATGTCAAGACGGAATTCGTCATCGCGCCAGTCCAGTCCTAGAGTTTTGCTATACGCATACAAACCGCGACGCAATCGAGTCTGTCTCCGGTCACGTGTTGTAGGTTGGACGCAGAGTTTCTTTGAGGAGGACGTAGTGGCCGTAACCGAGTCTCCCGCCAAGGGTCGCCGGAGCTTCTGGCTCCTCGACCTGTATGGGTCGGCCGTTGGGAAGAAATGGGCCATGGCACTGTCTGGGATCGTGCTCCTCGGGTTCGTCGTCGCCCATATGATCGGCAACCTGCACATGTATGAGGGCGCTGCCGAAATGAACGAATACGGCGAATACCTCCGGGTGATCGGAGGGCCGATTCTCCCCCACACCGTCTTCCTATGGCTGATTCGCCTGCCACTTATCGCCGCCTTCCTCATTCATATCCACGCGGCCTACTCGTTGACGATCACCAATAATCACGCCACGATCGACAAGTACAAGCAACCACGTGAATGGCTGGCTGCGAGCTATGCCTCTCGAACCATGCGCTGGTCGGGCGTCATCGTTTTGCTGTTCGTCGCCTGGCACCTTGCCGACCTGACGCTCGGGTGGGTCAACCCCGACTTCATCAGCGGCGAGCCGTTCCACAACACGGTTGCGAGCCTGAGCAACGTCGGAGTCGCCGCGCTGTACGTTGCGGCCAACATCGCCCTCGGCATGCACATCTTTCACGGGGCCTGGAGCCTGTTCCAGTCCATCGGGGTCAACAACCCCCGGTTCAACCGTTGGCGTCGCTGGTTCGCACAGGGCCTCGCCACCGTGATCGTTATCGGCAATATCAGCTTTCCGGTCATGATCTTGACCGGCGTGGTCGGCTAGAGGAGTCCAAGGCATGGTTCTAGAACTCGATGCAAAGATCCCCGAAGGCGACATTGACACGCTCTGGGAAAAACACAAGTTCGACATGAAACTTGTGAACCCAAACAACAAGCGGAAGTTTGATGTCATCGTGGTTGGCACTGGTTTGGCCGGCGCATCTGCGGCAGCTTCGTTGGCGGAGCTCGGGTACAACGTCAAAGCGTTTACGTTCCACGACTCACCCCGCCGAGCGCACTCGATCGCTGCCCAGGGCGGCATCAACGCCGCCAAGAACTATCACGGCGACGGCGACTCAGTCTTCCGGCTGTTCTACGACACCGTCAAAGGGGGCGACTACCGCTCGCGCGAGGCCAATGTTTACCGTTTGGCCGAAGTCAGCTTGAACATCATCGACCAGGCCACCGCACAGGGCGTTCCGTTCGCCCGTGAGTACGGCGGCAAGCTCGACAATCGGTCGTTCGGTGGAGCCCAGGTATCCCGGACGTTCTATGCAAGAGGACAAACCGGCCAGCAGTTATTGCTCGGCGCCTACCAATCGCTGGCGAGGGTCGTCGGGTTGGGTCAGGTCGAAATGCACACCCGCACCGAGATGCTCGACGTGGTCGTCAAAGACGGACGAGCCGTTGGCATCGTGACCCGCAATCTTGATCACCGGCGAAATCGAATCACACTCGGCGCACGCGATTGTCCTGGCGACCGGCGGCTACTCCAACGTCTATTACCTGTCCACGAACGCCATGGCCTGCAACGCGACGGCGATCTGGCGGGCTCACCGACGCGGGGCGGCGTTTGCGAACCCGTGCTACACCCAGATCCATCCGACCTGCATTCCGTCGGCCGAGGAATTCCAGTCCAAGCTGACACTGATGTCCGAGTCGCTCCGCAACGACGGCCGTATCTGGGTCTCGAAGAAAGCCGGCGACGACCGCAAGGCCAACGAGATCCCCGAGAACGAGCGCGATTATTACCTGGAGCGCCGCTACCCGGCCTTCGGCAACCTGGTGCCTCGCGACGTCGCTTCGCGCAATGCCGAGTCCATGATCAACGAAGGCAAAGGGGTAGGTCCCCTCAAGAACGGCGTGTACCTCGATTTCGCCGATTCGATCAAGCGCCTTGGTGAGGACACGATTCGGGAGCGTTACGGCAACCTCTTTGAGATGTACGAACGCATCACCGATGAGAACCCGTACGAGGTTCCCATGCGTATCTACCCGGCACCCCACTACACGATGGGCGGGCTGTGGGTCGATTACCACCTGATGACGAACATCCCCGGCCTCTACGCCATCGGCGAAGCCAACTTTTCAGATCATGGAGCCAACCGGTTGGGAGCTTCGGCGCTCATGCAGGGTCTGGCCGACGGCTACTTCGTTCTCCCCTACACGATCGGCAACTACCTCGCTCCCAAGCTCGGTGAACCGCTGGTTCCGACCGACGATGTTGCCTTCACCGAGGTCGAGTCCGAAGTAACCGAACGCACCAATCATTGGCTGTCCATCAACGGCACCCGGTCGGCCGACTACTTCCATCGTGAGCTCGGCAAAATCATGATTGCGCATTGCGGCATGTCCCGGAACGAAGCCGGCCTCAAGCAAGCCCTCATCGAGATCCCCGCCTTGTATGAGGAGTTCAAGAAAGACGTGAAGGTCCTTGGCAGCGCTGAAACGTTCAACCAATCGCTCGAAAATGTCCAGCGGGTCGACGACTACTTCCAGCTCGCCGAGCTCATGTGTCTCGACGCTCTCGAACGAGAAGAGTCCTGTGGTGGCCATTACCGCGAAGAGTCCCAGACCGAGGATGGCGAAGCGTTGCGCAACGACGACGAGTTCGCCTACGTTGCGGCGTGGGAATGGACCGGCGATCCCGGCAAGGCAGAAGTAACCAAAGAACCGCTCGACTTCAAATACGTGAAACTGTCACAGAGGAGCTACAAGTAATGGACCTCACGCTTCAGGTATGGCGCCAGGCAGGACCAAACGCTCCCGGCAGGCTGGTCGACTACCCGGCCAAAGACATCAGCCCGGAAATGTCCTTCCTTGAGATGCTCGACATCGTCAACGAGAACCTCAACGCGCAGGGCATCGAACCCATCGCCTTCGACCACGACTGCCGTGAGGGTATCTGTGGCACGTGCGGTCTCATGATCAATGGACTCGCTCACGGTCCCCAACTCGGGACGGCTACCTGTCAGCTTCATATGCGCAAGTTCAACGACGGTGACACCATTGTGATCGAACCGTGGAGGGCCACCGGGTTCCCCATCGTGCGAGATCTGGCGGTTGACCGCAGCACCTTCGATCGGATCATCGAAGCCGGCGGGTTCATCACGGTGCCGACCGGGTCGGCTTCCGACGCGAACCTGACCCTGGTTCCCAAAGAAGTAGCGGAATGGTCAATGGATGCTGCCGCTTGTATCGGGTGCGGCGCCTGCGTGGCTGCTTGCCCGAACTCGGCCGCCCAGTTGTTCACGGCCGCCAAGATTGCCCACCTCTCGGTTCTCCCCCAGGGCCAACCAGAACGGTGGACCAGGGTCGAGGCCATGGTCGACAAGATGGAAGAGTTCTTCGGTTCTTGCACCAACCACGGAGAGTGTGAAACCGCCTGCCCGAAGGAAATCTCACTCGACTTCATCGCCCTCATGAACAAGGATTACATGAAGGCGAAGTTCAAGAATCGACGCCTCGTCTCCCAGACGGGCTAATCCCACTGACCGCCGCTTCGGTCCTGGCAGATATTGGCTATGTAACAAACGTCGTGTGCCCGCGACTGACTAGATAGAAAACGCTGTAGAAAATTGACAGCCTGCCGATGATTTGAGTATTGGCTAAGGCGGTCGCTGCGACTACTCTGCGCAGCGCTGGCACTGGGTATTAGGAAGTGTCCTATATCCAATTAGACGCCATAACAGGGGATGGACGGAAATAGGGGGGGCGCTCACGAGGCGCTGGATGGATGAGAACACTTTTGAACAAACTTCGTAAACGCGGCAAAGACGAACGCGGCGCCGCCCTCGTCGAATTCGCCATCATGGCCGTACTCCTTTTCAGTCTCCTTTTCGGAATGGTCGAATACGGCTGGGTCTTCGCCAACAACCTCGACGCCCGCCACGGGGCCCGCGAAGCTGCTCGCCTGGCCGCAGTCAACTGGGGTTCCGAAGCGGCTATCGCTAACGAGACGTGCGACCGCATGGACATTCAGGGCGGCGCCGACTTCACCTTCACCGATGGGGGAACCGTTGGGTCAGTCGGAGTGGTGGCAATTAGCATTCCCTACACCCCTCTCGTCGGGTTGCCCTTCATTCCTGTGCCAGCCACGCTTTCAAGTCAGGTCGAAATACGACTCGAACAAAACTCCTCGCTGTGGGGTCCCGGGACGGTTACCGCTTCATGCTGAGTCGACTCCACACCAGTGAATCCGGCGCCACGGCAGTACTCGTGGCCGCTTCCATGATCCTCATCATGGGAATGGCCGCACTAGTCGTTGACTACGGCTTGGCGTTGAGCGAACGCCGCCTTGACCAAAACGTGGCTGACTCAGCAGTTATGGGTGGGGCGATCGTCACGATCCAAACAGCCGAACATGGCCAATGGCCTGGCAGAAGTAAAGCACCTAGTGAATGTCAACCTGGGACGGCCCGTTAGCAACCCCGATTGGCAAGCCTGCGTTGACGCCGATCGGCTAGCCAACCGGATGGAAGCTGGCAACGACTGCATCTCTTGGGAAACCGCCGATGACCAGCTCATATTCCGGGTGCGGGTTCCGGATCAGGTTACGGACACGACGTTCGGGAAGATTCTTGGTGTAAACACGCTTACGACGAGCGCCTTCGCCGAAGCCACTCTCGAAGTGAACCCCGGCGGCAAGATCCTGCCCTTCGGTCTCTTCTCCGGCAACGGCACGGGCACGGAGCCGTGTCTGAAGGACACTTCAGGCCCCGCTCTCCCCCCGCCCTGCGACGGCCCGACGCTCGGGCAATTCGGTCCATTTGATGTAGCCAAGTACGCACCTGGCACTGGCTTTTGCCAGAGTACCAACAACGTCTTCATCTATTCAGTCGCGCTGGGCATCGACCACCCAATGAGTTCATACGAGCCGGACTACGTCCTCGGCAACCCGGAGGCTAGAGAGGGTTGTTCGGCTGGCGTACCAACGCCTGTTCCCAACACGGTTCGAGGCGGCACCGGTAACAAAGTTCCCTTGCTGAACAAGGGTCTGCTCGAAGGCGACAGCGTCTTGGGCCTGACCTTCCCCGGTCGGCTGGCTTCACCGGGTTCGGGTGCCACCATCGACACGGGTACCGCCGTCCAAATCAATAATCAGCCGATATGGACTTGGTTCCGACCTGGCTATTGCGGTGCGGCGGGATCAGGTACTCCGGCAGCCCGCAAACTCGCCGCCCTCAGCTGTCTCAGCACCTGGAGCTTCGCCACCGACGGTGCTATCTTCGTCGCCGGTTTCGATAACGCTCAGCGACTCGCTTTCGTGCCGCTGTACTCGGAAGGTGCGCCACTGCCAGGCGGTTACTACCACATCAACAAGTTCCTCCCGGTCTACCTGGAATCGGTATACATCCAAAACGGTGGGGGCTTCTTGGTCGCACAGTCCCGGCGTCGCCACACCGTCGACCATCAGCGGCAGCAACATGAAGGCGTTGACGTCGATCGTGTTGAACTGTGCAATGTTAATTGACCAACCTTGCGACCCCGAGACAACACCTGGCGACCCGTTCGCAGCCGACCTCACCACCCTCCTGCTCTCGCGGTAGCCCAGTTAACCACTGCTAACCTGGCTCATTCCAGTCATCGATAAGGAGTAGCCGATCATGGCCGTACAGTTTCTCAGTGAAGAGTGGGCATCGGCCTACAGTGACGCCCTCGCATCCCATGACGGGTTTCAGGGTGCCATTTCGGGTGCCAACCTGGGGCTGCAGTTCAATGTGAGCGATGCCGCTTCGGGTCCGGTCGGCTACTACATCTCCATCGCCAACGGGACGGCCAATGTCGCCCTCGGCGAGACTGGAAGATGCCGATGCCACGATCTCCTCGGACTACGAAACTGCCGCCGCGATCTCACAAGGCTCGACTGAACACCCAGACTGCCTTCATGACCGGCAAGATCAAGGTGACCGGCAACCTGGCCGTCCTGATGATGAACCAAAACATCATCTCCCAATGGGGCTCCGCCGGCGAAACCCTAGACGTCGACTACTAACCCACCCGAACCCTGGAACCCTGGGTTGAACCCTGGGTTCCAGTGCCCGATATCGGGCACTGTGGCCCCAAGAACGGGTGGTGGCTAGGCGGCTGAACGGCTCGCGAGCGCCTTCGTGACCTGATCGATCACCTGCTCGGGCTGATCTTTGAGATCTCGCATCGTGAATCGCAGGACCCTCCATCCGTTGGCTGCTGCTACGCGGTCCCGGTTTCGATCACGATCGAAATCCTCCACACGGGTATGCCAGCGGCGGGAGTCCCACTCAAGCGCAAGACGGTGATCGGGAAAGGCAGCATCGAAGCGCCAGGTTGGTTCGAACGGCGGCGAAAACTGCGTGAAGAAGTCATCGATTCCTGCTCGAACTAGCAGATCGAGTCCCACCCGCTCCAACGGCGTGGCGTCTGGGTCTACTCCTGCCTGACGATCCAGGACTATCGCGCGCATCACGGTCGTTCCTGGCTTGCCTCGACCGGCAACGTCCAGAAGTATTCGTTCGAGGCGGCCCACCCGTGTGCGTCCGGCGGTGACAAGGTCGTCGACGATATGACCGAGCATCGACTCGCTCACCTGGGCCGCCAGATCAAATACGGTGCGTTCCAAGCTGGTGACGGGGCAGCCCGACAGCCTGGCGAGGTGATCGGGGGCCAGGTCGTCAGTCCGGTGGACCGTGACCCCCGGGAAGCGATGTGTAGCGGACCGGGGAACGGTCACCGAGCATTTGCTCCGGTCAAACCCGGCGATGCCGTGAAGGCTGGCGGCAGACTCATGGGAGGCGACGGATCCTGGAAGTGCGGCAAGCGCTCCTCTCAGCACTTCGATTCGATCGTGAGGTTCAAAGACGCGGTAGATGCCTTTTGCCTGCTGCTTGAGATCCCCGGCAGCGATTCGCCTCGTTATTGCAGACCGTGTTAGCCCCAAGTCAAGGAGCTGGTCTCGGCGAACTACGCCACCTTGCCGGGCCGCGAGTTGAGCGACGGAGTTGTTAGTTGATGCCATGGCGCATCTTCGGCCATCGCCGCCCGCGAATCTAGAGGGTCGATCCCGCAACGTAGGGCTGCAGTGCCCATTATCGGGCACTGGAACCCAGGGTTGAACCCAGGGTTCACAGTGCAACCCTGGGTTCCACGGTTCAGAAGGCGGTTAGTCGAAGGTGATCGAGTGCAGTTCGTCGACCTTGGCTTTGACGGCCTCGGCGGCCTCGACGAGCAAAGCCCGCTCAGCAACCGTCAAGTCAAGTTCGACGACCTCTTCGATACCGTTCGCTCCGAGACGGGCGGGCACTCCGAGGTATACACCTTCGATGCCGTACTCACCCGAGGTCATCGCGCACACCGGCATGATCTCTTTCGAGTCGGTGATGATCGCCTTGACCATCGCAGCTGCAGCCGACGAGGGAGCGAAATAGGCCGATCCGGTCTTGAGCAACCCGACGATCTCGGCGCCACCCGCACGGGTCCGGTCGACCAACTCATCAATGTCGGCCTGCGAAAGAACCTCAGTCAGCGGCTTGCCAGAAACCGAGCATTGTGACGGCACGGGCACCATTGTTTCACCGTGACTACCGAGCGTCATGGCTTTCACCTCGGAAATCGGAACACCGAGTTTCTCGGAGATGAAGTGCACGAACCGGGAGCTGTCGAGGATGCCGGCTTGGCCGATCACCTTGTGCGACGGCAAACCCGAAACCTCGAACGCCAGCGTGGTCATGTGGTCGAGAGGGTTGGTGACAACCACAAGAATCGCGTCAGGGGAATACTCCAAGATCGACTCGGTGACACCCTTGACGATCTTTGCATTGACTTCGAGCAGATCCATCCGGCTCATGCCCGGCTTGCGAGCCAAACCGGCGGTAATCACCACCACCTCGCTACCGGCGGTCTCGGCGTAATCGTTCGTACCAAGAACCGCAGTCGAATAGTTCTCGACCGGTCGCGACTGGTTCATGTCAAGCGCCAGACCCTGTGGCAGACCCTCTACGATGTCGGTCATGACAACCTGGTCGACAATGTCTGATTCCGCGAGTCTCATGGCCGTGAGTGAACCGTATTTTCCGGCGCCAACAACAGATACTTTCCGCATGATTAGGTCTCCTGGGACAAGATATGCCTTCACCCTAGCGCTGCGTGATATCGCCGATACCAACGCCGTATGAGAAGTCTTGCCATCGCAATCAGCCTGGTTTTCCTGGCCGCCGCCTGCGTCGGGGTTTCCGACCCCGACCGACCTCAACCGGCCGCCGCCGCCGACCTCACCGACCCGGTAGTAGCGGCGGCTCTGGGATCGCCGGAGTTCGCCGATATCGCCTGGGAACGCCGGGCCGGTCGGTGGACCATCGTCGGAGATGGACCACTCCCCCAGCCCACCGACGTCGAAACGATCCAGGCCGCCTCGTCTGACATCCCGGCCGCTATCACCACCGAACCCCGCCAACTGGTCAGGACCTCGACCGCGGGAGTCCCGGCTGGACACCCTGCCAGCGCCGCCATCGCCGTCGCCAAAGGTCCCGACGTGTATCTCCTCGACGCAGCGTTCTCGGGATCCCAAGCCGCCACCCGGTGGTCGGTTGGCCGGGTTCTCGTCCATGAACTCGTCCACGTCGCCCAGTGGTACGGGCTCTCGGACGGGTACGTCGCGGCCGCTCGATCAGGCGAGCTCGAGTCACTCGACCTCGACGACGGGTCCACGATCATCTCCGACTGGGCCGCAGCCACCGGATGGACAAACACATCTGATGATCCACTCCGCGCCACCTGGACCTTGGCTGGCGAGGCACCTAACTCTTACGCGGCGACCAGCCCGGCTGAGGACATGGCCGAGAGTGTGTCATTAGCCGCGGCCGGCCTCGGAGATCTCCTCGATGCCACACGAGCGGAGCGGGTCGAAGCCTGGACAGACTCGACACTTGAAGGCCTGGCATCTGGCAAGCCGTGGGCGCCGTTCGGTTCGGTCGAAGTCACCTCTGCCACCCCGCTCTATGACGAGTCGGCTCTGGCAGCCGCTCCGGTCGGGGCGACCAACGCCGACCCGCTGTACTTCGAGCTTCCGAATGACGCGCCCGACCTCGCCGAGATCGCCAGCCAGCTTTCCGATCGACTCGCGGCCCGCGGACTTACCGGCGAACTGCGGGTGAGCGGCGAGAAATACGAGGGCAGCTTTGCCCGCGCCGACGGATCGGTCTTCTGGGTGGAACTCATCGAGGGTCGCGACCTGGGCGCAGATGGACCGCTCCTCGTCTACGTCTGGCTGTGGTGACCGACCATCACACGGCTACGAACCGGGTTCCTAATTCGAGGTGCTCATCGGCCACGTTGTCCCCGGACATTTCGAGACGATCGATCCGCGGCCTGGCAACGTCGGCGAGCTCCAGCATGACGGTTCCTCCCGACCAGGTGACCGTCGCCGTGCGACTCGTCCGCTCGACCACACCGCCGAGCACGTCACCATAGAACGCCACACCGGCGTCCAGATCCGGACTCGCGATCACGACCTGTTCCAAGGTTGAGACTGCCGAGCCACGGGCGACATCGACATCGGACCACCACGGATCCCCCCAGGAGACGTGATCTCCACCCATTGCACGGGCCAAGGCTTCCGTCATCGAGCCACGGTCACCAGTTGATTGGGCAATCTGGATCACCGGACCGTGGCTTTGCTTCGGATGGAGGAAAAACTCCCGCCAGAAATCCTTGGTGAAGTTCACGCCCACCGGATCAAACCCCAGTGACCTGAATCGCTCTAGTTCAGCCTCAATGTTGCCGGTCTTGAACGTGAAGTGGTGCGGCCCAGGACCACTGGCGCTTAGGAACCGAACCAGAAAGTCGTTGTGCTCAACGTCCCATGGTTCGAGCAGCTCAATGGTCATGCCATCTTCGCCACGGCCGATCCGCATCTGCATCGCCTGGAACCCCGAGCCCGGCGGTGAACCACCACCGATGACGACCCCGCCGTGACGCCCGGCCAGGAATCGTTGCAGCGGCGCGACCCGCTCGGCGGCCAGCGCTACATGGTCAAACTTCAACAAGTCGAGCTACAACCGTTCGATGATCGCATCGGCGAACGCCGAAGTGCTGACCTCGGTTGGATTGTCCATGAGACGAGCGAAATCATAGGTCACGATCTTGTCGCCGATGGCTTTTTCGATCGCCGCGACGATCAGCACTGCGACCTCGTTCCATCCCATGTAATTGAACATCATCTCGCCCGAAAGAATTACCGACCCGGGGTTCACCTTGTTCATCCCGGCGTACTTGGGAGCCGTACCGTGAGTGGCCTCGAATACGGCCACACCAGTTTCGTAGTTGATGTTTCCACCCGGGGCGATACCAATCCCGCCGACCTGGGCGGCCAGTGCGTCCGAGATGTAGTCGCCGTTGAGGTTCATGGTCGCGATCACGTCGTAGTTGGCCGGGCGGGTGAGGACCTGCTGAAGCATGGCGTCGGCGATGACATCCTGGATGAGGATCTTGTCGCCCGGATCGCCGCCGGAGTCTTCCCACGACACGAGTTCGTCAGCGAATTCGTCCCTGGCAACCTCATATCCCCAGTTGCGGAAGGCGCCCTTCGGTGAACTTCATGATGTTGCCCTTGTGGACCAACGTGACCGACTTGCGGTTGTTGGCAATCGCATACCGAATGGCGGCGCGAATCAGGCGCTTGGAACCGGTCACCGAAATCGGCTTGATACCGAGGCCCGAGTCGGGGCGAATGTCCCAGCCAAACTCGTCACGCAAGAACTCGAGCAGCTTGCCTGCGTCATCGCTGTTCGCTTCGAGTTCTTTGCCGGCATAGACGTCCTCGGTGTTCTCACGGAAGATCACCATATCGACGGCCCCCGGGTCTTTGACGGGTGACGGCACTCCTTCAAACCAACGTACCGGACGTAAGCACACGTACAGGTCCATCATCTGGCGCAGTGCCACATTGAGGCTCCGGATGCCACCGCCGACCGGCGTGGTCAGCGGGCCCTTGATGCCGACCAGGTAGGTGCCGAACGCTGTCGACGGTCTCTTTGGGGAGCCATTCGCCGGTCTCGTTGAAAGCTTTTTCGCCAGCCAGAACCTCTTTCCAGGCGATCTTGCGATCCCCTCCGTAGGCCTTCTCGACGGCGGCGTCGAACACCCGAACAGCGGCTGCCCAGATATCGGGCCCGATGCCGTCACCTTCGATGAAGGGGATGATCGGGTCGTTCGGTACAACGAGTCCGTCGGGACCCATGGTGATCGGCGTGGCCATTGTTTGCCTCCGTGAAGCATTGAAGTTTGTGCTGAACCGGAGGCTAGCAAGACCCCTGCTCCCACTGGAACTGGGGACCCGAGCGATCTGGTTCACCACATGATGATCCGCCGGGCAATGGCACAAAAAGGCCAATCAATCGCGAACCAAATGCGGCTGGCCACCGTATGGGTTGGATATACCCAACAAGAAGGAGAGAAACACGATGCGACGCATCCTGTTAGTCGTGACAATTCTGGCTATGACGTTTGCTTCGGTACCCGCATGGGCCGACTCAGGTCGACCGCTTGACGCCGCGCTGGCTGCGGAAAACGAGACCGACGGGGGCGATGTCGGAGCTAGTGGGCACGCCTGGGTTCGCCTCAACCAGGGACAGAACCAGGTCTGCTTTGCTATTGAAGCGAATGGCCTGACCACTCCCGCGGTAGCTGCCCACATTCACAAGGCGCCGGCCGGGGTCAACGGCGGCGTGGTGGTCAACTTCGATGTCGCCAACAACGGCCTGTCCGGGTGCGTCGAGGCAAGCAAGGAACTCATCAAGGACATTCGGCAAAGCCCTTGGGACTACTACG
Organism: uncultured Acidimicrobiia bacterium; assembly: GCA_963835515.1. Classification (GTDB taxonomy): domain Bacteria; phylum Actinomycetota; class Acidimicrobiia; order Spongiisociales; family JAENVV01; genus JAENVV01. Next base: position 53,351 of record CAWIFX010000010.1, on the reverse strand, counting down.
TAAACGTGCACAATCCGACCAAGCCAGGTGGCGCCGTGCGGGGTCAGCTGAGCAAGTAACTAGCCGGTCGGTGTGAATGGGGGAGACATCGCGTCTCCCCCGTTCGGCCTACAAACCAGCCCGGCGCTCGGCCGCAGTGACTGTGTTGTGCATGAGCATCGCCACCGTCATTGGCCCGACACCGCCGGGAACCGGGGTAATGGCGCTGGCGATGTCCTTCACCGCGTCGAAATCAACGTCTCCGACCAGGCCGTCGTCGGTGCGGTTTATCCCAACGTCGATGACGACTGCACCGGGCGACACGTGATCCGCTCCGATTAGCTTCGGGACTCCGACGGCAGCCACGATGATGTCGGCAGCTCTGCAGACGGCTGGCAGATCCTTGGTACGTGAATGAGCGATGGTGGCGGTGGCATCGGCACCCTTCTGGGTCATCAAAAGCGCCTGGGGACGGCCAACCAGGAACGACCGCCCCACGATCACGACGTTCTTGCCAGATACGTCGATGTCGTAGTGCTCCAGAATCCGCATGATGCCCGTCGGCGTGCAAGGGGTGAGGCCGTCTCGCCCGAGCACGAGCAGGCCAAGGTTGAATGGGTGCAGGCCGTCGGCATCCTTGGACGGATCCATCAGTTCGGTAATCCGATCCGAATCCAGACCCTTGGGAAGCGGAAGCTGGACCAGAATGCCGTCGACCGCCGGATCCGCGTTGAGCTGTTCGATGAGGGCTTCGATGTCTTCTTGAGGGGTATCGGCGGGAAGTTCGTGATGAAACGAGTTGATCCCGGTTGCTTCGGCGGTCCGGCGCTTGCTGCGAACGTACACATGCGAGGCAGGGTCGGCTCCGACCAGAACGGTTGCCAAGCCGACCGAGATACCGCGCTCCTTGAGAGCGGCCACCCGGGCGGTGACGTCGGCTTTTACCGTCTCGGCGACGGCCTTGCCGTCCAAAATCAATGCACTCATAGTCTCCCTAAAACTGCTGCGGGAACAGTAGCGCCGTCATTGGTCGGCGAGAGAACGATGGGCGCGAGTCACCGTACGAGGCGGGTGGTAGCGTCCTGCCGTGCCCGTATTTCCCACCGCCCTTCGTCACCGGCTCTGTGTGCTCTCGCTGGCAGTTGCGGCGGTCTCCGTCGTACCCATCGTTCCGGTGCTGGCGGCACCGGTACAAGCTGACTGTTCGATCGGCGCCGACCGCCCGACCGGATCCCTGCAGGTCGTGCCAGGCTCGTCGTCCCCCATCGGCGGAACCAGCGTAAAGACCTTCACCGTGGAGGTCGAAGCCGGTTTGGGCCTTGACGGCGCCTGCCTCGCCGAACAGGCCGAGTCGGTGCTCGGCGACCCACGCAGTTGGATTCATGTCGGCTCCCTTGGATGGAAGCGCGTGGACAAGAACCCTGACCTGCGCATCATTTTCTCCTCACCCGCCCTGACGGACCAGATGTGCGCTCCTCTGAATACCGGCGGCATCTACTCCTGCCGAAATGGCAACCGTGTCATGCTCAACAGCTATCGCTGGCGGAGCGGCACCCCCGAATACGCTGCCAATCTCAACGAGTACCGGACCTATCAAATCAATCATGAAGTTGGTCACTACCTCGGCAACGGACACACGTCGTGTCCTGGCAGCGGCAGGCTCGCCCCGGTGATGATGCAGCAGACCAAGGGGCTCGATGGCTGCACGATGAACGGGTGGCCATTCCCATCGGTTGAAGTACCACCGGAAGTCTGGGACGGCACGTTCAAAGACGATGACGGTTCGGTATTCGAGGCCGACATCGAATGGATCGCTGCGCAAGGCATCACGTTGGGATGCAACCCGCCAGCCAACGACCGATACTGCCCTGAAGATGCGGTAACCCGGGGGCAGATGGCCGCCTTCCTGGATCGAGCCCTCGATCTGGCGACAACCGAAGTCGACTTCTTTACCGATGACGACGGCACCGCGTTCGAGGCCTCGATCAATCGGATCGCTGCGGCCGGGATCACGCGCGGATGTCAGGACGGAACCCGATTCTGCCCGGACCAGTCGATCACCCGGGAACAGATGGCCGCGTTCTTGCACCGCTCCCCCCTCATGCTCGATGCGAGTGAGGCTACGAGCTTTGTCGATACAACAACATCGATGTTCGCCTCCGACATCGCATGGCTCTCCGCCGTTGGGATCACCCAGGGCTGCAATCCCCCTACCAACGACCGGTTCTGCCCGGCCGCCCCCGTAACCCGAGGCCAAATGGCCGCCTTCCTCCGCCGAGCGCTAGACCGGTAAAAACGGCTCGGAGAGGGGACGAGCCCCGTCGGCGGACCGGCGGAACCGTTCTGCCACGTGACCGACTGACGTCGGACACCACTTAGCGCACCGTAGTTCTATCAAGGAAGGGCTGAGAATCGCCAAGAACCGGTCAATCATGACCGCCTGCAGTTACTCCAACGCAACTGTTGGAACTTGCGAGAGCAGCTCATACTCGTCCGTGGTCAGTGTTTCTTCAGCCCGGAGCTTCGCTTCGGCTGCCATCTCTTTCGCTGGAGCGGCGAACACATCCGGAGAGATTGTAGCCAAGGCTTGTAGTGCCTTTTGGACCCGGATATGCACTTCTAGAATCGCGGCGCCGTCGCGAACGATTGGTCGAAATGCATCGTCGATCAGGTCTGCAGGTTTAAGTGGCGGAACGAAGACGGACTGGTGCTTGACCTCCAATTCGGGGTCCTCTTGCCAGCGGGCGAGTATCCGGACCAAACGTCCGACAACACTTATGGCGGTTCCTGGATCATTGACCGCTGGCGACAGGGCGCGCGAGGCGATCTCCGTCATGACGATCAGGCCAAAACGAGGGTCCTGATCAAAGTTGCGTTCGGCACCAACTGTGAATGCTGACCGCAGCCGCTGCAACTCATCAGCATCCACTTCATTTGCGACATGGCAGAGAACTCTCGCCTCGTGCACGAACGCACCCGGCAAAACCGACAGCCAGACCTTAATTCCTAGATTGTCGGCACATTCCTGAAGTTGTCCGAGGTCGACATGCTGTATGTAGCCTGTTTTATCCGAAAAGACCGGCAAACAGCTGGTGGGGATCGTGTCCCGGATGGGTCGACCGCCCAGAAACGGAGCTTCGAGCCTGCGCTCGAGTGAAGTTGCGGCAGCAGTCTCCACCCGGTCCAGTGTGTCGCCCATGCGTCCGAACGTCATCAGGTGACTAATCCAACGCAACAATGCGACAACAACCGTTACGATCACGAACCCTGTCGCCACGAAAAGAACAAGTCTGCCTCTGTCGGTGTAATAGCCGGCTTGAAGCGCAATGATCCCGACAAGGCTGAACAGGAACGCGCCGAGGAATGTCGCAAGAACGTTTTGTGCGGTCGGATCTTCTTGGAGCAGTGCCGTGGCGCGTGGCGTGGCGGAGCTCGCCGCCGCCGCGAACGCTGATATCGCGATCGCTAACGAGAAGGTCGTGACTGCCAGCATTGACGACGCCAGAATATTAAGAACCTGGTCCACAGCGTCGGCACCGATCTTTATGGACCAGGCAGTTGGGATCAGGGGCGCTATCACTTGTGCGATGATTGCCGTGAACACTGCAAGCAGTGCGAACGACACAACGCGAACCCATACCTTACGAAGATGCCGGAGAAGGTGCCAACGAATTTTAGACGTCATTGAAATCCTTCAATATCCCTCAGAGCTGATACCAAGAACGCTTGTTGTTCCGACTAACCCGATCGGCCGCTCGGCACTTGGACGATAACACTCTTTTGCTGAACCAGAACCCACTGTCTCCATCCGAGCGCGCTCTCTCTTGCATCTGCTGAGACAGGTGTCTTCGATCCGGGTCAGTGGAGAAAGTGGCGTTCGTTGGTGAAGAGCATGGCTAGGCCGAGTTCGTCGGCTTTGGCGATGACGTCGGCGTCACGCATCGCGCCGCCTGGCTGGACGACCACCGTCGCTCCGGCGGCGGCGGCTGCTTCGATGCCATCGGGGAAGGGGTAGAACGCATCCGAGGCGCTCGCTCCCCCGGCGGCCCGGCTGGCGGCTTTGTTGGCGGCGATCTCACCCGCCTCTACCCGATTTTGTTGGCCGGCGCCGATGCCCCAGGCGGTTCCGTCCTTGGCGAGGACGATGGCGTTCGAATTCACATGGCCACACACTCGCCAGGCGAACTCGGCGTCAGCCCGTTCCGACTCGAGTCGGCTGTCGCTTGGTCACCACTTGCCAACTGTCGGCTGGCGCCGCAAAGTTGTGGGCCACCTGACCCAACCACCCACCGGAGATCTGACGCAACTCGAATGCATCAGAGTCCGGTAGCGGCGCTTGGAGGATTCGGGTGTTCTTCCGTTTCGCAACCAGACCGTCGATGACCCCGGCCTCATAGCCTGGGGCAATGACCACATCGGCTTGAGCGGCCTCCACGATCCGCTCCAACGTTTCCATGTCGACCGGGGCCGAGAGTGCCACGATGCCACCGAAAGCTGAGCGAGCATCACACTCGTAGGCCCGCTGATAGGTGTCGGCCAGATCCACACCAACCGCAGGCCCCACACGGATTGGCGTGTTTGATGATCGCTACCGCCGGTTCGCCGAAATGAGTCGCCAGGTCGTTGGCCAGTACCCAGGCCGCTCCCGCGTCAAAAAGATTCAGGTAGCTGAGCGCGATTCCGGCGTGCTGAACCACGCCATCCCACCACGATGCCAGACCGTCTTCGTGATAGAGAGCACCCGGTTGGTGGGGGTTCTCGCCATACCGCAGGACCGTTTTGCGCCTCAGCGGAGTCACCACGTGCTCGGGCAGATCCTCATCTCGACCGAACCAGTTGACGATGGCAGCATCGTACGAGGCCGTGTGGAAGAAAGCCTCTCTCGCCAACCGGGTTCGCAGCTCATCCGAGAGCCCACCGGCCGTAACCGCTTCGACTACCTCGGAGTACTGGTCAGGTGACGTCACAATCCCCACCCAGGCGTGGTTCTTGGCCGCCGCCCGCACCATCGTTGGCCCGCCGATGTCGATCTGTTCGATGGCGTCGGCAACGCTCACCCCGGCTCGGCGACCGTTTGGCGGAAGGGATAGAGGTTGCAGACGACCAGTTCGAACGGGGCGATGCCGCGTCGCTCAAGGTCGGACAGGTGGGATGGCTCCCCGCGATCGGCCAGGATGCCTCCATGAATGTTCGGGTGCAACGTCTTGACCCGCCCGCCCAGCATCTCGGCCGCTCCGGTCACTTCCTCGACGGGTGTCACCGGTAGGCCGGCTTCGGCCAATGCGCGGGCGGTTCCGCCCGAGGACACCACCTCGACCCCGGCGCCGATCAAGGCCGAGCAGAACTCGACGAGTCCAGTCTTGTCATACACCGATACGAGCGCCCGGCGGACCTCAACGTCCATCCCAGATCACCGACCTTCCTTGGACGCGCAGCCGACCGGCCGCCGCCGCTGCCACGCACTTTGGGTAGAGCCGGTGTTCGATGGTCTGAATTCGGCGATGCAACGTTTCAACGGTGTCGGCAGCCATGATGGTGACCGGCTCTTGAGCGATGATCGGGCCGTTATCGACGTGTTCATCCACGAAGTGGACGGTGACGCCTGTCGTTTTGACACCGTACGCCAGTGCCTCTTCGACGGCCCGAGCACCGGGGAAAGCCGGAAGCAAAGCAGGATGAATGTTCATGATCGCGTTCGGAAAGCGTCGCACGGCCTCCTCAGACAGAATCCTCATAAACCCGGCGAGAACCACAAGTTCAACCTTGTGCCGGTCCAATAAATCGCAGATCGCCGAAGTAAACGACGTCCGATCCGGGTAATCGGACCAATCGACCATCTCGGCTGGGATCCCGGCAGCGGTTGCCCGAAGCAGGCCGCCGGCGCCAGGACGATCAGAGACCACGAGTACGGGTTCTGCAGGAAAGGTCGGGTCGTCGGCCCGGACGTCCAGGATGGCTTGCAGGTTCGACCCTGATCCCGATATCAGCACTGCCATCCGCACCGGCGGCAGTGTAGTTGCGGGTTTGTCAGACCAAACCCGACCCCCAACCCTGGAGCACTGATAGATTTCGAAGGTGGCGACAGGAAGGCCAATATGCCAGACGCGGCGCTCTCCGTATCAGGACTTACCTACTCCTTCGGGGAAGTCCGGGCGGTAGACAATCTTTCGGTTGAGGTGGCCGCCGGGGAAATCGTCGGGCTACTCGGACCGAATGGAGCCGGAAAATCAACGACCATTCGCATGCTGACGGGTCAATTACAGCCTCAGTCGGGTTCGATCACGATCCTCGGCCAACCCATGCCTGCTGCCCGCGAAAGCATCCAGGCCCGGATGGGTGTCTGTTTCGAAGAAAAGAACGTCTATGACGCGATGTCAGCTGCGGAAAACCTGAAGTTCTTCGCCAGCCTGTTCAAGATCAAACCGTTCGATCCGATGCCGCTGCTTGAACGGGTTGATCTTGCCAGCCGGGCTAACGACCGGGTCTCCACCTACTCCAAAGGCATGCGCCAACGCCTCATGATGGCCAGAAGCCTCATCAACGAGCCAGACATTCTCTTCCTGGACGAACCTACCGACGGCCTCGATCCGGTTTCGTCGCGCACTATCCGGGACCTCATCAAGGACCAGGCCGCCCGGGGCGCGACCGTGATGCTGACCACCCACGACATGTTCGAGGCCGACGAGTTGTCCGATCGGGTTGCCTTCATCCACGAAGGATCGATCCTCGCCATCGACACACCGGAGGAGCTGAAACTCGCCCACGGTCAACGCTCCGTCAAGGTTCGCACCCGCACCGACGGCCAAGTCTCCGAGGTCGTGGTCCCGCTCGACGACCCGGACGCCACCGAGCAGCTACGTCAGGCGATGTCCAACGGGCACATCCTCACCATTCACACCGAAGAAGCGACCCTCGAAGACATTTTCATCGAATTCGCCGGGAGGGGCCTCAGCGCGTGAACACGACCGCCATCGGTGCCATTGTCGCCAAGGATGTGAAAGCCTTCATCCGCGATCGGTTCTACTTCTTCATGACGATTCTCGGTCTGGTGTTCTACGTCGGAGCGTTCTGGCTGCTGCCCAGCACCGTCGACGAAACCATCGAGATGGGCGTGGCCCAAACCGGCCTGGACGCCTACTTCGATGGGCTCGCCACCGAGGGCGGCTTGGCCATCACCCCCTACCCATCAGCCGATGCACTTGAGACAGCGATCCGCAGTGGCGAAGGTCCGGCCGTCGGATTGGCTTTCCCTCCTAATTTCGCCGCCGATATCGCCGCTGGAAAACAGACGACCGTTTCGTTGTTCGTGACCGCCGAGGTGCCTACCGAGGTTCGGGGAGGCTTGAGTTCGATGGTTCGCGAAATGGCGTATCTCGCAGCAGGGAGTCCGCCGCTGGTCACCTTGCCGAATGAGGAGGAAGTGTTGCTCGGGGTTGACCGGGCGGGCGACCAGGTTTCGTTGCAGGAGACGATGCGCCCTCTGTTTGTGTTCTTCATGCTGCTGGTCGAAATGATGGCGCTGGCGACGCTTGTGGCGACCGAAATTCAGCAGCGCACGGTCTCGGCCATCCTCGTCACGCCAACCACCGTGACCGATTTCCTCATCGCCAAAGCGATACTGGGGACCGTGCTGGCCTTCAGTCAGGCGGCACTTCTGATGCTGCTCATCGGATCGTTCGGCGCCAACACGGCCGTACTGCTCGTCACCTTGTTGCTCGGCTCGATATTGATGACCGGATTCGGGTTGTGGGCCGGATCGGCCGGTCGTGACTTCCTAACGATCATCTTTTGGAGCATGCTGTTCCTCATCCCACTGGCCATACCGTCGATTGCGGTGTTGTTCCCAGGGACGGCCGCAACGTGGATCCAAGCCCTCCCAAGCTGGGGGTTGGTCGAGGCGATTGTCGGCGCTACTGCCTATGGCGATGGGTTCGCTGAGCTGGCCGGACCGCTCGTATTGCTGGCCGGATGGTGCGTTGTCGCTTTCGCCGCTGGACTGTTGGTGCTGAAACGAAGGGTGGTCCGACTGTGATTCGCAAGATCCTGCTGAAGGATCTCTCGCTCGGCCCTCGTTCGCCGATTCTCCTCTGGGCGCTAGTTCTGCCGTTCGTTTTGACGCTGCTGATCCGGATGGTGTTCGGCAGCCTCTTCACTTCCGAGCCGCGCCTTGGCATCGTCGACCTCGGCAACTCGACAATCGTCGCGGCGGCAGGTCAACTCGAAGGCATTCAAGTGTCGTTCCCCGAGACCGCCGAAGCCTTACGCCAACAGGTTGAAGCGGGCAACCTCGACGCGGGCCTGGTCCTCGAAGCCGGGTTTGACGACCTGGTACGCAGCGGCGCCCAACCTGCGCTGTCGTTCTGGGTAGGAGGCGAAAGTCTCGCATCGGATCGGATCATCCTCGGAGTCACCGCGATGGATCTGGTCCGCGCCATGTCGGGGGTCGGCTCGCCGGTTGACGTCTCGGTGGTTCCGATCGGAGATGCGGGTCTCGAACTAACCGTGAGAATGCTCCCGATGCTGGTCATCATGGCCGTGGCGATCGCCGGCGTGATGGTGCCGGCCGCCGGCCTGATCGAAGAGAAGACCCGTCGAACGCTGAGCGCCGTACTCGTAACCCCGGCCAGGCTCCGAGATGTGCTCGTGGCAAAAGGCCTCCTCGGTGCCATTCTGGCGGTGCTCACCGGCGTAGTGACGTTGCTGCTCAACAGCGCCTTTGGTTCCGCTCCCTTCGCGACGCTCCTTGCGATCACCCTGGGGGCGATCATGATGGCTGAGGTCGGTCTGATGCTCGGGTCGTGGGCGCCCGACACGAACACGATGTTTGCCGCCTGGAAGGGTGGAGCAATCGTGCTGCTCTTTCCAGTGCTGTTCACCATTTGGCCATCGTTGCCCCAATGGATCGCCAAGCTCGGGCCGACGTACTATTTCCTCCAGCCCATCTTTGACCTGTCTGTCAATGGAGCGACCTTCGCCGATGTGGCGCCCCAGCTTGCCATCGCCGCAGCCATCTGCGTTGCGCTCGTCCCCCTCGTGCTGCGATTCGGGAGGTCGCTCGAAGCCCGGCTGGTCGGTGGGGCAAAGCCGGCCAAACCGGCCAAGCCGGAACCGGTAAACGTTTAGAGGATCGGTTCGGTGGACGCCATGTTGCGCAGTGACTGTGCCGCCTTACCCAGTTCTTCGGATAGAAACTCTTTCACCGGGTCGGCTGCTCCGATACGGTCGAGCGCTGTATCCATGCATCTCGACCACTCGTTGGCGGCATGGTCATCGATCGGAAACCGCACGTGACGCATGCGAAGCCGAGGGTGCCCGTGACGCTCCCAATACAGGCCGGGACCGCCCATCCATCCGCTCAAGAACTCGAACAGCTTCTGGCTCGAGACCGACAGGTCTTTCGGCAACATGGCGCGAAGTACCGGCGATTCCTCGTCGATAACGGCATAGAAGGCGTCGGCGAGTTCTCGCACTCGTTCCTCGCCACCGAGTTCCTCGTACGGAGTCGCCGCCGCTCCCCAGGGAAACGGATTGTCTGAAGCCGGTCGAACATCCATATCTAGAGAGCCTAGAAGGGCTTGACTAGCAACCGCCCACAGACCGGAATCCAGAATCTGGATGCTCCGGCGCTGATAGGTTATTGAGATGACCTATCCCGAAGAACTCAGCTCGCTCCTCCAACTCGAACACGAACCGGTCGGGATTCGCTACACCAACAGCCCCACCCTGCCGGCCTTCGAGGCGCCGATGTCCGAGCCAACCGAGGACGGCCGGACCGGCACCGTGGCCGCATCCTGTGTCTTTTGGGTCCAGGACGGCGCCTTCTCCACGGCGGCTCCCGACCACGGCAATTGCTCGGTCGGCAACTACGTGCACGGCTTTGTCGAAGCATCCGAGATCATGGACAAAGCCGACGTTGGGGCGCTACTCGATGTCGGCTGGGTAACCGAGGCCGCCTTCGCCGGAGTGACCAAAACCAATCGTCCCGCTTCACACATCGAATACGCCCCGGCCACCACCATGAGCGATGCCGACATCGTGCTCGTTCAGCTCAATGCCAAGCAGATGATGGAACTCTCCGACGCGGTGGACGGACTGGAGATGTCCGGCAAACCACAGTGCCAGATCGTCCCTCTGGCTCGCGAGCACGGACAAGTAACAGTAAGTTTCGGATGTGCGTTGAGCCGCCAACGGACCGGGATGAGCGAAAACGATCTGACCTGTGCGATCCCGGCGGATCAACTCGAGGGCATCGTGGTTCGCCTGCGCGATGTGTGCAAGGCCGATCACGCGGTTGAGGGCTACGCCGTCGCCGACGCCGCCCGCTTCTAGACCCCGAGCGACCAAAGAAAAAGGGGCCGCCCATTGGGCGGCCCCTTTCCTTTAAGCAGGTCTTCCTACCCGAGCGCTTCCAACATGGCCGTTCCCATATCGGTTGGCGTCGGAGCCACCACGACGCCGGCGGCGTTCAGGGCGGAGATCTTGTCGGATGCCGTCCCTTTTCCTCCGGAGATAATGGCACCGGCATGACCCATCCGTTTTCCGGGAGGGGCCGTCGTTCCGGCGATGAATCCGGCGACCGGCTTGGTCATGTTGGCGGCAATCCACTCGGCGGCTTCTTCTTCGGCGGTTCCACCGATCTCGCCGATCATGATGACGCCTTCGGTTGCCGGGTCGTCGTTGAAGAGCTTCAGGCAATCGACGAAGTTGGTCCCGTTGACCGGGTCTCCGCCGATCCCGATGGCTGTTGTTTGACCTAAACCGTTGTTGGTCAGTTGAAAGACCGCCTCATACGTGAGGGTGCCGGAACGACTGACCACGCCGATCTTGCCGGGCTGGTGAATGTATCCGGGCATGATGCCGATCTTGCACTGCTGAGGGGTGATGACCCCCGGGCAGTTGGGGCCAACCAGGCGAACGTCCTTGTCCTCGAGGTACCGCTTGGCGATCACCATGTCGGCAACCGGAATACCCTCCGTAATGCAGATGATCAGTTCGATACCAGCCGCGGCCGCTTCCATGATGGCGTCTGCGGCGTACGGGGGCGGAACGTAGATCACGGACGCATTGGCTTGCGTCGCTTCTGCCGCTTCGACCACGCTGCGGAAGATCGGGAGGTCGGCCGAATAGCTATCGGCGCGGCCCTGGACTCCGCTGTGGTCGGTTTCGCCTTCGAAGTGCTCGACGGTGCCGGCTTTCGATGGATGGACCGCCCCAACCATGTTCGTACCGTAGGCGAGTGCCGTGTCGGTGTGGAACCGACCGGTCTTGCCCATACCCTGGACGAGCACCCGGGTGTTTGTATCGACCAGCACGCTCATTTGGTTAGCTCCACAATCTTTTGAGCGCCATCTTTCATGTCGCTGGCGCTCACCACGTTCAGTCCCGATTCATCGATGATTTGCTTGCCGAGTTCAACGTTGGTGCCCTCGAGCCGAACCACCAGCGGAACCTGCAGGCCGACTTCCTTGACAGCCTGGACGACTCCGGTGGCGATCGTGTCACATTTCATGATCCCGCCGAAAATGTTCACGAAGATCCCTTTGACCGCCGGGTCTTTCGTGATGATTTTGAACGCCGCGGTGACTTTGTCGGCGGTGGCACCCCCACCGACGTCCAGGAAGTTGGCGGGTTCTCCGCCAACGTACTTGATGATGTCCATGGTCGACATGGCCAGGCCGGCGCCGTTGACCATGCAGCCGATCGTGCCGTCGAGCTTGATGAACGACAGGTCATGCTCGGAGGCTTCCAACTCGGCCGGGTCTTCTTCTGAGTCGTCGCGCATTTCGGCGATATGGGGATGGCGGAACATGGCGTTCGAGTCGAAGCTCATCTTGCCGTCAAGCGCCATCACGTTGCCGTCCTTGGTGACGACGAGCGGGTTGATCTCGAGGAGATCCGTATCGAGTTCGGCGGCCGCAGCCGTCAACGCCTTCATGAACTTGACTGCGTTCTTGAAGGCATTGCCCTCGAGTCCGAGTCCGTACGCCAGGTCGGCCGCCTGGAAGTTGGCGAGACCGATGGCCGGATCGATCGTGGCTTTCAGAATCTTCTCAGGTGTGTGCTCGGCGACCTCTTCGATTTCTGTTCCACCCTCGGTGGAGACCATGAGCACATTGCGGCTCAACGCCCGGTCGAGAACAACCGACAGATAGAGTTCGGTTTCAATGTCAACACCCTGCTCAATGTAGAGCCGGTTGACCTGTTTGCCTTCTGGTCCGGTCTGAATGGTGACGAGCGTCGAGCCAATCATCTTTTCGGCCAGTTCCTTGACGGCTTCTTCGGCTGCACCGACTCCACCGTCGATACCGGCGAGGACGACGGTCACGCCACCCAGATCGGGGTGTTCCTTGAACCGGCCCTTGCCGCGGCCACCGGCGTGGATCTGTGATTTGACGACCACGACCGGGTTACCCGAATCCTCAATCAGCGGTCGCACGGCCGCAACGGCTTGTGCGACCGTGGTAGCAACCCGACCGGATGGGACCGCAATCCCCCGGGCCTTCATGAGTTGCTTGGCTTGGTACTCATGGATCTTCAACGACTGTCCCTTTCATACGGCGGGGCCATGGTAGCCAGCCCGACCGGCGGCCCCTCATTGCAGTTTGAGCGTCCGGATCAGGGCAGGTTCAGGAGCCGGGTTCGCCGGGGGCGATGGTGACAATCGTGTGCGCAAGATCTCGCAGACCGTTGATCATCGGGGCATTCCAGGTGACGGAGACCCGCTGACTGTTTCCCTGCGTATCCCGACCGACCGCCGGAACGCACAACGGGCCGGAAGTTTGGGCGAACCGTTCGACCTGGTCGAGAACATCCATCCCGTTTGGTCCGCCGACCATCCGCACCATGGCTCGCAAAACCGCAGCGTCGTCGCCCGGGTCAGTCAACGAACATTTGCGCGCGTAGTCGTTGGCGTGAACCAGTCGCAATGACCCGACCAACAATGCCGCCAGCTCCAGGCGCGGTACCACCCCACGGCCTGCCTGAGCTTGTTCGAGCAAACCGACCGCGGTGTACAGGTCTACTTCCCAAACCGGAATGGACGAGGCATCGAACAACGACTGATACCGAGCTTCGCTCCGAGCGAGACCCTGCCAGGCCTGAGCCAGGTCGGTGATGTCGACGGCGGCGCCATGGATCTTGGTGCCGTCCTTGGTCTTGCGCAGGGTTAGCAGTACCCATCCACGGGTCCGGTCGGCCCGCAATATCTCTACTTCGACGTTGCGCAGCGTCGTCGCCGGGGCCAGCCGGGACATGACCGCATTGGCGTGGTCCTGACGGGCGAACAGACTGTGCACCTGTACCCCGATGAGTGCTCGGCTCGACTCAGCTGCGACCAGCTCCGCGAAGTAGGGAGACGCTCTGGTAATCATCCCGGTCTCGTCGGTGGTGACGGTGGCGGTGAGTTCGATCTGGGAATGATCTCCGCCGACGATTGGCGAAAGGGTGGGCTCGGCCATCGCACTGATGTATTCAACGGCGGCCTCACCGACCGGGATCACCACGTCCGCCCCGCTTGACCGGGCGACCGATTCGCGACGGGGATCGTTGGTGACGGCGACGATACGAGCAGACGGTTGGTATCGCCGCAGGGCGACGATGTCCGCCACCGACCCGAGGTAGAGGACAACCGTGTCGAATTCGGGCTGTGTCTCGACTTGGTCAGTGCTCACCGGACCAGACAAAGAAAACCGCTCGGCGAGCGGCTTGGTCAGATTCTCGACCCGCTCGGGGTGGTCGGTCACGAGCAGTAACTGGCGAATGTGTCCCTCCCAAGCTCACATTTCCAGGTCTTCCAGGCACCGCCGACTTGTCGGCCCCACTCCCCACTCACCAGTACCAGGGGGACGGGCAGAAGGTGGTGAGGAAAAATGCCTGGAAGACCCGAAATCAGGATCTAACGGTGGAAGTCACCATTGGCAAAGGCAGGTGCGGCAACCGCAAGGTTGGCGATAACGGTGATGGCGAGAACATATAGACGACGGCGCATGGAGATCCTCCGGTTCGGGACGTGGCTACTACTCAGCCAATATGGCCCGAGACCGTGAGCCAGCCGTGTTCATCATCCAGACATCTGGAAAAAACTAGTAGATCACTGGTTGTTCCCTAGGCGCGGTTCGATCCTCGAGTCCTCATGACACGCCCTGCGGACCTGAGGGCCGACAAATCGCGCTTAACCGTTGCCTGGCTGACGTCCAGAGCTCTCGCCAGGTGTTTGATGGACGGCACAGCTCCGGCCGATTGCATCTCCCCGAACACTCGCTCCAGCTGGCAGCGACGGCGATCAACGGGCGACTCGATCGCCGCGTCCGACGGAAGCCACGGCGTAACGGCGACGGACAGCACCTCATCATCTTTCGGCTGGCGACCGTTCGGGGTACCAACTTTCGGAACAAATATGGTGACTTCACGGGCGGTAGCTTGATCGTAGGATTCCTGGATCCGACGCGAGAGCGGTCCGCTTCTGGCCACGTCCTGCTGTTCAGACGCGAGGTCCTTCGTGTCGGACTCAAACAGCGCGACGGCTCGCTGGATGGCTTGGTTGGCAAGAACCTCCTCAGACCCGGCCACCAGGTAGGCACCAAGGGCGATCCGCGCCCCGGTCTGAACCGATTCGTCGAGGATTTCCAACAACGACCGAAGCATCCTGTCCCATGCTGAACCGCCCGCATGGCGATCACGCCACGCTCTGAGCAGAAGCTCGTTGGGCGGACCTCCCCACTCGGGATCGACCAGGTCCAGCTCATCGAAGACTGGCACCGCCACGGTGAATTCGCCATGTTCGAGCAAATGAGTGAGGTAAGCCAGCAGCACGATCTTCGACCGGTATCGATCAGTCGTTTTGAGGACGCCGACCACGGCACTTTCAAAGGCCGCCATCGCTGACTCCGGGTGGTCCGCGCCGAGCGTCCCGGCGATCACCGACTGGGCAACAGCGAGCCTGGCGTACTCACCCACCCCGGCAAAGTACTCACCCGCCGATTCGGCGGCGGCTCTTGCCATCTCGATATCGCCAAACACGAGCCAGGCCAGCGAGGCGAGGTTTGACTGCGCAGATGCGACGCCGCGCTGCTGCCCAATCGACCGGAACGCCTCCTCCGCCTCCGCGTATGCCTTCAACGCGTCGACCGGGCGGTTGCGCTGATACAAAATCGTGGCCAGATTCACGGTGCATTCGGCGTCGGCGATCCGGTAGCCAATCTGGCGGGCGATTTCTTGCCCCTCGCGCAAGGCTTTCTCGGCGTCCTCAAGGCGTCGTTGTTCGCCGATGACGGTTCCGAGAATACCGATGGTGCGGGCTTCTCCGCTGCGATCGTTGACCGCACGGAATCGGTCCATGGCGACCCGGAGTTCGGCTTCAGACTCTGGATAGAAGCCGGCTTCAACGTAGGCGGTTCCCCGGAGGAGATGCGTCGGTCCGCTTGCCGAACCGTCGTGGGCGGCGATCACGCTGCTGAGGGTCTCAACGGCCTCACCGGGGCGACCGGACCAGATCTGGATCCGACCCAATACCTGGGCGAAGTCCTCTTGACGTTCAGGCGCCAAGCCATGTCCCGCCCGAGCGGCCTCCTCGGCCTCCGCGAACCGATCCGTGTTGGCCAGGAGCCAGGCGCGCCGCAGCTTCGCCTCGGCCTCGTCTTGGGTCGACGAAGCAAACTGGAGCATGCGTTCGATCAGGCCAGCCTGGGTGCTGCGTTCTCCGAGCACGTCGGCAACACGTTCCATCGACTCCGTGAGTTCGAACATGACATCGTCGCCCATGTTGGCCAGCTCGGCGGCCGTCACGGCCCGCCGATAGTGGGTCTGAGCCGTGTCGTAGGCGGAAATCTCTTCTGCGTTGCGAGCCGCCTGCCGGCTCCACTCAACGGTGTCTTCCCAGGCTTGAGCTTCATAGAAGTGATGGGCGATCTCAGCAGGTGCCGCACCCAGGTCGGTGAGCACTTCGGCCGATCTGATGTGGAGTTCGTGGAGCCGGTCCGGGTGAATGCCGTTATAGGCGACCCGGCGAATGAGTTCGTGGCTGAACAGGAGGCCGGCGGGTTGATCTGATAGAACCTGTCTGCGCACCACCGTCGTTACCGCAGCCAGCACGGCCTGGTAATCAAGATCGGTGAGCTCGGACAATTGTGAGGTCGAGACCGGGCGGGCGAAGACGGCAGCGGCGTCGATGACCTGGCGGGCCATGTCGTCGAGCTTGTCGAGTCGATGCTCCACGATTTCGGCGACGCTCGACGCAACCGGCAGCCGGTTCGGCATTTCGAACGGATGCCCGGGGTCGTCTTCTCGCAGACTCTTCAGGGTCTCGATCACGAACAGCGGGTTACCGCCCGTGTGTTCTACCAACCACGTCGCCAACGCCTCAGAATGATCGCCGAAACCGCCGATGGCGTCGATCAAGCGGGTTACCGACGGTGCATCCAAATCACTGAGAACCAGGCGCTTGGTGAACACTGATCGGTCCAATTCTTGAAGAAGAGCCCATCGAGCGTCGTAAGCTTCGGCATCTTCCTTGCGATAGCTGAGCAGCACTACCAGCGGCACTCCTTCAAGACTGGCGCCCAGTCGCTTCATGACGGCCAGCGAATCGAGATCGGCCCAGTGCACGTCTTCGAGCAGCAACATGGTCGGGTAAATCGCCGCCAGGCTTCTGAGAACCTGGACGAGCGACTCCTGCACCTTCCAACGGCTGTCCTCTCCGGTCAGGCCCGCCTGATCTGCCTCCGAGCTGCCCAGTTGAGGAAGAACCCGGCTCGCCTCTTCCAGCCACATCGGCTCGCAGATCGATCGGAGTTGCTCGATGCGCAGCGGCGTCAAGGCTGCGTCGAGAGCGGAGCGGATCCCTTCGAACGCTTCGCCGCCGACCCGATCCTGGTAGCTCCCTCGCAGAATCTCGAAGTTGCGCCACTTGGCATCTTCGCCCGCCTGCTCAAGCAACGAGGACTTACCAACTCCCGGGGGACCTTCGACGAGGGCGATCGCTCCTTCTTCCCCGAGCGCTCTTTCTAGTGAGCCGATGAGCACGTCGCGTTCAGCCTGGCGAGCCACGAACACCGGCGCCTGTGACCGGTCCGACGTGGGCGGCGAGGACAGCGTCGACTCGACGTGCGAGGCGATGTCTGCCGCCAGCTGAGCGGTGGCCGGGGCGGGTTCGGCACCTAGCTGGTGCTTGAGCGTGCGGCGGACTTCCCGATACTGACGCAGGGCGTCCTCGGGCCGTCTGAGCAAAGCCGAGAGTCGCATGATGTGCCGATGGGCGCCTTCATCAAGGAAGTCCATCGCCACCATCCGTTTAGCGACGAGCAGGGCCCGATCGAACTGTCCGTCGGACTCGCGCAGCGACAGCAGCTGACGCAGCGCGGCTACCTGGGAGCCATGCAACGCTTGCTGCTCTTCGAAGACCCAGTCTTCGTAGTGGCCGGGCATAAATTCGCCCTGATACAGGTCGGTGGCCTGTTGGAGTTCCGTTGCGCCGTTGCCCGAAGCCTGAGCACGGGCGATGAGGCTGCGAAATTCCGTGGCATCTACCCAGACATCGACCTCGGCTGAAATCCCGATCCATTCGCGGGCCTGGTCAAGCACCGGAACGCCGGACTCGTCGAAGCTTTTTCCGATCCGATACAGCACCGAACGTAGGCGCTCGCGGGCTACCGACTCGGATTGCTCGGGCCAATACATACCCGCCAACTTCGACCGCAGATGCTGGCGATCAGGGCTGAGCAGCAGATAGGCAAGAAGCGACCGGGCGGTGCGCGACCCACTCAGCTGAACGACCTCACCGTTCGCTTCGACCCGAAACCCACCCAGCAAATGTGCGCGCAGAGAAGACTTCAACCTGTCGTCTCCTGTGCCATCCGGCGTCGGCATATACGCGAAATCTTGACCTCCCACCGTGGCCACTCGCTCTATTTCCAGATCTTACCCATCCACCCTCTGACAAGACCTCCGATCGGCCAGCCGCTTGCCTGCCTGAGAGGAGAAAGGGCTTCGGTTGCCTGCCCGGAGAGGGAGCCGAGGTTCGATTGCATGCTTGTAGCGGAGAACGGAGTTTGGGTTGCATGCTCGGAGAGGGAACGAGCCCCCCTACCCATCACCTTCGGTGACGGGACCCTTCCCCCCGGTCGTTCGCTCCGCTCACTGGGGGGACCGACCCCGTAGTAGCAACTCCGAAAACCAACGGCTCGAAGCGGGCTTTGTCGGTTCCCCCAGGGCCGCAGGCCCGGCCGGGGGAAAGGTTCCTGCGGCCGAAGCGAAGCGCAGGCCGGAGGTAAGGGGGCTGGTACAGCGTCACAGACAGCACGATCGATCGGGATATTAGGATCGGCCTTGTTCTGAACTCTCGGAGGAGGAAACTGAGTTTGCTTCCATGCTCGGAGAGGGGAACGAGCCCCCCTACCCATCACCTTCGGTGACGGGACCCTTCCCCCCCGGTCGTTCGCTCCGCTCACTGGGGGGACCGACCCCGTCGTCGCAACCCCCGCACACCCCGGACACTCGCTCCGCTCACTGAGGAGACCGACCCCGTCGTCGCAACTCCGAAAACCAACGGCTCGGAGCGGGCTTTGTCGGTTCCCCCAGGGCCGTAGGCCCGGCCGGGGGAAAAGTTCCTGCGGCCGAAGCGAAGCGCAGGCCGGAGGTAAGGGGGCTGGTGCAGCGTCACAGACAGCACGATCGATCGGGATATTAGGATCGGCCTTGTTCTGAACTCTCGGAGGAGGGAACTGAGTTTGCTTCCATGCTCGGAGAGGGGAACGAGCCCCCCTACCCATCACCTTCGGTGACGGGACCCTTCCCCCCGGTCGTTCGCTCCGCTCACTGGGGGGACCGACCCCCGTCGTAGCAACCCCCGCACACCCCGGACACTCGCTCCGCTCACTGAGGAGACCGACCCCCGTCGTCGCAACCCCCGCACACCCCGGACACTCGCTCCGCTCACTGAGGAGACCGACCCCCGTCGTCGCAACCCCCGCACACCCCGGACACTCGCTCCGCTCACTGGGGAGACCGACCCCGTAGTAGCAACTCCGAAAACCAACGGCTCGAAGCGGGCTTTGTCGGTTCCCCCAGGGCCGTAGGCCCGGCCGGGGGAAAGGTTCCTGCGGCCGAAGCGAAGCGCAGGCCGGAGGTAAGGGGGCTGGTACAGCGTCACAGACAGCACGATCGCTATTGGTACCTACTTGGATTGGGCTGCCGGGACCCGGAGGTGTGACGGGCTAGCCAGCGTCGACGGACAACACCGACCAGATCAGCCACCGACCGTCAGCGTCCGAGCGGAGTTCGATTTGCCAGTCAGCCGACTGCGATTCGTCTCCGGCAACAAACGTGACCGTCCCAGTGACGACTGCGATTCGGTCGGTCAGCTCCAGAGCGTGTTCGACAAGTTCGGCATTGAACGGCACCCCAGGTGATCCCGCCTCCCCTTCGAGCACCGCCCACTGGGGGCCGGCGTGATCGAAGAACGGATCGACGTCGGCGAGGTCTCCTGATCCGGCGAAGGCGCCCCAAGAGCGCATTGCCGCCGCAACGGCAGAGCGCACTTCATCCACCACATCTTCAGTCGGAGAAGTTGTGGGGACTGCGGTCGAGTTCGTTGCGGCAGATGTCGTAGCCGGCGGCACCGTGACGAGGCTCTTCGGAAGTTGGGCGCCTGGAGGAACCGGGTCCGACGAGAGCGCCACCGCCCCGAGGCCCAGACCGAGGCCGGCAACGATCGCCCCCGCCACGACCATTCGCCAGGTCGCGACCGGGCCAGTCATGACAGATCGGCGGTGGCCCGACCGACGACGTCAATGGTGACGCTTGGATCTTGTCCGGCGGTCAGGATGTTCAAGAGCGTGAAGGCCACCTCGCGCCGAATCTGAACGACGATCTGATCGTTCTGCACGGTCAATCCGACTACTACAACGTCTTCCTGGGAAAGAATCGACAGTGCCAGGTCACGGGCAAGTGGCTCGAGGAGACGGACCTCGCCGGTCGCCCGAAACCAGTCGACATCAACACCGTTGGCTCCGGCGACGGCCGCAGAATCGGCGATGACAGCGAGTTCCGATCGCTCACCCATCACTCTCCACAAGTCGACACTGATCCCTCCCAGTCCGAGCAGGGCGACCGCCAAACCAAGTACCCATAGCGTGATCTGCCCGGATTCTTCGCGTAACTTCACGGGAAACTCCGATAACGATCAACCAGTTCGGTGTGGGCAACCGTCCAATTGAAGCCCCCGAACGACTGCCCGCTTCCGGGGAAAGCCACCAGCGGAATCGCCACCGTCACCTCAACCCTTACCTGCATACCGCGAACCAGGGCATCACATCGGGCGGCAGCTTTCTGGCTGGGGGTCATCGACGGAGTCACGCACAGCGTGGCCGAAACATCGCTCGCCGAAATCGAATGGTTGACGGCGATTTGGTCGATGACCGTTCGTACATAGGAGTCGTCAGGATCGGTAGTGGGACCGGTGACAATCACCCGGGCGGCTTCGGCCGCCGCCAGCCGGGCCATGTTCGCCCGGGCTGCCCACGGGGCCAACATGAGCACAACAAACGCGGTGGGGATAAGTAGCAACCCGATAGCCAACGGCAGTTCAACAGCCGCGACACCCCGTTCGTCGCGCATCATGGAGCGACTTCCTTCACGGCTCGCGCCGAGGCGACAAACGTGTAGTCGGGTACCCAGAGCGCTATCGACGGAAAGAAGGCGGTCGCCGTGGCAACGACTGTCGGGCCGGCGGGATCAACAAAGCAGCTGGCGCTGATGCCTTCTCCATAAGACCCACCCAGCAAGGAATCCAGTGTTTCGTCGATGCTCGCCTCGCACGTCCCGACCGCGGCCCCCGCATACGATTCAGCCCGCACACCCTGATCAAGCGCCGCCCGAACCGCCCCCGCCGCGTACTGATAGATCACCAAGTTGGCGAGCGCGACAAAGAAGATCATGGCGATACCCACCGCCAGGATCGTGGCAGGAGTCGACATCCCACCCTCGTCAGACATGAGCCTATAGCTGGCCAAACAGGAGCGACCTGATCCGCTCGATCACATCGATACCCAGGGCTTGTAACCCGGCCCAGATCGCGATGAGCGCCACAATCGCCAACGCAGCGTTGCCCAGCAACTCTGCTGTGTTCAGGCCTCGTTGGTCGTCTCGTAGACGAGCCACGAGTGCGTCCCAATGCATGATCACCTCTTGCATATTCTCTCCTTTCCTCAGAACGTTCCGAAAATGATTGATGGCAGTGGAGCGGCGACGAATACGAGCAGGACCGGAGCCAAGATGGCGATAGTCGGGATGAGCATGGCGGCTCGCTGTTTCGTGGCTCGCTGCTTCATGGACTCTCTTCGACCTTCGCGAACATCCTCGGCCAACGCCAGTAAGGCATCCCCAAGATCTGAACCGCGCTCTTCCGCTGCGGCCAGCAGCGAGTATGTCCGAGCACAATACGGTTCCGGCGTGAGGCGGGCCGCCCGCTCAAAAGCCTCGCTAGCAGCCATGCCATTACGGTGCATGCGAGCAGCCTCAGCCAGCTCACCGATGACATCCCCGGCACCACGGTTGACCAACTCTTGGACTGCCTGGCTAACCCCACCCCCGACCCGGACGTGCATAGCCAGCAACTGGTTGACCGTGTAGATCTCAATCCGCATCCGGGCACGGCGATCGTCGACCGCCCGCTCGACCGCTCCACGATGTCGACCGATCCCGGCCACGATCCCAACGAGAGCCAGGGAAACAATGCCCAACGCACCCAAGCCGACCAGTCGACCAATCACCGCCGCCAGCACTCCCCCGGTGGCACCAGCTGCCAACTGGCGAACCCGGAACTGGGTGAGCCGATCCGGGTCGCTGAGGCCCTCAAACAGAGCCGCCTGCTTGAGCTTGAGAACCATGGCAGCGTCACCACCTGAGTCGAGAGCCCGACCAATCCGATTTGCTAGCGACCCGAGAATCGGACCGAAGAGCCGGGCAATCGGGTTGGCCCCGATGCCGCGGAAGTCGGCCCCGTCGGCCACCACATCGGGCGCCCGGCCGAGACTCGTTCGGCTGATCGCTGTATACGGCCGCACCCGGGGTGCAAGACGCCTGGTTGGCCGAACGAACAACGAAGCAACGCCGGCCAGGGCCACGCCACTGAGGAGCGCTGCAAGCAAGGAACGTCCCAACAGATCAACAATCACCGTGCCCCCTGGAATGTCCTCGCCGATCCTCCGAGAACCCGCTCTTCTTGAGGCTCTTTGGACAGGAGACTCACGAGCAGAATCCCGAATCCGCTGAGTACTGCACCCAGCAAGACAACAACAAAGCCAGCTGCGGACGCATAAAACTCCCGGTACGCAGGCGTCATTGCCGTGAGGGCAATAAGGACAAACCACGGCAGAACAAACACGACCCGAGAGTTGATCTTCTGTTCAATGGCGGCGGTTCGTATGTCTTCAAGAGTCCACAGATCCCGGGTGGTGGCCTCGGCCAGGTCGGTCAATATCTCCGTCACGATGCTGCCACCTCGCTCGTGAGCAAGGATCAGCACTTCGATGACCCGGTCCGAGGTGGGATCGCCCAGCTCCTCTTTCACTGTCTCAAGGGCCGGCACTACACCGATCGTTCTGGCGAGTAGCCCGTACCGCCCGAAGGCGAGACGCAGCGGCTCGGGGCCCTTCAACGCCAAGACCTCGACTGCCCGCGGCAGTGACATCCCGGACGAGATCGACGCAGTGATGTCGCGGAGGCCGTCCGGCCAGGATTCCTGAACCTCCGATAGTCGACGCCCCCTATGCCTGGCGAAGTACGCCCGGGGCAACATCGCCACTCCGATCGCTGGAATCGCCGCAATGATTGGGATACCCGAGATAAGCAGAAACAGCACGAAGGCAATCAGACCGACTGCGACTGATGCCGCCCAAAATTGGCGCGGGGTCAAATCCACTCCGGCCTGAGTCAACCACAGCTGGCGCGTCGATACCGACGGCCGATCCTTACGAACGAGCATCAACTGGGGCGCTGTCCCGGTCAATAGCCCAACGCCATAGAGAAAGGCGAGGCCGGTAAGGAGCGACGCGATAAGTCTCATAGCGGCGAGACCCGCCCTTCGAGGATCGCTCGCAGCGTCATACCTTCCGGCAAGGTTTGCTCGATGATGCCGACCGCCTGCGGCGACGGCAGCAGCCCGGTCCACTCAAGAGGTTTCCCAAGGCGTTCGCGATCAAACAGCTTCTCCGTAGAGAAGTCGTCGCTCATCGTCGGCACAACGGCCAGGACTTCCATGACCTGTCGCCGGAGACCTGATCCGTCGTTGGCGGCGATCGCATCCCTACCCAGGTGCACGACGTAATCGATCGAAGCGGCGAAGACCTTCCGAACAATCGGTTCACTGACGTTCTCGCCAGCCATCAGCGCTGCGTTGACGATGGCGTTCAAGGCATCCCGAGCCGAGTTCGCATGGACCGTGCAAGCAAACCCGCAACCGGCGTTCACAGCTCGAGTCAGCTCAAAGGCCTCGGACCCACGGACCTCTCCCACCACAATCCGGTCCGGTCGCATAGCCAGAACTACTTTGACGAGGTCCCGCAAGCTGATTTCCCCGGAGCCATCGAGTGTCGCTGGCCGAGACTCGTAATACGAGCCGTGCGTGATCGGAACATGAAGTTCCCTTACCTCTTCGCAGCATCGCAGACAGTGTGTCGAGGGTGCAGCTGTCAGCATCGCCGCCAACATCGACGTTTTGCCGGCACCGGGAGGGCCCGATATCAGCACGCTCATGTTCGTTTGCATGACGGCCCATAGAAAACCTGCCGCGGCCGGGGTTAGAGAACCCAGCTCGACCATTGACGACAGCGTTTCCTTTCGCAGGGCATACCGGCGGACCGTGGCCGAAATCTGGTCGGCGATCGGTCCGATAACAGCCGTCAGGCGAGCGGTCCCGTCGAGAATCCTTGCCTGAACGATGGGGTTGGCGGTGTCGAGATGACGGTCGGTTTCGGCAAGGAGTCGGGTGATGACCTGGCGATTCTCCCGTTCCGTCGTTGGCACAGCCAGCGCTTTGAGCGATCCCGTCCCGTCGATATAGCTGACCCGCGACCCCTCGACGAAGATCTCCTCGACGTCAGGGCGATCAAACAACTCGGTTAGGGGGCCGAACTCGAGGATCGATCGGAGAACCCGGTTCACCATCTCCCCCGGATCACGTAGAGCCCGGATCGTTCCGAGATGGGCTCGCCGTTGGTAGTCGTCCACCACTTCGACAGCCAGGGCCCGTGTCTGGTCCTTCGATTTGAGCGGGTCGATCTTCCGCTCCTCTATCAGCCGGACTGCCGCCTGTCGGATCTCGTCGTAGGCGTTCATGAAGCCGCCGCTCTCGCCGCGTGGAGACTCGCTAGAGCTCCGGCTAGCTCCTCGATTCCCTTTACAAACGCTCCGCCTTTCACAAGGTCACCGTCCCAGGCCGCCTCAGAAACACGCCGATCTTCGGGCACCACCGTCAGGGAGAACGCCGCGTAGGTACGGGTGATCTCCTGAGTGAGCTCGCCCAACTTAAACGCCGACCGCGGGGCCTTGTTGAATACGATATGTACCGGCCGATGTGGTGCCAGCGCCCGCACCTGAGCGATCCACTCCAAGGTTCGGGCGACGCCAATCGGCGATGGGACGGCTACGACGACCAGTTGGTCGGCTGCTGCGATCATGGCTCGGGCGAGTCCGTACCGCGGCGCTCCGCCGTGAAAAGCGAGATCCTCGATGCGACTCGACACATTGGCGACTACGAAGGAGCGCCGCATGGTCTCATCGGTGGCCAGACTCACGACATCGCCCGGTCGCAGTTCGATCCAATCCTGCGTATTGGAGATACCGGCTACCACATCAATCGGTGCCCGTCGCAGGCTGTGGAATGTCTTGTCGACGCGATCTGGCTGATGCAGTAGCGCATCGATTGATGTCCGAATGTTGGGATGAAGGGCTAGTCCGAGGCGTTGAGCGATGGCCGGGACCACGTCGTCGGCATCGACCAGCAACGTTCGATCTTTGACGGTCGTGAACGCATTCGCCAACCCAACCGCTATTTCGGTTGCTCCCGTCCCACCCGAACTGGAGGCCACGACGACGAGTTGACCACGCCCATTCTCGGTAGAGCCGGTCCCGGGCTCGACGAACTCCACGGCTCGAGCAGCGCGTTCAACAGTGCCAAACGCCGATACCGCCCGGATGAACTCCTCGGCGGTGGCGTGAGCCGGAAGAACTCCGTCAACTCCCAACCCCTCAAGAAAGGCCTGCCCGGCTGGATTTGTGGCCGCATCGAACACGCCGACCACACTTCGACCTTGCGACTGCACTTGCTGGACCAACCGGCGACTGAGGAAAGAGGTGACGTCGTCGACCAGCAGGACGTCGTAGTCCTCCGCCACGGCATCTTCTGGCCTGAGAATCCGGGCCCGAACGCGCGCTCCGCCGTGATCGACCGTGAATCGGTGCAGCCGTTCCGACCATTCTCGGGCCGAGACGACCAAGCCAAGCTCTGTCTCCACGGTCATCCCTCTCCGTTCGAGGGGGTTTCGACACCTCCGGGCGGTTGAGCGGTGTCCTGTTCGGCGGGATCAAAGAACTCGATATCGGCCTGTTGCGAGCCAGTTGACCGAACGAGATGTAGCTCCCCGATGTCAATGGCCGACGCCACACGCAGGGCGGTCTCGTCATCGACGCTGATCGTTACCGCGTAGCTCGCGGTACTGGCGAAACCCTCTGGTGGGGCGGGAACTGCTAGCACTTCAACCCCAAGCGCCACGTATGACGCACGGCCATCGTCGACCAAGATGATGTCGACGATGTCGTTGATGGTGAGCGAACCATTCACCGCTTTGTCGCTATCTACCGGGACGCTCATGGCCCGCTGCTCCAGGGGCGCCGCGGCTGGACTGAAATCTTCGACGGATACGGCATTGCCTGCCGCAATCGACCGCACAGCAACCTGACCGTCGAGGGTCCCAACCGAATCCGATAGCACCAGGGTGTCGAGCAACGCCTGACTGGCACGGATCTCGGCATAGGTGAAATCTTCGAGAGCCACAGTCTGTCCCGGCAGGAGCGCTCGGCTAGCAACGACAATCTGGAATACCTCGTCGCGCTGTTGGAGAAGTGTGAAGTTCAGAAGGGCAGCCAGCAACCCGGCCAGGATCATGATCACATGACCGGTGCTCAACCGACTCATCATCCCGCGCCTAGGAGCAGCGATCGGTATCGTCTGTGTGTCTCCCAACGTAGACATCCCTACTCCCCTTCGAGATCATATGTTACGGTGAGAAAACGGCCACCGCCAGTGAGATTTGGATCAGGACTCATGACTGACAGACCGAACCTAGACCTCGACGACCTCGCCGCAGAGCTACGCCAGTCGGTGAGCAGGGAGATACGCTGGGAGGCCGAAGATGTGGAGGCCGACGCCCTGAAGCTCACTCTGCGTCGGCGATCCCTGAGTGACGCAGCTGCCGAACTATTACATCGGGGGGACACCGTTTCCTTTGTGACGCCCCCACTTACGGTGACCGGACTCCTCACACATTGCCGGGGTGATCTGGCGATCATGGATTCTGGCGAGGCGACCATCTCGGCCAACCTGGCAGGCCCGATCGTGATCCGCCGGGAGGAATCGGCCCGATCTGGCGGCTCAAGCAGCACAGGGGGCTCGGGTTCGTTCAAGGCACGACTATCCGAACTCGAGTTGACTGCTGAGCCAGTCGGCATCATTACGCCATCAACGGCAGACGTAATCCTCGGACGCATCAATGTGGTCGGAACCGACCATATTGTGATGACCGGCCCCGGCAGTATCGACTGGTACATCCCCCTCCCCACCATCGCTCTCGTCGTGCAGACCCGTTAGGGCACCGCCTCAGTCGGCGAGCATGTCCTCTTCGCTGAACTCCTCAACATCAACCGGGTGCTGTTTGACGAAGTTGAAGATCTCGTCACGGAAGAACTTGAACGCCCTGCCGCCGGGAAGCCGGTAGGCGGGGATGCGACCCTCCCGGGCGTATTTTCGGACCATCTGAACGTTCATCGAAAGCAGTTCGGCGACCTGGGCTGCATCGAGAATCGGCGGGTATTCGGAATCCATGTGGTTGACTCCTCAGTCGTATTTCGGCAACGCTAGGTGGCAGTTACAGATAACAACGATAGTTTAGCATACTTTGCCACCCAGTGCGGTCGCCCATGTTCGCTGACACTACCGGGGTTTGCTCGACCGCCACGCCCCCAGGGCCGCGACCCACACCGCGCCCAGCAAGGCGGCTTGAGCGGCCAGCCACCACGGGTTCTGCTCCCAAAATTCAGAGTCCCAGTCCAGCCGCCTCCCCACACCGAGGAGCCAGATCGCAGTGGTCGTCAGTGGAACCAGACCCATGAGGGAACGCTTCCATTGCCTTCTGAGAGCACCGCGAATCGCACCCACCCAGGCCACGAGGGAACCGAGCAACATGAGGCTGAGGTAGTGCCAAACAGTCATGGTCTCGCCTCGCTCCGAAAACGTCGGAACTCTTACCAGGATCTCCCATTCAGGTCGCACCAACCAGATACGAAAGACTCAACGCGCAAACACGCGCGCCTTGAGTTCGTGGAAAACCCGGCGCACCTCGATCAACTTGGTGAATAGGCTCAAAACGTGGAGCAGGATACGACGAGGCTCAGGGCAACCGCAGTTGCGTTTATTGCCGCGGGAGTGCTCACCATCGGGCGGGCAGGAATCGAGCTCGCCGAGCCGGCGTACTACAACCCGGTGACACCGCTTGACTACACCGCCGCCATCGGCTCGACCGTTGCCTGGGGAGCGATGGCTGTGGCGCTCTTCTTCTGGTGGCGAATCAACGCCAAACGACGCGGGGCGGTCTTCCTGCTCCTGGCGGCGGTCGGAGTGTTGGTATCGAGTATTGGCAACCTTATCGAAGACGTATTCGACGTCGGCTTCGGGGAGTTCCTGTTTTCATATGGGGGAATGATCGGAGCGATCAGCATGATCGTGGCTTCGGTTGTCGCGCTCCTGTGGTGGGGTCAGCTCCGCTGGTCCGGCCTGTTCCTGCTGGGCATCGTGGCGGGATCAATCTTTCCCGACGATGGAGGCGAGTTCCTCATCGGTGCCAGCTTGATCGGTTTTAGCTTCTGGCTATGGCGCGCAGACCTGACTCACCTCCAGCCAGCGCCGCACGTTTAGGTGGTCTGACAGTCGGGTACAGCTAACCCAGCTGAACCCAACCGGGAGATCACCCATGCAAGACATGAAACTCCGCGATATGGTCGACATGCAGGTGTCGAACTACAAGAAGCTTGGTACCACGTTGGCCATCAACGCCGTCATCATGTTTGTGTTGACGTACTCGTTGATTGCGTCCTTTGAACACTTCGTTCCAAACATAAACCGGGCCTATATGGCAGTGATCATGGTGAGCGCCATGGCGCTGCTCATGCTCGTGACGATGCGCTCGATGTACGAAGACCCGAAAATGAACACGATGCTGTACATCGGATTCGGACTGGTGTTCGTGGCGAGCTTTTTCATGGCCCGTACCCAGACCGCAGTTGGCGACGAACAGTTTCTCCGTTCGATGATTCCCCATCACTCGAGTGCGATCCTCATGTGTGCGGAATCGGCCATCACCGATCCGGAAATTGCCAGCCTTTGCGAAGACATCGTCGCCGCCCAAGAACGAGAAATCGCTCAGATGCAGGACATCCTGGCCCGGTACGACGAATCCGGCCGCTAAACCGGCGATTCCACCGCCAAGCCAGTCAAATCGTCTACCACAAAGGGAGGTTGTCCTCTTATGCCAGGACGACGGTCGGCGAGATGATTACTAGGAAATGGCAACAATCGAAGTCGAGGATCTTCACAGAACCTACGGCGACGTCGTGGCAGTGGATGGGATCTCGTTCGAGGTAGCCGAAGGGGAGATATTCGGATTCGTCGGACCGAACGGTGCCGGCAAGACGACAACGATCGAGTGTGTCGAGGGATTGCGGCGCCCTACTTCTGGCAAGGTTCGGCTCCTGGGTATGGACCCGTTCACGGCCCGCCTGATGGTCGCCGAGCGGATCGGAGTCCAGCTACAAGAAAGCGCGCTACCGCCCCGGATGCGTGTCGGAGAAGCACTCACACTCTTCGGGTCCTTCTATCGTCGCCAAGCCGAGATCGACGACCTCCTTGCCCAGTTGGGCCTCACGGACAAACGTGACACGGCATTCGCCAAACTCTCAGGCGGGCAAAAACAACGCCTGTTCATTGCGCTCGCACTGGTTAACGAGCCCGAGGTGGTGTTCTTCGATGAACTAACGACCGGTCTGGACCCGCAGGCGCGACGCTCGATGTGGGACCTCGTTCGTGGGATCCGTGACGGGGGCGCAACCATCTTGCTGACGACCCACTACATGGAGGAAGCCGAGCAGTTGTGTGACCGGGTCATGATCGTCGATCGGGGGAAGATCGTGGCCCTCGACACGCCTGCGGCGTTGATTGGCAGGCTGGGTGGCGAGCAGCGGATCGTCTTCGACCTGCCCGGTCGCCAAGACGTCGGGAACCTCGCCACCCTGGCTACGGTCAGCCGGGTCGAGCAAACCAACGGCCAGGTCCTGGTCTTCGGTCGCGGCGATCGGTTTGCAAGCAGCGTCGTAAACGCGCTGGAAGATGCCGGGGTGTCCTTCCTGGACCTTCGCACCGAGCAACCGAGCCTTGAGGATGTCTTCTTGTCAATCACGGGAAGCGAGATGCGCCCATGACGGCCAGCCCCACTACGCGAACTCTTCCCGACAGTCCTGGCAGGTCAATGCAACTGCGAGGGCTCGGCTCCCTTATTGCCATCAACCTCAGGTTGTTTGTTCGGGAGCCGATCGGGGCATTCTTCACATTGGCGTTCCCGGTGATGCTGGTCCTCATCTTCGGTGCCATCTTTGGGAACGAACCGCAGGACATGTTTGGCGGATACGGTTCCATGGACATTTCCATGCCCGCATACACGGCGCTCATTCTCGGTTCGGTCGGGTTCGTCGGCGTTGCCATCAATACCAGCAGCTATCGCGAAGCTGGGATTCTGCGCCGGTTCCGGATGACACCCCTACGACCGTTCATCTATATCGTCGCCGATGTCGTCGCCAACCTCGTGATGACCCTGATCGGAATGGCCGGGGTCGTGATTGTTGGATCGATCTTCTACAACGTGCGCTTCGATGGTCAAGTCGTAAGCGTGTTCCTAGCCGTACTTCTGGCGGGGACGTCGATGTTCGCCCTCGGCTATCTCATCGCTGGTCTCGCGTCGAGCGCACGGGCCGCCCAGGTAATCGGCATGGTCGTGCTCTACCCGATGTTGTTCCTGTCCGGGGCGGGCATCCCGTTGGAGGTCATGCCGGACACGATCAAGACAATCTCAGAATTTCTCCCCCTGACCTACGCCGTTCGACTGTTGCGAGGACTGTGGTTCGGAGAATCGTGGGGATCTCTGCTACTCGAAACCGGGGTCCTTGTCGCCATCCTCGTGGTCGGCACCACGCTGGCATCAAGGCTCTTCCGCTGGGAGTAGGAGGCTCAGTCCGGATGTGGCCTGGCCAAGCAAACTCTTGACGCCAACTAGCCTGACGGGATGGATACCGAAGCTGAACCCACCCGAGAAACCGAACCGATGAAGCCCGACGCTGTCGAAGAAGCCACCGAGCAGGGCGACGACCAGCCCGACGCTCCCCAGCCACCGTTCACCGAGCCGACCAAGATCATCCGGATTGCTTCGATGACCAGGGCCATGCTCGAAGAGGTGCGCCAAGCCCCCCTCGATCCGGCCGGACGGCGTCGCCTGCTCGACATTCACGGACGGTCCCTCGAAGAACTCGCCGACGTGCTCTCGGAAGACTTGAAGGATGAGTTCACGGAGATCTTCCAGCCGCTCACCTCCCCGACTCCCACCGAGTCGGAGCTACGCATCGTCCAGGCGCAGTTGGTCGGATGGCTCGAGGGTTTGTTCCACGGCATCCAGGCCAGTTTGATGAGCCAACAGCTGGCGGCTCAGTCCCAGCTCTCGGAGATGAGCCAACGGGCCGCCATCGAAGCACCAGACTCACCGCAATACCCCGGCGTCTACCTGTGACCGACTTTCCGGCAGATCTGGAGCCTTTGATCGGAACCTGGAAGGGGCAAGGCCACGGCGACTACCCGACCATCGAAGCATTCGACTACTTCGAAGAAGTGACCTTCTCGACGATCCCGACCAAACCCTTTCTGGTCTACACGCAGAAGACCCGACATGCCGAAACGGGCGCACCACTCCACACCGAGGCCGGCTACATTCGCTCGTCCGGGCCCGGCCAGGTCGAATTGACCATTTCCCAACCCACCGGGATAGTGGAAACCCACACCGGCAGCTTTACCGTTGGTGTCTACTCATTCGTCTCGGATCAAGTCGTCACGACTCCGACGGCTGTAGACGTCTCCGCCTGCACGAGGACACTGACCATCAACGGCGACGAACTGTCCTATGTGTTTGCGATGGAAGCGGTCGGCGAGCCGATGACCAAACATCTCACCGCCACGTTGCATCGGGTCTAGCTACCTGACTCCGGTTCGGCCCCGCCATATTCAGCGGCCAACTTGCTGAGCTCCTCGTCAGAAACGTCGCGAATGTGCGTGGCGATCATCCAGCGAACCCCGAACGGATCGACGATGGTGCCCATGCGGCTCCCGTAGAACTGATCTTCGGCGGGTCGTTGGACAACTGCTCCCTGCTGCTCGGCCTTTTGCATGGTGGCGTCGACGTCGGGAACGTAGAGGTTGAATGCATAGGTGGCGGTGGTGTTACCCGGGTTCAGGCGACACGGATCCGTAATCCGGATAGGCGTCCGACAGCATGATTTGGGCCCCATCGATGTTGATCGAAGCGTGCCCGATCCGACCGTCGGCGTCGACGTATCGGTCGCCTTCTTCGGTCGCACCGAACACGTCGACGTACCAGTCGATCGCTTTGGCGGCCTCTCGTACACAGATATAGGTGGTTATCGCCGACGTCGTGCCTGACGGGATGTGATTCATTGCTGGCTCCTCGTGGTCATTTTCCATAATCGTCGTCGCTGACCTTTTCGGGGAGCCATTCGGTCGCTCCCCCGGTGGTCAGCGACAGGTGCATCATGAAGCTGTTCTCGGATGCTCCATGCCAGTGCTTTTCACCGGCTGGCGAGTAGACGACATCTCCCGCCGAGACCTGGACTGTTTCGCCGGCGTCAGTCTGCACCTTGCCGGCACCCGACACGATGTAGAGCACTTGACCATCGGGATGGGTGTGCCAATCGGTGCGAGCACCTGGCTCAAACAGCACTCCGAGAGCGTTGAGACTGCGATCGGGACCGCTCGACAAGGCTCCGAAGCGCACGGCTCCGGTGAAGTGTTCGTGTCCTGCACTCACCCAGTCAATGTCCTCTGCCGGCCTGTGTTCCACAACCCCTCCGTTCGTTGCTCGGAAATTCGAGGCTAGCGAACGGCCCCTTAACCTGATGAGGCGAGCCGCCCGATGATGCTGGAGCATCGGGCGACCCGCCTCGGTAGGGAGATGTTGCGACTTAGAACTCGGTGTAAACCAACCGCTCGAAGCCGTCGATACCGAACACGGCGATCCCACCATTGGTGATGAGATAGATCCGGTCGTCGATACGGATCGTGCGCCGGGTTCCCATCCTCCACGGATCGGGGGCAATGCCGGACTCTTCGAAGTTCTGCTCGTTCCAGTTGATCGGACCGTCGGCCACCGGACGGAGAATCGAGGTCAGGTCAAGCGAGTCGG
The DNA here is from genome assembly GCA_963835515.1 of uncultured Acidimicrobiia bacterium. GTDB lineage: Bacteria > Actinomycetota > Acidimicrobiia > Spongiisociales > JAENVV01 > JAENVV01. The sequence goes on along the minus strand of CAWIFX010000010.1, from coordinate 20,592 downwards.
TACCGACCGTGACCGCCATGACACCGGTGTCGAAGCTTTCCTTCTCGGTCTTCTCGTCCCAGATCCACGACTCAAACGGTACGTAGGCGACACCCTCGGTCATGGTGAAAGCGAGATGATCGCCTTCCACCGAAGACCAAGCGTTCTCCACCATCACCGTGTCCAACAGCTTCGGGTTCGCTGGATCGGAAACATCGAACAGCGACACCTGGGTGCCCTGGAGTTGTCCATCATCGTTACCGCCTTGGCCAACGCCGAGGAGTCGACCCTCGCCGGCCGGGTGCAGGTAGGCCGAGTAACCAGGGATCTTCAACTCACCGGTCACGGTTGGGTCGGTGGCATCGGATAGGTCGAGCACATAGAGCGGATCGGTCTGACGGAAGGTAACGATGTAGGCCGTTTCGCCCATGAACCGAACCGAGTAGATCTGTTCGGTCTTGCCGAGTCCGTCAACGAAGCCGATCTGCTTCAGGTCTCCGCTGGTGACCTCAAAGACGGTGACCTGGCTTTCGGAATCGCCAGATCCCCAACCCCACCAGTTCGGGGTGGTAGTCGAGGCAACTCGCAGGTTCCCATCGAACTCGTCCATGGCGAACTGGTTCAGCAAGAAGCCTTTGACCGTGCCTGAGCCTACGTACTTGGGTGATGTGCCGGAAGTTTCGAACACGTGGATGTCGGTGCTGAACTCGTCAGCTTCGGCCCGGGCATCGTCCTCGGCGAGAACTGCCCAGTTCTGCCAGCGTGCCGTCGACAGGTACGTGCGGTCTTCGTTGGCGTACATGGTGGCTCCGGTTGCGACGACGCCAGCAGTGTCCCAGCTGGCCACGCCTTGACCGGTTAGATCGAAGGTCAGGAGCGCCAATGTGTCAACGCCTGAAAAGGTCGTCGGGGCCATCACGCTTGCGCAGTCGAGCAGTCGACCCTCTGACTCAGCAGAGCCATCCTTGAGAATGTAGTACGGCAGCCAATTGTCCAGATTGGACGCTTTGATGACTGCAATGTTGGCTTCTGTGGCGTCGCGCTCGGCCCGCAAGCCAGAACCTTGTGGCTGCTCGAAGGCAAGGCCGACCGGCGTCGAGTTCACAGCCACTCGCAGCTCTGAACCAACCAGGCGGGCTGACACATACTGGCCGTCGAACTCCAGGGTCCGCTTCACCTTCACATCCGACGTGTCGGAAACATCGACCTCAATGATCTTGGTGGTGCTGCTCTGTCCGCCGCCGTAGCCAATGCCACCGCGGTAGGCGTCCTGTGACCAGGTAACGCCCATCAACACAAGCGTGTCTTCGTGAAGCATCATCGACTGGGGCCACCAGTCCAGCTTCAAACTGTCGGTGAATTCCACGCCGTCATCGGTGACAACGGCCACTTGCAGGCCGGTGTCGGCAATCGTAAAGATGCGCTTGCCATCGGTTTTGACGATGTCTGCTTCGTCGACGCCCAGCACTTGAACGTTCGAACCGGTGTACCCCTCAGCACGCGCCACATTGCCCGCCGCAGGGGCCAGGGCCGCATCGCTGGAAGCCTCGTCAACTACCACGTCGCCCTCAAGGAAATAGCCGCCACCGCCAAAACCCCATGGCCCAACAATGTCGACTGCCTTGGAAATGTAATAGTCCAAAAGAGCATCGCAGCTGGAGAATTCCTGGAAGTAGCCACCGACCAGCACCGATCCGTCAGCCTGAGGCTGGCGCGTGACCGTGCTATCCGTCGGCGAGCTGGTTGTGATGCCGGTACAGGCGGCAGCCACAATCGCCATGATGGCCAACAGGGCGGTTTTGCGTTTCATCCGATTCACTCCTTTGAGAAATACCTGACCTTCTGACGCCCGACAGCCCCTGATCGGTTCCACGATTCCCCAGGTATTCTCGACGACCGAACCGGTCTGATATGGTCTTTCCATGCCAACATTTGATGTCGTTTCCGAACTCGATATGCAAGAAGTCACCAACGCGATCGATCAGTCGAATCGTGAGACAACCACCCGGTACGACTTTCGGGACACCAATACGACTTTTGAACTGAAAGAAAACACAATCGTCGTCGAGTCTGCCTCGGAAGGCCGCATGGAAGCGGCAATCGATGTGCTCCAAACCAAGTTCCTCAAGCGCGGTCTGTCCATCAAGGCTCTTTCAGGCGGCGACGTCAAACCGGCTTCGGGCGGGCGGGTCCGGGCGGTTTTCGAACTCCTCTCGGGAATCCCCCAGGACGCTGCAAAAGAACTCAACAAGTCGATCAAAGATCAAAAGCTCAAAGTGCAGGTGCAGATCCAGGGCGATCAGTTACGCGTCCAGGGCAAGAAGCGAGACGACCTCCAAGAAGTGATCGCTCACCTCAAGGGCCTCGACTTTCGAGTTCCCCTTCAGTTCACCAACTTCCGGGACTAACCCCCTTGAAGACTCCCCGGCTAATCCGAGCCCTCGACCCGCGCTATCGGTCAAACCTCCACGCCCTCGCCCTGAGCGGTGTAGCGGCGCTCGTCTTGTTTCTGGTCTCGACGGACGAGGGCATACGCCAAGCGATCAGCCTGGCGTTCCGAGCCGGTGCGGCGACCATCGGCGTCTGGGCGATCACTCGCGAACTCGACCCTGACCATCCCAGTAGTGCAGGCCTCGCCGCCGGCCTGTCCATCCCGGCCTGGGTTCTGTTCGGAGTCCCCGACCTCCTGGCGATCTTCGCCCTTGTGCTCACGGCCCGGGTGCTGCTGCGTCCGGCGGGTCACGCCCCTCATTTCATCGACTATCTCGTCTTGTTCGGCGTGGGGGTTGGGGCGGGCCGGACCAGTCCCGGTTGGCTGCTCGGCCTGGTACTCGCCTTTGCCGTGGCGAGAGATCGGGGCCTGGAGGGCGAGACGGCCCATGGAGCCCGCCTCACTGCTCTGGCGATCGCGGCGGGCACCACCGGCATGGCCGTGCAGTCCTCGGACGTGTCATCGGGCCTCGGAAGCCTGATCCCGATCATCGACCCGGCACTCCCCTCGATAGCCCTTATCTTCGTGTTCGTACTTGGATTGCTGGCGGCTGTCACAACACCGCCATACGTACCAATCTCACGTGGAGACCTGTCGAAAGCACCGTTGGTGCCTCGCCGCCTGCAATCGGCTCGCCGGATCACGCTCGTCGGCGCCATCCTCGTTGTGCTTGTCACCCGAGAACCAGGACTGGTGGTCACGACCCACCTCTGGATTGCCTGGATCGCCATTGCGCTGGTGGCCCGTCGGATCGTACCGCTCCGACTCGGCCCCGATACCCGACGCCGCTAGCGCTCGTCCAACATCGTCAGGATCTTCTCAACCGTTCGCCAATTGCGGGCGGTAGCTGGCACACCGATGAGGCGCTCCAGCTTCGGGGCAAGCAGCGACCCCGTCAAGAACTCCGGGGTATGAAGATAGACCGCCCGATCGGTGATGTAGAACCGCTCAATGTCCGACTTCACGGTCTCCATCTCGGCTTTGGCCGTCCAGTTGGGCGGTCCGTCAAGAAAGTAGACGTGCATGGCCTTGGGTTCGTCGGTCGGGAACGGATTGCCGGCCGCCACCGATCGGAACTCATCGGCGGTCAGAACCATGACCCGCGGCCGGAACCCGGCTGACGATTCAACCGCATCGGAGATGAGAGCACTCCACTCCCCCGGTTCGGCATCGAACACCACATTGCCGGACTGAATGTAGGTCACCACATTTTCGCAGCCGAGGTCGGCGAGAAGCACTTTGAGGTCGTCCATCGGTAGCTTTCCGGTCCCTCCGACATTGATGCCTCGCAACAACGCAACGTATGTGCTCATGCGTGGCACGCTAGTAGCTAGACCGTTTGACACTCTCAAAAACAACAGTAGAAGTGCGTCGACGTTTGCGATATGTTGCTCGTTGGCTCCCACTGCTGGGAGTCCAGATCGGATTGAGGGGATTCAAGAATGTCTTCGCTACGGACCAAAATCGTCGTACTTCTCACAGTCATCGCCGTTGTTGCGATACCACTGGCCGTCTCAGCAGCCACCGGGTTCCAGGGGCCGGTATTTGGCATTGCCACCGCCCCAAACGGCGACATTCTCGTTGCTGATGCGGGGGCAGGAATCACCACCATTCGCAAAGGTGTGGCCGGTCGTACCATCGCCCTTCCCGGCGTCACCGATGTCGCACCCATCGGAAAGAGCTCTCTCTGGGCGACGACCTCCGGAGACAACCCGGAAGCGAATTCTGGCCAAGGGCTCCACCGGGTTTCGAACGGCACCTCAAAGCTGGTGGCCAACCTCTTCGCATTTGAGGAAATGTACGACCCCGATGGCGCCGGAGTCGATTCCAATCCGTTCGACGTCGCGTCCCTCGGCGGAAACGCGGCACTGGTAGTGGACGCGGGCGGCAACGATCTGATGCACGTCAACAACCAAGGCATGATCAAAGTACTGGCGGTCTTCCCGGATGAGGTTGTCTCAACGGCCAACTTCCAGGGACTAGTCGGTTGTGACGGCGACCCGATCCCCGACTTCGCGTTCATCTGCGACATACCCGCCATGCCTGCTCAGTCAGTCCCGACTTCGGTGGCCGTTGGACCTGACGGCTACTACTACGTCGGCGAACTGAAGGGCTTCCCTGGCCCGACTGGCGAGTCGAGCATCTGGCGGGTAGCTCCCAGGAGCTTCGTGGGCCCAGTGCGGATCCAGCCCCGACTGCACCGAGATATTCGAAGGCGGATTCACGTCGATCATCGACTTGGCATTCGGGCCCGATGGCCGCCTGTACGTCGCTGAATTGGACGAAGGGTCGTGGACGGCGGTTGAGATCTTCGGAACAGGATCTGGTGGGACCGTGAACGCTTGCGATCTCACCACCCTCGCATGTGAAGTCGTGGCGAGTGACATTCCAATCCTCACGTCCATTACGTTCGGCAAGGACGGGAAACTCTGGGTCGCCAAGAACGCCCTGATCCCACCGATCGCCGAAGTATCAGCCCTGCCGTAGGGAGGCAACCTGCGTTGGCTGGCTCGGACTCGGGCCAGCCAACCAGACCTACTCGACCATCGCTCGGTAGGCCGCGGCCAAGCGCTGATATGTAGCCACGCCGTCAGCTTGCCGCTCGATCTCGCCTTCAGTCAGCGCCCTGACCGGCTTGGCCGGGATACCCATCGCCAGCGTCCAACCCGGAATCGTCTTGCCTTCGGGTAGTACCGACCCCGCCGCCAGCCATGAGCCCTCCCCCATCACAGAGTTGTTGAGCACCCGGGCTCCGATGCCAACGAGACAATGATCCCCCACCGTCGCACCGTGGACGACGGCGGCGTGGCCGACCGTGACGTCGTCACCGATGAGACAGGGGATGTCCTCGTCGCAGTGCAATACCGAGTTGTCCTGGATGTTGGTTCTAGCCCCGATCCGGATCACATCGAACTCGGCGCGGATGACAACGCCAAAAAGAATGAACGCATCGGGTCCGACGGTCACCCGCCCATGCAGCTGGGCGCCTTCGGCCACGAACGCGGTCGGGTCAATGACCGGCTGCGGTATATGTAACGGATCCACCCACTCAAGAGTACTGCGGAACCGTTATGACGCGCTAGCGACCGAGACGTCGGCCACAGGAACGCTGAGTTCGAATCGGGTCCACCCATCGTCCCGGCAGTATTCGATGTCACCACCCATGGCTCGAGCCAGGCTTCGCGCCGACTGCCAAGCCGAGACCTACCGAGGCGGGCTGGCTGGGCTGCTCATGCGCTCGTTCATAGGCTTCAAAGATACGCTCTGCGGCATCAGACCCGATACCTGATCCGTTGTCGGCGACCGCAATCACATGCCGGTCCCCATCACGGTGCGACGAAATGTGGATCTGCTCGCCGCCGTAGCGCACGGCGTTGGTCACGAGGTTGCGAATGATTTGCCGGAATCGAACCGGATCGACCTCGACAGCATCGTCGATGATCTGAACCGAGACCGACTGGCCCGAGAAGTCGAGATTTTGAGTGACCTGCTCCACTTGGTCGGCGACCGATACCGCTTCGGGAAGCAAGGTGACCATCCCGATATCAGCGCGAGCGATAACCAGCAGATCTTCAACGATCGACGACACCTCGGCGCTCTCCCGGACGATGTCGGCGATCATTCCAGCTACTTGTTCATCGTCGAGCGACGAGCGAGATTCGTGCAGAAGACCGGAGAACCCCACCACCGCGGTGAGCGGTGTCCGCAACTCGTGTGAAATGGCTGCAACGAACTCGTCCTTGGATCGCACCAGTCGTTCGAGGCGTTCGCTGGCCTCGTGTTGATCGGTGACGTCTTCGGCGTGAACAACTGCGTGCACGAACTCGTCCTCCTGATCGTGAACCGCCGAAACCCAGACCCTGGTGAAACGCGAATCGACGGGTTCAACGTCGACATAACCCGATTCGATCGCTCGATCGAGTACGGAACGCAGCAGTGTGCACACCTGGTCGGACCGGCCATCTTCTAGGACACTCATGCTGTCGCTGGTAGCGAGCAGCGGAAGTACATCGCGAAGTCGGTGATTCGCCCGGACAAGATTGCCTTGACCATCGACCAAGCCAACTCCCACCGGAGCGCCTTCGAATGCCCCGCGGAAGGCTTCTTCGCTCTCTGTGATCTGTCCCTGATACCGACGCATGGAAGCCCCAATCGACCGGAAGGTCACGATGGTGACGAGTAGAACCAACAGTCGCACCGCCGAGGCTCCCAGGAAATCACCGAGTGCCACGACCTGACCAGGCGGATGCAGCAACGGAAGCATGCCATCGCGAGCTTCAGCAAGCCAATGCAGCGGTACCTGGGAAGCTTCGGAAGCCAAGACCCAGATGCCAACGAAGAAGGCGTTTCGGGACGGCAAGATCGTTCCTGCCAGGGCGGCCACGAGAAACAGCCCAACTCCTAGACCTGCGACAGGACCCATGAGCCACCAGAGCGCAAGGAACCCGACCGCATCGACCTTGAAGGCGAGCGAGAGGTGACTTACGGCGTCACTGCGTTCGAGCATCGGAAGCGACCCAGCGACTAGGACAACGACAAGGATGGCGAGGACCCGGCTCGACGGGGCGACGACCGCGGCGACGACGGTCATCAAGGTCACCAGGCCATACGTAGATAAGCCTGAACCTCGCCGCACGATCCGCCAGGTAGTCACCGTGAAAAGGAACGCGAACGATGGCCATTGACCTGTTATCGACCGGACGGGATTGCGGCTTAACAAATACCTGAGAAAATGCGCCAATTTACGACTTAAAGGACTTAACCGGTGGGAAAGGCATTCTGTATGAGAACCCCTCCGAGGACGGAACTAACCACAACAACGATTACGAATCGACCCACCTTTCGACGTTCTCCGTTTCGCCAGGTCGCCAGGATCCAGCCTTCAATCGACATCTGGACAACGAGGACCAGCCACCACGACAACAGAAGCCCCGGCGAGATGGGACTGAACGACCAGACCCCGAGCACGAGGGCGGCACCCCCCGCGAGTCCGACGGCTCCGCCGAGACGGGACGCTTCCGCGGAGGTGCTAACACCCGTTCGGTTCAGCAACCATGCCAACGCGACGACTTCTATGAGAAACGACGCATAGCCGGCAGGAATCCGCACAAACAGTTGTTGGGGCGAAAGTACGCTCGCGTCGTCCGCTACGAAGAACCCTGCCAAAGACGCCACCGTAAGCGAAGAAGTCGATCGCTATCGCGGCCAGCCACGCAAGAAAGACACCCCCGATAATGGTCGGAGGAGGTTTACGCACGATAACTGATTCCGACACGCTCCCATCGTCCGGATAGCCGTCCGGCCCAATCAAGGGCCGGACGACCCGGCCGGGAGTTAGGACCTCCGATGGTGCACGCCGATATACGATGGTCGGATGCGGATCGACGAACCCACGCTGGACCTGAGGCTGGCCAGCCTCCCCGGGTGGTCCGGGTCGACGAGTTCGATCACGAAGCAGTTCCGATTCGCCGACTTTGCCAAGGCCATGGAGTTCGTAAACGGGGTGGCTCAGATCGCCGAGCTGCTGAACCATCACCCCGATATCACGATTGCGTGGAATCGAGTGACATTGACGATCACAAGCCAGTCCCAAGGTGGCGTGACCAACGCCTGCCTAGATCTCGCTCAAGGTATCGATGGTCTCGGGAAACACGAACCACGCATGAGAGCCGTCAGTTGCCACGGCGCATCGTCCGGACTCGCAGCGGGCTGGTCGTTGAGATTAGGTTGTTGAAGACCCGACCTGAGGAACGGAAGTGGAGCTAGCACTACAAATATCTGGCAACTATGAGACCGTCAAACTGGCCGCCCGATGGTCAGAAACCGCTGGCCTCGGGGCCATCGCGCTCCCCGATCATTACCTCATGTCGACCGTCGAAGAGGCCCGACCTGCCTACGACGCGCTCATCCAGTTCGCCGGCCTGGCCAGGGACACCGAAACCATCGAGCTGGTCGTGCTGGTCTCGCCGATCACGTTCCGACATCCGTCGGTGTACGTGAAGACGGCCGTGACCCTGGCCGACATGTCGGGTGGACGGTTCAAGCTCGGTCTGGGAACTGGCTGGATGGATGCCGAGCACGAGGTCTTCGGGATTACGTATCCGGGACGTGCTGAACGATTCGAGCATCTCGAAGAAGCCCTCGCCTACTGCCAGGCGGCCTTTGATCCAACCAACCCTGGCTATACCGGCGACCGATACCAGCTGGATTCCTTCGATATCCAACCGATGATTTCGGTGCCGTTGCTCATCGGCGGTTTCGGACCCCAAAAGACGCCCCGATTGGCTGGCCTCTATTGCGACGAGTTCAACGTGTACTCAGGCCCGATCGACGACATGCGTATCCGCATCGAACGGGCCAGGGAAGCGGCAGTCGGAGCGGGAAGATCAGGCGACGACTTGTTTATCAGCACCGCCTGCCCGCCGATCGTCGGACTCACGGAGAAGGATTACCGGACGGCCCTCGACGATGCCGTCCCCATCATGGGAAAGGAAACGGCCGACGACCTGCACGATTTACTCGAGCGGCGAGGTTTTCCGCATGGAACTCCCGACCAGGTAGCCGACATCCTCGGGCAAATGAACGAGATCGGCGTTGAACGCTGGTACGTCCAAGCTCGACTCGAAACCGTCACCGAGGAGACACTGGAAGGCTTGTTCGCCTGCCTCCGCTAACGGCGGCCTAACCGGACCGTGGTTGAGACACCTTCGACTTAGGTTTGATTTCGAGAACCCCGGCCAGAACTGCCCCGACAAAGGCCGAAAGCGGAATCCACAGTCGGGTCGCCCCTTCGGCATTCGATAGACCGAGCGTCACCGTGGCGGCGAGCGCCATGGCGAAAATGGCAATCCCAAAACCGAGCGCCACAGGATGTCGGCTGACCTGGCGGGCGCTCCGATGCTCAAAACGCCGAAACAACAGAACCAGCGGCAGCGTGATCACGATGAGGATGCCGATCCAGACGGGCCGGGTCGCCCACCACTCGGCGCTGAGCGGGACGAACTGCAAGAGACCTTGAGCGAACGACAACGACACAAGGACAAGGAGCACCATGGCCGTCATGTGCCACAGGTAGACGCTCATCGTGAAGCCGTTGGCCAGAATCACCACCGACCAGGGGGTTTCCTTCTTCAACCAGCGTTCCAGTGTCGGGGTCATGCCGGCTAGCCAGCCGGCCTGGAACATCGCCAGGGCCAACAGAGCAACCGTGGGTGGCGAGTCGTTGCTCATCTCCCGGGCTCCATCGACGCCCACCATCGCCACCGAATACGGACCAACCTGCGTCAAGAGGACCAACAACACAAGGCCACCGGCGGCGATCAACCAACCAGTGCGGGGCTTTGGACGGCGATCCCAGCCGTGACCGAGTTGGTGAATCGTCAGCCACACGACCAGGAAATTGAGATACCCGACGTAGGGAACGTCAAACCCGACGCGCAGGACATCAATGAGGATCGCCAAACCGACGCCAAATGCCACCGACTTGAAGCCCCAACGTTCCCAGGCAGCAAAGGTGAATGGTGCTGCGACGACAGCCATGAGATAGACGGCCAGAAACCACATCGGGATGGTGGCGGCAATGGTTCCGACCCGCAGCATCCCTGGATCAATGAAGCGCCCGAGGGCGAACACGCCCAGGCTCCAGACCGCGATCACGGGGAGCGTCGGAGTGATCAGTCGCTGGGCTCGCGACGCCAGCCACTCACGACGGGGCGTACCGGCCCGGTTGGCGGCCGAAATCGATCGTGCATTTGAGAACCCGCCGGCCAAGAAGAACAGCGGCATGACCTGAAGGATCCAGGTCACGTATTGAAGGATGCGGCTTTCGGCCAGGGCATCACCGAACTCAGCTTCGCCAAGGGTATTGATCCACACCAGCGCCATCAACCAGTGGCCGAAGACGACAACGAGCATCGAAGCGACGCGGATGAAGTCGATGCTTCGCAACCGATCGTCTGGCGTCTGGCGGGCAATCTCGCGGGGCCTCGTCATCACGCTCATGCGATGCACCCCGAGCAAAGTTGTTGGTTGACCGTCATCGTGGGACCTTCCGTCACGTACGCGCTTCGGCGTGTGCGCAGGTTACCGGCGACGACCCCGGACACCTAGCGATTGGCCTGGGGGATCCCCCTGGATTGCAACCCAGGGTTAAACCCTGGGTTCCTACCCCCGGAAAACGATAGTTACAGCCCCGAGAACAACCCTGGGTTGTCACCAGAACCCAGGGTTCCAGCTAACGGGGTCGTTTGCGGCGGGCGATAAGGACCCGAAAGTCCCCGAGGCCCCGCGACTGGAGCAGCGTCTCGGCTTCGTTCTTGCGACTACGAACGATCAGGCGCTGCATCGGGTCGCCATCGCGGGCCAGCGCCAGCTCCTCTTGCCGCAGCTCACTGAGCCGGGCACGCAACCCGAAACGGGAAAGAAAGTCCTCCTGCCGTTCGAGGGTGGCCTCCCAACCGATCTCACTACATATTGCAAGCAACGACGAGAAGTTCACGTCGGCCGTGATGTCGGTTTCGCCCGGGAACGCCAAAGGATCAGGACCCCGGTGGTGGGATCGGTACGTCCGCAACGTTCCGAAGCTGCGCCTTGGTACGAGGGCTTCGGCGGTGTCGCCATAATCGATAATGCACACGGCGCCAGTTTCGATCCGGCCGAGCAGGTCCCGGAACCACGCATCGCCCAGCACGTGGGCTTCGACCATCCCTCCGACCGGAACGTTACCGCCGAACCGATTCACCCAGTCGGCGACTTCTTCACGGAGGGGCGCCGCCACAAGACACAGATCCTCACCATCGACGCCGATCCACCGCTCTTCCCACCCGGATTCGGTCCGCACCGCAAGGGCAACCGGAAAATTGTCGAGGAGTTCGTTGGCAATAACCACCATGGGTCCGTCGAACGGAACGTCATCAAGGGATGGCACCACGCGACTCTCCACCAACCACATAACTGGAGGCGAGCTGGGCAGCCGCCGAGATCTCCACCGCCCAGGCTTCCGCAGGAACAACCTCCAACAAGGCCTTCAATAGTGATCCCGAACCCGCCCCCACTTCGACCACCCGGGGCATGGCGCCCAGACGATCTGCTTCGGCTTCGACGAAGGCGCCGAGCGTTTCTCCAAAAAGCGGTGAAACCTCAGGACTGGTCAGGAAGTCACCTGCTTTGACCGATCGGAGTGCGTCACCAACGAAGAACCCACCAGATCCGTACAAGGCGCGCTCCTGGAACTCCTCGAACGGGATCGGCCCGGTTCGGGATATGACCTCTACCAATTCTGGCCCGATGGTCATCCTGACTCCAGCATCTTGAAACCCCAAGCGGTCGCGTTCATTCCTAACTCTACGATTGGTCGACGCCCCGAACCCGTGCGCCGGCGATCAATTCGGTTTGCCCTTCCCCAGCGGCTAACGCGGGGCGAGAACCAGCGCAGCCAGTGGAGGCAGGGTCACCGACAGGTATCCGTCTTTGGCGACCAGCGGTCCGGGTTGCATGACCCCCGATCCGCCGTAGATGGCGTTGTCGGTGGTGATGATCTCTTCCCATCCGCCGTCGACTGGCACCGGCAGGCGATAGTCGTGCTGAACCTGCGGGGTGAAATTGAAAACGGCCACCGCAAGGTCATCACCGTCCGAACGAGACCAGGCCAGCACCGACCGGTCCGCATCGTCGGCCATCAGCCAGGCGAACGACCCAGGCTCGTGATCGCCCCGGTGCAGGGCGGGGCGGTCGCGGTAGAGGCGCGCCAGGTCTGACACCAGAGCCAGAATCCCAGCATGGGCCGGGTCGTCCAGGGCTTCCCAATCAAGCTGTCCGGCATCGTTCCACTCAGAAACCTGGCCGAACTCTCCCCCCATAAACAGCAGTTTCTTGCCGGGTTGGGTGAACTGTTCGGCGAGCAGGAGCCGCAGGTTGGCGAAACGCTGCCAATCGTCGCCGGGCATCCTGGTCAGCAGCGACCCCTTCATATGCACTACTTCGTCGACGACTCAGCGGCAAGGTGTAGTTCTCGGAAAACGCATAGACGGCGCGGAAGGTGATCTCGCCGTGATGATGGGAACGGTAGATCGGGTCACGGCCCAGGTACTGGAGCGTGTCATGCATCCACCCCATATCCCACTTGTAGTCAAAGCCGAGGCCCCCGACGTACGTTGGCGACGACACCATCGGCCAGGCTGTCGACTCTTCGGCGAACGTGGCCACTCCGGGGAAGCCGGTATGGATCGTGTCGTTGAACTGGCGGAGGAAGTCAATCGCCTCGAGGTTCTCGCGCCCTCCGTACCGATTGGGCACCCATTCGCCGTCATTGCGCGAGTAGTCGAGGTAGAGCATCGAGGCAACTGCATCAACCCGCAGACCGTCAACGTGAAAGCGCTCGCACCAGGCGGCCGCACTGGAAAGCAAAAAACTCCTGACCTCGGGCCTACCAAGATCGAATACGAAGGTGCCCCAGTCGGGATGTTTGGCCTTACGAGGATCGGCGTATTCGTACAGCGGTCCACCGTCGAATTCGACCAGTCCGTGAGCGTCGACTGCGAAATGAGCGGGCACCCAGTCGACGATCACGCCGATTCCGGCCTGGTGCAATTGGTCGATCAGGTACTTGAAATCTTCGGGGGTTCCCCATCGCGAAGCCGGCGCGAACCAACCGATGGGCTGGTAGCCCCACGAACCACCATAAGGATGCTCGTTGGGCGGAAGGAACTCGACGTGCGTGAAGCCCATTCCCGTGACATGGTCGATCAGCGGGGCGGCGAGTCCCCGGTAGCCGATCAGCTCACCCTCGTCGGTTCGCCAGGACCCGATGTGCATTTCGTAGATGGAAACCGGTCCATCGTGGGCTGCTCCCCGGCCCTTCATCCATTCGTCGTCGGACCAGCTGTACTCGTCCCACCAAAGCCGGGTGTTGCGTTCGGGAGCAACCTCCCACCATGCTCCGTACGGGTCAGATTTGTCAACGGCGGCGCCGCCAGAGTAGATCTTGTAGTGGTACCCGTCTCCGACCTGCCCGCCGACCACGGTGCCTTCCCAGATGCCTTCACGGGGATGGAGCGGGACCTCATCCCATCCGGTCATCTCGCCAAGCACGGTGACCCGGGTGGCCGCCGGGGCCCAAACGGCAAACGCGACCGCTGGTTTGGCGTCAACCGTGGTCCGGTGAGCGCCCAAAAAACGATGTACACCGGCGTGGCTTCCGTTCTTGAATCGTTGCAAGTCGGCCGACGTTGCCGGTTTCCAGCTCTCAAGTTGAGCAGGTCCGACGTCCGCCGGTGACAACCGGGTGGTCGTGCTTTTGGGAGACCAGTCAGAACTACTCATTTCTTAGCTCCGTTCGGCTGCTCTTCGGCAATGTTGGCAATCGGCCCACCCTGATTGATGATCGGATTACGAATGATACCGATGATCCTTCCGTTGACCGGCGACAACACCCGCAGACTCTTTCCGGGCGATGTATCTCCGATCCGACCGATGACATCCCCTTTGGCTACTTTGTCGCCCAGCTTCGCCTCAAGCCGCAACACGCCTGAGCGCCTCGCTCGAACCCATTTGGCCGATCGCGACCAGAAGATCTCGTGGTCTGGCTCGGGTGCGCTCTCGATCATCCCTTTGTGCGCGAGCACCCTGAGCGTTCCATCCACGCCCGCCTTAATCATGTTGGGCTGGAATCGGTGAGCCTGGCCACCCTCGAACAAGAGAACCTTGCGCTTGTCGTCGGAGGCGGCGCCCCGTAGCGACCCATCGTGGAGCCGGGCATGAAGGGCAACCGGTGGCGCGGGACCCTCGGTCAGCGCGCGCACTTCGGCATCGTCCATATTGCCCCGAATCTGAGGAATATTGCCGCGATGGCCAGTCCCCGTGTGAAAGTCAATCCCGAGCTCACACCGGTTCGCCACCGTCGTCATAAACAGGTTCGCAATACGTGACGCCAGGGATCCCGGCGCGAGCCGGGAAAATGCCGGTTCAGGTCACGTCCGTCGGGCAGGTAGCGGGACTCGTTCACGAACCCCAACACGTTCACGACCGGGACGGCAATGATCGTGCCCCGCAATGTCTTGGCAGAGATCGCACCGAGCAGCTGGTGGACGATCTCAACACCATTGAGTTCGTCGCCATGGATGGCGGCTGACAAGAACACAACGGGACCGTCCTCGATCCCATTCAAAACCGTGATCGGCAATGACAGAGACGACCCTGTCGGAAGTTTCATTAACGGGATTTCGAGGGCTTTGAATCCCGACGAAATCTTGGCCCCGGCAATTTCAAAGCGAGGGCGACGTGGCTTACTGGTCATTGGTCACCTCCGCGACTACTTCCAGCCACTCAATGATACGGTCGGCAACGTCGATCCCGGTGGTGTTCTCGATGCCCTCGAGTCCTGGGGAAGAATTCACCTCGAGGACGACCGGTCCTCGATCGGCTTGCAAAAGGTCGACACCGGCCACCCCAAGCCCCATGATCCGGGTCGCGTCGATGGCCAGCTTCTCTTCCTCGTGGGTCAGATCTACCGGAACGGCTTTGGCGCCTCGATGCAGGTTCGATCGAAATTCCCCCACCGGAGCGATGCGGCGCATCGCCGCCACCGCTTCACCGCCAACCACAATCACCCTCGTGTCTGCCCCGTCGGATTCTTCGATGTATTCCTGCACAAGAATGTTGGCGTCGATCTGCCGGAACGCTCCAATGACCGATTCGGCCGCTTTGCGGGTTTCGGCGAGCACCACACCAAGACCCTGGGTGCCTTCGAGCAACTTGATCACGACCGGTGGACCGCCCACCGCCTCAAGCAACAGATCAATGTCCTGAATGTTGTGGGCAAACCCCGTAACCGGCATCGGCACCCCGGCGTGGGCGAGCAACTGCATCGAGTGCAGTTTGTCGCGGGACTGCTCAATGGCCACCGAACCGTTGGCCGTAGGCGTTCCCATCATTTCGAACTGTCGCACGACAGACGTGCCATAAAAGGTGTGACTGGCACCAATCCTCGGGATCACCGCGTCGTACATGAGGCGACTGCCCCGAAGAATGACCTCAGGTCGAGTTGAAGTGATCTCCATGTAGGCCCGGAGGTAATCGACGACCGCCACATGGTGGTTACGGCGCCGACCGGCCTGGACCAAACGCGACGTCGAATAGAGCGACGCGTTCCGAGAAAGGATCCCGATATTCATGATGGGGGTTCTTCCCGACCTAATCCGCAGGGGGAGCCTTGGGAGTCAGGAACGGCATCATCGAGCGCAGCTTGGCGCCCACCCGCTCGATTTCGTGGTCCTGCTCGGCGCGGCGCATGGTCACAAGACCCTCGCCTCCACCACGAGTCTCGGCAATGAATTCACGGGCGAATTCTCCGTTCTGAATCTCGCCGAGGATCGACTTCATGACTTCCTTCGTCTCGGGTGTCACGATCCGCGGTCCCCTGGTGTAATCACCATATTCGGCGGTGTCCGAGATCGAATAGCGCATCCATGACAAGCCTCCTTCGTAAAGGAGATCCACGATCAGCTTCAGCTCGTGCAATGTCTCGAAGTATGCCGACTCGGGCTGATAGCCGGCTTCGACCATGGTCGAAAAGGCAGCCTTGATCATCTCAGACACGCCACCGCACAAGATGACTTGCTCGCCGAATAGGTCCGTTTCAGTCTCCTCTTTGAATGTTGTCTCGAGAATGCCGGCTCGGGCGCCGCCAATGCCCCAGGCGTACGACAAACCAAGTTCATGGGCGGTACCGGAGGCGTCTTGATGAACCGCGATCAGGCACGGCACCCCCGAACCTTCGGTGTAGGTACGGCGGACGAGGTGTCCGGGGCCCTTAGGAGCGACCATGACGACGTCGACGAACTCGGGCGGGACGATCTCGCCGAAATGGATGTTGAAGCCGTGCGGCAAAGAAGAGTGCGTCGCCTGGTTCGAGGTTCGGGGCGATCTCGGTTGTGTAAAGGTCGGCCATGTGCTGGTCGGGTACGAGCATCATGACGACATTGGCCACCTTGGCCGCCTCAACCGGAGAGAGCACCGTCAGGCCGGCTTCTTCGGCCTCAACCCGGCTGCGCGATCCTTCTCGAAGGCCGACAACAACTTTGACGCCGGACTCATGCAGGTTGCGGGCGTGTGCATGACCCTGGCTGCCAAACCCGATTATCGCCACGGTCTTACTCGAGATGATCGAAGCGTCCGTGTCGCTCTCATAAAACAGCGTTGCCATATTGTGCTCTCCTTGCCGATATGCCACTGCGAGTATCGCCGGGAACCGGTTAGGAATCAAAGCCACCGAAGCCTGCCATAAAATCCCACCCCTCGAGTTCGACATTCGGATACGATGATGACTGTCGGGGAGAGTTGGCGGTCACGGATCGCGGCCGGGGGCAGGAAGATAAGGGAGAAATTCCATGGCAACCCGCGTCGAGGTCGACATCCACATCGACCGACCCACAAACGAAGTCTTCGCCTATCTATCCAACTTCGAAAACAACCCCCGGTGGCAAAACGGGATGGACTCGTGCACGATCACGTCCGACGGCGAATTTGGCGTGGGCTCGACGTACGATCAGGTCGCCCACATGGCCAATCGCCAGATCTTGTCTTCGTTTGAAGTCATCGAATACCAACCCGGCCGTCGCGTCAAAGCAACGACCACGAAGTCGAGCTTTCCAATCACCTTCACCCGGGTCGTAGATCCCCACAACGGCGGCTCCAGAGTTCGGGCGATCATTGAGGGTGACGCGACCGGGTTCTTCAAGCTCCTCAATCCCGTCATGAACGTGATGGTGAAGCGGTCGATAAACGCAGACTATGGCCGCCTCAAAAACCTGCTCGAGGGCCAGGCGCACGTCCAGGATTGACCAAGGGACGGTCCGGGGTCGAGTCGCCCACTCTGGCGAAACCCCACACTCGATCTCACGGCTACGCTCGCGCCATGAAAACACGAACCTTTGGCAAGACCGGGTGGAAAGTTGGAGAGGTTGGGTTTGGAGCCTGGCAGATCGGGGCCGAGTGGGGTGAAGTTTCCGACGAGGATGCTTCGGCCACACTGCACGCAGCTCTCGACGCCGGGGTAACGCTTTTCGACACCGCCGACGTATACGGAGACGGGCTGAGCGAGCGACGACTGGCCAAGTTTCGCAGTGAGCGATCCGAACCGTTCCACATCATCACCAAGACGGGGCGCAGATGCGATCCGCACACATCGGCCGAATACAACGAAACCAACCTGAACGCCTTCGTGGATCGATCTCGCCAGAACCTCGGCGTCGAAACCCTCGACCTCGTTCAGCTGCACTGCCCTCCCTCGGATGTGTACGAGGGGACCGAGCAGTTCGAGATCATGGACGCCATGGTGGCAGCCGGCAAGATCCAGTATTGGGGGGTTTCCGTCGAGAAGATCAGCGAGGCTGAGCTGGCCCTGAACTGGCCAAGCTTGACCAGCATCCAGGTGATTTTCAATGCCTTTCGTCAACGACCCGCCAGGGAACTGCTCGGCCATGCGGCGAGAAAGAACGTGGCGATCATTGCCAGGGTTCCCCTCGCGTCGGGCCTGCTGGCGGGCAAGATGACAGCCGAAACGACGTTCGGGGCCGACGACCATCGTAATTACAACCGGGATGGACAGGCCTTCGACGTCGGGGAGACCTTCGCCGGCGTTCCCTTCGAGACCGGCCTCAAAGCCGTTGAAGCGCTCCGACCGCTGGTACCCGAAGGGGCCAGCATGGCGCAGTGGGCCTTACGTTGGGTTCTCATGCACGAAGAGATTTCGGTCGTCATTCCGGGCGCCCGCAATCCGCAACAAGCCGCAGATAACGCCGCCGCCAGCGACTTGCCCCTGTTGAACGGAGACGACATGGCCTCGGTGCGCAACACGTACGATCGGTACATAAGGACGCACGTGCACGAACGCTGGTAGTACGGCCTACCAGGCTCCCCCGCCGCCGCCTCCACCACCGCCACCACCGCCACCCGAGAACCCGCCGCCGCCACCCGACGAAGACGGCGGAGCGAAGGCACCGGACAGCGCAGATTCGATCCCGGAGATGGCGTTGCTCGAATGCCCTCCCGAATAGCCGTGACTGCCGTACCAGTAAACGCTTGAGGTCTGCTCAAGGTCTTGCGGGGCATACAAGCGGGCAGCCTCAAGCACGTCGTCAGCAACTCCGAGGGCTATCCCGTACACGAGATACTCCTCCCACAAACCCAACGAAAGCGCCGGGGCTTCGTGGAGACGGCTGAAGTCTTCGAGATATCGCCGAAACGCCTTCCATCGCTCGTTCAGCAGGGCGCCCTCCGGCGTGCGACGCACCCACAGTTTGGTCCAGCCAGTCAGCGCGGCGCTGACGACCACGCCGAAGATCCCGAAGGCGAAAAAACCAACTTGCATGAGCGATCTTGCCTCGAACGACAGCCGACTTCCGAGTGCCCAGGGAAGTAGCCAGGCGCCAAGGGCGGCCATCACGATGACGCCGAGAATCAGGTATATGGGGAACCGCTTGCCAACGGTGTCGAGCAACCCCTGGTCCTTGAGCGCGGACGATGAGGCCGATTTGAAGCTTTCGTAATCGGCATGATTCGTCGATGGGTCCTCACGTAGCTCGCGTCGAAATTCCGTGAGAGGAACCGGCCCGGACGCCACAATCCGATCGACGATCGACGCCACCGGTCGCTCATGATTCTCGAGGGGAATCGTGTCCTTGCCGAGACCAATCTCCAGGTCGGTGATCTGCTCCTTTTTTAATCCAAGCCAGGTTGACTGTTCCACCGTGGCCGGGGTTGCCGTATATCGGCCGCGTCTGATGAGATCGAACAGAGTGGCAGTGAATCCTCGTTCATCGACAAGACCCTGCTGGGCGAGGGCATCGACGACCGCCGGGGAGGTGGCCGAAGGTGGCGCCTGCTCGTATTCGCGGTCGTAGCTCACCCTGCGCTCCGAGCCGAACCAGAGGTATCCGGACACGATGGCGATTGGAAACAAGGCGAAGGCCACGAACAGCGCAAACGCCGCAAGCCGCAGACTCCGCGCTCGCTGATCAGCCTGTGCGGCCTCAGCTGTCTCAGAGGCCAGGATCGCGTCCAAGCCTCTCCGCTCCACGACCTTGGCGCCAGCCGTCGATTGAAGAACCGACCGAGGAACCACTACCCGCATCTCCACGAACTGGTGGGCAGGAATGTCGCGTGCGGACAGTTCTGGAGACACGCCATCGACCCCCAAAGACGTACTCCCATCAACATCAGATGGATGGCCGAACACCAGTAGTTCACGGGCCAGGAGATTCTCCGGACCACGGAACCCAGCAGTGAGGCGGCTTACCCCCACGTCCCACTGATTTCCCCACACCTGCAAATTGACATCGACGACATCGTCATAGGCCACCGCCAGCCCCGTGAACGCATACCTAACCGTGAAGGTCCGCTCCTCGTCGGTTGCCCGATAGTGCCAGACGACACGCGTCACTGAGCCGCGGTCTTCAACCCCAAATGTTCCCGGGGTGTCGCTTGAGCCCAACTCCGTCGACGCCCCGGGTTGATACGTAGTCCCCTGCTCGGAAACCGCAACCCCAGAAACGGCCTCGCCGCCCCGGACGGGGATGTCGCGATACGCGCCTTCGAAAGATCCGCTAAATGAGAACGTGAGGTTCTCGGTAACGACGACGGTGCCGTCGTCGGTTAACTCGACCGTGACGTCGACGTCAGGAAACCAGAACGATTTCGACTGAGCCTCAGCACGTGTCGATAACGACACCGCCAAAAGCAGCAGGAGTGCTCCAACCGCCAGGAGCGATCGTTTCAGAAGTCCACCTGCGGGGCGCTCCGCTCGTCGCCAGCCGCCTCGAAGTACGGTTTCGGGCGAAACCCGAGCAACGAGGCGACAATATTCCTCGGTACCGTCTGAACGGCGTTGTTGTAAGTGAGCACGGCATCGTTGTAGATCTGGCGGGCGATAGCGATCTTGCCTTCGGTTTCGGACAGTTCCTGCTGCAACGACTGGAAATTGGGGGCGGCCTTAAGTTCCGGGTAAGCCTCAGCCAGGGCAAAGAGCTGCCGGAGGGCTCCGGTCAACATGTTTTCGGCTTGGGCCTGGCTCTCCACTGTGGTGGCGGACTGCGATGCGGCCCGTGCTTGTGTCACGGCTTCGAATG
>CAWIFX010000009.1:0-62564 GCA_963835515.1 uncultured Acidimicrobiia bacterium | reverse complement strand
TGGCCTTCTCGTGACTGGCATAACCCTTGACCGTTTCGACCAGGTTCGGGATCAGGTCGTATCGGCGCCGTAACTGCACATCGACTTGACTCCAAGCGTTATCGACCCGGTTTCGGGCCCGGACGAGTCCGTTGTAAATCCAGCCGACGAGTACGAGCAGGATGACAATTGCTGCGATTACATAACCGATCCCATCCATGTCGCCGAGCCTATCGGAAAAGCCACCTGGGCGATGCCCGGAAACCAGAGGTTTTCTTCAATCCAGGTCGTCTGGGAAGGTGATCTTGCGGTTCGTGGCATCGGCGAGAACCAGAGCAATCTCCAAATCGCTGTGCTCTCGTATCAGCGAAGCGGTATCGGCGGCTTCAAAAGCGGGAGCATCGTCGAATGCCTTCAGCAGCTCAGCTGCTCGGAACACCTGCGGGGTCTGAACGGACACCCGCCCATGGCCCGGTAGCTCGTAGGTCGCCGAACCATCCTGGGCACCAGAAGCTTCCGAGGTCGGGAACCCCGGCAACGCTCCCCCGACGAGACGGGCGGTCTGGATGAGTTCGCTCACCAACGCCTCTCTCACGAACGGGCGGGCGCCGTCATGAATGGCAACGACGTCGACGTCTCCTCGTTCAATCCGGGTGCGGAGCGCTTCGAGGCCCGATCGCTCGGATGCGGTCCTCGATGGGCCACCTTCGGCATGCACCACCACCAGGCCGGCCACTACCGGAGCCAAGAGCTCGGCGTCGGACGGTCTGGATACCACCACAACGTGCCCAACCAGGGAGGCCAGCGTTTCGAGCGACCACCTCAGAACCGGTTTTCCGTCGAGGTCGCGATAGACCTTGTTTACCGGCCCACCAAAACGGGTGCCGGACCCTCCAGCCACAATGATCGCTGCTGCCTGTTGATCCATGGACGTACCCTAATGACCCTGGGAACCGCTGAATTGGGCGTTATCCGCCAGTGATAATGCTGGCGACCGTATCGCCAAAGTACGCCGAAATCGACGGGTAGATGCCGGCGACGATCACGAACATCCCGGCGATAACCATGGCCAGTTGGAGGGACCGGCTCTGTTGTGGCTTTCCTGGCACCAGACCTTCCGGTACCGGGTCGAACCACATCGCTTTTACTACACGCGCTGTAGTAGTAGAAAGCCACGACGGCGTTCAATGCGGCGATCGCTGCCAGTACCGCAGTCCAGATTGACCCACCACCGATGGCAGCCGAGAACATGACCAGTTTGGCGTACCAACCGGCCAGCGGCGGGATGCCAGCCAGGGACAGGAAGAAGATAAGCCCGAAAAGCGCAACGCTCGGCTGATAGGTGCCAAGGCCGGCCCACCGGTCGATATCGCCCGACCGGGTATACCTGGCTCCGGCAATGACGACCGCGAAGGCGCCGAGGTTCATGAACGTGTATATCGCAATGTAAGTAACGGTCGCGCTGAACGCCGCGGAGATGGCGCCGGGATCCGAACTCACCCCGGCCACTGCGAATGGCACGAGCATAAACCCGGCCTGAGCAATGGACGAGTACGCGAGGAGACGGACGATGTTGGTTTGCCGGAGCGCGGTGAGGTTTCCGAGCGTCATGGTGAGCGCCGCCATGATCCACAGGGCCGGACCCCAGATGTTGGATGCTCCTGGGAACGCCACATAGGTCACAATCAGCATGCCGACGAACCCGGCCGCTTTCGAACTGACCGACATATACGCGGTCACCGGGGTCGGTGCGCCCTCATAGGTGTCGGGCGCCCAGAAATGGAAAGGGACCGCCGATATCTTGAAGGCAAAGCCGACCATGATGAACAAGATCGCCATGATGAAGGCGGGTGTCTCCGATAGTCCGACGGACGCCTCACGAATCCCGTCGAAGTCGACCGTTCCGGTCAGGCCGTAGAGGAACGACATGCCGTAGAGCAGGATCGCTGCGGACAGTACGCCAAGCAGATAGAACTTCAGCGACGCCTCGTTGGATTTCACGTCGCCCTTACGCCAACCGGCCAGCAGGAACAGCGGACCGGAGACCAGTTCCAGACCCACAAACAGCAGGATCAGATCGCGGGCCGATGCCATAACCACCGATCCGAGGATCGACGCAAGTAGGAGGAAGTAGTACTCGCCCTGGTAGTACCGGTCCGACTCGATATAGCTCACGGACATGAGCACGACGATGTAACCAGCAATGACAAACAGGCCTTTGAGTATCAGCGAAAAATCGTCAACCACATAGGACCCGTCGAGCATCGAACGGGATCCCTCATCACTCAGAAGGAGAAAAGCAATGGGCAGTGCGGTGATCGTAAGACCGAGAACCGACAATACCGCCGTCCAGTACTTCTGGGCGTGCGGCAGCACGATGTCGGCGGTGAGTACCGCCATCACCGTCGCAGCCAGAGCAAGCTCCGGCGCGAGTGCCAGGTAGTCGAGCGTCGGTCCCATCCGTTATGCCAGGTTCTCGAGGAGGGTAGATACGAGTTCTTTGACGGCGCCATTCGTCGAGCCGAGCACGATCTTCGGATATACGCCGATCGCTACCGTTGCGATCAGCAACGGAACCCAGGCAGCCATCTCGTACCGGTCGACGTCGTGGAACTCGTGACCGGCCCACTCCTCATTTGGTTCGCCGAGGTTGACCTTCTGCAACATCCAGAGCAGGTATCCGGCCGTCAGAACCGTCCCGATGGCACCGATGACCATGGCCGTCTGGAATAGGCCGACCGGAAGCCCGGCAGCCGGCTTGAACGCACCGAGCAGAGCCATAAACTCACCCCAGAAGCCGGCGAGGCCAGGCAACCCGAGCGACGCCATCGCGATGAAACCGAGGATGAAGCCCATTTTTGGCATCAGCGTGGCGTTGCCACCCAGGCGGGCCATGTCGCGGGTGTGATAGCGGTGGTGCATTGATCCGGCCACGAAGAAGAGCATGCCGGTAATGATTCCATGCGCCACCATGCCAATTATGGCGGCGTTGATGCCCGCTTCGGTAAGCGTCGAGATGCCGAGCATGACGAAGCCCATATGACCGACCGAGGAGAACGCAATCAGACGCTTCATGTCGGTTTGGGCAAGACATGCGAGCGAACCGTAGATAATGCCAATAACCGCCAAGATGGCGATCGTCGGAGCCCATTGCATGGCTTGCTCAGGAAGGATCGGCAGGGCGATACGGATAAATCCGTACGACCCGAGCTTCAGAAGAATGGCCGCCAGCAGGACCGAGCCGACAGTTGGGGCGGCGGTGTGGGCATCGGGTAGCCAGGTGTGGAATGGCCACATCGGCACCTTTACTGCGAATCCGAGGAACATTCCGGCAAACAACCACCCGGCAATCGGCAGGGCCGACAGTTGTGGGGCCATTTCGATGAGCTTCGGAATATCGAACGTTCGGCTTCCCGCATCACCCGAGTTGAAGTAGAGCCCCAGGAACGACAGGAGCATGAACGCCGAACCGAACAACGTGAACAAGAAGAACTTGATCGACGCGTACAGCCGGGTCTCGGTCGTGAGGTTGAACAGAGCGATGGTTCTGGGTCTTGTCACCCCAAATGCCGATCATGAAGTACATCGGCAGCAACACCAACTCGAAGAAGATGAAGAACAAGATCAGGTCAAGCGCCACAAAGGTGCCGTTCATGCCGGTCTCAAGCAACAAGATGAGAATAAGGAAGGCCTTCGGGTTGCGAGGCTCTTCCCAGTGATCCCATGAGTAGATGATCGCCAGAATCGTGATGATTGCCGATAAAACGACCATTGGCAGGGAGATGCCGTCGACCCCGATGTGGAAGTTGGAGCCGATTGATTCGATCCACGGAAGATCCGTTCCCAGCTGGAACTTGGCTGAGGAGCCGTAGTCGAATTGCACTGCCATCACCACTGAGAGGACGCCCACGACCAGAGCCGTAAGCAGAGCCGCCCACTTGATTGCCTCTTCTCGCGCCCGGGGAATCACACCCACGACAAGGGCACCGACCAGCGGCAAGAACGTGATGAGGCTAAGGACTGTTCCGTTGTCCAAAAGCTCCATGATTGTGGGTCCTCCTGTGTATCAGTTGATGTTGAAAAGTACGAAGCCGACGACGAGCGCTACCGCGCCAACCACGAGGGCACCGGCGTACTGCTGGATCTTGCCGGTTTGGATCTTTCTAAGCCATCCGCCGGCCGCGGACGCGATGCCGGCTGAACCGTTGAATACTCCATCGATGACTCCTTGATCGGCGACGTTGTAAACGAACTTGCCGAGCCAACCCGCTGCGAATCCGAACGAGTTCACAACTGTGTCGAACACGTAGGTGTTGGTCCAGTCGACGAAGCGGGCCGCCGGTCCCTTGATGACGCCGACCAGGGCAAGGGCAACGTCGTCGAGGTAATACTTGGCCCGCAGAAGCGGATAGAGGACCGGAATCGAAACGGTGTCTCGTTCTTGCTGCGTCTCGGCGTCTTTGCCGAAGAACATCCAACCAAGGGCAATGCCGCCCACCGCGGCGATCGTGCCGAATAACGCCAGGCTCCACTCAAGGGATTCGGGGTGATGATCGCCTAATGGCGAGAAGTCGCGAGTGGCCAGCCATTCGGTGAAGCCGGTGTATCGCAAAACAATGCTTTCCCCGAACTTGAACCCTGGCATGTTGACAAAGCCGGCCACGATGGAGAAAAACGCCAGGACCATGAGGGGGACGGTCATCAGACCTTCGGACTCGTGGGGATGGCCATGACCCTTGTACTCACCGAAGAACGTGAGGGCGACGGCCCTGGTCATGTAGAAAGCAGTCACGAAAGCACCCGCAATCGCGATCCACAGAACAGCCGTGTAGCCGCCGTAATCGAGCGTGCCGAGGATCTCGTCCTTCGAGAAGAACCCGGCCAGGGGGATGATGCCCGCCAGAGCACCGGAGCCGATGATGAAGGTCCAGAAGGTGCGCGGCATGTATTTGCGAAGCCCGCCCATGTCAGACATGTTGTTCGAATGGACCCCGTGAATCACCGATCCGGCGCCAAGGAACAACAACGCCTTGAAGAAGGCATGGGTAAACAGGTGGAACACGGCGGCGGTGTACCCGCCAGCCGCAATCGCCACCATCATGTAGCCAAGCTGACTGACGGTCGAATAGGCCAGGACCTTCTTGATGTCGTCTTGAACGAGGGCGATGAGTCCGGTTAGGAAAAGGGTGGCTGCACCAACCGCGATCATGATCGGACGGGCGGCAGTGGCCATCTCCTGATACAACGGGAACATGCGAGCCATCAGGTAGATGCCGGCGGTAACCATCGTCGCCGCGTGCATGAGGGCTGAAACGGGCGTGGGGCCGGCCATGGCGTCGGGCAGCCAGATGTGTAGCGGGAACTGCGCAGACTTGCCCATCGCTCCGAAGAAGAGCAGCAGAGCCCCGGCCACGGCGACCGTTGACCCGAAGAACGGGGCGCCAAGGGCATCACCCTGGTGGGTGGCAACATCGAGGATATCTTTGATGCGGAACGACCCGACCGACACCGACAGGGCTAGCGCACCGATGATCAGACCGACGTCGGCGACCTTGTTCGTGAAGAAGGCCTTCATGCCGGCCGACGAGTTCGCTTTGTCTTCCCAGTAGTGGCCGATGAGTAGATAGGAGGCGACGCCGACCAGTTCCCATCCGACAATCAACTGGGCCAGGTTGGCTGACGCCACCAGCACCAACATGGCACCGGCAAACAGGCTGAACGAGGCGTAGAAGAACGTGTTGCGGCGCTCCCCCTTCATGTAGCCGAGGGCGTAGATAAACACGAGAAGGCCGACAGTGCCTACGACGAAATACATCATCGACGAAAGGCCGTCGACCACCCATCCCCACTCAAGGACCATGCCGTCGCCGATTCGGCCGATCTCTGATGGCCTTCTCAAAAACGGTGTGATTACGAATCGTGTCCAGCCAGAGCAGCAGGCCGTACCCGAAGACGAAAGCCATCATCGCAACGGCGATCTCACCGCCCTCATACTTGAGGAGTCGAGGGCCGCAAAGGAGGTGAGGACGAAGAGTGATCCGGCGCCGATCGCCGCGATGAGTTTGCGATCGTTATCCAGATCGACGTCGTAGCCAACCGGTGCCCTCGTGATCATGATGCCGAAGAGGAACAGCACGATGACGGCGCCGATGTAGACCAAAACGAGTACCCAGGCGACGAACTCGGCTGAGAGGACGAGGAACAACCCGGCGGTAGCGCCCAACGCTCCGACGAGGCCAAGCGCGGCGTGGATCAGGTTCTTGGACGTAACCACCAGGAAACCCGAGAAGGCAATCGCCAGACCGAGAATGGACGCCACCCACGTGACCGGTTCCGTGAAATCCATCATCTAGGACTCCAACGGGGGGTTGGCCGGGACGGTGACGAGCCAGTCCTGGAGGCGGTCCTTGTCGTGGAGCATGGCTCCCATGTTGTACTCCGAGTATTCGTACTCCGGAGTCCAGAACAAAGCATCAAACGGGCAAACCTCAACACAGATTCCGCAGTACATGCACAGCGCATAGTCAATGTCGAAGCGGTCGAGTTCGGCCCGGGCACGAGGACGCCCCCCAGGCTTCGATGGTGGCTTTTCCTCTTTATGAGCTTCGATGTAAATGCACCAGTCGGGGCATGACCGGGCACACAGCATGCACGATGTGCAGGCTTCCTGGTCGAGGGCGATGACGCCACGCGCTCGAGGGACCGGATCTTCCTTGTAGCGGGGGTAGTTCACCGTGGCCAACGATTCGTCGAACCCGAGAATCCATGAGCTGCTCGGGGTCCGGACCGACGAGATCAACGTCTTGATCATCGTGACGAATGTCACCCGCAGGCCCGTGGCCAGGCCGCTTCCCAACAGTTTCGGCATGGCCATGGCTACATCACCACCTTGAATATGGCCGTCGCGACGATGTTGGCAAGTCCCAATGGCACGAGGACCTTCCAGGCGACGCTTTGCAGTTGGTCCTCACGAAAACGAGGGAAGGTCCACCTGAACCAGATCATGAGAAATGCCAGTACCGAGATCTTGGTCACGAGATAGACCGGGCCGAGCCATGGGACCGTATCGACGAAGGGTCCCAGGTAGCCGCCGAGGAACAGGGTGGCGGCGATGGCAGCCATCGTGAACATGTTGGCGAACTCAGCCAGGAAGAAAAACAGGAATCGGAATCCGGTGTATTCGGTGAGGTAACCGGTAACGAGTTCGGATTCGGCAATGGGCATGTCGAACGGAATACGGCTCATTTCGGCAAGGGCCGAGATGAAGAAGATGACGAAGCCAACAAACTGGAGAATGAAATACGGGGAGATGAAGTTGGCGATTGGCTGGCCACCGAACCCTGACCAACCGAACAGAGCGAAGTCGGCTTGGGCTTGCACGATCCCACTGAGGGACATGGTGCCGGCCATGATTACGACGCCGATGACCGCCAGGACCATCGGGAGCTCGTAGGCAATGAGCTGACCGGCCGCCCGCAGGCCACCCATCAGGGAGTATTTGTTGGCCGATGACCAACCGGCCATCAAGATGCCAACCGTGCTGAGCGAGGAGATGGCGAGTACATAGAAGATGCCGATGTCGAGGTTGGCGACCGCTCCCCCATCCCAGAAAGGGATGACGACAAACAATCCAACCGTCGAAACCATCACCAAGGCCGGTGCCCAACGGAAGACCGGTCGGTCGGCGTCGGCCGGAATAATGTCTTCCTTTTGGATGAACTTCATGCCGTCTGCGAGTAGCTGAGCCCAGCCCCATCGACCGCCTGCAAAGTAGGGTCCGACCCGGTTCTGCATCTTGGCCGACAGCTTCAGTTCGGCGAACCCGATCGCCAGTCCCGATACCGGAATCAACGTGACGATGGCCACCAACTTGACCGCGGTCAGCGCCCAGAAGTTCCCCTGAAAGAATTCCACCAAAGTATCAATCATGCTGTCTTACCCGCATGCTCGGCCGTTATTGAGTGCTCGGAGCGAGGAACGAGCGTGGTCGCTGGCTGGGAGGATATTGCATGCTCGGAGAGGAGAACGAGCCCCCCTACCTCCGGGCCTCCGGCCCGCAGGAACCTTCCCCCCGGGCGGGCCTTCGGCCCTGGGGGGACCGACGAGTGCGGGGAGGGCAAGGGTTTTCCTACTTGGCGTGATGTGCAGTTCGATTGCATCGAACTGCTGAACCGATGAAGACAAATTTCATTTGGCTTCATCGGTCAACGTCTCCCAACACAAAGTCGAAGCTTCCCATGATGGCGATGATGTCGGGGACGAGGACGCCTTCGAGAAGGATGGGGATGACAGAGATATTCGAGTACGAGGCGGAGCGAATCTTGAGGCGGTACGGTCCCTGGCCGCCTTCGGAAACGAGGTAGTAGCCCATTTCGCCTTTGGGGTTCTCGGCCCGGACGTACACTTCGCCCTTCGGCACCTTGATGATCTTGGGGACCTTGGCCTGGAGTGGTCCCGACGGAATCTGATCAACGGCCTGCTGGACGATATAGGCAGATTGACGAATCTCTTCGAGTCGTACCAGCCAGCGGTCGAGTGAATCGCCCACCGTTCCCGTCGCTACCTCGAACTGAACTTTGTCATAGGGCAGGTAGTCGGTGTGCTTGCGCAGATCGAAGGCCACCCCTGAGGCTCGTAGGTTCGGTCCCGACACCCCGAAATCGGCGGCGAGTTCCGGCGACATGATGCCTACCCCTTTGCACCGGGCCAGGAAGATCTCGTTGCCGGTGACCAGTTCGTCGAACTCGACGCAGGTCTTGAGCAGGCTGTCCATCGCGTCGCGGGCTCCCTGCAGGAAACCACGAGGCAAATCCTGAATAGCCTTCTTCTGAGTCGGACCGGCACCGGCGTTTGGTTGTACGCCGCCAATACGGTTGAAGTTGGGGTGGAAACGTCCACCGGTCACCGACTCGATGAGATCGAGGACTCGCTCCCGCTCGCGTAGTGCGAACATCAGCGGTGTGGTGGCTCCGAGTTCAAGCGGATAGGAAGCCATGAACATGAGATGGCTGGAAATACGGGCCATCTCGGTGAGAATCATTCGGATGTACCTGGCCCGCTCGGGAACTTCGATGTCCATGAGTTTTTCGGCGGCCGCGATGAACGGTATCTCGTTGGCGAATCCCGAGACCCAGTCAATACGGTTGACCAGCGCGGTGATCTGCGGGTAGGTGCGGACTTCGGCGATCTTCTCGTAGCCACGATGCATGTAACCGATGACCGGCGTGACATCAGAGACTCGCTCGCCGTCGACTTTGGCAACGATCCTGAGCACCCCGTGGGTGGACGGATGCTGTGGGCCGATGTTCAGCGTCATATCGGGCGTCTGTAATTCGACCGCCACGCTGACTTCGGAGAAGTGTTTGAGAGCTTCCTGTTCGATCGTCATTTGCCTGGGTTTTCTGTGCTGACGCCCGACGGCATGGTCTCGGCTGCAGGATCTTGTGTCGCGTCGTCCGTCTCCGGCATACCTTCGACGTCGACCTTCCCTGGCCACGGCTTCACTTCGCGGCTCAACAATGGGAACGACTTGCGAAGCGGATGCCCTTCAAATTCGCTCGGCAGGTAGAGCTTTTCGAGGTTCGGATGGCCAACAAAATCAATGGCGAACATTTCGGCCGCTTCCCGCTCGTGCCAGTTGGCGCCCGCATAGACCCCCGTGAGCGTGGCGAGAGCGGCTCCGTTGACAGGAAGCGACGTTGAGAAGTGGACCAAGTGACCCTCGATGAGGTCGCCGACGGCTGCCAACACTTCCAGCCGCTCGTCGACCGGTTCGGTTGGCGCATCGCCGACTTCGACGTCGTTCGACCAATGGATGGCACTGAGAAACGAAAAGAAGATGAGGCCGAGTTCAGTCTTGGCAGTGCGCAGGGAACTGGTCCACTTGTCGGTGGCGACGAGGACTTTAACCGTGTCGAAGTTGGTCGACCAGCTCAACGCACCAACCGACTTCGCGACCGATTCGGCATACGCGTCCAGGGCGCTCGGCCCGGTCGCTTCCTCGGTTGCGGTGGTATCAGACGGGCTCGCGGTCACGTTCCATCCACTTCTCTCGCATGTCTTCTGCCTGAATCTTCTTCTGCAGCATCACGATGCCGTCCATGAGCGCCTCGGGGCGGGGCGGGCATCCCGGAACATATACGTCCACGGGGATGATCTGGTCGACGCCTTTCGTGACCGAATAAGAGTCCCAGTAGGGACCGCCACAGTTCGCGCAAGAACCCATCGAGATGACGTACTTCGGGTCTGGCATCTGGTCGTACAGACGCCGGACTGCCGGGGCCATCTTGTCGGTGACCGTGCCCGCCACGATCATCAAGTCGGCCTGGCGGGGTGAGGCAGGGAAGGGGATGATGCCGAATCGCATCATGTCATAGCGGGGACCGGCGGCGGCGATCATCTCGACGGCGCAGCAAGCCAGCCCGAATTGGAACATCCAGAGGGAGTATTTGCGGGACCAGTTCAGCAACGAACTGATCGGCTTGGGGATGCCGAACTTCTCGACTACTCCCACTTGAGCACCCCTTTTCGGATCGCGAAGACGAGACCCATCACCAGAATCCAGATGAAGATCAACATTTCGACAAGCCCGAAGGTGCCGAGTTCTTCCAGTCGGATTGCCCAGGGGAAGATGAACACCGCCTCGACGTCGAAGATCACAAACAACAGACCGTAGGCGTAATACCGCACCTGGGACTGGCTCCAGCCCGATCCGACGGGATCGACGCCGCACTCATAGGTCAGCAGTTTGGTGGGGGTGGGGTTCTTCGGACGGATCAACCAGGTGATCACGAGCGTCGCAGCAACGAGCACAGCACCAAATGCAGCGAAGGCGCCAACTGTTATGTACTGCTCGAAGTACTCCACTTGCTCCAACCTCTGTCAGCTGACTCAACACCGCGTCGAAAACACGAAGACGGGCGCAAGTATAGGGTCCTGAGATGGAGGCCCAAACTTCTCGGTCCCAGAAGGTGATTGATGCGAATTCTCGCAGCGATGGACAAGTTCAAGGGGACACTGTCTGCATCCGAAGCTTCTGCGGCGGTTTGTCGTGGCGCCGCCGGTCATGAGTGCGACCCGTGCCCGATCGCCGACGGCGGTGACGGAACCCTCGAAGCGTTCGGTGGCCCGAATCGAAGCACGATCGTCACAGGCCCTCATGGTGGGGAACTGACAGCTGGGTGGCGGTTGGTCGACCGGGTGGCGATCATCGAGATGGCCACCGCCTCCGGACTCGTCGTTGGCAACGAGCGGCAGGATCCGGTAACCGCCACGACGTTCGGAACGGGCCAGCTGATCGCCGCGGCGATCGAAGCGGGAGCTGTACGGATCCTCCTCGGCGTTGGCGGGTCAGCCACCACCGACGGCGGACGAGGAGCCGTTGACGCACTCAGACCGGTGCTCGTTGACGGCCGGCTACCGGTGCCCGTCACCGTCTTGTGCGATGTGTCCACTGCGTTTACTCGGGCAGCTGAAGTGTTCGGGCCGCAGAAGGGAGCTTCGCCCGTGCAAGTGCAGGAACTCACTGCCCGCCTCATGGCCATGCGGGAGAACTGGCTGTCGGACTTTGACGTCGACCTGGTCCCCGGCTCCGGTGCCGCTGGCGGCCTGGCCGGCGGTTTGGTCAGCCTGGGCGCCGAACTCAAGCCGGGCTTCGAAGTAATCGCTGACCATCTCGGCCTGGCTGCTCGGATCAACGAAGCCGATCTGATTGTGACAGGCGAGGGCAGGTTCGATGAGACCTCCAACCAGGGAAAAGCCGTGGGCGGGGTCGTGGCACTGTCTGAAGGCGCCGGAAAAGCGTTGGTGATCATTGCCGGGTCGGCGTCGTCTGGCGGCTCGAACGTCATCTCGCTGCTTGAGCGATTTGGCGAGGAGGCTTGGACCGATCCGGCTGCTTGCCTGGAAACGGTCGTCAGAGAAACGCTGGTGAGCTTGGGAGAATTGCGAGGTTAGGCTCGCCCGTATGCGTCCCCCCCGCCTCCACGGCCGCTCCCTGGTCAACGTCATTGCCGAACTCGAACATCGGATGACGGGCAGCTGTGAGGCGCCCCGCCTCGATGCGGACCTTGCCGAACGGATCCCTGAGGCCGAGACTTACGTAGTCGTCCTGTTCGACGGACTGGGCGCCCACCAGCTTGATCATGAGCACGCCAGCGATCTGGCCAGTGCGAATGTGGCGACGATCGACGCCCCGTTTCCGTCAACGACGACGGTCAGCCTCTCCTCGATTGCCACCGGGATGACTGCCAGCCAACACGGAATCATCGGCTATCTGATGAACCTGCCCGATCACGGCGTGGTCAACATGCTCAAGTGGACCACCCCGGGCGGCATCCCGATCGAAGCCGACACCAGCCAGCTTCTTCCGGCACCCAACCTCTGGGAACGCCTGAGCGCAGCCGGGATCGAGCCGATTTGTGTACAACCAGGTGCCTTTGAGAGGACTCCGCTAACCCGGGCGCTGTATCGAGGCGCCCGCTATGAGAGCGTCTGGAACGACGCGGACATTGTTGATGCGACCACCCAACTCGCTTCCGAGCCGGGGCGTCTGATCTTCACGTACGTCCCGCACGTCGACGTGGCCGCTCACGTGGCCGGCCAGAAGTCGGACGATTACGGTCGCGCCATCCGCACGGCCAATTCGATCTGGCAGACGATCGCCACCCGGCTTCCCGCCCCCGCCGTGATGGTCGGTACTGCCGACCACGGGCACCTCGACTACGCAGAAGATCACAAACTCGAGTTGCCAACCGACGGGCTTACGATCTACGGAGAGCCGCGCGCCGTGTACGTGAAGACGAACACCGGTAAGACCACACACGTCCC
This sequence comes from uncultured Acidimicrobiia bacterium, assembly GCA_963835515.1. Classification (GTDB taxonomy): domain Bacteria; phylum Actinomycetota; class Acidimicrobiia; order Spongiisociales; family JAENVV01; genus JAENVV01. The sequence continues at coordinate 49,757 of CAWIFX010000009.1, read as the reverse complement.
GAGCACCCTGGCATCATTTCCTGCCACCTGGGTCCCTAAAGAGCAGCTCCGGGCTTGGCTCGGCGACGGTACTCCCCACCCCGAACTGGAGCAGCGACTTCCTGACGGGGTACTGCTCCCCGACCCGGGCTACCTGCTCCTCACGAGCTACATGGACAACCGTCTGATCGGCATGCATGGCGGTCTCGAACCTGGCGAGTTGGAGATCCCACTTCTGGTGGCGCGTCCAGCGGTCTGACGTTGACTACCGTTTACTGACTGAACCGGGAGTTACCGACGAACTGCGGCACCTGCGGTACCACCACAACCGAACCCACTTGCCCGAGCTGTGGGGCAACCCTCGCCCTAGCTGCCGACCCGTTCGCGGCGGGTCCTGCGCCGACCCCACCCACCATCACCCGGGACGTCCCGGTCCCGACTCCGGCGACCATGACCGGCCGGGGCCCCGTGACTGGACGCCCGGCCGGGTCAGAAACTCTCCCAAAGAAGAGCCCGCTTCCGATCAAGGAAATCGCCGGAGGGGTGGCGCTACTCGCCTTCTTGTTGGTCATCGGTATCGGCCTGTACCCCCGCATCTTCGGCGGGTTCTCGAACTTGCCAGCCATCAACGACTTCACAGCGGGAACCTGCTTCGTCATTGAAGGTCCCGGAACCTTTTCAGACACTCCGTGCGCGGTGGCCCACGACGGTGAGGTCGTCGGAGCCGCCGATTGGACCGGGGACAAGGACTACCCCGGCGCCACCGACCTCGAGGCCTGGGCGAACACCGCGTGCATCGAACAGTTCACACAATTCGTCGGCATCGACCCTGACACCTCGGAATTGGACCTCGGGGTGCTCTATCCGTCGCCCTCATCGTGGAAGGAAGGCGATCGTCGAGCGATCTGCGCCGTTCAGTTCGCCGATGCCCCCGAATCCGGTTCGGTCGCCGGAACCAGCCGCTAGTGGTCCGTCTAGCCACGGGTTCGATCAAGAATGTCGAGAATTACCGTCTCCCAGAGAGCCGATTCGGCCGGATCGTAGATGAAGATGACCGCGATGGCGCCACCTGACGCTTCGCCGGCAGCCGCTTTGACCGGAGCTCCGTTGAAGTCCCCGTCGACGATATTCCAGTCGATCCCATTCGATGAGTACGACGTGCTCGAATTCGTATCCAGACCGAACTGCGCACTCAGCACATTCAGCAGGACGTCCGCTCCGAACGTGACGCCGAGGCAGCCGCTCGAACGGACGCCGAGGGTCAAGACCACCGTCGTATCGAGATCGGTCTGTCCGCGTGCCCATACCCCGTCGTTCACCTCTTCCCAGTCTTCGGGTCGAGCCGTGGTCGCACCGTTCATCCCCTCCAATGGTTCTTCGACGTACCCGGACGGACCGGTCGCATTCGCCGGATTGAGAAATACCGGGAGGACCGGTCTCGTCGAGGCACTCGTCGGTTGGCTCAGTCGACGGATCATCGATGAAGGCCAGCATCAACGTCTGTGCGCACGGTTCGGTGGCAGTGGCAGCGTGGCCGACCAGGAAATCCCGGTAGTACGCGTTCGTGAGCTCCGTCGGCGACGCCCGCCCCCCATTCCGGTGGCGTGATCGGGTCGTACAGACCGGTTGTCACGAACGTGGGAATGTCGCTCACTACCGCCTCATTTTCGATCTCGTTGGCCGTGCCCGTCTCCCAAATCTCACATGCTTCGTAGGTAAACGAAGCATCGAAGTAGTTGTCAAACTCCGGATGAGCATCGCTGGCGGATTGAGCAGAAGCCGGATCGGAGAACGGCACCTCTTCACGACATTGCACTACGGAGTAGTACCCGCTCGATAGGAAGGATCGGTTGGTAACCGAGTTCGAAACCAGAAGGCCAAGCACAAAGGACTTTCCTTGCTCAAGATCGGTGATCATGCGCGGCAGATAGCGAATGGCGTCGAGGGAGTACAAAGCCTGGAACATCGTTCCCATCAGACCGTCACCGTCAATCGCCGCGTCGTAGCGCTCCAGCGTCAGCGCATCACTGATCTCCACCATGATCGGAACCGCGTTCAGCTCATCAACGAGCGCGAAGAATCGAGCTTCAAGGTTGGGATAGTCGGTGGCACAGTCGGGATCCGTCTCGCATGCCATAAAGAACTCGTCAAGAGCCCTGGCGAAGTTGGCCGGGATCTCGGTAATCAGGTCTCGTTCGGGCGGATAAACCGAGTCGAGGACCACGCTTCGCACGCCTTCCGGGTGGTCCCGCATCACCGTGAGGGCCAGCTTGGTTCCGTAGGAGATGCCGTAGAGGTTCCATTCGTCGTATCCGAGTACCTTGCGCAAGTCGGCAACGTCGGCAGCCGATTCAGCTGAGTTGTAGGCGGTGAAGTCGACCCCTTCGCTAGCCAGTCGGTCGTGGCAAGCTCGTTCGGCGTTCAGTTCGATCTCAAGACTCTCAGCTGGTTCAAGGATGGCGTCGAGATACTCGACCGTTAAGTCCTCGACCTCCTGGCACGCCAGCGACGGCTGGGAGAACCCTGTCCCCCGCTGGTCAAAAATGATCACATCTCGTTCGGCCAGGAACGGAGCGAAGTTGTCTTCGAACGAATACTGGACGGTCTCGAGAGCATCGCCGCCCGGACCACCTTCGAGGTACACGACGGGGTCCGGCTGGGGGTTATCCGACGTCGACTCAAAGATCGCGACATGAAGGCGCACTGTGGCCGAGCCGGAACTTGACCGGTTTTCGGGTACTTCCATATAGCCGCAGCGAGGCTTCTGATCGGGCACCGTCGCGAATTCGCAACTGGCATCGACAAAGCCGGGTTCGTAGTCAACAACACTGCGCGTGGTGGGCGGCGGCGACGTTTCGGGCGCACTGCCAACGGTCGTCTCGACCACCGGATCAGGCGACAGAGAGGTTGTGGTCGTATCGGTTGGTGTGCAGGCACCGAGCAACAGTGCGAGGCCAAGCAGGCCTCCGATTACGCGCTGAATGTTGACTCCCCGGCGATCGACGATGGGCGACAGGCTACCGGTAATCTGGGGGTAACCACATCAACCCCCAAATGACTGCTCGCTAATTTGCACTACGGCCATAGTGTTTATTAGCTTTTTGATCCACCGACCAAAGGAATCTGTGTGCGCGCGTTGACAGTCGTGCTTGTGTTGTCGCTGCTCGGCGCGGCCTGTTCCGCCGCTGAATCCGGTGACCCCCTCGTGGTGTATTCCGGCCGGTCAGAAGACCTGGTCGGCCCCCTATTCGAGCAATTCACCGCCGAGTCGGGTATTGCCGTCGAGGTTCGATATGGCGATTCGACCGAACTTGCCGCCACGCTGATTCTCGAAGGTGATACGTCAAACGCCCAGGTGTTCTTCGCACAAGACCCGGCATCCATCGGTTCGGTCGCCAACGCTGGTCTATTGAAGCCGCTCGGCGCCGAACTCACCGGTCTAGTCGACCCACAGTTCTCGGACCGCGAGGGACGTTGGGTGGGTGTCTCGGCGAGAGCAAGAACGGTCGTGTACAACCCGGAACTCATCACCGGACCCCTCCCTGAGTCCGTGTGGGACTTGACCGACCCCGAGTATGCCGGGTTGGGGATTGCCCCGACAAACGGGTCGTTCCTGGCGTTCGTGGCGGCCATGATCATGATCGACGGCGAGGACCAGACCCGTGCGTGGTTGGAAGCAATCGCGGCAAACAATCCAACGCCGTTCCCGAAGAATTCGCCGATTGTCGCCGCAACCGATGCAGGAGAAATCGGGTTGGGTCTTGTCAACCACTACTACCTGCTCCAACTGCAGGCCGAGCAAGGCACCACGACCGCTAAGAACCACTTCCTAACCGCGGGCGATGCCGGTTCGCTCGTGATGCCGGCTGGCATCGGGATCCTGAATTCGGCCGGTGATCGCACCGCGGATGCCACCGCGCTCATCGAGTTCCTGCTGTCCGAATCAGCGCAGTCCTACTTTGCGACTGAGACCTTTGAGTACCCGGTCTCCGCGGGCGTGGCCGCATTCGAAGGATTGAAGCCCCTCGACCAGCTTTCCAGCCCTGACCTTGACCTCACGCGTCTCGCTGAGTTCCTTGATCGAGCAACCGAGCTCGTGACAGAAGCCGGACTCGTATGACATGAGCATGATCGCGAGGGACGCCGAATCCCAGAGCCCGGATACGGCAACCCATCGCACAAACCAGGCTCCGCGTTGGCTCTGGGTCACTTCTCTGCTGGTAGTGAGCGTCGTCGTCGCTCCCCTTGCTTACATCACAATCGAGGTTGCCCGGCAGCCTTCATGGGGCTTGATCTGGTCAGGACGGACCGCCGAGCTGCTATTCAACACGACCGTTCTGGTAGTAGCCGTCACAACCACGGCCACCACCATCGGGGTGGGAGCCGCCTGGGCCGTGACCCGCGTCAGATTGCCGATGCCCGCTCTATGGACGAGCGTGCTGGCGCTTCCCCTGGTGATTCCTTCGTATGTGGCAGCGCTCGCCTACCTGGCCGCTTCCGGCCCCAACGGAATGTTTGCCCAGCTATGGAGCTGGCCGGTCCCCAGATTGGAGGGCCTGCTCGGTTCGTGGCTGGCTCTTTCGCTCACCACCTATCCGTACGTCTTTCTCGTGAGCGTCATTGCACTCCGCCGAATGGACCCCTCCCTTGAGGAAGTCGCCCGGTCGTTGGGCAAGTCCCCGCTCCGTGGTTTCTTTCTCGTGGTCGTCGGGCAATTGCGCCCGGCGATAGGAGCATCGGGCCTGCTGGTGGCGCTCTACACACTCTCTGACTTCGGAGCGGTTTCGTTGATGCGCTACGACACTTTCACGAAAGCGATTTACGCCCAATGGGCGGTGCGAATCGACCGGACTCCCGCCCTCACCCTGGCCCTCGTGTTGATCCTGCTGGCAGCAATCATCCTGTGGATCGAACAGCGGACCCGGGGCAGAGCCGAATACTTCACGAAGCGGCCGAGCCGACCACCCAAACGAACCAGACTGAGTCGGGGTGCGACCTGGGCGGTCCAAGGCGCCCTGGGTGGTTTGGTGGTGCTGGCCCTGATCGTTCCCATCAGCGTTCTGATCTTCTGGCTGTTGCGAGGACTGGCCAACGATCAAACCCTCACCAACGTCGGACTGGCGGGGCTTCGTTCGGTGACCGTCTCCGGGGCCGCCGCGCTGGCGGCCGCCGTGGCGGCAATACCTGTCGCAGTCCTATTCGTGCGGTTTCCGTCCCGCGCCAGCCGACTCATGGAACGGGCGATCTGGGCGGTCTACGCCCTCCCCCACATCACTGTCGGCGTGGCGATCCTGTTCTTTACGGTGACACTTGTCCGACCTATCTATCAGAGTTTGTTCGTTCTGATCGCCGCCTACGTTGTCCTGTTCCTGCCTCAGGCATCCGGAGCCGTCGAAACGGCTCTACGCCAGATCGATCCGCACATCGAAGAAGCAGGAAGGTCAATGGGAGTGGGGCAGATGCGCTCGTTCCTACGGCTTACCGTGCCCCTGATCGGACGTGGCATCGCGTCAGGAGGTGCCCTGGTCTTCTTGACGGTTATGAAGGAACTGCCGGCCACATTGTTACTCAGACCCACCGGGTATGACACCCTGGCATTGGCGATCTGGCAGCAGGCCAACGAAGGCCTGTACACGCGGGCGAGTTCCAGCGCACTGGTACTGTTGGCGATCTCGGCGGTGCCGATGTTCCTCATCGCCACCCGCACGATCCGATCATGATTGACCAAGAACTCGCGATTCGCGTCCGGGGCCTCGACAAGGCCTACGGAAACACGGTGGCCCTGCAGGGCTTCAACCTCGACGTATGGGAGGGGAACCTGGTCGGGTTACTGGGCCCGTCCGGGTGCGGCAAGACAACCGCCCTACGAGCCATCGCTGGATTCGAGCGACCCGACCACGGAACCATCGACATCCACGGCCGGCGGATCGTCGATGAAACAACATTCGTGCTGCCCGAAAAGCGCAACGTTGGCATGGTATTCCAGGATTACGCCCTGTTTCCCCATATGAGCGTCGCTTCCAACGTCGCTTTCGGCCTCCCCAGTCGAGACGATCCGCGCGTCGGCGAAGTTATCGAGATGGTTGGATTGGCTGGCCTGGGAACGCGGATGCCCCACGAGTTGTCAGGTGGTCAGCAACAACGGGTCGCCCTAGCCAGGGCGCTAGCGCCCGGTCCGGGCGTCATCCTGCTCGACGAACCTTTCTCGAACCTGGACGCCACATTGCGAGATCGCGTCCGCCGCGAGGTGCGAAGCATCCTGCGCGAGGCAGAAACAACGGCCGTGTTCGTGACGCACGATCAGGAGGAGGCTCTGGCCTTGTCCGATGTGGTCGCCGTCATGGAAAACGGCACGATCGTACAAGCAGCTACTCCTGACGAGCTGTACCTGAACCCAAGCACTCGATTCGTGGCTGCTTTTGTGGGCGATGCCGACTTCGTGCCCGGCGTCGCAAAAGAGGGCAAGGTCGTGACACCTATCGGCACGTTCGCAACCACCCTCGACGGCAATGTCTCGGTAATGGTCCGCCCGGAGTCAGTATCGCTGGCACCCACCGAAAACGGCAACGCCACGATCCACGATCGGGAATTCTTCGGCCACGACCAGTTGTATGTTGTGCGCCTCAACGATGGTCATTTGCTGCGGGCCCGGACGGGACCGATGCCGATCCTTGATCGCCACCAGCGTGTCCAGGTATCGGTTCGAACGGCGATCGCCTACCCCAACGAGGATTCAGGCGGCCATCCACCGAGCCGTGTTCCTAGCCCGACTCGCCAGATCGAGCCATAACTGAGACGTGCCCAGATGCACGACAGCCATGGACTCCCACCTCAACGCCGCCCGGTTGTAGTGATTAGCCAGTCCCGAACGTGTCTCAGCGTCCTTCAACCAGTCGGCGTGAAGGTACCGACGATTGACGTGCGAATTTCGCGAAGACGCGATGTCGGCCTTGGTCAGGAGCGAACCGGACCACAACGAAAGCAAGAACTCATCAAGAGGTACGTCCGGCGTCAAAGGTCCGTACCCATCAAAGCCAGGAACCACGAGACCCTCTGACCCGGTCAGCGCCGGAGCGGGTCGCATCCGGTCCCCGATCGCCAGCAGCTTCTCTTTGGTACTCGCTGCATCGTCGGCCCGATCCGGGTGGGAACGCTCGATGGCGTCAAGCCACGGGATGGCCCAATGCAAGATGCGGTCGCCGACGAGAAAGCGCCGCTCTGCATAGGCCCGGGTCGCAACATGGGGCTGGTCGTTTGCCCAGGCGTCCGACTCGGCTTGGGCAAGACCGGAGGCGAAACGAGCCACGTCCGAGAAGTCCAGTTCAGCGACCGGATAGGACCAAATCGCCATTCTCCTGCCAAGATCCTTGGCAGGGTCATAGAGCGCGATGACGGCCAATTCGGAGCCAGGAACATCGTCCCAGATGTGGAAGTGAGCGTCGCCTTGCCACTGGTTCGAAAGGTCAATCCAGGTCTTGGCTTCTTGCGCGGCCGCTTCTGCGGCCAATGATGAGGTTTCAGGCTTGATATGCATCCAACGTCGGTTTGATAGGTCGCGCCAGCCATGTTGGTCGACGAGTGCCGTCAGGTCCAGGACCTGGCTTGGTTTTTTTCAACCATTCCTCGTACACCGCAAAACTCTTATTGGTGTCCACGACAACATCACCATACTGATCGCCGGGTGCTGCCGGGGCAATGTTCACGATTTGGTGCCAGGCGTGCATCCCCGATATCGGGTCCGGATGCGGTGGGAAAGCCAGGTTTTGATGGACCCCGGCGTCCTTCCACCAGATCCTTTCCGAATCAGGATCGGCCGAAGTGAACGGCTCAATGCCCTTCTTCTGACGCATGCGCCATTTACCGTCGCCCAGGCTGTCGATATCGACGAGCGCCGAAGACCAGCGTTCGTTGCCCTTTTCGTCGTCGAGTCGCCACCGACCCATGTGATGGCTGGCTGCGACCACTCCGGGGCGAATCCCCTCGGTGCGCCACACGCGGATGACGAAGTGGCCGTTGTCGGTGCTGACCCGTACCAGTTGGCCGGATTCAAGACCGAGAGCTTCCGCATCAACCGGATTCATCCAGAGCGGATGACCGTGGCTGATCTCGTACAGGTACTTGGCATTTCCCGATCTCGTGTGAATCAAGGTCGGCAACCGAAAAATGGGAATGAGCACTCGTTGGCCGGCGGCCTGATCGAGATCTCGCCAGTAGACGTGCGTCTTGAGATAGGTCGGGATGGACTCGTCTTTCCAGCCCCATTCGTCCATGGTCTTGGACCACCATTCGAGCTTCTTGGTCGGCGAGGCGAAACCGGTGACGGTCTCGTCGCCGGCCTTGACCCCGACCACTTTCCCGTCGCGTCGGGCCAGGCCGTCTTCGCCGATCGAGTCCGCTTCGACAGCACGTTCCTGCACGTTGTAGATGTCTCGCTCGACTTCTACGGCGCCGTACTTGCGCATGTACTGGAGGGGCGTCATGTTCTCGGCAGCCGCCTTGTCCGGGAGACCGGGCACCGAGTTCTCGAACATCCACCCGTAGTACTCGTCAACCGAGATCGGCCGGTCCGGATCGTTGGGGGAAGCGAACCATTTTTTGATTCCGAGCGAACCGTCCGGGTCGACCTTCCACGAAAGATCTATCCAGAATTCGGTTTCCTCCCAGACTTCTCCGGGGTTGGTCTCGTACGTCCGATTCACAACTTTGCCATCACGTTCGGCGTTGACCCGCAGCACCGGTTGACGGAACCCGAGCCACTGGCCCATATGCGTCTCATACGAGTGCGTGTCGTGGCGCTCGGAACCCACCCCCATCGGCAGGATGTAGTCGGCGTACCAGGCGGATTCCGACCACGTGGGGGTCATCGCCACATGCAGGCCGATCTTTGACTCGTCAGTTAGCGCCTCGATCCAGGAGAACCCATCCGGATTGGTCCACACCGGGTTGTACACCCGGGTGAAGTAGACGTCGACCTTGCCGCGTCCCTCCTTGAGGAAGTAGGGCAACAGGAACGACATCTCATGATGAGCGAAGGGATATTCCTTTGGCCAGAGCAGTTCATTCCAGCGGCTGTGCGCTGGCGGCGTGTTCCAGTGCGCCGGCTTGAACTTGTCCCAGGCGCTTGGCGCCGTTCCGCCTACGGTTCCGATCGAACCGGTCAGCACGTGGAGGAACCACAAGCAGCGGGCGGTTTGCCAGCCGCCCAGGTTTCCCGACCCGGCCGAGCGCCAGGTATGCGAAGCGAACTTCGTTCCGGCTTCGGCGATGCCCGCAGCAATATCGAGAATCCGATCGACGGTCACGCCGGTCTCTTCCGCTGCCCACTCGGGGGTATACGTGACATAGGTCTCTTTGAGAATCTCCACGAACTCATCGAAGGTCTGGGGACGGTCCGGATGACGTTCGGCCATCGTTTGTTCCCAGCTCATCCAGCGTTTCATGAAGTCGCGGTTGATCTGATCTCGGTCGAGCAGCAGCTTGGCGATCGCCAGCAACATGGCCGGTTCGGTCCCCGGCCATGAGGACACCCAAATGTCGGATATGGCCGCCGTGTTCGAGAGGCGGGGGTCGATCGTCGCGAGCTTGGCGCCTGCCTGTTTGGCTTCCATGATCCGCTGGGCGTGCGGATTGAAATAGTGACCCGTTTCCAGGTGAGAGCTCAGCAGAAGAATGAAATCGGGCGTTGGCAAAGTCAGCCGACGGCCGGTCGTGGCCCATCCACATGGCATACCCGGTCCGGGCACCCGCTGAGCAGATGTTGGTGTGTGAGTTGTGGCCGTCGACGTCCCACGCCTTGAGGGTCCGGTCCATGAAGCCGTCTTCGCCTGGCCGACCGACGTGATACATGATTTCGTCGTTGCGGTCTTCCTGCAACGCCTTGCGCATACGGCCGGCAATATCCTCGAGGGCTTCTTCCCAGCTGACTCGTTCCCAGTCACCGCTGCCTCGTTCTCCGACTCGCTTCATCGGATAGAGGATTCGCTCCGGGTCGTACATCTGATTGAGCGTGGCGGGTCCCTTGGCGCAGTTCCGACCCCGGGAACCGGGGTGGGCCGGGTTGCCTTCAAATCGGCGGACGTCGCCGGTTTCCTTGTCGATGACGGCCAACAAGCCGCACGCAGACTCGCAGTTGAAACAAGTCGTCGGGACGTAACGCACCTGCTTCTTGACCTTGGTCGGCCAAGCCTTGGCGTCGTATTCCTCCCAGTCGTCCCACCGGTCCGAGGGCGGGAAGTTGGTTAGTTCCGAGCCGGGGAGCAGTCGGGGTATGTCGTTCGGATTGCGTTTGGCGGTTGTCATGTGAGCAAGCCTTTCACGACAGTGGGACCGATTGACCGGCTTTGACCATGGCGTCATCGGAGAACCAAATCCCCGCACAGGCGGCCAGGCCACCGAGTGCGGCGATAGAAACGTTGCCGTTGCCGGTTATGGCGAGGGCTCCCGAGGCGATCGGGGCGAACACGCCGAGCAAAATCCCTCCGACCCACCACTCGGTTCGATACACACCCTGGGTCATATGGTGGACAGCTTCGGAGATGTTGCGAGTTGGATGGCGAGACACAAGTTCACCCCAGGCAATCGCCCCCAGGGAAGCCGCTCCCCCGACCATCGTCCAGGTGAAGGCCGTCGTGGCCGTTTCGGACAGGCTGAAAAAGAGCGAGAGGACCAGCGCAAACCCGCCGCCGACCGCAAACGCCCCGGCCAGCATGTGCCACAACAACATCGGCGATTGCCAGAGGTCGCGAGCCTCCGCCTGACCGAACAGGAAGGCGGTGTACCCGGACAAGGCCAGCGCGAGCGGCACGCCAATCCAGACACAGATCTGAACTATTGAATCCATGCCGAACACCCCCGCCAGGAACCACACGCCCATGAGGGCGGCGTAGGCCGAGAGGATGTAGGCACCTTTGACCAGCCAGGACCCAGGGTTTCCACGAGTCAGCAGGTAATAGAACCGGTCGGGGCGTTTCAAGTCCCAGACCAGGAGTACGCCGGTAAGCGCCAGGAAGAGACCGGCCACCAACGGGACCACCCAGGCGGTGAAAGCATTGTCAGTCGACGCCCCGGCCAACATCGCCATCGCAACAGCCAGCACCAAACCGGCCGCAATCCCTTTGGTCAGGAAGTATGAAGAGACCCGCCAACCCCACGGCATAGGATGCTCGACGTTGTAGACCACTCGCGGGGGTGCGCCGCTATCGGCCTGGAGGTGAGCGGAGTGGTTGTCGGCAGTCGGGTCGACGGTCAAGAACGAGTCGCTGTCTTTCCAGATCCCGCCGTGGGTCAGGGGTTGGGCGGCGAGCGGGTCGAGGCTCGCCTCGTCGGCTCCCATGTAATACAGGTTGGGTCGGGTTCCCTGTTCGACGGCACGCTGACTGGTCTTTTCGGTTCGAACCAGATTGGCGATCTTGGTCGTCGGGTCCTCGAGGTCTCCCGCGATGATCGCCTGTTCGGGGCAGACCACGACACAGGCCGGTTCCAGGCCGATCTCGGTCCGATGCGAGCAATAGTTACATTTCTGGGCGGTGTGTTCGTGGGGATCTATGTACAGAGCGTCGTATGGGCAGGCCTGCATGCACGATTTGCAGCCGATACACGAGTCGGTGTTGAAGTCGACGATCCCGTTATCCCGCTTGAACAGGGCCCTGGTCGGGCAAATGGTGACGCACGGAGCATCCGTGCAGTGGTTACATCGCATGACCGAGAACACCCGGGTGGAGTCTGGCCAGGCGCCTTTCTCGACGTACTTGACCCAGGTGCGGTTGACGCCGAGCGGAACGTCGTGCTCCGTTTTGCAAGCCACCGTGCAGGCGTGGCATCCAATGCACTTGTGCTGATCAATGACGAAGCCATATCTCACGCTCCTTCACCACCGAAACAGACAATCAACAGAACTCCTTGCAGTGCGGACGGACAGGCTATCGCGGAGATCGGACACTCCACGGGACTGGCAAATCAAGTACCTAGCTATGACTTTTCGATGATGAAGTGATGCTCACCGGCGTCCGAGAACTGTTCCTTGAGCGAATGACCCATATCTTTTGACCAGGACGGGATGTCCGACAGCGCGCCGTTATCGGTGGCAATAACTTCGAGCGTCTGTCCAGAGGTAATTTCGTTGATGCCTTGCGCAACTTTGATTACCGGCATCGGGCACTGAAGGCCTCGTGCGTCTACAACTTTGTCAGCCATGGGATTTGGTTCCTTTCATAAACTTCGTGGAGTGGATCTCTCTAAATGAAGAGCGAGATCGAGGCTTCTTTCATCAGCGAGATGGCCGAACCGGCGCCGGCCGGGTCGTCGAGTCCTGGGATCATGTCGTCGAGGTCGAGGCCCATCAGGTCCATCGTCATCTGGCACGGCCACAGCTTGACGCCCATCCCCTGGGCGAGTTCGAGCAGTTCTTGAACTGACGCCACCTTCTTGTCGTCCGCCAGATCCTTCATGAGCTTGGCGCCGATTCCGCCAAAGTTCATGGTTGAAAGCTGAAGGCCGTCGGGTGAACCCTTCTTGAATACCGACATCATCTTCTGACGCCAGTCGTCTCCGGTTAGTCCCGCATCGGGTCGCTTCAGAATACCGAGGCCCCAGAACGTAAAGAAGACGGTGACGTCCATCCCGTACGCAGCACCCGTGGTGGCCAGGATCATGACGGGCCAGGCTTTGTCCAGATCACCGGACGCGGCGATCAGCACCATCTTCTCTTTTTGCTTGACGGTTTCGTCCGGGGCAGCTTCAGCTGCCGCCGCTACCGCATCCTCGAGGTCGGTCGTGGTCATGAAAGTCTCCTCCGGTCACGCATATACACATATGCGAACATGCGCATATTCATGGTTGTTCCAGAAGTTGTCAAGAACAATTGCCACGACCACAAGGTTTTCTTCTTGGGGCATCTGTGCCATCATGGATACCTATGTCAGCAATCGAGACAGAACTAACCCAGTTGCACGCCAGCGTCTGTAAGGGTCTTGCCGACCCGAAGCGCCTGCTCATCATCAACGCATTACGCGACGGTGAACTAGCGGTCATGGACCTCTGCGACGATCTCGACCTTCCCCAGGCCAACGTTTCCCAGCACCTTGCGGTACTGCGCGAAAAAGGTTTGGTGCAATCTCGCAAAGATGCGCAGAAGGTCTACTACTCGGTCACATCCCCGAAGATCATCGCAGCCATGGACCTCCTGCGCGAGGTCATGAACGAACAGATCCCGGCCAACCTCTCCGAACTCGCCTCGTAGTCAGGGTTCCCCGCCCGACTAACTCCGGAGCGGAACCACCTGCGTACCTGCGCTGGTCCCCACCACTAGCACTCGTTCGGACGCGTGCCCGTTGAGCACGCCGATTATCTCGTCAAACTCCAACGCGACTGCGTCGTCAGATCGTTGAACTGTCTGAACCTTGGCGCCAGTTTGGCGGGCCACGGCTTTACCGACTTCTTCACTCGCGCCCACGAGCATGATCGATCGAATGCCGCTCGACTCGGGTGGGAAGGTCAACCGGTCCTTGCGGAAGACCATCCAGTGATACACCGCCAGCGACCCCACGGTGATGACCAAAGCCAGCGGGATCCGGATATCTCGGAGCAGATTGGATGTCTCGCCAAGCAGCGACTGAAAGACCGAAAAGAACACCGAGATCAAGCTGATCAATGCGGTCGTACCGCCGACCCCCATCAGTAGGAACAGGTAGGCCCGGCGGGAAACGGCGTTGGTTTCCTCACTGGAAGCAGCGGCCAGGCGCTGAGTTCGACGCCAGACCACACCCCACACCGGCAGCCCCACCAAGAAGGCGGTGACGGCGGCCAGAACCAGATTGATGCCACTGGCACTTCCCGCCACCTCACCCTGGCGGGAGAACGTGTCGAAGAAAGCGACCAGCAGAATCGTGGCGCCGGTCGCTGAGGTAATCAGTCCTGCGGCTTCGACGAGGTAGTCATACACCCGATCGACTTCTAGGCGCCCCTGACTTCGCACCGGCGCCAGAACTGTGCGGTGATACCACCAGACCCACAGGCCCGTAACCAGTGCCGCCACTCCCCCTGGCACGGATTCAAACTGCTTCCAGGCGCTCGACTCCGCATCACCCAGGAACCAAACAAGCACGTCGTACAACAGTCCGGAGGTCGCCACGAGCGCGGTAATCAACCCTGACAGAACCCCAACGATGACGACATAGCCCTGGAAGGGCCGGCTGGTGACGTCCTTACGCATGGCGTTGAACAGCCAGTACCAGCCCCAGACGAGCCCGCCGACCACCAGCCACGCCACCGCGTTGCGCCACGTCCAGGAGTAATTCGTCGCTGCCAAACCACCCGACATCTGGTCAAACAGCTGACGAAGACCAGACGCGATGGTGTTTCCCAGGCCAACTGCCCCGATCACCAGACCGGTGGCCGACCCGGCCAGCCGATGCCAGACGAGGGACTGCTGCCGCGGAGCCCGGCCGGTCAAAACCCAATGGCCGAACCACACGCCGAACCAAACAATCATCCGGGCGAGGGCATCGCCCGAGTAGCTCTCCGCCCCGAGGGCGCCTTCGAGAACTCGCAACGCGGCAACAACCAGTGTGATGAGTGAGGTCAAGGACGCGAACGTGAGATAGAGGGTCCAGGCCACCGACTGAGCTTCCAAGGGCTGGCGGGCGTGCTGTCGACGCACCCACGCTGCCAACCAGAGACCGGCGGGCAGCCCAACGGCCAGGTAAGCCAAAGGAAGCGCCAGACTGCCTCGGTCACCGGCGATCTCATTGAAACTCAAGGCTTGACCGAGTACCGAGCTCAGACCGCTCGCCACGAGGATCACGGCACCAAAGAGCAGGGCATACTGGAACAAGCGACGGATGGTCGAACCGACTTGTTCGGCACTTCCTTCCAAGGAAGAAGGACGCCGAAGGGCGACGAACAGGCCGACGCCAATTGCGGCAGCGACCAAGAGGAAGATAGAACTCATGTCATTACTCCTTCACGCAGTCCCAATACGGCCACGGGGGTTCGGAGATCTGCCAGCTGGATTCGGATCGGTCCAGCCAGATCGTCTCGTTTTCGATCCATTCATCAATGCCATCACTCGAATGACGGATTTCTATTGCGACCGAAGCCCGGTCTCCGTCAATCGACGTTCCGTCCAGGAACGCTCTTGCGCCGTTGGTCCGGTAATCGAGCGAAGTGGAATCCCGCCGACACCGATCTGCGAGGTCGGGTTGCATCAACGCCAGCGACGCAGCCTCGTCACCATCGAAAACGGCTTGGAGGTAGTTCTGGACCACGCCTTCAGGAGTGGTCGGGTCGAAGGTTTCGGGTTCAGCGAGAGCCCCAAAGAGAGCTCCACCGAGGACAGCAGCAAATATCAACACTGCCAGGACGATCAACGGAGTGCGGGTGCGATCTTTCATGACTCCATCATCGTCGGCGCCCTCCCCCGAGACAATAGGGGTAAAGCCCTAATCGGGGTCAGGGGCAACCTATCTGTTGCGAACCGACGCGTCCGATGGCACACTTACATGCGCGTATTCGAATACAAATAGATCTGCGACGACGCCCCCTCGGCGCAGATAGGAGGCATTTCCCTTGATCGCATCGATGACGACTGACGAATTGGCAACCCGGATTGAGAACTCGGACTCAGCTCCGTACATTCTCGACGTCCGAGCCCCCGAGGCCTTCGATCGATGGAAGATTGAGGGGAAGGTGCCGGTCGACACCGTGAACATCCCCTATTGGACGGCATTCGAAGATATTTCGAAGGTCTCCGTGCCGCACGATCGCGATGTCGTCGTCGTTTGCGCTCACGGAGGTTCATCCGAGATGGTGGCTGAGATGCTCGAGCAGCCCAACGTGGTAAACCTGGCCGGAGGCATGGACGCCTGGGCCGCCACCCTGGTCCCCCGCACTTTGCTCGACGACGGCACCCACTTCGTCATCCAGTTCGACCGGACGGCCAAGGCTTGCCTGTCGTATGCGGTTGGTGCCCGCGGTCACGAGATGGCTGTCATCGATGGGGCGGCCAACATGGAGGCCTATCTGAAGGTCGCAGCCGACATGAACGCCACGCTCACCCACGTATTCGACACCCACCTGCACGCCGATCACATCTCTCTCGGCCGCGACCTCAGAGAGCACACCAGTGCGACCTATCACATCGCTGAAGGGGACGCCGAGACCGCTGCCTTCCTGTACGAACCGCTTGTTGACGGCCAAACCTTCACGTTCGGCGAGGTCGAACTCGTCGTACGATCGGTGGCTACGCCAGGACACACTCCGGGATCGACCTCGCTCGAGGTGGCCGGCAAGTTCCTCATGACCGGCGACGCAGTATTCGTGTCGGGAGTTGGCCGCCCAGACCTTGGTGGCGAAACGGAACCATGGGCGCGCGACCTCTTCCACACCATCCACGACAAACTAAGCCCACTTGATCACGACCTCGAGGTGTGCCCGGCTCACTACACGAGCCGATCCGAGTCGAACGTCGACGGCACCATCCGTAGACGACTCGGCGACCTGCTCGAGTTTGATCCCGTGGTGTCGATCGAGGATGAGGACGCTTTCGTCGAGCACGTGGTCTCGCACCTGGGTACCCCGCCGGCCATCTATGACGACATTCGCAAGGTCAATCTCGGTCGAATGACTCCAACCCCCCAGGACGCCAAGGAGCTGGAAGTCGGACGCAATGAGTGTGCTCTATCCAAGTAGGGCGTTGTAAGCTCGCCAGGTTTTGAAGCCGGCCAAACCGACCAAGTTCAGCCCGTACGACATAGTCGCCGGGATCAGCGTGGCGCTGATTCTCGTCCCCCAGTCGCTGGCGTACGCTGAGCTAGCTGGCATGCCAGCCTATGTCGGCCTGTTCGCCGCAGCCATCCCGCCCATCCTGGCGGCCTTCTTCGCCTCATCGCCTTATCTACAGACCGGACCGGTCGCCATGACCGCGCTGCTCACGTTCGGGGTGCTCGCTCAGTTCAGTGCTCCGACCGGCTCGATCGAATACATGAAGCTGGCCGCCTTATTGGCCGTCATGGTGGGGGTCATCCGGCTGGTGCTCGGCCTGATAGGCGGCGGCGTGGTCGCCTACCTCATGTCTCAACCGGTGCTGGCAGGTTTCACCTCGGCCGCGGCGATTCTCATCACCCTCAGCCAGTTCCCCAAGGTTGTGGGTGCGGTTTCGGGCGGACAAGGCTTGTGGCAAGACGCGGCCTCTGCTCTGGCAGGCGTCTGGGACTGGCGAGCGGTCACCCTGGCAATTGTCACGCTGGTCCTCGTGCTGGGTGCCCGCTACATACATCCGCTCTTCCCCGGCGTTCTGGTGGCAATGCTCGTTGGCCTGGGCTACTCCGTGATCACCAATTTCGATGGACCCGTCATCGGTGCCGTGCCTGGTGGACTCCCGCCCTTTTCGGCTGCGTTGCCCTGGGGTTCGCTGGCTGACCTGTTGGTGCCCGCCCTTGTGATCGCACTGGTCGGGTTCGCCGAACCGAGTGCTATTGCACGGACCTATGCCAACCTCGACCGCCAGGCGTGGAACCCCGACCGTGAGTTGATCAGCCAGGGAGTTGCGAACCTTGCGGCCGGTTTCTCGTCTGCGTTCCCGGTGGGGGGATCCTTCTCACGGAGCTCGGTAGCACGCCTGGCCGGAGCCAGAACCCGGGCCACCGGCGCGATAGCTGGTGTCAGCGTGTTGCTGTTTCTCCCGTTCGCCGCGATTATCGAACCGCTTCCAAGCGCCGTGCTTGGCGCAATCGTGATTGCCGGCGTCTACAAGCTCATTCGGATCCCCCAGATTCTCAAGATCTGGCGCTACTCACGTTTGCAGGCCATGGTCGCCGTGATCGACGTTCTTGCTCACCTTGGCGTTGGCTCCTCGAATTGATCTTGCGGTCATGGTGGGCATCGTCATGGGCATCAGCGTGCACCTTTGGCGGGAACTCCATCTCGACGTCGAGTCCTGGACGGTCGGGACCGTCGTGCACCTCGTGCCGCACGGGGTCCTCTACTTCGGTTCGGCGCCTGGACTGGGCACTCACCTCAACGAAGAACTAGCAGCGCACCCCGACGCCGTAGCGGTCACGATCGAGCTCCAGGGGCTGGGTCGGATCGATTACACCGGCGCCCTGGCACTCAAACAAGCGGTGACCGAGGCGACGGAAGCCAACCTCGTGGTCACCTTGGCCAACATCCCGGTGCACGCCCGTCGGGTCCTGTCCAAAGTTTGGGAAGGGGAACTGCCCGAGATGACCGTCGCGGTTCTCCCCGCCGACGAAACGTCCTAAGCGCCAGACGGCCGTCCCCCTCGAGCCCTGTGGCAGTATGTGGCCATGATCGGGACAATTCTGGCTGGCGGCGCGTCTAAGCGTATGGGTACCGACAAGGCGTTCGTCGAGGTGGCGGGACGCCCGATGTTCGAATGGGTAGGTAAGGCGCTGGAAGAAGTGACGGGCCGGGTCATCGTCGCCGGTCGATCTGAAGCTCTCGGACCGTACGGAGCCGTCGCCGACGTCGGCGAAGCCCATCGTGGACCGCTGAGCGGCCTGTTTGCGGCCGCCAACGCGTACCCCCACGATCCCCTGATGGTGGTCGCCGTCGATCAGCCGTGGGTCCGACCGGCCACGCTCCGAGCGATCCGGCGCGCCTTCACGGATCTAGCCGTCGTCCCGGTCGACGGTGGAACCCGACAGGTGCTCTGTGCCGTCTACCCGGCCGGCCTGGCAGACCTCGCCGCTCAAGAGCTTACGAACGGTGGATCAATCCAATCGCTCATCGACATCACGTCGTTCGACCCGATCAGCTCGATCGACGGAGAGGACGGGCGAAGTTGGTTCTCAGTTGACTCACCGGGAGCGATCAAACGAGGCACCGAACGGTTCGGAGCGCCCGGCTAGTCCACCGTGGTCGGAGTGTGACCCCCGCCGAGCAACGCCCGGATGGACCTATCGGCATCACGGACTCTTCCGGCCAGGACTCTGGCACTCATCTTGTGAAACGCAGCCGCCACTTGCGGGTCGTCTGCTTCGAGACGTTCGAACGCTTCGGCCGATAGACGCCAAACCACCCCGCTCGAAATAGCCTCGACGTTGGCGGTGGCCGGTGAACGGTCGTACCAGCCGATCTCGCCGACCACGGTGCCAGGCTCCAGGATCCGAATCCGGTGGCCGCCTTCACCGCTCAACCGGCCGATCGTGACCGCGAAGTCCCCTTGCTCCAGGTAGATCACTCCGGTCGGCGGCGACCCCTCTCGGATCAGCACGTCCCCCGGATGCACTTCCAGCCGATCGAAATAGGAGCCGAGTCCGGTTTCAACCGCTGGCAGGTTTGCGTGCAGGAAGTCGGCGAGCGGAACGACCCGGTCCGCGTCAGTCGATAGCAGTTGATCCTCGACCCAGCGGGCACCTTCGGCCAAAGACGTGAAGTGACGGGCGCCGGTCTCGACCAGGCCGGCCGTGAGCGATGAGTCAGGCGCGAGACCGGTGACGACCAGCGTCTGGCCGCTGGCCGCCAGATCTCTGGCGGCCTTGATCAGAACCTTGCCGACCGAGCCGTCCATCCCGTTGACCCCACCGAGCCCAACCACCAAATACTCGACCTGTTCGGTGGCTGCCTGCAGCAGACGGTCGCCGACCTGTGCAGCGGTCCCGAAGAATAAGAACCCGTGCACATCGATAACGGTTGCCGCACCTCGCTTGTCGTGCAACGTTGCTTTGTCTTCGCTAGAGCGTTCGACGTCCGACGGATAGTCAGCCAGGTCAACCTGCACCCTGATGACGTCGATCGTCGCATAACGAAACGCGAACAACGCCACCGCCCCAAGCAGACCCAGGGCGATGCTCATCCCGAATCCGACGATCGGTACGGCCAGGACCATGCTGACAATCAGGCCGTATTCGTACCGGTTGAGGGCGGCACGATTGTCGACGAGAGCTTCGAACAAGAAGGTCAGTCCAATGAACGCCAGAACCCCACCGACCACCAGCGTGGGAATGAGCCCGAGAAAGCGAGGTCCCGCCGCGACCGCACCGAAGCTGATGAGTCCGGCGATCACCCCTGAACTGCGCCGGAGACCGGCGATTCTCCCCGTCGCCACGGTGTCACTCAGGTACACGTAACCCGGCAAGCTGCCGATCAGGCCGACCAGCACATTCGCTACGCCGACCGGCCGCATGTCGGCATCGACGTCGATTTCGGCGCCGGTCAACTCCTCGATGGCCGGAGCGTTCAAAAGGTAACTCAAAATCCCAACCAGGATGGCCGTAAGGAGAACGGCTGATTGACCACCCACCGCCGACCAATCAGCATCAACTGCGGTTCTGATGATCCCCAGGTCGAGCAACCCGGCGGCCGGAAACGGTCCCAGAAGATGACCGGCGATCTGAGCCGATTCGACCGATGCTCCACTCAACACGCGACTGACATGGGTCAAGCCGGCCGCCAGGACGATGACCACAGGCAACGCCAGCGGATGTCCCGACCATCGAGAGCTGATCAAAAGGACGAGGGCCAGGAGGACACCGGGAACCCACACGAGCAGGCTGGATCCGCCGATAGCCCCGAACCATCCGCTGTCACCAACGAGAATATTGCCGGCGCCAACGAGAACCACGAGACCGGTAGCTCCGACAAACCCCAACAGCACCGGATACGGGACGTACCTGAGAATCCGACCCAGCCGATATCGGCCGGCCAGCCACAGTCCTAGACCGGTGCCAACCGTGGCGATCGCCACGATCGCCACTGCAGTTGCGACCGGTTGACGGGACGCGGCGACTCCCGCAGTCGCCACGGCGACGATCGCGACCGAGGCATCCTGAATGCCGGCGACCATGCCTCTCGCTGAACTAGTCAAAGCCGAGACGATCGCAATGACGCCACCGCCGAGTAGCGACGCCGCTACCCCGGCTCCAAATCCGGACGCCAGCGGACCGCTAAAAACCAACCCGGCAAGTGACACGGCCAGGGAAGTAGCGACGACCCCGGCGACGAGTCCCCCGAGGAGGGTCTGGGACCAGGCACCGTTCCGGAAGTCATTGGCGAGGTCGGCAAGCGGCCTTGAGTCCGGGACGGTCACGTTCACGAAGCGACACTACCTGCCCACGGTCGTGGCCATCCGCTCAGCTGGCTTTATCCGCCGATGTAGCTCATTTCGACTTTGCGCAATCCGGCGGTCCGAGACGACCGGAGTTGCGAGTAGCGATCGTCGCGAGCTGTCCACACGGCTCGGATGGTCTCGGAAAGCTCGTCATCGCTGGCACCCGCCCGGAGCATCGACCGGAGATCCGTGCCGCCAGAAGCGAACAGACAGGTGTAGAGCGACCCTTCTGCGGAGATCCTGGCCCGGGTACACGTGGCGCAAAACGGTTGGGTAACGGAGGTTATGACACCGATCTCGCCAGTTCCGTCCGCGTATTGCCAGCGCGCCGCCACTTCGCCCGGGTAGTTGGGATCGAGTGATTCGAGCGGGAACGCCTCGGAGATCATCGCCACAATGTCTTTGCCAGGAACGACGTCATCCATGCACCATTGGTTGGTGGTCCCGACGTCCATGTATTCGATGTAACGAACGATGTGACCGGAACCCTTGAAATGCCGGGCCATGTCGACCACCGTGTGGTCGTTCACACCTTTCTGGACCACCATATTGATCTTGATCGGGCTGAGGCCAGCCGCAGCGGCGGCGGCGATTCCTGCCAGGACGTCATCGACCGAGAAGGCCACGTCGTTCATTGCCATGAACACATCGTTGTTGAGCGAGTCCAAGCTGACGGTTACCCGATCCAGTCCAGCGGCAACCAAAGATTCGGCCTTGCGTTCAAGCAGGGAAGCATTGGTGGTCAAAGTGACGTCATCAATTCCGCCAACGCCCTTGACGGCTCCAATGAGATCTTCGAGGTTTCGTCTGAGCAGCGGCTCTCCCCCGGTTATCCGAATCTTGTTGACTCCCAGACCGGCGAACACCGTGACGATGCGCTCGATCTCCTCGAAAGACAACAGAAGATCGCGGGCGAGGAACTCATAGTCCCGATTGAAGATCTCTTTCGGCATGCAGTAACGGCATCGGAAGTTGCAGCGATCGGTGACCGAAATCCGCAGGTCCCGCATCGGACGTGAGAACGTATCCACGACTGCGGTTGAGCTAACCGGATTGCTCGACTCGAGATTGTCAGGTTCCATGAGCGATTCCGTCGGGGGTGTTCCCCAAAGAGTAATCGGTCGGTCAAGCAACCAACCCACGACGCAGGGAACGGGCGCCAAGCGTCCACCCTCCAACCCCGACCACCCACAGCGCTACCAGAAGAGGAATTCCGGCAACCGGCACCGCGGTGATCGCCCCGAGCAGGACGACGCCGAGAACAAAGGAGCCAACGGTCGAGAGCCGGCCGCGGGTGGCGATACGGCCGAGGCTGGCTGCCATCGGCACGAACCCGAGCACCGCCATGAACATGACAAGACCCAGGTACAACAGGATGATCGGACTCGTTGCGAGGATCGCCACACCGTAGAGATCCGGCGAAGCGACCCCCATTCCGGCGATGATGGCGCCGATCAGAACGGCTGGCAGCACCAGCGTGGCTAGTCCGACGATGGCCGCCCATAGCCAGTTGCGGATGGCCCCGGTGGCGGCTTCGGTGGTGCGCGGAGCCAGCCAGAACAGCGCCAGGCCGGCCAGGAGCACCACCAGACCAGCCACCACTTGCCCGACCAGGACCAATGCCCTGACTCGTAGCGGGACCGGAGTCTTGCCCAACTGGATCGCTGAACTCGCCAGATCGGCATTGTCGTCGATGCTGGCCTCCCCCCGATATCGAACGTCTCCGCCGACTGTTGCGGTGGAGGCCACTTCGAGGCGCCTGGCGTTGACTTCGAGATCGTGTCCGACCCCGCCGACGATCTCGATAACACCGGTGGCGAATGCCTGGAAGTTGTCGGATACCGATCCGGTAAGTCGTGCCGTGTGGACAAAGACCATGACGTCGCGCCCTACGACGCCCTGGATCGACGCGGCGCGTCCGGCGACGACGACATCGTCGCCGACGGTTCCAATGATGCGAATCCGGTCGGCTATCACCCGCACGGAACCTTCAACATCACCGGTGATCTCGACGAACGGGGCAATCGCCACAACATCGCCTTCTACCCTCCCCGAAACGATGACCCGCTGCGAGGCGGTGGCGGTCAAGTCTCCCTGGATGGTTCCGCGGACGTCGACCACGTTACCTGCGGCATACAGGTCATCGGGCACGGTGTCGGCTTCACTGATGAGGACAAAGTCCGCTGCTGAGCCGGTACCCGCAATCGGGATGACCGGGCCGACCAGGGCAAGGGTGACGATCAGCGCTTTAGAAAACCACATTCCTTATGAGGTCTAGCAGCGGTGCGGGGTAAAGGCCGAACAGAATCGTGATGACCACCGCCACGGCGATCGCCAGTCGGCCCGCCACTGGCGGTTCGTCGGGCACGTCGGCCGTCTCGTCATCGGCATCGCGCATGTACATATCAACGATCACCCGAAGATAGAAGAAGAAGGCAGCCACGGACGCCACGAGGGCCACCACCACGAGCCACTCGAGGCCTTGGGCCCAGGCGGACCGGAAGACACCCAGCTTTCCGATAAAGCCGGACGTAATCGGCATGCCCGACATGCCCGAGCATGGTGACCGCCAGACCGGCAGCCATCAACGGTGAACGACTAGCCAGCCCTTTGTACGAGCTGAATGGGGAGCCCGATGATGTCGGGCCGGAGACCATGGCCGCGATACCAAACGCTGCAATGAGTTGAACCGTGTAGACGGCCAGGTAGAACAAGATCGCTTCGGTGGCACTTCGACCGGCCGCGACGCCCACCAGAATGAACCCGGCGTGAGCCACACCCGAGTAGGCGAGCATCCGTCGGAAGTCGGTCTGGCTCAGCGCCAAAAGTGTGCCGAGTACGATCGATAGCGCGGCGATGGCGGCCAGCGCCGGCCGCCAGTCGACTGCGAAACGCACAAAGGTGATGCCCACGATGCGTACCAACGCAACGAAGCCGCCCACCTTGGCAGACGCGGCCATGAACCCAACGACTCCCGCCGCCGAGCCCTGGTAGACGTCAGGTGCCCATGCGTGAAACGGTGCGGCAGTGACTTTGAACAACACCCCGACTACGAGCATCGCCATCGAAACGTAGAGCACGCCTGGGCTGACGATGATGCGCCCGTTGAAGACCGCCAGCGCGTCGATGCTGACCGAT
Organism: uncultured Acidimicrobiia bacterium; assembly: GCA_963835515.1. Lineage (GTDB taxonomy): Bacteria > Actinomycetota > Acidimicrobiia > Spongiisociales > JAENVV01 > JAENVV01. Next base: position 25,573 of record CAWIFX010000009.1, on the reverse strand, counting down.
CCGGAACCCGCATAGAGCAGCGCTACGCCATAAATGAAGACGGCCGAGGCAAACGACCCGAGCAAGAAATACTTCATGGCTGCCTCGTCGGCGAGGCGAGACTTGCGAGCGACGGCGGCGAGCACGTACAGGCTGATCGATCCAACTTCGAGGCCGATGAAGGCCATCACGAGATTGGCCGAAGCCACCAGGAACATGAACCCTGACGTTGCCAGGAACATGAGAACGAGGGTCTCGGCTGATCGCTGACCGACCTCGGCGAGCATCGGCCAGGCCATCGCCACTCCGAGGGTGAGGATCACGAGCAAGATCAGCTCAGCGATGACCGAAGTGCCATCGCTGACCACCATGCTGTTGAAGGCCAACGTGCCAGGTGAACCGGCTTCAACCAGGTCCTGTAAACGCGAGAACTGAAGGAACCAGGCCGCCCAGGTGCCTACCAGGCCCGCTCCGATCAGCAATGCCATCGATTTCAACGGTGGGCGCTTCCATACCTCGACCACCAGGATCAGAGCAGCCACGATGACCAGCAGAATCTCGGGAGCGATGGCTGACCAGATCAGATCACTCACTGGGTTCTCCTATGACGAAGGTGGGTTCCACAAAATCGGTGGTGGCTTCGATCCGGTCGATAATGGCAGCCGTCGATGGTTCGATGCGGTTGAGCAAGACCTTCGGATAGAGGCCGAGCGTGAGAATCAAAATGATGAGCGGGACGAAAATCAGCGTCTCTCGAAGGTTGAGATCAGGCACGTTTACGTTTTCAGGTTTGTCGGGCTCGCCGGTGAAGACCCGTTCATAGGCCCACAACAAGTAGATGGCCGCCAGAACGACCCCGGCTGTGGCGATGACTGCGAACACCGGCCGGGTGGCATATGAGCCGACCAGCACCAGGAACTCTCCGACAAATCCGTTGAGGCCCGGCAATCCGATTGAGGCAAACGTGGAGAACAGGAATACGCCGGCGAAGATCGGCATGGTTTTCTGCAACCCACCGAAGTCGGCGATCAACTTCGTGTGTCGTCGTTCGTACAGCATTCCGACCAGGAGGAACAAGGCGCCGGTGGTTATGCCGTGGTTGACCATTTGGATAACGCCGCCGTCGAGACCCGACTGCGTGAACGCGACGATCCCCAACATGATGAACCCGAGGTGGCTGACCGACGAATAGGCCACCAGTTTCTTGAGGTCGGTCTGCACGATGGCAACTGCCGCACCGTACACGATGCCGATAACTGCCAACGTCGCCACGACCGGGGCGTATTTGACGGCCGCATCAGGAAACAGCGGGAGGTTGAACCGGAGAAAACCGTACGTGCCGAGCTTCAGCATGACGCCAGCCAGGAGCACCGAACCCGCCGTCGGAGCCTGAACGTGAGCGTCGGGCAGCCAGGTGTGCACCGGGAACATCGGGACCTTGATGGCGAAAGCAATACCGAAGACCGCGAATAGCCAGGCTTGGGTTCCAGGGGCAATCTCCAGCGTCAGGAGTTCGTTGTAGTCGAACGACGCGAACCCGGTCTTCTGCTGCTGCAACACGCTGAGAGCGATGATGCCGGCCAGCATGAGCGCTGATCCGAATGCCGTGTACAAGAAGAACTTGATGGCTGCGTAGATACGGTTCTCTGAACCCCAGATGCCGATGATGAAGTACATCGGGATGAGGATCGCCTCGAAGAAGACGAAAAAGACGATGAGATCGAGTGCGGAGAAGACTCCGATAAGGCCGGCCTCGAGTAGCAACACCATCGCGAGGAACAGCTGAGGACTCTTGGATATCGAGGTCGACGCGGCAATCGAAATCGGAACCAAGACGGTCGTGAGCAAAATGAGCGGCAACGCGATGCCGTCGATGCCGAGATGCCAGGAGATCCCCCACCGCTCGATGAGGGCCGCCTGCTCGACGAACTGAAACCCTGCCGCCGATTCGAACCGGGCAAACAAGACCCCGGCAAGGCCGACCGGCAACAGCGAGAGAACCAGGGCCACCGGGAGGTGGAGTTCTGTTCGGTTGGCTGGCAGCAGCATCACAGTGACCGCCGCCAACACCGGAACCAGAATCAGAACACTCAACATCGGGAAGTCCATTAGAGACCGCCTCGCGTCAGAAAGAAGATAACGAGGCCGATTACGCCCGCCACGAACGTGGCGCCGTAGCTACGCACGAAACCCGATTGGAGCGGCTTGAGTGACATGCCAATCCGCTTGACGACTACGGCAACGCCATTGACCGCACCGTCAACGAAGAATGAGTCGAAGCTGGCCATGCCCTGGGCAAGCTTCTTTCCGGGTAGGACGATCGTCTTGCCGTAGAACTTGTCGACCCAGAACGCATTCTCGCTGGCGTTCATCGGCCGGCGGGTGGCGTTGGCGAACCACTGACGGAACTTTTCCGACGACCGGGCGTACACGAATCCGGCGGTTCCGATCCCGATCACGGCTACCCCAAGCGAGATTATCGCCAGCACGAAGGCGAGTCCGTCCATGCCGAGAATGCGCGGCAGTTCCGACTCAAGATGAGCCGGGTGCAAAGCCTCAAAGACGGGTTCAAGGTAATGCTCGAGCGTGAGCAGCTGCGGAGTGTTGAGGAACCCGGCGCCCGCCGAGAGAACCGCCAGGACCATCAGCGGAGCAGTCATCCAGAGCGAAGACTCATGCGGCGTAAGTCCTTCGACCCACCGTGGCTTGCCCCAGAACACCATGATGTATTGGCGGGTCATGTAGAAGGCCGTGAGGAACGCAGTGAACAACCCAACGCCCCACAACACGAGGTAGTAGCCGCCATTGGCAAACACCGAGGCCAGGATCTCATCCTTGGAGAAGAACCCGGCGAATGGGAAGATTCCAGCAATGGCCAGCGTGGCGACAAGCATCGTCGCATGGGTGATGGGCATGGCTTTGCGCAGGCCACCCATCTTGCGCATGTCTTGCTCCTCGTGCATTCCGTGGATCACGGAGCCAGCCCCAAGGAAGAGCAGCGCCTTGAAGAAGGCATGGGTCATGAGGTGAAAGACACCAGCGACGTATCCGGCCGAACCAACGGCCAGGAACATGTAGCCAAGCTGACTGACAGTCGAATAGGCCAATACCTTCTTGATGTCGTTTTGCCCGACGGCGATGAGGGCTGCCACCACCGCGGTGGCAGCACCGACCGTGGCGACGATCGGCAGGGCAACCGGCGACAGCTCGAAGATGGCAGCGTTGCGGGCGATGAGGTAGACGCCGGCGGTGACCATCGTCGCGGCATGGATGAGCGCCGAAACCGGAGTTGGGCCTTCCATGGCGTCGGGCAGCCACACGTACAAGGGGATCTGAGCCGACTTACCAGCTGCACCGATCAGAAACAGGATGGCGATGGCGGTGGCCATGCCAGGTGACAGCACCTCACCCGGGTGCACCAGAACAGTCTCCGACATTGTGAGGGATCCGAATTGCGTGAAGACCAACATGAGGCCGACGATGAACGCGAAGTCGCCGATCCGGTTGACAACGAAGGCCTTCTTGCCGGCGGCGGCTGCCGATGGGCGGGTGAACCAGAACGAGATCAGCAGGTAGGAGCAAAGGCCGACCAGTTCCCAGCCAACGAACATCATGGCGTAGTTGTTGGCGAGGACCAGGGTCAGCATCGATGCCGCGAACAGGTTCAGGTAGGTGAAGAACCGGCTGAACCGCGGGTCACCGTGCATGTACCCGATGGAGTAGATGTGGATGAGCGTTCCAACCCCGGTGATGATCAACGTCATCAGCGCGGACAGTTGATCCCATCGGATCTCGAAGGCAGCCCCGATACCGGGCATCCAGTCCCAGAGCATGAGAATATGCGGCTCAGCCTCCCCGGAGGCAAGCGGAATGAAGGCCGCCGCGGCGATGAGGAAGGCCGTCCCGATGGCACCGACTGCCGCTAATCCGGGGAGCGGTTCCGGGAGGAACTTGCCGCCAAAGTGCAGGGCGACAGCCCCGGCGAGCGGCAAGGCAATGATGAGCCAGAGATAGTCAGCCAAGAATTCCATGGCAGCCTCAGCCCTTCATCTCTGAAAGTTCGTCAACGGAGGCTGAGCTCCGCTTCTGGAACACCGCCACGATGATCGCCAGTCCGATGACTACTTCCGCGGCGGCCACCACCAGCACGAAGAACACCGAGATCTGGCCAGTGAAGTTACCGATCGCTCGTCCGGCGGCGACGAACGTGAGATTGACCGCGTTCAGCATGAGCTCAACAGACATGAACATGATGAGCGCGTTGCGCCGGGTCAACAGTCCGGTCGCGCCGATGACGAACAGAATGAATGCCAATGCCATGTAGGGCGTGGGACCGGCCATTAGTCGGTCTCCGTTGCGGTGATCTCGACTTTGCGGAGCGGCCGGAAGAAGGCCAGGGCGATCGCCCCTACGGCCGCCACGATGAGCAACAGCGAGACAACTTCAAAGGGAAGCGCCCAACCGACCGTGCGTTCTGCTCCATCAGCACCGAAGAGGACCCGGCCGATCGCCTGGATCGTGCCGTTTGTCGCTTCTGCGTTGGCGTCCCAGTTGGCCGGACCCGAGCCAGGCGCAGTGACCCATTTGAAGTTCTGACCGACAGTCAAAACGACGGTGGTGATGGCGATGGTGAGTCCCAGACCAATGACAATCCGCCGCTGATTCGGCAGTTGTTCGGCCGTATCCTCGGAACGGTCGACGCCGATCAGCATGATCACGAACAGGAAGAGGGTCATCACCGCACCGGTGTACACAATGATCTGGACAGCGGCGACGAAGTGGCCGAGATGCATGATGTAAAAGACGGCCAGCGAGAACATGGTGGCCATGAGACCCAGGGCGGAGTAGATGGGGTTCCTGGCCAGGATGACGGTGAGGGCACCAACGATGGCGACGGTACCGAAGATGGCGAAGAGAATAATCTCAGTCACTATTCCTCCTCGTCCGCTGGTGCCGCGTCGTCGACAGCCGGCGCATCTTGAGATTGACCGACCTCGGGAGGTCGCAGTCCGACGCCGGCCGACGGGGTCCATCCGGGGATGCCCTCGTACTCGACTCGCCCTTGCGGAGCGGTAGCCCGCATCCAGCCGTCAGCTTTAAGCAGCTCAGGGAGGTTGGCGAGACGGTCGTCGGGGAACATATGGTTAGCCGAACCATCCTCGTTGATGAGGAGTTCGTCCTTGGTGTAAATGGCGTCGTCGCGGTTCGTGGTCGACATCTCAAACAGGTGCGTCATGGTGATGGCCTCGGTCGGGCAAGCTTCGACGCATAGGGCACAGAAGATGCACCGCAGCATGTTGATCTCGTAGACGAACCCGAACCGCTCTCCGGGGCTGACCGGGGCGTCGACCGGGTTTTCCTTGCCGCGCACATAGATACAGCGGGCCGGACATGCTCCGGCACACAGCTCACAACCGATGCATTTCTCCATGCCGTCTTCGTACCGGTTGAGAACGTGCCGCCCGTGGAACCGTTCCGGCTTTTCGCGGAACTCCTTCGGGTACTCGGTGGTGATCATGCCATCACCAAAGATGGTGTCGATCATCTGGCGCCAGGTGACGCCCATTCCTTTTGCGAGATCTCCAAGAATGCCCATCGTTACGTCCAGGGAAGTCCGAATTGACGAATTGCCAGTGCCAGGGACGAAGCGACCAACCAGAGCAAGGCACCCGGGATCAGCCGTTTCCAACCCAGCTCCATCAGCTGGTCATACCGGAGACGAGGCAACGAGGCCCGGATCCAGATGAACATGAAGATGAAAACGAACACTTTGGCCATGAAGTAGCCGAAAGAGACCAGGGTTGCCAACCAGGGGCCAACGTTGAGAGCGATGGAATCAAGGAATGGACCGCCCCAGCCACCGAAGAAGAGCGTGACCATCAACGCCGACATGGTGAACATGTTGACGTACTCGGCGAGGAAGAACATGGCGAACCGCATACCCGAGTACTCGGTGTGGAAGCCAGCGACCAACTCCTGCTCAGCTTCGACCAGGTCGAATGGGGCCCGGTTGGTTTCGGCGACACCGGCGATCGCGAAGATGATGAACGGGATTACCTGAGGCAGGATGAACCACTTTGGCACCCGGGTGATAATCGGGTTCAGGAAACTGAAGAAGCCTTCCGTGGCCCCGTAGGTGCCCGCCTGAAAGTCGACGATCGCTGCCATCGACATGACGTCGGCGCCCCGATTCTGCACGGCGATGAACATGATGAGCGCTACGAGGGACAGCCCCATGGCCGCCTCATACGAAATCGCCTGTGCCGTGGCCCGCACGCCACCGAGAAGCGGATACTTGGACCCGGAAGACCAGCCGGCGAGCACGATCGCGTAAACGGCGATCGCCGAGATCGCCAGCACATAAAGGACGCCAACATTCAGGTCCATTGCCTGGAACGAGAACGTTCGTAGTTCGCCACCAAGTGCGATCTCGATGGGACGAGCGAACGGCACCACCAGAAACATGAGGAACGCGGTGACGACCGACAACGCGGGGGCCAACATGTAGATCAGGAACTCGGACTTGGCGGGCGTTATCTGTTCTTTGAAGAACAGCTTGAGGCCATCGGCGACGGTCTGCAACACGCCGTGCGGACCGGCCCGCATAGGACCGAGCCGGTTCTGCATATCGGCGATGACTTTGCGCTCGATCCATACGAGGAAAATGACCGTGGTCAGCAAGAACACGAAAACTCCGACCACCCGGATCACCACGAGAAGGAAGTCCCACCAATCCATCAGACCTTCTCCACCGAGATCTGCGGGTTCGATCCGAAGTGGGGACCGCCCGGTTGATTGAAGGGTACGTAAACCACGCCGTCTGCCAGCGAATCGTCAACAACGACCGGTAGCTCCGCTTCCTCGGTCCCTGCAGATACTTTGACGAGGTCTCCATCTGCCGCCCCGAGCTTTTTGGCGTCGGCTGGACTGAGGTGGGCGGCCGCTCCTGGCGCCAGCTTGCCGATGCTGGGACCCTGCTGACACATCACCCCATCGTCGTACATGGTGCGTGCCGAGTGCAGAACAAAGCCGTCGCTCGCAGCTGAGCCGTTGCGGGGTGCGATAACCGGGACGTATTCGAGCGGTGCCCGTTCGGCAGTGATCGGCACGACCGCGCCATCCGGCTGATCCCAAGTGACCAGATCCCAGGTGACCCCTTCGTAGGCCGGAGCGACGTGGGCGATCTCCTTGGCTATCGCCCCCGCTGAAGCAAACCCCATTGGCTTGCCCATTCGGGCGGCCAGGTCGTCGAGAATGGACCAGTCTTCGCGGGCCTGGCCAGGTTCGGCAACAACTTTGTTCACCTTCTGAACGCGACCCTCGAGGTTGGTAACGGTCCCTTCCTTCTCCGTGAAGCCGACGGCTGGAAGCACGATATCGGCTTGAGTCGACGAGTCCGTCAAGAAGAGGTCGATGGCGATAACCAGGTCAGCTGCACCCAGGTCAATGCCGTTCGGCATGTCGACGACCGGATCAGCACCGAGGAGAATCACCGCTTTGATGGATCCTTCGCTCAAACCGGTAGCAATCGCTGCGGCGTCGTAGCCGGCTTTGGTCGGAAGCCCGCCCCAGACTTCTTCCAGATTGGCAAGCCCTGGTGAGCCAATGCCCGCACGTCCCGGCAGCATGTTCGGTGCCACGCCCATGTCCAAAGCCCCGTAGGTGTTGGAACGACGGACGATCGGCAACACCGACCCTCCAGGCAAATCGCGGGCGAAAGCGGCAACGGATTCGGCGAGCACCGGCGACTCGGTCAGGCCAGGTCGCCCAACAATCGCCACAACCGGGCCCTGATTTAGAGCGGCTCGCGCCTTGGCATACTCGCCTTCGCCGGCCATCAAGCTTTCAAGGACTGCGGCACCTTCGCCCGGTTTGTAGGTGAACTTGTAGGCAGCGCGATCGTCGAGGCCGGTACGACGGGGGTGTACGACGATCAGTTTGGCTCCGAGTTCCTGAGCGGCTCGACGGACCCGTAGATACAGGGTCGGATGCTCCTCTTTCAGGTCGGGAGCCCACAACAGAATCGTCTTGGCCTTCTCCAGGTCGCCGATCAGGCCACGTCCTGACAGTGCCGCAAGGAACTGCGGGTTGAGTCCGTCATCCATTTGGGCGTCGAGGTGACCCGAACCAATCACCGTTCGCATGAACTTGGCGAACGCGTACGCATCCTCGTTGGTGCCTCGGGCGCCACCGAGACCAGCGACCGCCTGGGCTCCGTGTTCTTCGATAATGGCACTGAGCTTTTCGGCCGCGAGGTTGAGAGCCTCGGACCAACTGGCTTCTCCGAGGGTCCCATCCTTGGCGCGGACCAAGGGCATGAGGAGGCGTTCATCGCTGTTGAGGTACTCAAATCCGAATCGGCACTTGTCCGAAAGCCAACCATGGTTGGTGGCATCGTTGTCTACGCCGAGATACCGCAGCACCTCGTTTTGCGAGGCATGGACGCTGATCGCATCACCAGCCGTACACACGACGCACGTTGACGCGATGACCCGCAGGTCCCACGGGCGGGCCCGGAACCGGTACGGAGTGGCCGTGAGGGCACCCACCGGGCAGATCTGCACGGTGTTGCCGGAGAAGTAGGAGACGAATGGCTCATCGGTGAAGGTGTTGACCTGGGTGCCGTTGCCACGATCCATGAATTCGATGAGCGGATCGCCCGAGATCTCTTCGGAGAAACGGGTGCAGCGCGCACACAGGATGCAACGTTCCCGGTCAAGCATGACAAGGTCTGAGATCGGGATCGGTTTTTCGTAATGCCGCTTTTCCTCAACGAACCGCGACTCCCCCGGCCCGTACGACATCGTCTGATCCTGGAGGGGGCATTCGCCTCCGCGGTCACAAACGGGGCAGTCAAGCGGATGATTCGCCAGCAAGAATTCGAGGATGCCCTCCTGGGCCTTCTTGACGGTATCCGATTCGGTATGCACGACCATTTCGGCGCTAACCGGGGTCGTACAGGAAGGCACCAGCATCGTCCCACGTGGTCCCTCTACTTCGACGAGGCACATCCGGCACATGCCGACCGGGGTCATGCGGGGATGCCAGCAGAAACGCGGGATGTAGGTCCCGGCCTCCTCGGCCGCCTTGATGAGCAAGGACGAACCGTGAACTCGGTGTTTGACACCGTCGATCGTGACTGTGACGAGCTCGGCGCTCATACGGTCCCCCGGATACTGACGGGGGTTTCTTGACCGCCGGAATGGATGCCCTTGGCGATATGCGCCTCGACCTCACTCCGGAAATGGCGGACCAGGGACATGACCGGCGAAACCGCCGAGGGCCCGAGCGGGCAGATTGTCGTCTGCTTGGGCGGCCAGGCGAGACCCACCGAAATGTTGTCTGACACGTCGAGCAGCAAATCGATATCAGCCTCGCGACCGGCGCCGTCGAGAACACGCTGGAGAATCATGTCGAGCCAGGTCGTGCCTTCTCGACACGGCGTGCACTGCCCACAGGACTCTTCGGCAAAGAACGCCACGAGTCGTTCTGCTGCACCCACCATGTCGGTGGTGTGATCCATGACAATGATGGCGCCGGATCCGAGCATCGAGCCGTCTTCGGCACAAGCAGCTTTCGTGATGGGCTTGTCGAGGTGGAGGTCGGGCACGAACCATGGCGCCGAAGCCCCTCCGGGTACCCAGGCTTTCAGCTCGTTGCCGTCGCGGATCCCGCCGGCTACGTCGTAAATGACCTCCCGCCAGGTCAGGCCGTGGGGTAATTCGTAGTTCCCGGGTTTGTTGACATGACCCGAAATCGACATCATGAACGTGCCGGTGTCCTCGCAATCGGACAGACCACTGAACCACTCGGCGCCCTTGTTGACGATGTGAGGGAGGTTGGCGATCGTTTCGACATTGTTCACAATTGTCGGCTTCATATACAGGCCCTTGGCAGCCGGGAAATAGGGCGGCTTGAGTCGGGGCTCGCCGCGACGACCTTCGAGGCTGTTGAGCAGGGCAGTTTCTTCGCCACAGATGTAGGCGCCGGCGCCGAGGTGAACCGTCATCTCAAGGTCGTAGTCGGTTCCGAAGATGCCTTTGCCGAGGTAGCCCTTGGCATAGGCCTCAACGACGGCTTGCTGAACCCGCCGGGCCGGTTTGGGATACTCACCCCGAATGTAAATGAACGATTCGTGGACTTCGTTGGCTTTGGCAGCAATGATCATGCCCTCGATGAGTTGATGCGGGTCACGCTCAAGCAACTGCCGGTCTTTGAACGTGCCCGGTTCCGATTCATCGCCGTTGACGACCAAATAGGCCGGACGGGCTGGTGCCAGGAACGACCATTTGAGACCGGCCGAGAAGGCGGCTCCACCTCGGCCAAGCAACCCGGAGGCCTTGACGAGTTCAACAAGTTCGTCGCGCGTCTGCCCGAGGGATTTGCGGGCCGCCACGTAACCACCCGTGGCTTCGTACCGCTCCATCGTGTGGGAGTCAGTCGGGTGTTCGGTCATCCGTTCGGTGACAACCAGCGGATAGGCCACTAGGTGCCCCGTCCTGGTTCGAGTGCTTCGCTGTTGTTGGCAGCCGTGCCAAACACCGGAAAGGCCGGGTACGGGCCGATGGCCGCGTTCTCTTCTTTGATTGCCCAGTCAAAACTCGTGACGCCACCGAAAAGCGTCTGAAGTTCGTCACCGTTGATGGTTTCCGGCTTGCCGTCGCGCAGCCACTTGACGAGATCTTTCGCCTTTTCTGGCGTCAGGCCTTCGATGAGTTCGTAGTTGACCAGGCAAGCAGGCGCCCCGCCGCACGCGCCGATGCACTCGGCGTGCTCAACGGCGATCTCGGAGTCGGCTTCACCGGCCGGGATGCCGGAAGCTTCTTCAAGAGCGTGCAGGACATCGTCGGCACCCATCAAGTAGCACGAGATCGAGGTACACATCGAGATGAGGTATTTGCCCTTGGGCTCGGTCTTATACATCACATAGAACGTGGCAACCGACTGGACCTGGGCTGGGGTGATACCGACCAGGTCGGCAACCTTCTTCATGCCGTCATCGGTGAGGTAGCCGTCCTCGCGCATGGCGATATACAACAGGGGCATAACCGCTGAGCGGGGTTCGGGGTAGCGGGCGACAATGTCCTGGGCCCGTTTGATTGTCTCAGCCGACCAACTCATCGGCGCAGAGATTACAAGATGACACCCAAGTTTCTGAATCCGAGGCGTGATGCGGGATTCTGCCGACGCACCAAAGACAGCTTGGTAGGCTTAAACCCATGAAGGGGACTCTCGAAATCACCGGCGACAAGACGGCCGACAAGCTCTTAAACAGCGATGGAACTGCCCTGCTAATCGGCATGCTCCTCGACCAGCAAGTACCGATGGAATGGGCTTTCAAGGGCCCTCAGACGTTAATGGATCGACTCGGCGACCTCGATGCCAATGCGGTTGCCGCGATGCCGGTCGACGACTTTGTCGCCGTCTGCGCCGACAAGCCGGCCATCCATCGTTTCCCGGCCAGCATGGGCAAACGAGTGCACGCCCTTTGTACGGTCATCGCCGAGGAGTACGAAGGCGACGGAGCCAACGTGTGGTCCAATGTGGACTCTGGCCGGGAATTGGCCAAGCGCCTTCTCGCCCTGCCCGGCTTCGGCAAGGAGAAAACCAAAATTTTCGTTGCGCTGCTGGCCAAACGATTTGGCGTCCAACCCGAGGGTTGGGAAACAGAGGCCGGACCCTTCGCCGACCCGACGCCCCGGTCCGTTGCCGATATCGACAGCCCCGCCGCCCTCGCCGAAGTCCGCGAATGGAAGCGTGCTCAGAAAGCCGCTGGTAAAACGAAACAGCAGTGACCTCTCGACCTGTTCAGCCGATGCCAGATGATGTTCAAGCTGAACTCGAGGCAGCTGGCCTGGTCGACGCCTACGCCGCCCGCCCCTTCTATCAACGCAACGACTACCTCGCCTGGATCGCTCGTGCCAAACGCGACCAAACCCGCCAGTCCCGCCTCGCCCAAATGCTCGACGAACTCGCCAACGGCGGCATCTACATGAAGATGGACCACCCACCCAGCCGCAAACCCTGAGGCCATCTCTAGCGAGCGGAGACCTGTCGGCGCGGGCCACAATCATCAAATATCGGCGCCGTCTGTGGCGCTTAACCAGCCCCGCAGAACGGCATGCCGTTCTGCCACGTGACCGGAGGTCACGCCCTTCCCCCGGACGGGCCTTCGGCCCTGGGGGAACCGACAAAACGGGGGTTGCGACCACGGAGGTCGGTCCCAGCGGAACGAAGTGGAGCGTCCGGCGAAACTGGCTTCGGCGTAGCGGTCACCTGCGGGCGGTCTCCGACGATCGCTACGGAGGTCGGTCCCCCCAGCGGAACGAAGTGGAGCGTCCGGGGGGATGGGACCCGTCGCCGAAAGGCGGCGGGAAGGGGGGCTCGTTCCCCTCTCCGAGCATGCAACCAAGGGACTCGTTGTCCTCTCCGGGCATCCAAGGCAAACTCCGTTCCAAACACCGATCGCGAACGTGCTGCCTGTGACGCTTAACCAGCCCCCTTACCTCCGACCTCCGCTCCGCTCCAGTCGCAGGAACCTTTCCCCCGGCCGGGCCTTCGGCCCTGGGGGAACCGACAACAACAGTGCTGTCTGTGTCGCTTAGCCAGCCCTCTTACCTCCGGCCTTCGGCCGCCACGTGACCGGAGGTCACGCCCTTTCCCCCGGTCGGGCCTTCGGCCCTGGGGAACCGACAGAGATCGCTGAGTACGGGCCCCGCAGGGAGGTGCAGTTTGGCGAAGCCAAACTGCTGAATCGTTAGGGCGAAGCCCTAACGATCAACGTCCCCCATTACCGGGTCAAGTGACGCGAGGGCGGCGATGGTGTCGGCCACGAGGGAGTCGGCGAGCATGATGGGGATGGCCTGGATGTTGGCGAAGCTGGGGGCCCGGGTGTGCATGCGGAGCGGCTTGGCGCCACCGTCGGAGACGATGTAGCAACCGAGTTCACCCCGGGGCGACTCGATGCCGACATACACTTCGCCTTCGGGAACTTTGAAACCTTCGGTGTAAATCTTGAAGTGGTGGATCAAGGCTTCCATCGACTCGTCGATGCGTTTGCGAGGCGGCGGGGTGACCTTGCGATCCTCGGTCTTGTAATCGCCTCTAGGCATCGTCTCGAGAACCTGCTTGATGATCTTCAGCGACTCTTCGATTTCGCGCACTTTGACGCGATATCGATCGTACGAGTCGCCCCGATCTCCGACGGGAATGTCGAACTCGTATTGTTCGATCCCTGAGTACGGGGCGGCTTTGCGCAAGTCATGAGCCAGACCAGTAGCCCGCAGCGACGGACCGGTGATGGAGAACGCCAGGCACTCTTCGGCCGTCATGATGCCGACGTCACGGGTGCGTCGTAGCCAAATCGGATTGGACCGCAAAAGGTCGTCGTATTGGGCGAGTCGGGCGGGCATGATTTCAAGGAACTCTTCGACGTCACCTTGCCAGCCATCTGGCAGGTCGGCTGCGACGCCTCCGACCCGTATGTAGTTGTGGTTCATCCGCAAACCGGTCGTCTTTTCGAAGAACGCCAGGATCAGTTCCCGTTCCCGGAATCCGTACATCATCATCGAGAGGGCACCGACGTCCATACCGTTGGTCGCCAGGGCAACCAGGTGGCTGGAAATACGGTTCATCTCGGTCATGAGAATCCGAATGGCCTGGGCGCGGGGCGGGATCTCGACGTTGAGCAGTTGTTCGACTGCCAGCGAGAAGCACAGTTCGTTGTGGAGCGGCGCCAGGTAGTCCATGCGGGTGACGTTGGTGGTTCCCTGCATGTAGGTCAGCGTTTCGGCCGTCTTTTCCATGCCGGTGTGCAGGTAGCCGATGATTGGCTTGACTCGTCGAACGATTTCGCCTTCGAGTTCAACCTGGAGTCGAAGCACCCCGTGGGTCGATGGGTGCTGAGGACCCATGTTGATGATCATCCGGTCGTCTTCGTCGATCTCTTCGTCTTCGTAGAGAACGTCGTCGACGATGCGGGTGCCGAGTTGTTCGATGAGGCGATCCCCGGTCTCGTGGAGCTTCATCTTCTGCTCACCCTCATCGGTGGCATGCGCAACGTAATCGGGGCCTGGCCAGTCGGGCTCCTCGGTGCCAGAGACCCAGATCTCCGTAGTTTTGGTTTCGCGAATGTCGGTCATCAGCTCACCTTGTTCGCTTCCTTGAACTGCACTGGTACATCGCCGACTCCGAAGTCTTTGCGGAGCGGATGCCCAACCCAGTCGTCTGGCATGAGAATCCGGGTCATGTCCGGGTGTCCGTCAAACGTGATGCCGAACATGTCGTAGATCTCCCGTTCGAAGAAGTTGGCGCCCGGATAGGCCGGGACCAGCGACGGGACAACGGTGTCATCGGCTGGCACCGTGCAGCGCACCCGCAGCCGTAGTCCATGCTCAACCGAAAGGAAGTTGGCGACTACTTCAAAGCGGACCCGGCGTTTGCCGAGATAGTCGACGGCGGTAACGTCGGCGGCCATCTCGAAGCCGGCAGCTTTGGCAGCGTGTCCGAAAGATCCGAACTCGTCCTTTGGAATGATGACGACATGTTGACCGGCCGACAGGAGCCACTCGGCGTCAGCGAACGGTTCAATGAGCCCCTTGAGGACCGGGTGCTCCGGTAGTGCCCGTGGCTCGACCACTTCTTCAACCGTCTCTTCAGCAGCTGCTTCGGGTTCATCAGGCATTGACGATCTCCCCCGACGTGATCTTGTCCTGGAGAGTCAAGATGCCATGCATGAGCGATTGCGGACCGGGCGGGCAGCCAGGAACGTACACGTCCACGGGAACGATCTGGTCAACGCCTTGCACGAGGGCATAGTTGTTGAACATGCCTCCTGTCGAAGCGCACGCCCCCATCGAAATCACCCACTTGGGATCGGGCATCTGGTCATAAACCTGTCGGAGTACCGGGGCCATCTTCTGCGATACGCGGCCCGCGACGATCATGAGATCGGCCTGGCGCGGTGAAGCCCGGAACACTTCCATGCCAAACCGGGCCAGGTCGTAGTGGGCCGTACCCGAAGCCATCATCTCAATCGCACAACAGGCGAGCCCGAAGGTGGCGGGGAACATCGAGCGAGTACGGGCCCAGTTGGCGATCGTATCGAGTTGGGTTAGCAAGAACCCGGGAGGCGTTGTTCCAGCCATCAAGCGGCCTCGGGCGAAACGTCACGCTGTTCACGCCGGGCCCGCAGTGGCACGTTCCAGTCGAGTGCGCCTCTGCCCCATACGTATCCGAGAGTGAGCACGACGAACGCGGTAAAGATCCCAATTTCAGCGACACCGACCCAGCCAAGTTCGGGGAAGAGAACTGCCCAGGCGAACAGGAAAACGATTTCCACGTCGAAGATCACGAACAGCATGGCGATCAAATAGAACTGCACCGGAAAGCGTTGTACGGCTTCGGTTTCGGGGACGATGCCACATTCGTATGGCGAGAGCTTCTCGGGAGTTGGGTTCTTGGGAGACACGATCCATCCCAGCGTCAGGGCCGCGACCACAAATCCCACCGACAGCAGGAACATGATTGCGATCGGCAAATACGCCGGAAGATCCACTTATGTCTCCTTCAACCTATCCCTACAGACTAGGAATCTAGGCGGCTAACCGACAAAACGAAGCCTGTGCCGGAGATCGGGCAGTCACGGCACGATCACATAAGCCTTCTGCATGTCCTCCATCGTGTCCCATCTCCCGCTCCATCCTTTCGGAATGAAGAACAGGTCGCCGGGATGAACATCAGTCACCGTGCCGTCGGTGGCCGTCAATCGGAGATGCCCGGCGAGCATCACCATGGCCTCGTTCACATCATAAGACTCGATCGTCCATCCGCCTGCGGTGCAACTCCAGACACCGGTCTCGATGCCGTCATGGGCAACCAACTCACAAAAGGCGGTGACCGGGTTACCGACATCGACCGTCGCCGGCGATGTATCCGGTCCCATCCTCGCCAACAGCTCATCGATTGCGGACTTTGTGATGGACGACATGGACGGTTCCTCTCGTGGTCTCGGGAAAGGCTATCGCAGCGAAGGCCATCACTGACGCGATTGTTAGCCCGAGATGTCCTGCCATTCGTCGTAGGCCACCCGACCAAGGTATCCGGCGACAAGAATCCTCAGGAGGAGGGTGATAGGACTCCAGATGCCTGCCGCCATCACCCAGAAGATATCCAGGACCATGACGGCGGCTCCGACCAGGTTGGCCCAGCGGGTGCGGGACCAGTAGAGGACGAGAAACAACAGACCGACGAACAACATCTCGCGCCGAATCGCCAGGTGCCAGGCCGGTTGGTAGCCGGCATAAGCCAGACCCGCTACCGAGAGGGTCCCGACCGCAACCCCCAGATGGACAAGAGGAGCGTACCCGGCCCAATTGAACGGGGAGACGATGGGCTTGAGGCGTTCGCCGTCGAGCTTGACGACGATCCGATAGGCGTTATCGCCGCCCATCAGGGCCAGCTCTCCGCCACCCGGCAACGGGATGGCGACGCCTCGACGCACTTCTGAAAGCCGGACCTTGTTGATGGACCGACCGTCGAACTCGATGTTGACGACGTCACCGTGACCGCTCAGCCGAACAAGGTCGGGTCCGTCAATTTCTCTCCGATATACCTGACTGCGCATGTTCGCCTTTCGGCTCCACCGCTCCCAAGTTCATTGTCGGCATCTGGAGCGATCTCCTTAGCTAGCGCTCAAAGATCGCCCGTACGGTGTCGACCGTGTCGGCTTCGTCGGCGGATTTGTCTTCTCGATAGCCCTTCACGCGGGCGAAACGAAGCGCCATGCCGGCTGGATATCTCGGACTACGAACGACGCCGTCAATGGCGATCTCAACAACCAGTTCGGGCCGCACGAACACCGTGTGCTTGGTCCGGCGGAGTTCCAACTTAAGCAGTCGGTCGGTCTGCCAACCAAGCATCTCATCCGTCATGCCCTTGAAGGTCTTGCCGAGCATCACGAACTCTTCACCGTCTCGAGCTCCGAGGTGCAGGTTCGATAGCCATCCGGTTCGCCGGCCATGTCCCCATTCTGCTGCCAGAACTACCAGGTCAAGCGTGTGAACCGGCTTGATCTTCTTCCACGCAGCACCGCGCTTGCCCGCCAGATAGGCAGAGTCGGCATCTTTGACCATGATGCCCTCGTGACCGGCCGCCACCGCCGCGTCCGAGGACGGCCTGGGCCTCGGCGGCGTCGTCCGTAATGATCACCGGGACTCGCAGGTCCTCCGGAACTAGGGAGTGCAACCGGTCCAACCGTTGGCGAAGCGGGACCTCCAGGAGATCCTCCCCGTCAACGTGCAGCAGGTCGAAAAAGAATGGGGCCAATGGTCGATCGTCGCTGGCTGTTTCGTCAGCACCGAACTGGCTCATGGTGGCGTCGAACCGGAGCGGCCGACCGTCAAGGTCCATCGCCATGGCCTCTCCGTCGGCGATGAACGAATCGACCGGTAGGGCCCGAGTCGCAGCTACGACTCCCGACAGTCGGGCGGTCACGTCGTTCAGGTTGCGCGTAAATACCCGAACGTCCTCGCCGGCCCGGTGGACCTGGATTCGTGCCCCATCGAGCTTCCAGTCGACAACCGACAATCCGGTTACGGCTTCGGCGGTATCTGGTGCAGTACTCGCCAACATCGGCCGGATGGGTCGCAGCACCTCCACCCGGAATTCTTTCAGACCCGACTCGCCGCCACCCATCGCCGCGTCAGCCGCAGCTGGTAGCCCCCCACCCAACATGACCGCGCGACGAACCAGATCCGCATCGACGGAGGCGGCATGCGCAATCGCCTCCACGACCACGCCCTCCGATGCTCCCTGCCGCACTTCGCCCGTCATCACTCGCCGGAGATAATCCTGCTCGTCAGCAAGGCAGCGTTCCATGAGTTCCGTGATCACCTGGGTCCGGCGGGCGACGGACCCTGACCCGCCGAGGCGGGCGAGCACGTCGATCCACTCGTCGACCTCGGCAACCGTGACAACGGGTTCGTCAGCCGCCGGAACGTCAACGCCGTACACCGACGCATAGCCCACTCCGATCTTGCCCTGCCGCGGCTCACCGGCAAGCAGCGCCACGAGGACACCGGGTTCGGTCGACCGACTAATCAGA
Organism: uncultured Acidimicrobiia bacterium; assembly: GCA_963835515.1. GTDB lineage: Bacteria > Actinomycetota > Acidimicrobiia > Spongiisociales > JAENVV01 > JAENVV01. The sequence continues at coordinate 7,491 of CAWIFX010000009.1, read as the reverse complement.
CCGGCCAGCAACTCAACCTTCTGCTTACGGGACCGTGTGCCGGCGACGGCCAACGACACTTCGACAACGTCATGCAGCAACATCATGCAGACGGTAGCTCACGTAGGCTCCTCAGCCAGAGCAGGGACGGAGGTCTCGTGGCAGCCAAGTTTGCATCCGTCGACGAATACGTCTCCTCATTCTCGGAAGACGTCCAGTTGATTCTTGAAAAAGTCCGCCGGATCATCCAGGCCATCGCTCCGACTGCCGTCGAGAGCATCAGCTACCAGATCATCAAAGCCAGCGTCGACGACGATGCGTTGGTATTCGTCGGTGCCTGGAAGCACCACATCGGGCTTTACCCAATACCGGCCCTCAACGGCGAACTCGAGAATGAAGTGGCGCCCTACCGCGCCGCCAAGGACACCGTCCAGTTCCGGTATCGCGATCCCATTCCCTACCACCTCATTGAACGACTGGTCATCGCCTCGCTCATGCGCCTTAAGGGGGCCGGGTAGCTGGAATTTGTCCCTTCAAAAGGCCGTTCCGAGCAGCTGTATCGAGATACCAAACCTACGTAGGCTTGGTAGAAACCCGACGCGAAGAGGTGTCAGCATGGAACGACGTAGCTGGGCCGAGCCGTACAAGATCAAAATGGTCGAACCGATCAAGATCACCACCAGGGCCGAACGTGAAACGGCGATAACCGAAGCGGGTTTCAACACCTTCTTACTGAAGTCGGAGGATGTCTATATCGATCTCCTGACCGATTCGGGAACATCGGCCATGTCGGACGCGCAGTGGGGAGCGCTGATGATGGGCGACGAATCCTATGCCGGTTCCCGGAGCTTTTATCACCTGGTCGATGCGGTTCACGACGTGTACGGCTACGAGGAACTGATCCCGACCCACCAGGGACGTGGTGCCGAGCACATCCTGAGTCAAATCCTCATAAAGCCGGGCGACGTGATTCCGGGCAACATGTACTTCACGACTACCCGGTTCCACCAGGAATACGCCGGCGGGAAGTTCGCGGACGTCATCATCGAAGACGCCCACCTTCCAGCCAGTACGCACCCATTCAAGGGGAATGTCGACCTCGACAAGCTGCGGGCCCTCATCGACGAAGTAGGTGCCGACAAGATTCCCTACATCTCCGTCGAGACAAACGTCAACATGGCCGGTGGCCAGCCCGTGTCGATGCAGAATCTCCGGGACACCTACGAACTGTGCAGAAAGCACGGGATACTCGTCATGCTCGACGCGACTCGCGCCGTCGAGAATGCCTACTTCATCCAGCAACGCGAAGCTGGCTACGAGACAACCGGAATCGCCGAGATCCTTAGAGAAATCTGCTCCTACTCCGATGGCGCGACCGTCTCGTCCAAGAAGGACAACCTCGTCAACATCGGAGGCTTCCTGGCCCTGCGAGACCCCGATCTCGCCCGCAAGGCACGAGGCTTGCTGGTCGCGTTCGAAGGCCTTCATACCTATGGGGGTATGTCGGGTCGAGACATGGAAGCGCTCGCCACAGGGGTCAGGGAAATGGTGGCGACCGATGATCACGTTCGGGCCCGGGTTGGACAAGTCGAGTACCTCGGCAATCGGATCCTAAAAATGGGGGTTCCGATCGTCCAGCCAATCGGCGGCCACGGGATATTCATCGACGCTTCGATGACGCTAATGCATCTCGATCAGGAGCTGTTTCCTGCCCAGGCGTTGGCTGCCGCCATCTATCGGGATTCGGGTGTAAGAGGCATGGAGCGAGGCATTGTCTCGGCAGGACGCGATCCAGCCACTGGCTTGAACCGGCTGCCCAAACTCGAACTCGTTCGACTCACGCTCCCCCGACGGGTCTACACCCAGGCCCATATGGATGTGGTGGCCGAGTCTGTCGGTGCCGTCTGGGAGGACCGGGACTCGATCCGGGGTCTGCGGTTCACGTACGAGCCCGAGGAGCTCCGCTTCTTCCAGGCGCGGTTCGAAGAAGTCTGACCCAGACAGCCAATCCACCGGGTACGCTCAAGGGTGGAGGCACCTTTGAGCGATTTTCCAACGCCCGATATGGCACTCACCCAAATCCTGGTCGTGAGCGATCTTTCCGCGTCGGTTGCCTGGTACCGCGACGTGCTCGGCGCCAACCTCTACCGGGAGTACGGTGGATCGTCGGCCGTCTTCGACTTCAACGGATCGTGGCTCCTGCTCGTCACCGGCGGTGAGCCAACCGCCGATAAACCGGGTATCTCGCTCGCCGCTCCAACGGACGAAGCAAGGGTGGATCACTCGTTCACCATTCGCGTAACCGACTGTCAGGCTTCCTACGAAACCCTGCTCGGCCGCGGCGGAGTCTTCCTGACTCCGCCGTATGACTGGGGCAGCGAGATCAGGTGTTTCTTCCGGGACCCCGATGGCCACCTCTTCGAAATCAGCGAGATCCCCAGCTAGCTGCGACCACTAGGCATCCACGAGTCGGCTGGCCACGCTGGCTGGCAATTCCTGATAGTTGGCCGGTGCGACTGTGTGACGTCCCCGACCGCCGGTCATCGATCGTAAGTCGATCGAATAGCGCAAGACCTCTGCGGTGGGAACCAGCGCGGTGACGATCTGGCTTCCGTACGGACCGGTGTTGGTGCCCAGCACCCGGCCTCGCCTCGACGTGATGTCCCCCATAATGTCGCCCTGGAACTCGGAAGGAGCGATGACCGAGATCTCCGAGATCGGTTCAAGGATGACCGGCTGGGCGGTGGACAGAGCTTCCTGAAACGCGGCTCGCCCCGCCATGGAAAAAGCCAGCTCGGACGAATCCACGGAGTGATACTTTCCCTCCAGACAGGTCGCTTTGATATCCGTCACCGGAAATCCGTGCTTACCTCCACTTTCCATCGCCTGGCGAATGCCCTTCTCGACGGCGGGTAAATACTGCTTGGGAATCGAACCACCTTTGGTGGCGTCGACGAATTCGAACCCCGAACCCTCTGGGAGCGGCTCGAAGGCCACGCGACAAACTCCGTATTGGCCGTGACCACCACTCTGCTTTTTGTGCCTACCTTCGGCTTCGACCGCCCGACTAATCGTTTCCCGATACGGCACTTTCACCGGTTCTTGGGTAACGGCTACGCCAAACTTGGCGGCCATACGCTCCAGAGCGATGGCGAGATGCATTTCGCCCATCCCGTGCAACAACGTCTGGTGGGTAATCGGATGCTGTTCGATCGTCAACGTCGGGTCCTCGGCTCGTAGCCGATGTAGAGCGTCCGCCATCTTTGTTTCGTCGGACTTTGACACAGGGATCAGAGCCGTAGCCAGTGTTGGCGTCGCCACGCGGCGTTCCGGAAGCCCAACCGGTTGGGATCGTTTCGACAGCGTATCGCCCGTCTCGGTTTCGGCCAGCTTGGCAATCGCCCCGATATCTCCGGCGCCAAGCGTCATAACGTCGAGCTGTTCCTTGCCCCGGAGACCGAACAAGGTGTGGAATCGTTCGTCGGTGCCACTCCGGTGGTTATACAGGTGGTCGTCGCGCTGGATGGTCCCCGAAACAACCCGAAATATCGAGATCGCTCCAACATACCGATCGAACGCCGTTTTGAACACGGTCACCAACGGTTCTCCGTCCGGATCGGCTTCGATGGCGAGCTCGAGATCACCAGCTGTGAGCAGCACCGGACGGTCGGCCGGCGAAGGGCCAACTTCGATGATGAAGTCCGCCAGTCGATCGACGCCAATCGGTCGGGTAGCCGAACCACACACGACCGGGAACACCGTCGCGGCGGTGACGCCTTTCTTCATCGTTGCTTCGAGTACTTCGACCGAGGGAATCTCCCCATCGAGGTATGCGGTTAGGAGATCGTCGTCGCCGACGACGATTCCTTCGACCAGCTGGTCGTGAACCTCGTGCTCGTGTTCGGCCATCTCGGCCGGCATATCGACGGGGGTGGCGGTTCCGCTGTCATAGACGTACGCCTTATCCCGGAAGAGGTCTGCGACTCCATGGAACGTCGCTCCTTCGCCGATCGGCAACTCGATCGGCGCTACGCCCGACCCGAGCTTCAATCTGAGTTCGTCGAGAGTTCTTTCAAAGGAGGCATTGTCCCGATCGAGCTTGTTGATGAACACCATGCGGGGCAGCTTCAGCTCCTCGGCGGCCAGCCAATAATGCTCGGTGCTGGGTTCAACGCCATCGGTAGCACTCACTACAAACACGGCCAGGTCGACCGCCGACATGGCTGCCAGGACGTCGCCTTCGAAGTCGGCCATCCCGGGCGTGTCGACCAGGTTGATCTTGTGGCCCTTCCACTCGATGGGGGCAACCGCCAGGTTGATGGACATTTGGTGGGCTTGTTCTTCGTCACTGAAGTCCGAGACCGTATTGCCATCTTCGACCCTTCCAAGGCGCGGGATGACCCCGGCCCGGTACAGCAGGGCTTCAATCAATGTCGTCTTACCTGATCCAATGTGACCGATCAGCGCGACGTTGCGGATCCTGTCGGGGGCGTATACGTCCACCAGTGACCTCCGGGTAGCGAGACTGCTCCACCCAACATATCGCATAATGAGGCGCGGTGAAGCAGCCAATGAGCCAGACCGTACCGGGACTTTGGACTCATGCCGACCTCGGACGTGAGGCGATTCGACGGACTGGCAAGAGCTATTCATCGACTTTCCGCTGCCCGGCTTTTCGATTGCAGCCTTCAACAAAAGCCCTACTAAGGTGCGCTTGTGAAACGAATCACGATGCCCAAGGCCACGGTCGAGCGGCTTCCGCTCTACCTGCAATGCCTGCAAGCAATGGGTGAGATCGAGACGACCGTTTCCTCAGACGTCCTTGCAAACATCGCCGGCGTCAACTCCGCCAACGTCCGCAAGGATCTTTCGTATCTGGGTTCGCACGGCGTACGCGGCGTCGGATACGACCGACTTGAACTTTGTGTGCAGTTGAGACGTGCCCTTGGCCTAACCGACAAGTGGCCGGTAGTCATAGTCGGGGTCGGCAACCTTGGTTCCGCGCTTGCCAACTACCAGGGCTTCGACGCCTCCGGGTTCAACGTGATCGGCCTCTACGACGCTGATCCGTCCAAGATTGGCGACCTGGTCGACGGACACCACATCAAGTCCATGGAAGACCTTGAGCTCGACATCAAGGAGCACGACGTCCAGATGGCCATCCTGACGACCCCCGCTGCGGCCGCTCAGGAAGTCGCGGACATGCTGGTCGGTGCAGGCGTTCTGTCGATCCTGAATTTCGCTCCCGCGTTGCTGAAACTGCCGGATACGGTCAAATGCCGGCAAGTGGATCTGGCTACCGAACTCCAGATACTCAGCTACTACCAGGCGACGCGAACCGCTTAAGCTTCGATCTGGCGATTCTGTTCTGATTCGTAGCGGTTGAGGGCGATGAGGAACATCGCGAAGAGAATCACCGATGCCAACAGGAATGTGATCGGCACGATCCGAATCTCAAATCCATTCAGGCCCTCGATGCTCGCTTGCCGCGGCCCACGCGGCGCATAGACGATGAACAAGAACGAGTTGATCGTCGACCACCCGAAGAGGCTCGCACCCGACACCAGGAACCCGAGCCTGCGACCAAGGTTGGTCGCATTCAGCAGGTAGCTCGATCCGTAGAAGATAAGCATCGAGACGATAGTGAGCAGAACCCCGGTGAAGAGAAGGTTCGCTGACAGGATTTCGCGTATAAGAAGTCGCATCAACTACCTCAGCACTTCGCCACGGAGATACTGAATAACCAGATCGAGATCTGCCTCGGAGAGGACCATGCCGAATCCGGGCATGTATCCGCGCCCGATCCCATTGACGCCATAACCGACTCCGAGCTGTGAACCTTCGGAAAGGAACTTCTTCATGTCGTCGGCAGTCAGGAATTGCACATTGGGCCGCCCGTCCCACAACGCCGGTCCGAGCGATCCAGCGCCTGCTTCCTGGGCGAAAGCCGGACCTTCCGAGTAACCAGACGTGTGACATCGTGCACAGAGACCCTGATAGACCCCAACCGCACGAGTCGCCTGGTCGACATCTCCGCCAAAGGTCGCATCGGCGATGGCCTGGAGGTCAAAGCTATACAAGCTCTTCTCGGCCGCAGCCTGCAGGAAGGCCAAGCCTTCCGCCGCCTGGCCCCTGAGCCGATCGAGGTTGTCGACCGCCACATCGAGGGTGACCAGCTGCTGTTTCATTTCGCCCAGTTTCGAAAGGGCCAGTGTGCGGTCATTGTCAAGGCCCGTCGAGTTCGGATTACGCGGATCAAATGTGACCGCGAGAGCCAAGAAAGGTGCGTATCCGCTGTCCTGGGCTGCCTGGAATATCTGTGTGAGTTCTTCTTCAGCACGGTCAGCCAAACCGTCCTCATCGGTGTCGATCTTGTAGGACGCCTCCCACTCGGCGAAGTCATCGACGCCGTTGTTGTTGGCGTCGACACCTTCGTCTGGTGCCTCAAGAACGCGCTCGGCTAGCTCGGTATATTGCTTAACCAGATCCCGATTAGCCGGGGCATTGTCATAGAACGTGATCAACTCTTCTTGTGCCTGAATAGAGCTCATGACACTGGCGTCGGCGGTTTCCAACCCGGCGATAGCCGCGGTTATCTGTGCCTCTGCAGTAGCAACCGCGTCGGCCTGGCCAACCTGGATCGACTCGAGATAGTCCAACGTCTCTTCGATCTGGGCATCGTTCATCGGGCCGTTCCCAGCCGCTCCCCACGCCGGCATCGGGCTGTTGGCACGGCCGTACAAGAGCCAGAATCTCACTTCATCACGGTCGTATCGCAGAAAGATGTCGTTGAGCGCTGGAGCGGCCCAACTCACCGACACGCCGGAGCGGGCATCGACGTATGACGCCACTCCTCCAACCAGGCCCTCGCCGTGGCAACCGGCACACGCGAATTCCTCAACGTGATGATGGCCGCGTTCGATCGCCACATCCTCGAACTCGACTTCGAACGAGGCTTGTCGGTTTCGCTCCCCGAGGTAATAGACCGGCAGCGATACCGCCAAGAACGGCCGAAAGATGACTGCCCACTGCAGCACCCGATCAGTCGGCGGTTCTCAAGCTCATCGTCGGACTCTACAACGAGAGGTTGGGAGCGACCGCATCCTGGCTCCGGCCGCGCATACCGTTGGCGACCAGAAACGCCAGCCACCCAATGGCGACCAGCGCGGCAACGACGATGACCATGCTGCTCATTCGGCGGCCGCCGTGGTGCAGAACACGCCTTGGGGATACTTGACGCTCTTGACCTAGGACTCGCTCGGTCGGAATCACCGAACCGGTCTTGATGATGAACTCACCCTGAGTGTCCACTTCGACGACAAACCGATCGAGGTTCCGGGGAGCGGGTCCGGCCTCGTACTCACCAACGAAGTTGTACTTCGAGCCGTGACACGGGCACTCAAATCCCTGCGACGACTGGCCCACGGCACGCCCGAGGTGGACGCACTTTTGCCACAGCGCCGCAAGTCCATCGGCGACGGTCATGTCCTCGGCGAACTGCGAGCCAGCGAG
>CAWIFX010000008.1:0-41604 GCA_963835515.1 uncultured Acidimicrobiia bacterium | reverse complement strand
GGGTCGAAGCCCATCTGATCGGCCATGACGAGATCCGCCGCCTCAACCCACTCATCGAAGACCTATCCGACGTCAAGCTCGGCTTCCACACCCCGCTCGACGGATGGACCGATCCAAGTGCGGCGGTCAACGCCATGGCCGCCGGAGCCCGCCAACTCGGTGCCGAGATTTCCCGCAAGAACCGGGTGACGGACATGAATCAGCTGCCGGACGGCCGGTGGGAAGTCATCACCGAGAAGGGTCGCATCGTTGCCGATCATGTTGTGAACGCCGCCGGGTCATATGGTCCTCAACTCGGCAAGATGGTCGGCCTCGACGTCCCCATCGTCAACGTCATCCACCAGTACCTCGTCACTGAGTCCGTTCCCGCTCTACAGGACGTCGACCACGAGCTGCCAGTGACCCGCGACCCGAGGTCGAGCTGTTATTACCGCCAGGAGCACGGCGGGCTGATCATCGGGCCGTATGAGCGGAGTGAGTCGCAGACCTACGGGACGAATGGGATTGACTGGGGATTGACGTTCCATCTCACACCGCCCGAACTCGACCGGCTCATGCCCTGGCTCGGCCTGGCGGCCGAGCGGCTTCCCAGCTTCGGGGAAGTCGGCATCAAGAAGGTTGTGTCAGGGCCGATCACCCACACGCCAGATTCCGGTTACTTGATGGGACCGGCTCCCGGCCTCAAGAACTACTGGCTGGCGGTTGGTGCCAGCATCGGGGTCACGCAAGGACCGGGCGCCGGCAAGTACCTCGCCCAATGGATGGTCCACGGACAAACCGAGATCAATGTGGCGTCGATGGACCCGCGCCGATTCGGTCCGTACGCCACCCAGGCCTACACCACCGAGAAAGTCATTGACGAATACCACGAGATGTACCAAACCCGCATGCCGGGCGAGTACCGACCGGTCGCCCGAAAAGCCAAGACCACACCCCTTTATGACACGTTCGACCAACTCGGGGCCCAGTGGCAAGAGGTGTTCGGATGGGAACGTCCCCAGTACTTCGGTGAACCGGAGAGCTACAGCTTCCGCCGATCCAACGCCTTCGACATCGTCAAGGCGGAGGTCAAGGGTGTCCGGGACGGGGTGGGAATCGCCGATCTCACCGCCTTTACGAAGCTCGAAGTCACCGGCGATGATGCTGCGGCTTTGCTCGACCGGCTCTCCGCCAATCGACTGCCGAAGGTCGGCGGCATTCGTCTCGTCCACATGTTGACGACCCGGGGTGGCATCGAAACCGAGGTCACGATCACCCACTTTGCCGAGGATAAGTTCTATCTCAACTCGGGCATCATGATGGAACAACATGACGTCGACTGGCTCACCCAGCAGATCGCCGACGGAGAAGACGTAACCGTTACCGACGTCACGAACGAGACCGGCATCCTGGCCGTCACCGGACCGCTAGCGCGTGACGTTCTGAGCGAACTAACCGACACGGACCTCACCAACGAGAGCTTCCGCTGGCTGACCGCCCAGGACATCACCGTCGCAGGGGTGCCCTGCAAGGCCCTGCGGGTTAGCTACGTCGGCGAACTGGGTTGGGAGCTTCACCATCCGATCGGTCGAATGGTCGACCTGTACGAGGCGATCATCGAAGCCGGGCAACCTCATGGCATCGTCCACTTCGGGTCGCGGGCTATGAACGTGATGCGAATCGAGAAGGCTTATAAGGCGATGGGCTCGGAACTGACCACCGAGATCACCCCGGTCGAAGCCGACATCTTGCGATTCGTCGACCTCGGCAAGGACTTCCAGGGCAAAGCGGCCACTACCGAGCGCCAGAGTCAGGACCTCGCGATGGTCTGCGTGTATGCCGAGATCGATGCCACCGACACCGATGTGGCAGGCAATGAGCCAACCTTCGACGGGGATCGAATTATGGGCATCACCACCAGTGGGGCCTATGGCCACTCGGTCGACAAAAGCCTCTTGTTCGCCTACGTCGAACCAGCGTTCAGCGAACCGGGGTCTACCTTTGGAGTGCGCCTTATGGGAGACGTCCGAACCGCCACCGTGCTGGCCGAACCCGCCTGGGACCCGGCGAGTGAAAGGCTGCGGGTCTAATGCCTCGCAGGGGACGTGAAAGTCGTATGGCCGCCCGGGTGTCCGGCGCGGACGTTCTCACCCCACCCGTGTACGGGGGCATGACGGGTGGGGCCTACAAGCCGATGACCGAGGACCAGATGCAACGGGTCCTAGACACTGCTCTCGACCTGCTCGAAGAAGTCGGCATGGGTGGACCGGTGCCCGAATTCATCGAGGTCGTTACCGATGCCGGTGGTTGGATGGACGAACATGGGCGACTGCACTTTCCCCGCAAGGTGGTGGAGCAGATCATCGCCACCGCCACCAAGGAGTGGGTCTGGCACGGGTTCGACGAATCATTAAGCGCTGAGATGGGGGGAGAGAAGGTCCATTTCTCAACGGCAGGGGCAGCAGTGCTTCGCCTCGATCACGCGACCCAGGAGTTCCAGTTCCCATCGGCGCTCGACATCTATGACTCTGCCCGTCTCGCCGACACGCTTGAGCACATCCATATCTACCTGCGGACCATCGTTGCCCGGGACATGGTCGAATCCCGTGACCTCGACCTGATGACCGCCTACAGCGTCATGATGGGAACGTCGAAGCCGAGCGGCACGTCGTTCTTCCGTCCCGAACACGTTCATGAAGCCGTGGCCATGTTCGACATGGCCATGGGCGGCGAAGGCGAGTTTCGCAAGCGCCCGTTCATGACGGCCAACGCCACGTTCGTGGTCCCGCCGATGCAGTTCGCCTACGAAACGGCTGAATGTATGGTCGCCCAGGTCGAGACCGGGTTTCCCATCAACCTGCTGTCCGCCGGCCAAGCTGGTGCGACTTCGCCGGCCACGTTGGCCGGGTCGCTGGTGCAAGCTTTGGCCGAATGTCTCGGGGCGCTTACCTGCGTCAACCTCATGAACCCGGGCCATCCCTGCTTGATGGGAATGTGGCCGTTCGTGTCCGACCTACGGACCGGAGCTATGACTGGCGGGTCCGGTGAGGAGGCGGTCCTCAACGCCGCCGCCGCCCAACTCTTGAACTGGATGGGCCTGCCATCGAGCGTGGCAGCCGGCATGGCTGACTCGAAGATCCCTGACGCCCAGGCCGGACATGAGAAGGCGCTCACCGTCACACTGGCGGCTCACGCCGGAGCCAACGTCGTATATGAATCGGCCGGAATGCTCGGGTCGCTCCTCGTCTACTCGCACGAGATGATGGTGATCGACAATGACATGCTCGGTGCGATCAACCGCACCATCCGCGGTGTCGATGTTTCCGATGAAACCCTTTCGAAGGACGTGATCCGAGATACCATTTTTGGGGCCGGGCACTTCCTCGGATCCGATCAGACGTTGTCGGTGATGCAGTCCGAGTACATCTACCCGGCCGTCGGGGACCGCCAGAATCCCAGTGACTGGCAGGAAGCCGGGAGCAAGGACGCCAAAGAGCGTGCCCACGAGATAGTCCGCCAGACGCTTCGCACTCACTTCCCAACTCACGTTTCGCACGAGACCGACGACCAGATTCGTGCCACCTTCGACATCAAGATCCCCGCCGCTGAGGTCAGAGGCGACACCGGCCGCTGGTAGCCCTTAACCTGATCGACCGTCCCAATGGGACGGCCGATTCCGGTGAACGAAGCGGTTCTACATGTCGGGGACGGGCATCATTTCGTAGATGTCGATGGCGAACAGTCCGTCGTTGTCGCTAAGAAAGGGATGTCCGTCGGTGAGTGCTTTAGCAGCGGCCATGTCGCTGGCTTCAATGATCGAGTAGCCAGTTAGCGAACCAGCGGTTCCCTCGGAGCCGTTATCGAGGACGGACGAACCAGCGCCGAGCGGCGTACCGATGTCGGCCACGGCCGGCCCAACTTTGCCCATCCAGGCCGCCCATTTCGCCATCACTTCACCGGCCTGTTCCGGGGACATGTCCGACATGTCGGTTGCTTCGCCTTTGTACAACATCAAGAATTTGGCCATTGCTTCTCCTCCGCCGGGTCCTTGCTCTTCGACCCTACACCTTTACATTTTGTAAACAAGGGGCCTGAGTTGATCGGGTTGTCAATCGGGATTGTCGAATCAGGCGGAGCGGATTCGTCGTATGGTGGAAACCCCAACCAGAGGAATACTCGTGATTGTTGTCCAATACCGTCCCCAGGCCGACCAAGCCGACCATAACCAGGCACTCGTCGAGGACGTATTCGCAGAGTTGCATGGTTCGACTCCGGGCGGGGTTCGATATGCCACCTTCAGGCTGGCCGACGGTTCCTTCTTGCACATCGCCGATGTCGAAGCCGACCCGAACCCGTTGTCGCAGGTAGCGGCTTTTGCCCGGTTCCAGGATGGCATCGGAGACCGATGTGACGAAGGTCACGGGCCCAACGCTCAGCCAGCCACACTGGTTGGAAATTACCGCCTGCTGCCATGACCTTCGGTGGATTTAGCCAGGAGGGCCTGGCGTTCCTCACCAAGTTGGGTTCCACGGGTTACTACGAGATGAGGAGAGGCCGACGCCTCTGCGCTGATGATCGTTGGACCACCCGGCTCGAGGCTCCGCGCTGACTGGTCAGACTATGGCTGTTGTGGAGGTCGCTGAGGGAGACCGTCCAATACGCAAGCAGCGAGTCGGTCGTTTCCCCGTGGGGTGAGCAGAACCTCGTTGACCTCTCGAAACTTGATCGAGACGGTCTGCGTCCCGACGGATACTTGTTCGATCGCGGCTTTCATCGAGGCGGGGACTTCGTCTCCATGCAACGCCGTCTCAAGAGCCGCTGCTGCGTCGGCGTCAACAAACTCCAGGTCGGCATCGAATGGTGAACGGCGCTCGACGCCGGCGAGTTTGTCGAACAGTGCCGGGGTGTCCTCAAGTTGCAGAACGACATCGTCGATCTCCCAGCCACAGTCGGGTGTGGCGTATTCGCAGCGGGTATGGAATCGGCAGCCCTGGGGTGGTCGAGCGGGATCAGGGACGGTCCCCTCCAGGCCGCGGAAGCCCTCATCGTCACCCGTAAGGTCGGGGTTGGCTCGGAGCAGTGCTTCGGTATACGGGTGGATCGGGTCGTTGAAGAGCCCGGTGGTCTCTCCGGATTCCACGATCCGTCCCAGGTACATGACGGCGATCCGATCGGCCATGTGGCGCACCACCGACAGATCGTGGGTAATGAACAGAAAGGTGAACCCGCGGCTTTGCTGAAGTTCGTGCAGCAGGTTGAGGATCTGGGCTTGCACGGAGACATCGAGAGCGCTGGTCGGTTCGTCGAGTATGACGAGCTCGGGATCGAGCGCCAGGGCACGGGCGATGGAGATACGTTGACGTTGTCCGCCCGAAAACTGATGCGGATACCGGTACAAGTGCTGGCGGCCCAGCCCAACCTGCTCGAGCAGGCCCACGACCCGTTCAGTCAAGGCTGATCCACTTGCTTCCTTGTAGACCCGCAACGGGCGTCCCACGATGTCGCTGACGAGGTGGCGGGGATTCAGCGACGAGAACGAGTCTTGAAACACCATTTGGGTGTTGCGCCGAAACCTGCGCCAGTTGGTCGGGTCCAGTCGGTCAACACGATGCGTCGCCTCCAGCTGCGCCAGGTCGTGCTCTTCGCCGGCTCGTAGCGCCTGGTCGAGTTCGGTCCGCTGCGGTTCCGAAAGGTCGAAGTACACACCACCGGAGGTGGGTTTTTCCAAACCAGCGAGAACCCGGCCTAGAGTTGTCTTGCCGCAGCCGCTCTCGCCGACCAGTCCTAAGGTCTCGCCCCGCAGCAGGTCAAAGCTCACCCCGTCGACCGCCCGGACCTGGCCAACTACGCGCTGGAGCGCCCCGTCTTTGATCGGAAAGTGTTTCTTCAGGTCTCGCACTGCGAGGACGGTCCGTTGGTCGGTAGTAGCGGTCATCGGGTACTCCGATCAAACGTTGGAGCCTCGCCATGTTCGGGTGGATGATGAATGAAACACGCCACCCGACGGTCACCGACTGGCTCCAGCGCGGGGTCGTGCGTCCAACAAACCGGCGCCGCGAACTCGCAGCGACCTGCGAATCGGCAAGATGGTTCCGGGTCGATCAGCTCCGGGACCGTCCCCTCGATGGCGGCCAGCCGGCCGCGTTCGTGATGAGTTCCCGGGATGGCGTCGATGAGGCCCCGCGTGTACGGATGCTCCGGCTGGCGGAAGATCTGCTCAGAATCACCCACTTCGACAATTCGCCCGGCGTACATAACGGCGGTTCGGTCTGCGACCTTACGAACGAGCGACAGATCATGACTGATGTATACGACCGCAGTCTTGTGGCGTTGCTGAAGCTCTTTGATCAGTTCAATAATGCGGGCCTGGACGGTGACATCGAGCGCCGTCGTCGGTTCATCCGCAATCAAAAGGTCTGGATCACAGGCCAGGGCCAGGGCGATCATCACCCGCTGCTTCATCCCACCAGATAGCTCGTGAGGATATCGATCCATGACAGCACGGGGATTCGGGATCTGGGTTTCAGCGAGGGCGGCTGCCACTCGGTCGTCGGCTGCCGCTGTGATGGCCGAGCGGCGAGATCGCAGCGGGGGCAGGGACAGCAAAAGGTTCTCGAGCGTTCGCGACTGCTGGGTTGCCCGTCTGCGTAGAAGCGAGGTTGGTAATGACCCGGACGCCGGGTCGATGCCGGCGCTCACCAGTAGCTCGTCGGAGCGGTGGGCATAGAACACTTCGGCGACTTGTTTGCGAATCGACAGAGCAGGATTCAGCGCCTTGCCGGGGTCCTGGAAGATCATTGCAATGCGGTTGCCGCGGATGCTCCGGAGCTCGCGTTCGGGGATCGTGAGTAGGTCGAGTGTCTCGGCTCCGGTCTGCTCACACGTGTCACAACCCGATCCTGAACACACCGGGCATGGCGAGACGACCCGGCCCGTTCCGGCACAGGTCGAACAACCCGCCCCATCACATGAGGTACATCGTTGGCGGGGATGAAACATGATTGATCCCGACACCGGGATACCTGGCGGCATCGGCACCAAGCGGAGGAAGGACCTGGCGGTGACACTCTTACCGCAACCGGTCTCGCCGACCAGGCCGAGCGTTTCGCCGTCCCGGACATCAAAATTGACGCCGTCAACGGCGTGCACGATGCCACCTTTTGAACTGAAGTGGACGCGGAGATCTCGGACGCTCGCCACCACGGGAGCCGCCGTTTTGGGCGGGTTGGTTACTGGAGCCGTCATCGCGTTTCGGTCTTCGGGTCGAGGACATCACGTATGCCGTCACCGAGCAGATTGAAGGCCAACGCCCATAAGAACACCATGAGTCCGGGGAAGGTAGATGCCCACCAGCGCCCCCCCGAGATTCCTGCCTGGCCCTCCGAGACGAGAACTCCCCACTCGGCCAGGCCTGCTTCGGCCAATCCAATGAAGCTGAGAGTCGCCCCGACCAGCACGATGTTGCCCATGTCGAGCGTCGCTTGCACCACGACGGGAGTAATCGAGTTGGGCAGCACATCCTTTCGGAAGATGTTCCAACTGCTGTCACCAATGACCCGGGACGCGTCCACGTAGTCGTTTTGTTTCACATGCATCACCTGAGCACGCATGATCCGGGCGTACTTCACCCAGAATACGATGGCGAGCGCCAGGATGATGTTGCGGAAAGACGGACCGAGTACGGCCGCAATTGCCAAGGCAAAGATGAGTTCGGGGATCGAGAGGAAGACATCCACGATTCGCATGAGGATCTCGTCGACTCGACCGCCCCGGAATCCGGCCAGGCTGCCAACGGCCACGCCGATGGCGACCGTGACGGTGACCACGATCAGTGACAGGCGCAGGGAAGTTCTGGCACCCCAGATCACTCCGTAGAGCACGTCGCCACCGGTGTTGGTAGTTCCGAGAGGGTGCCCGGGTGAGCCGGGGGGCACGGCGATCGCTCCCCAGTCGCGAGGCATTTGCGAAGCATTGGGCGTGTTCGGTTCGACGAGCCAGGGTGCCAGAAGCGCCATGCCCACCATCAACAAGATGATGACCAAGCCGCCGAGTGTGGTGGGATTGGACAAGACCCTGCCGGCGGTTTCGCCCATCCTCCGCATCCGGACCCGCAAAGCGCTTTCGTGGCTGGTGACGATTGGTGGTGATGCGGAGGTGGTACTCATGATCCCAACACCACTCTCCGGTCGAGATAGGCGTACACGACATCGACGACCAAGTTGACCACGAGGAACAGAACGCTCGTGAAGAGCACGTACGCCATGATCGTGGCGCGGTCACCCCGCAACACCGAGTCGGCCATCCAGCGACCGAGGCCCGGCCACCGAAAGATGATCTCCGCCACGATCGTGCCTTGCAGCAGGAACCCGAAGCTGAGCCCGATGACCGTGACGGTCGGCATGAGAGCGTTGCGGCGGGCGTGGCGCCGCAAGACCAGGCGTTCCGCCAGACCCTTGGCCCGTGCGGCGTCGACATACTCTTCCTGAAGTTCCTCGACCAACGACGACCGCATCATGCGGGCGATGATCGCCGTGGCTCCATACCCCAATGTGAGCGCTGGCAGCACCAGATGCCAAACGGCGTCGCGGAACGCTTTGAAGTCCCCCGCCAGAAGCGAGTCGACGGTATAGAGGCCGGTCGGGTGGGCAATCGACGCGAATATTTCCGGGGTGCTGCGCCCGATCGGGAACCACCCCAGGTACACCCAGAAGACGATGAGCATCACAATTGCAAACCAGAACAGCGGCATGGCGGCTCCGCTGATCGAAATGATCCGGGTGATGTGGTCGGGCAGCTTGTTTCGGCGCGCCCCGGCGAAGGTGCCCAGCCCGATGCCGAGCGACACCGCCACGACTGCCGACGCTACGGCTAGTTCCATGGTGGCTGCCAATTTGTTGGGAAACACTGCGGTGACCGGGGCGGCCGCAACCCCCGACCAGCCGAGGTCGCCCTGGAAGACACCACGAGCCCAATACGCATATTGCACGGGGACCGGTTCGTCGAGATGGTATCGGGCCTCGATTTCGGCCACTTCTTCCGACGACATCTCGTGGGAAAGGTAGATCGCCACTGGCGAGCCGCCGATCCGGGTCAACCCGAACACGATGATGGACACGCCGACAATCAGGAATGGCAGCACAATGAGGCGCCTCAAGATGTAGTCACGTATCTGCAATGCCGTCATCCCCCTTCATCAAAGGTGGGGCCGATCCAAGGATCGGCCCCACCCTGTTCGGTCTATTTGTCGATTAAGGCGAACTTCAGTGACGGACGTGGCCAGAGCGGGTTGGATTCCCAGCCCTTGAGCCACGTGCGATACGCTGCCACGACACCTTCTTGGCCGGCGATTAGCCACATGGGGTCGTCGTACAGCATGAACTGCAGTTCCGAGTAGATCCCAGCTCGTGCGTCGAAGTCGAGTTCCACCTCGGCGGCGTCAATCAAGTCGCCAACCTTCTGTGAGTCTGCGTATCCGTTGGCGAAGCCGTGAATCACGCCCCACTCGCCGTCCGGATGCTGATACGAAGACATGTAGGCGTGCGGATCCGCAAACGGATCAGCGTTCTTCACCCACATGGCGTACTCGATCGGATCCTGGGCATGGGCGTCATCGAACTGCGCTTCTGCCACGGCCAGCACTCGTACCTCGATATTGCAGGGGAGTGACTCGAGTGAGTCCTTGAGCACCAGGGCAGCCGTCTCGAAGAGGTTCGCCTCTTCGGTGATCACCGAGACAACAAACCCCTCGGGGCAGTATCCAGCCTCTGTGAACAGCTGCTCAGCCATCGCTAGATCCTGGGCACCGTAGACCGGAGCAGCCGGATCGTATCCGAAGATTCCCTGCGGGATGTAATGCGGGTTGAAGTCGCCGAACCCACCCAGAGCTCCGTCGATGAAGCCCGCATAATCGAAGGCGTGATTGAACGCACGACGGACCAGCGGGTCATGGAAGAAGTCGGTGGGGATCGTGTCCTCAGCCGGCAACGCCCCCTCAGGGATGTTCAAGTTGAACCCGATGTGGATTGGTTCCACGGTCAAGCCCTGACCGAAGATCGTTACGCCCTCGGCGCCCTCGATGTCGCCAATAAACGACGGGTCAGCTTCGATCGTGTCGAAGTCCCCAGCCCGAAGGCCGAGTACCCGAACGTCTGGCGTCGGTCCAATTTCGATACGGACGTCCAGGAAAGCGGGCGTACCCCAGTACTCGTCGTAAATCTCAAGCTGGATGTTTTCGCCACGATTCCAGGCAGTGAGTGTGTAGGGACCTGTCCCAACCATGTTTCCCTGCATGAAGTCGTTCTGCTCGCCAGCCACGATGCCACCATTGGCTTCAACGGCGTCTTCGCTGACGATCGACGAGACCATGGCGACGACGGCGGTGTTCAAGAAAGCCGCGCTGGCTTTTTGAAGTTCAACCTCGACGGTGAAGTCATCGACGACGCGGACCTCGGTGACGATGTCGCTCAGTACGCCTGCGGCGCCCTCAGGTAGATCCATCTCCACGACCCGGTCCCATGAGTACTTCACATCCGACGCGGTGAAATCGGTTCCGTCGTGGAACTTGACGCCCTCGCGGAGTTTAAAGGTATAGGTCATTCCGTCGGCCGAGATCAGTCCGTTGTCAACAGTGGGAACCTCGGTCGCGAGTCCTGGTACGAGATCCGGTCCGCCAGAGCCAATCTCCAGCAGGCGCTCGTAGACCTGCAAGATGACGGTCTCGCCGCCTTCGCCCGGTTCAACCTGGGCGGGGTCGACGGTGCTTGGTTCGTCATCTGCTGCGTGAACCAGAAGCCCGGGATTTTTGACGTCGTCGCCTCCGGTAGGGGCGTCGGTGGTTTCTGTGTTGTCGCCGGGTACGGTTGTGTCGGTGGTCGCCGAATTACAGGCTGCGGCCACCATTGTCAGGGCCAGTAATAGCGCGGCCCACCTCCAGGATGAGGATCTCATCGGGTCTCTCCTCCGCTCATAGTGCCCCGGGACCGTATGGTCCCGAGTTCTGCAATCGATTGCAGCCTGGGGCTAACCTACCTGGTTCTGGCTTGTACCGTCAAGGGATTCCGGGAATACCGCCCGAAATTGATCAATTTCGCGCGGTTAGTGGCTGGATAGACGGGAGGCGATGGTCCGGGCAACGTCAACAAGTCGGTGGCCGATCTCGTCAGGCTGGTGGCTCCCGGGGAATCGGAAAGCCGGCCCGTAAACATTGATCGCACCGAAGGCAGTGCCGTCAGCTGAGGTGATGGCTGCGCCAAATCCGTTGATGTCGGCTGCGAACTCGCCAACGGTGGCGGCATATCCGTCCGCGCGAATCTGGGCAACCCGTTGACGGAGTTCGCGCGGCTTGGTAATCGTATCTGGGGCCAACTGCTCAAGTCCGGCTTTGGCGTAACGGGACACTTCGGCGTCAGACCAGGTCGCCAACATTGCCAGGCCGCCGGCAACCGTGTGGCTCGGGAACGCCTGGCCGGTCCAGTCCTCGGTTCGAACCGACCCACCCGATCCGACATGCAACACGTAAAGGCTCAGGTGGCCATCAACGACCGAGAGGCCGGCGCCCTCGCCGAACTCAGCGACCAACTCGCGCAGATAGGGTTCCGTGACCTGGCGGAGCATGGTCGACTGGTCCATCTGCTGAGTGAGGCTGGTCAAACCAAGGCCGATGGCGTAGCCGCCGTCGTCGAGGCGTTCAACGGCTCCTTCGACTTCCAGAGCCGACAACATACGCGAGACCGTGCTCTTGGGAAGGCTGGTGTGCTCAGCCACATACCCAACCGTGCCGCGGCCTTCTTGGGCCGCCAACGCTCGAAGAATTGAGAACACCCGCTCGACGGCCTGCATAGCCACTATCCTAGCTATCGCAACATTTCACTGGTTGGAACACGAGGATCGCACATGGCACAGCTCCCGGACCGCGCCCAGGTCGTAATCGTGGGCGGTGGGATCGTCGGTTGCTCCATCGCCTATCACCTCGCCAAGCGTGGCATCACCGATGTTCTCCTGTTGGAGCAGGGTCAGCTGACCGGTGGCACAACCTGGCACGCCGCCGGGCTCGTCAGCCAGTTGAAGTCGAGTCACAGCCTCACGTCCATTGCCACATACTCGACCCGGTTGTTCGAGCAGCTCGAAGCCGAAACCGGACAGGCCACCGGGTACCGGGTCACGGGATCGATCTCGGTTGCGGATAATCCGGAACGTTGGGAGGAGATCTTGCGCGGGCTGTCAATGGCCAAGACAGTCGGCGTAGAAGCCTACGAGATCAGCCCGGCTGAGGCGCTTGGCCATTGGCCGACCCTGAACATGGACGATGTGGTGGGTGCTGTCTACATCCCCCGCGATGCCCAAACAAGTCCCGTCGACACCACGCTGGCCCTCGCCAAGGGCGCCAAGAACCAGGGTGTGCGGATTGTCGAAGGCGTGGCGGTCACGTCGCTCAACGTCGAGAACGACAGGGTTCTCGGCGTCCACACTGAGCAAGGCTACGTCGAAGCCGAAACCGTCGTTCTGGCCGCCGGGATGTGGACCAGGCACCTTGCTCGGACAGGCGGAATCAACGTGCCCCTCCAGGCCTGCGAACACTTCTACATCGTCACCGAACCGATAGATGGTGTGAAGACCGGTGCTCCGACGGTCCGGGACCCTGGCAACTACACGTACTTCAAGGAAGAAGCCGGCAAGATCATGGCTGGCTTCTTCGAACCGCGCGGCAAGGTGTGGCGGATGGATCAGATCCCCCGCGACTTCAGTTTCGGGACGTTGCCCGAAGACTGGGACCATGTTGGCCCCATCTTTGAACGAGCCATTCACCGGATGCCGGCGCTCGGCGATGCTGGGCTGCAGCTCTTCTTCAACGGTCCGGAAGCCTTCACCCCCGACGGGGTCTACTACCTGGGCGAAACCCCCGAGGTAGACGGGGTATTTGTGGCAGCCGGTTTCAACTCGGTTGGTATTCAGTCAGCCGGCGGCGTGGGATGGGTTCTCGCCGATTGGATCATTGACGGAGAACCGCCCATGGACCTGAGCGCGGTCGACATTCGTCGAGCGTTCCCTTATCAGGCTGACAAACGATTCTTGAAGGATCGGATTTCGGAAAGCCTCGGCCTGCTCTATGCCATGCATTGGCCGTTCCGACAGTACGAGTCGGCCCGGGGCATCATGAAGTCGCCGTTCCATGATCGCCTCGACGCGGCTGGAGCGGTGTGGGGAGAGACCGCCGGGTGGGAACGTCCCAACTGGTACGCCCAACCTGGCCAGGAGCGTGTCTACGAGTATTCGTATGGCAAGCAGAACTGGTTCGACAACTGCGGTGCCGAATGTCGAGCTGTCAGGGAGACGGTTGGCCTGTTTGACCAGACATCCTTCGTGAAGTTCACCGTGGACGGTCCTGATGCCCTTGAAGTATTGAATCGACTTTCCGCCAACGACATCGACGTTGAGGTCGGCAAGGTGGTCTACACGCAGTGGCTCAACACCAAGGGAGGGATCGAAGCCGACCTCACTGTGGTTCGACTCGGCGACCAGTCTTTCAAAGTTGTCACGGCGGCAGCCGGTCAGACTCGAGAATGGTCCCGACTTCGACGGCAATGTGTTGGTCGTGATGTTGAGATCACTCATCTGCCCGAGCCGATGCTTGGGGTCATGGGGCCCAACGCACGCCGGTTGCTCTCAAGTATTTCCGACGCCGATTTCTCGAACGAAGCATTCCCATTCGGGACCGCCCAACACGTCATGGTTGGTGGGGTCATGACCCACGCGATGCGCTTGAGCTACGTCGGCGCTTTGGGGTGGGAGCTTTACGTTGCCGAAACCGATGCGGTCGCGCTGTACGACGCCCTCGCCACAGCCGGGGCTGAGTACGGACTGGTGCATGCCGGCTATCACGCGATGAACTCGCTGCGTTTGGAGTCGGGGTATCGCCATTGGGGCCATGACATCAGTGACGAAGACACCCCCCTTGAAGCCGGGCTTGCGTTCGCAGTGGCCTGGGACAAGCCGGGCGGGTTCATCGGGAAGGATGCCCTGCTCGCTCAGAAAGGTAACCCGCTCCCGAAGCGCCTTATCCAACTCAGGCTTGACGATCCGGACACGCTGCTCTACCACGACGAACCGGTCTACCGGGACGGCGAACTGGTCGGCCGGACCTCCTCGGGCATGTTTTCTTACACGGTCGGCTCGGCGCTAGCCATGGGCTATGTCACCAATCCGGACGGGGTGACGAAGGGCTGGATTGAAAGCGGCAACTTCGAAATCGAAGTGGCCGGTCGCCTGATCGGCGCGCAAGCCCAACTCGGCTCCTGGTACAAGCCTCAGCTCCACGGCTAATCGTCCGTTATGGTCACCTGACGAGAATGGGTTGCGGGGAGATCGGTCGAGCTACTATGGCAATCGTCGCTGGTTTGGTGGGCGAGCCTACGGGGTCGCGTCACCGTAGTTTTTCCAATTGAGCGACCGCCTCAACAAACGCACCGGTCGTTTCGATCTCAAGGTGGCCGTGGCTCGTAGCTTCGGCTCGATCACGGACAGGTTGTACAGAATCTCAGCTCGTTCTTCGGTTCGTTTGCCATACGGATTGTCGGTCCGGTCGGCGATCCTGGCCAAGAGCACATCGGCCGGTGTGCTCAACAGCACGACGTGGTCGAACCATCGGTAGAACTTTCCCTGGTTCGATTTACAACCCGCGACGAACAAGTTGCCCAACTGGTGGTTCGCAAGGAGATCGCTTATCGACTGCTCCCGCCAGATCCAGTCACGGGTTCGGTCCGGCAAAGTGACCCACTCGCTCCACTCGATCGTATCGGTGCCTACGGTTCTGTGACCCCGGGCCTCCAGTGCGCGCAGAAACGTCGACTTGCCGGTCCCGGACATACCGGTGATCAACACCCTGGCCATCAGGCGAGTTCCACCCGGTCTCCCGCCTTGATCGTGCCCCCTGTCACGACACTGGCATACCAGCGCGAATGGCCGGGATGTTTGGCGTGAGACAGGCGGGTGAAGTCACCATCGCTGAACCAGGGAGCGTTCTGCGAACAGGGCACCGCCGGGGCTGTCAAGCGACACAGGACCTCCCCGATCTGAAGTTCGACACCGGCCCGCAATCGCACCCAGTTGAGGTCACGGACTGTCACGTTTTCGCCAGTAGAACCGTAAGTGACCGGATGCCCCTGCGATGCGAACTGGTCGATCACTTCCGCGCTGAAGAGGCATAATGCCTGGAAAGGTGCCCCGTGGTGCTGCCGGCTGGCTTGTCGGTCGCCAACGACACCGGCCTTGTCAACCTGGGCGGCAAGCAGCGGAGTCTTGGGGAGACCGCCGCCGGAGCCCGAAACCTGGATGACCTCACCGATGCCGAGCTCGAGCGAGTCGCCGAGCGCCGGCGGGTTCGTCCAATTGCTCGCCTGCTGATGCAAGACGGCATGAGCCAGATGACGGATCGGCCAGGCCGACGGTCTCGTGGCCGGTGTTCGCCTCCGGGAGCGCCGCCTCGAGTTCGAATGGAGTGAGGTCCGGAATGCGGTACTCGCCGGGTCGCCTCGTGATGGAGGGCGTCCATAATCGACTCCAAGGAACTGTCGTCGGCCCGGCATCGTCATCGTTCGGTGGCTCGATCATTTGCGGGTGGATCGAAGTACTGTCGGAGAGCGATTCGACGTGATCGGCGATCGGAGGACGAGCCGTCCTCGACATGTGCATCCGACAAGCCGGGTTCCATCGATTCACAAGCAAGCGCAATGAGGGCTTTGGCATGGCTGATCGTCCGGATGGCATCTGGTACGTCCCACACCCGGACATCGAATCCGCACTCAGGGCAATCGTCAACAAATGGATCGAATCGAATCGGCATCATGAAAACCTAGCGGTTCAGGTGACTGCGGCTGGACGTGGTGGTGAGCCGATCCGCATCAACAGGAGGGTGGCGGCAACGGCTAGCGCCGGGTAGATACCGGCGTAGAGAATCCATCCGGTCCCGATCAACGCCCGGCGACTGACCCGATCAGATAGTTGGCCGCCATAGTGATTGGCCAACAATTTCACCACATGGTGCAGCGACCAGAGCACGGCCACCCAGGCCGGGGCGAACCCGACGTCGGTCAATCGAAGAAGCAGGAAGGCGTCGGTGCTGTTTCCAAGTGTGAAGACGATTACCGCCACGAGGAGTCGCCGGAAAGGTGGCTCGGTAGCTTGCCAACCCTCGATGAGCGATGGTGGCGATCCCGAAGGCATCGGTCGATCGTCTGGTTCTTTCACCGTAAGAAAAGAACCAGCATCACGACGACTGCTGGAATCCCGGCCAGGAGGAAGACTTCTCGCAGGCCGATCCCCGGAATGAGGAGTAGTCCAGCCGCGACCAGCGGCCCGACGACTGCCCCGCCGTGATCCGTAGCCCGGTGCAGTCCGTACGCCGCGCCCAGGCGTTCGGTTGGCGTGACGTCGGCAATGAGAGCATCGCGGGGGAGCTGCGCAAGCCCTTGCCGATCCGGTCGGCGAACCGCAGTACCACGACCAACGGCCAACTCACGACGAGACCGATCAGCGGTCGCATCAAGCCAGACAGTCCGTAACCGCCGATGATGAGGGGTTTGCGCCGGCTCATCCGATCCGCCCAGCGCCCGGAATACACTTTGAGTACCGCTGCTGTCGACTCGGCGATACCTTCGATCGTGCCGAGGGCGATCGCTCCTGCTCCCAAGACCGTGACCAGGAACGCCGGCAGCAGCGGGTAGATCATCTCACTCGAAAGATCCGTGAAGAAGCTTACGAACCCGAGTGCCACGACGGTGCGGGGCAGGCTGCTCAATTGGGAACGCATCGGGAGACGACGCGGGCTTGGCACGGGTTGAGGCTAGTTGTTCAGGATGTTCGCCTGGCGTGGATCGATTTCGCCGGCCACGCGGAACTCAGGCGGTTTGGAGGGCCGCCCGAATGGCCGAAGTCTTGGTGTCACTGCATCGATCGGGGAGTGTGATTCGGAAGCAGGCGCCACCGAGAATGTCCGACTCTTCGTACGATGCTTGCCCACCGTGCGACGCGGCGATGGCGGCGACGACCGCGAGACCCACCCCGGACCCCGGGATGGCCGCGTTGAACCGATTAGCGCCTCGTTCAAAACGCTGCCACATGATGTGTCGGTCGTGCTTGGGGACACCCGCCCCGTTGTCGTGAACCTCCAACACCAGGTCGCCATTGCGGTTCTGAGCAACGATGGCGACCTTGCCGTCCCCGTACCGGGTGGCATTTTCGACCAGGTTGACGAGAACTTGTTGCACTCTCCCACGGTCGAGCTTGGCTGAGAGGTCGTCGCTGGTCAGGACTTCGATCTCAGCCCCGGCAGGGTCAATAGTGCGGAGAGTCTCGCTAATCAGGGATGACACCGGGATCGATTCCTCAACTAGGGAGATTTCGTCAGGAGCGAACCGGGTCAGCAGGATGACATCGGCGACGATTCGAGACATGCGGGTGGCCTCCCGGTGCGTGATCGCAATGAGCTCGGCGTGTTCCTCAAGGGTGAGTCCACTTTCGGGATCGTTCATCAGATCCAAGAAGCCAACGACTGCTGTAAGGGGGGTTCGAAGTTCATGCGATATCGACGAGACGAGGTCACTGCGCTTCTGGTCAACATGAATGCGGTTGTCGTAAATGGCGAGCCCCTGTCGAAGGATCACCAGGCCACCCACGATGAGCGTCGCCAGCGTCATAAGTCTCGCTGCGGGGTCGAAGCCGGCATAGGGAAGCGTTACGAGGGTGAAGGCCGCGAGGGTGATGGCCACGCCGTATGGAGCTGCTGCGGCGAGATAGTGGATCGTGCGTTCGGTGTACTCGCGCGGTTTGGGTGCCGCATCGGCGAAGTAGGCGCTGGCCGCCAGGCAGCCCGACGCGGCGATGAACAACGGGTAGACGGGATGGGCGTCGGCGAAGCTGCTCGGAACGCCGTTCGCGAGGAATGTCAGGTCGGCCGCCACTTGAAATGCGGCACCAGTGGCAAGCAAAACGAGGCGAAGATCCATCCGGTAGAGGGACCGGCGACTCATCAACGTGACGAACATGATGATGGTGAGAATGTCGAAGGCCGGGTAGGCGGTCCCCAGCCAACGAGCCCATGAGTTTGCGCTGCTGAAGTAATCCACGAGGTCGCCCACGATCAGAATCCAGCCGAGGGCGCTTACTGAGATAGCCCCAACTATCCCGTCGATGATGGTTCGAGCCAGGTCTCGCCGTCCGGCAAACGCGTTCGGGAGAGAGGCGGCTCCCGCCAGAATCCCCAGGTATCCGCCAATGAACAGCACGTCGATCGGGCCGAATGCAGGGGGGTGCACGCCGAAAGCCTCGAGAAGAAATAGCAGGCTAACGCCAGCCCCTGCCGAGGTGAGGCCGCCACCAATCAGGGTCCACACAAGACGTTCGCGGCCCTCGTTCGCTTTGGCGTGGCGTAGTGCCACCCGGCCACCGGTGATGTAGCCGATGAGAAGGGCGAAAGCCCCGGTTATGTCGGCGACCTCCGGGAAAATGACCGTCGAGGCTGCCAGAGTCGCAAGCACAACGACGAACGCGATGGGTTTCCACTTCAGCATCAGCTGATCTCTGGTCATGTGACCAAGCCCGGGTGCGGTGATCTGCATTAGTCAAATATCGGCCGTGGCTGTGGCCTACTTGACCAAAATGTCCTGTTTTGTCCCGCTTTGCGGTCAGACCGCGGAACGCCGTTCGAAAACCGGCTGATGGACTTCCTCGGTGAGATCGATGACTTCGGGAGGATTGGTGTATTCGGCCAGGGTGTAGATCAGCGCCTCGATTTCAGCAGCGGAGTGTGCCGCCGTGACGGTGAAGCGCACGCCTCCTTCACGGATCGGGACGGCTGGATAGCCTGCTGCGTTGACGAAAAACCCATTGGCCATCATGATTTTGGTCATTCGTATCGCATCGTCGGAGGTGCCAACCCTTACGAACGTGATCGGGGTACGGGCTAGGGACGGAACGGACAGCCCGCACTCGTCCACAAGTTTGTTCACCAGGTCGATGCGTTCGTACAGCACCGCCTGTCGCTCGGCATGTTCACTACTCAGGTGAAGGTCGCCGGACCGGACGCCCGCCCCCAGCACCGCCGGGTGGATTGGTCCGCCGAAGGTTAAAGTCCCACCGGTGAGAAGGATCCGCTGCGCCAATGCCGGGTCACCGATGGCCAGAGCGGCGCCCCCGGCCCCGAAGGACTTCGACAGGGACACGGCCACAACCTTGCGGTTGGTGAGTTGGGTGTTCTCAAGCACGTAGCCAACTCCATGCCGGCCCGCCCATCCGAATCCGTGAGCATCGTCGTAGTAGACGTACAGGTTCCCGAACTCCTCCATCAGTAGGTCGATCTCGGCGACAGGTGCGACGTCACCAAACATGGAATAGACCCCATCGGCCAGGTACCAGACCTTCTCAAAGGTATCGGCGGCCGATGAAAGGACTGAGCGGAGGGCTTTCATGTCGTTATGGCGAACGACCTTCACGTTCATGCCCCGACCGCGCAGGACGTCGACAGCCATGTGCATGGAGGCGTGAGACTGAATGTCAATGATGACCAGATCGTTGCGCGAAACCAGGACGGGGAGGGCGGCTAGGTGGGCAAGGGTGGTGGTGGGCGCCGGGATTACGGAGTGCCCATCGAAGATCTGAGTGAGCCGCTGCTCAAGGTCGGTGTAGAGATCTACCGAGGCGTAGGCAACCGATGACGAATAGCTCGGTCCGAAACGGTGGACCGCCGCTGCGGCGGCGTCCTTGAGGCGAGAATCCTGGCCGAGTCCGAGGTATGAACACGATCCGAAGTTCACGAGATCCCGACCGTTGACACGGATTTTGGTCCCGGCCAGTTGGTCGTCGGTGATGCGAACCCTGATGACGCCGGCGTCAACAGCTTCCTGCATTGATGACTGAACCATCTCTAGTAAACGTGCTTCTCGCTCGCCACCCATTGCACGACCTACCCTCTATTTGTCGCATTTTGTCCTACTTTGTCCGAGGGAGCGTAGTGGGATGACAACGGCAATGCCAGATGTGGGTCAAACCGGGTCGGATGAGACTTGGCTTGTTAGGAGTTGTCGAGCCGGATCCAGGGGGGAGGGGGTGCATCGATGCGCGCCAGGGTGGAGCTGACCTCGCCGAAACGATCGGTGTTCCGGTTCTGCCAATCCTGCCAGGCTTCGGTCAGCTCATCGCGGGTTCGGGCGACGAAGTTCCACCACATCTGGATACGCTCTCCCAACGGGACACCTCCGAGCAACATGACCCGGGCGCCGTCTTGGTCGGCTTCGATCCCGAGCGTGTCGGCTCCGATAGGTACCACGCCCAGCCAGCCGGGTTCTACGATCGCGTCGCCTACCCTCACGGGCGCATCGATTGGCACGATGGCGTATTCGAACAGGGGATTGGCTGGCAGCTCGACCAGGCCTGGTCGCAGACGAATTTCTGTGCCGACGAGATCGGTGTCGATAACCGCCGGAGACACGACATCCCCCAGAGTTCCAAGGAGCACGGTGGCCTCGCGCGGTCCCGATCGTCATGGTCGGCAATTCGGCGTGGTGCTCAAAGCGGGATGGTCCATGCCGGGTCGCTTCAGGTTGAGCGAGCCACATCTGGAAGCCTCGGCCGGCGGCCGTGACCCCGAGTTCGGCATGAGCGATGCCCCGTCCAGCGGTCATGAGATTCAGCTGACCGGGCCGGATCAGCTGCTCGGTCCCGAGCGAGTCGCCGTGTAACGCCTCGCCCTCGAACAGCCAGGTCACGGTGGCCAAGTCCGGTGTGCGGATGGGGGCCAACTTCGAGCGGATGAGGTTCGGCGAATTCGTCAGGCAAAATGCAGTCGACAAAGCACCACGGCCCCACGGTCCGGCGGCCCCTGTTTGGCAGGACTCGCACCACTCCGACTCCGCCCACGGTCGCATGTCGACCCTTCGTTACCTCGATGCGATCGAGCGGCCTTGATAGTTCTTGTTCCCGGTTCACCTGCATAGCCTCCGTGGCGGACTCTACGCGGTGGTTCAGGTTTAGACGGCTAGTTGAGCGGCAACTACTTCGTGCACGATCTGGCCATGACGGACGTTGAGGCCGCCGGCTAGTTCTGGTCGACGTTCCATGGCCGCGTCGATGCCATCGCTGGCGAGCAGTCGCAGATACGGGGTCGTAACGTTGGTCAGTGCGAACGTCGACGTTCTCGGTACCGCACCGGGGATATTGCCAACCGCGTAGTGCACCACCTCGTCGACCAGGTAGGTCGGGTCGGAATGTTTGGTCTCACGGGAGGTTTCGAAACACCCACCTTGATCGATCGAGATGTCCACGAGAACGGACCCGGCTCGCATGTTGGCGACATCCTCCCGATTCAAGAGGCGAGGGGCACGTGCCCCGGGCAGCAGCACGGCACCGATCACCAGATCAGCGCCCGCAGCGGCGATCTTGATATCCAAAGGACTTGCCACCCTGGTCTTGATGGCGCCGTGGTATTGCTTGTCGAGCGCCCGTAGGGGAACCGGACTCATGTCGTAAACGTGCACGTCTGCTCCCATGCCGTAGGCCATCTGTGCAGCGTTCGATCCTGCGACACCGCCACCGATGATGATGACCGTGGCCGGTTCTACTCCCGGCACGCCCCCGAGCAGGATGCCCCTGCCACCCGCGTAGCTTTCAAGGAACCGGGCGCCCACCTGTACTGACATGCGCCCGGCGACCTCGGACATCGGAGCGAGCAGCGGGAGGGATCGATCCGGCAGTTGGACGGTCTCGTAGGCGATGGCGGTCGTTCCGCTCTCGGTGAGCGCTTCGGCCACTTTCGGGTAGGCCGCCAGATGGAGATACGTAAAAAGCGTGAGATCATCGCGGAGGTACTCGAATTCAGATTCTTGTGGCTCTTTGACCTTGACGATGATGTCGGCGTTCGACCACACCTCATCCGCCGCGTCGAGAATCTTGGCGCCAGCTGCTTCGTATTCGGCATCGTCGATTCGCGAACCGAGACCGGCTCCGGCTTCGACGAGCACCTCGGCTCCGTCATCTACGAGAGCGTGGGCGCCCGATGGGGTCAGGGCGACGCGGTTCTCGTCGATTTTCGTTTCCCGGACGACTCCGACTCGCATCTGTTTTACCTCCAAGGCGCGTGCTACCAGCGGTTCTAAGAACGACTCTCAAGGTACACGCTGGTTGGTATCACGTAAAGAGCCAGAATGATCTATTGGTCCGGTACCAGATGGCTCTAGTTCAGACGGGCGATGACCCGGGCGAGCATGGCCAGTCCCGGCTGGATGGCCAGCAGCGGTGTCGACGCATATCCCAGCTTGAAGTGATTGCGCGGGATGGGATGGGTTACGAAGCAGGGTTCGCCTGCCTCGACGATCACCCCCTGGTCCATCGCGAGCTCGGCCATGGTGGTGGCATCGAAGTCAGGTGGTCCGGTCACCCATATGGAGAGTCCACCGGTCGGGATCGGAACGGGCCACGGAATGTGCGTTTCGACAGCTGCCGACATCGCCGCCCACTTTTCCTTGTAGATCTTGCGAACCCGACGGACGGATCGGTTGTAGTCCCCGCTCTCGATGAACAGGGCGAGAGCCCTTTGGAGCAACCCTGGTGGGTGACGAAGTTGGTAGCGGCGCAGATCTCGCAAGTGTTCGATCAATTGGGGCTCGGCGACCACAAAACCGAGTCGCAATCCCGGCGCAAGGAACTTGGAGAAGCTTCCGAGGTAGATGACCCGACCGGAGTTCTCGATGCTCTTCATCGCTGGCGTCGATTGACCGAGGTAGCGGAACTCCGAGTCGTAGTCATCCTCGATGATGACGAAGTCGTCGCGGGACGCCTGGGACAGGAGGGCTTGCCGGCGGCCAATCGACAGGGTGGTGTTGGTCGGGTATTGGTGGGATGGCGTGACGAAGACCATGTCCACGTCCGACAGGTCCGGAGGGATCACGGCCCCTTGATCATCAACCGGCAACGCCTTGATGTCTGCCCCGCGGGAGCGGGCCATGTGCCTGGCGTCGGGGTATCCGGGTTCTTCAATCGCGACCGTCGAACCGGCGCTCAGGAGTGCGGTTGCGACGAGACCCAGTCCGTGCTGTGAGCCGAGGGTTATCAAGATCTCCTCAGGCTTGGCCGTGATACCGCGACCGCGAAGAACGTGTCGTCGGAGCATCTCGATGAGGAGTGGGTCGTCGCGGTCGACGAGGTCGTGCAGGCTTGCGCCAGCATGTTCAGGGGTTAGGGCTAAGCGCATCGCTCGACCCCATGATTTGGATGGAAACATTGCTGTCTCTACCTGGCCGGCGATGAACGGGTAGGGGTACGACGCCCAGTTGGCTGGTTTCCAAATATGGCCGACGTCCGTGGTGTCCGTCGCGAGTCGTTTCTCCCAGCCCAATGACTCGCTGCGAGGACGGGGTTGGTCATCGAGGTGCGCCTGAAAGTCCGGGTTGACCGTGTGGCCGACCCTCGGTGTCGAGGTGATGTAGCCGTCCGAGAGCAGCACTTGCAACGCCAGATTCACCGTGTTGCGTGAGAGGCCGAGGTCGTTCGAGAGGGTCCGGGACGATGGGAGGAGTTCAGCGGTGTTGAAGTGCCCCTGCTCGATGGCTCCGATCAGCGCTTTGGATAGCTGTTTGTACAGCGGCTCGGTTGAACCAGGATCGAGAGCGATGAGGACCTGGCTGATCGGCTTCTTGGTCATCGCCCACTCGCCTTTTACGCGGACGCCGGCTCACCCTTGCCAGCGGCCGACGGTCGTTTGCTTGTGGTACCGCTACTTGGTGCCTTTCTGGCACTTTACCTGGGTCCAACGGCGCGGTATCGTCGGAGCGGCTATTTCCTAAGGAGAATCATGAGTGTCAACAAGGCGGACCTCCGTCATATGCTCCTGCACTTCACGAGCGGCAAGGCGTGGCGAGACGGGAACGTTCCCATGTATGTGCGCGGCGAGGGCGTCTATCTCTGGGACGACGACGGCAACAAGATCTTCGACGGGTTGGCCGGCCTGTTCGTTGTGCAGCTCGGCCACGGTCGGTCTGACCTGGCAAATGCCGCCGCCAAACAAATGGAATTGTTGGCCTACACCCCCACGTGGGCAGCCGCTCATCCGTCGGCCATTGAATGCGCCAAACTCATCAGTGAGGTCGCGCCGACAGGTATGGACTCGGTCTTCTTCGTGAGTTCTGGCTCCGAAGCCGTCGAGTCTGTGATTAAGTTCGCCCGTCAGTACCACTACATGCGCGGCAATCCGACCAAGACCGGCATCATCAGTCGCAACTTCTCGTACCACGGGACGACTATGGGCGCCTTGTCGCTGACCGGGCTTGAAGGAATTCGGGCGCCGTTCTATCCGTTGCTGCCAAACACGCACAAAGTCCCGAGCACGTTGGAAGCCGGGGGCGGTGCGGCCGCGTTTGAAGAGATAATCTTGCGGGTCGGGCCGGAGAACATTGGCTTGATTACGGCGGAACCCGTCCAGAATGGCGGCGGTGCTCTGGTGCCTCCCGACGGCTACTGGCAGGAGCTGCGGAGGATTTGCGACAAGTACGACATCCTCCTCCACGCTGACGAGGTGATTACCGGTTTTGGTCGGCTAGGCGACTGGTTTGGATCTCCCATTGTTGGTGCTGACCCCGACTTCATTACCTTCGCCAAGGGTGCGACCTCCGGGTATGCGCCCATTGGCGGAGTGATTATTCGCGACGAGGTCGTCAACGACTTGCTCGTCGAGCATGACTCGGGCTTCACCCATGGGGCGACCTGGGGTGGCCATCCGATGGTCATGGCGACGGCTATAGCCAACATCACGGCGATGCGGTCCGAACACGTCGTCGAGAACGTGGCCGCCAACCAGGATTACTTCGCGGCAAAGCTGGCCGAGCTCTCCGATGCCCATGACGTCGTCACCGACATTCGTGGGACGGGCTACTTCTATGCGGTTGAGCTGGGTCGCAGTCGAGAGGGTGGTCAGTACCTCACCGAGGAAGAGACCGCCCTCTACGTCAAAGAGCGTCTGCCGGGGTTCATCCAGGATGCCAATCTACTGATCCGTGCCGACGACCGGGGCAATGCCAAGTTGATGCTCTCGCCGCCACTTATCTGTGAGGCAAGCGATCTTGACGAACTCATGGCTGGCGTCGACCAGGTGGTCTCTCGATTTGCCGAGGATCTCACGACCTAGAAAGAATCACCGCGAGGACCGGTAGCAGGCTGACTACTCAGGAGGTCCGAACCGGGCTGCTATCTCGGGAGTGTCGCCTTCCGGGATGCGGTCGATCCCACACATCCGGTCGATGACCATGTTCTGGAAACGGTGAACCGGTTCTTCGAAGTGGTAACACATTCGTCCGCCCTGGTACTCGGGCGTGGACAATCCAATCTGGACACGTTCCACAATGGCAATGTCTTCACGGTTGACTTCATCCCAGAATTTCAAGAGCTTGTCGAGGCCTTCACTGGCGGTCGGTGTGGCCACCGAATCAGGATGGGTCAACACCGTCGTAGTTTCGATTGTCCGGTTGGGGCTCTGGGGATCAAGCATGATTACGAACGCGTGGTTCGGTAGGACGGAGATGGCCACGTTGGGGAACAGCGTGACGTGGCGACCCGAGATGCGGTCGCTCCCGGCGATGCGTCCGTGTGGCGGTAGATCGAGCCACCCCGACTTGTCGTCCTGGGTGACCGGGGTGGTGGTCATGGCGGTATACATGCCCGGTCCTTGCCAGCGGTAGTGATCATCCATGCGCGACACTTTCATCAGCTCCGGATGCACCCACGGCAGGTGGTAGTACTCCATGAAGTTTTCGGCGATCAGTTTCCAGTTGGCGGCGATGTCATACGGATTCACAGCTTGGATTTTCCACTGCTCCAAACCGTATCCGGCCATCCGTTCGGGCAGGTCACCAAGCCACTGCGGGAGTGGTCCGGCTGAGCCATCGATGTTCACGAACACGAGGAACGCCCAGGTGTCGACAGACACCGGGAACAGCCCGTAGTCGGCCCGGTCGAATTCCTTCGTCGCTGACATGTCGAAAACCGGCTGCTGTTCCTTCGGGATCCCTGAACCTTCAAAGAGCGGCGTCCCGAGGCATTCGCCATCGAAGCCATAGGCCCAGGCGTGATAGGGGCATCGGATCCGTTTGGCCAGTGTGCAGTCCTCGGTGATGAGTTGGGCACCTCGATGGCGGCACACGTTGAGAAAGGCGTTCAGCTGACCATTGAGGTCCCGGACGACGATGACCGACCGTCCCGCCACGGTGCGCACGAGCACCTGTCCGGGTTCGGCGACCTGCTCGATGAAACCGACGGCTACCCAGGAGTTGCTGAAGAGATGGGCCTGCTCGGACTCGAAGTAGTCATCGGACCGGTAGGCCTCCGGGTTCAGCGTGCTGGCCAGCTCAACCGGCAGGCGGGTCTGGGCATAGGTTTCCTCGTCGGTCCACGACATCGTGCTCGACGATACCTACCAACCGTCCGATCTGTCCGCGTGATCCGACATTTCTCGCCCCGAATTGGGCCCGCCGGGGTACCCTTTCCGGGTGACCACGAGGAGAAATTGCTGATGCTGGCCGCTGATCGACGGGCATTTCCATTGAGCGTCCAACCCCCCGAGTTCGAGGACCTCTCTGAACTCCGTGTCTACCGCAAACAGCAGCTCGCTGTTGCCTATCGCTGGCTCGGTCAGAAAGGGTTCGAAGAACAAGGCGCCGGGCACATTTCTGCTCGTGACCCTGAACAACTAGACGCTTTCTGGTTGGTGCGCCGGAACGTCCCGTTCACGGATGTTCGGGTG
The DNA here is from genome assembly GCA_963835515.1 of uncultured Acidimicrobiia bacterium. Lineage (GTDB taxonomy): Bacteria > Actinomycetota > Acidimicrobiia > Spongiisociales > JAENVV01 > JAENVV01. The sequence continues at coordinate 14,849 of CAWIFX010000008.1, read as the reverse complement.
TCTGATTTGGTGTTGGTTGGCCCGGATGGATCGGTTCTCGAAGGCGATGGCATCATCAACATGACCGCCTTCAACATCCACATGCCGATCCACGACGCCCGCCCCGAAGTCACGTCGGTCGCTCACCTTCATTCGCACTATGGGGTGGTTTGGTCAGCCATGATGCGGCCCATCGAACCCATCACGCAGGAAGCTTGCGTGTTCTTCGAGGACCATGTCGTATTCCAAGGGGAGGATGTGCTTGTGGAAAGCCGGGAGCAGGGCGAACCAATTGCTCGAGCTCTCGGAGGCGCCAAGGCCGCCCTACTCAGGAATCATGGACTCCTGACCGTCGGAGAAAGTGTCGCGGAAGCCGTTGCCTGGTTCCTCCAACTCGAACGGGTCTGCCAAGTTCACGTCGATGCTTACTCGGCAGGAACTCCCGAACTGCTCAGCCCCGAGACTGCCCGCCGAACCCGCCAATCCATCGGCACGTCCCTCGAGGCTTGGCACCAGTATCAGCCCAACTTTTACAAGCTCGTCCATGATCAGCCAGAGGTGCTGACGTAGTCGTCGCTTCCGGATCGGTTTCTCAGCGCCTGTCTCCGTGGCACAATGAGATTGTGACTTCTACCGACACGGACCTCAAGCCAGAGACAACCGATACAGACGGCGACCACGACCGTTTCTCGCACTACGTCAAAAAGGACGACATCGTGCGCGCCAATATCGAAGGAGTGCCAGTGATGGCGCTCTGCGGGAAAGTCTGGATTCCCAACCGGGATCCTCAGCGCTACCCGGTCTGCAAGACCTGTGAGGAGATCATGGCGGTGATCCGTAAGGCCAAAGGTGGGGGATCGTCGTGAGACGGTTGTTGGTGATTCTGGCCGTGGCGGCGGTCGCCCTTGGGTCATGTTCGGCTATCAGGGAGAACGTGACTGTCGATGTCGAGGGCATCATTGCGTCTTCCTGTTCGCAGCTCGCGGACAAGTTCTCCGAGGAATTGGCCGACGCGCTGATTGAACTGAACGCCAACACAGATGCTGAACTCCCCGATGTCGATGTCGGGGCGCTGATTGATCGAGCGGGATCCCTCGGTTGTTCACCCGACGACATGAAGCAACTGGTGGCGGCCAAACTTGAACAAGCTGACGCAACCAGCGACAAAGCTAAAGCCCTCATTGCATCGGTAAGCGGCGAACTCGACTCCGTGAGCGGTTGACGGACGGCATGTCCCGGACCCACGTACGAGCCGGCGAATCAGGTAACGCGGCCGGATGGCGGGTGTGGCGATTGGTCCGTACCGATGAGGACCGAATGCCGGCGCTCGCTTCGACCCAGAGGCAGTTTGTGTGGAGCGATCGGTCAGTTCGCGCTCGTTGTTTGCCGCCCAGCGACCACTTCGGAGTATCCGACTGGTACCGATCTCATCGTAAGACCCCCGATCATGCGCCTCCCGCAGTTGTATGTGAATGTGGTATCCACGCCTATTGGACCGAGGCGGATGCCCTAGATGACGTGACGTTGGGGCGGGGGACTTTGCGGGCCGTGGGTCAGGTTGAGCTTTCCGGGCGAATGCTCGAGACCGACGCCGGCGTTCGAGCCGAGGCCGCCCGAATCGTCGGACCGGTCTGGTTGGTCGGCGAGTGTGGGCACTCAAGCGGCGAGCGACCCGACTGCGGAAACGTCGCGACGGTCGATGTCGAGACTTTCGTGCTCCGGTGCGGCGAGCATACGGCCGCCGGGCAAGTAGACGCTGACTCAGTGATCTGGTCGCTATGTCAACAACTCGAATCGCGATATCAGATCGACGTAGTTAGCGCCGTGACATCGTCGGAGCGGCGCGACTAAAAAGCCGGGGCATCCAACGTAGGATGGTGGCCGATGCTGCCTGTAGTTACGCTCCTTTTCGCCGCGGTCTTTCTCATAGGCCCGCCCGCCACGCTGTCGCTCATGGGCCGGTCGCCGAAACTACGGCACCTACCTTGGTTGGTGGGAGCGGCGTTGGCCGTTGCGGTGTCGTGGGACCTGCCCAGTCCCTGGTTCAGTGAGTACACCGCGACCTTCTCCCAACATCTCGTTGGCGGCGGGATCAGCTCGGGACTCGTAGCGATGTATTTTATTGCGCATTTGACGAACCCGACGGCCCGACAACGCTTCATGGTTGTGCTGGTGGTTGCTTCCGTGCTTGGCGTAGCCAACGAAGTTCTGGAGCTGGGGTTGGATCTCGTGCGAGGCACGACGCTCCGGCGCGACGCGTCGTTCGATTTGCTGGCCAACATGATCGGCGCTGTGGCAACCTGGTTGGTCAGCGAGTTGTTCCGGAAACGTTAGTTTCAGCAGGTCTTTACGATTAGCCACCCGACGGAGGTGTTCGACTGTGATAGATCGACGGGTCTTTCTCAAAGATCTTGGCAAGTTCGGCGTGGCCATGGTGGTCGTTTCTGCGTGTGGAACCGACCAGACTGGTTGTCCCGGGATCGACAATCGTGTCAAATACGGGTCCAACTCTTGCGGGCGCGACCACCACCCTGGGGACCACCACGACGCTCCCGCCTACGACCGTCGGCGCTGTTCCATCTCGTGAGACGACCTGGGAACGGGTCCGACTGGGGTTCGTTTCCGCGTACGTTTTGGCGCGCGGGGGCGAGGCAACAATCATCGACACTGGCGGATCGGGGAGCGCGCCGGCCATTGGCGACTCGCTCGGCCAGATCGGCCTCGGATGGGCTGACGTTTCTCACGTGGTTGCGACCCATTTACATCCCGATCACATCGGAAGTTGGGCCGACGTCATGGTGGCGGCGGCTGGAGCCGCCGGGTATGCGGGCCGTGCTGATCTACCGGCCATCTCGTCCCCACGTCCCGTGACCGGGCTCGGTGACGGGGACACGGTGTTCGATCTGCGTGTCATTGCTACCCCCGGACACACTCCGGGTCACATCTCGTTGCTCGACGAATCTGCCGGCATTCTCGTAGCCGGGGACTCCCTTAATGGAACTGACGGGACCGGTCTAACCGGTGCCAACCCGCAGTACACCCCCGACATGGCTACCGCCAACCAGTCGATCGCCAAAATGGCCGGATTCGACTATTCGGTGGTGTTGGTCGGCCACGGCGAGCCGGTCGCCGAGAACGGTTCATCGCTCGTCGGAGCACTCGTCTCTGGTTAGTGTCACCGGTATGGCTCGATCGAAAAGCCCGGTGGTTCTGCTCGTCCGACTGGTGCTCATCACTGCGATCGGATTAGGGCTGTTCATTGTCGTGGCTCCGCTGGCGCCCGATGGATCTTGGTTCGAAAACGCCGGGTTGAGCCTTCGGGACATCATGTCGGCCTGGTGGGGACAGCCGATCAGATAGGGCGATCTGTGACATTCGGTGGCCAGACTCGCCGAAGTAGTGAGCCAACCTTGCTTGACTGGTCATATGCGAAGCCACTTATTGATCTTGTTACTTGCCATTTCGGTCGTTCTTGCCGCCTGCGGTGACGACGGGACTGCCGAAGTCGCCTCCATCGACTCAACCACGACCACGTCGACTACCGTCGCGTCGGTTGCCGTCGACGACAACGAGGCCGAAGCGGCCATGCTGGCGTTTACGGCCTGCCTCCGGGCAGAGGGTGTTGACGTGCCCGATCCAACGGTCGACGCTGACGGAAACCCCCGGTTCACGCAGCCGCCCGATCTGTCCGACGTTACGTCCGACGAGCTGAACGCGGCCATTGATGCTTGTCGCGACGAGTTGGAACAGGTCACCATCGGTTTTATCGGAACCGATCTGACCGGGATCGAGGATTCCCTGCTCGAATACGCTCAGTGTATGCGTGACAACGGATTCGATTTGCCCGACCCCAAGCTGGACTTGAACTTTGGTGGCCCCGATGGTTTCCAGGGGCCGTTTGGGGAAATCGACTTCAACGATCCCGACTTCATCGCGGCAGACGCCGAGTGTGCATCGATCATCGAGAACCTCAATCCGGATCGCTAGTCGGAATTGGTGATCAGGCGCTGATTTTGAGGGTGATGGTGGTTTTGTATAGGACCTGGCTATCCCAGCGCCAGGTGCCCGTGAATACATAGGTCCCCGGCGCTAGCTTGCCAAGTGTTGCTGTGTACGAACGCCTGGTGGTCGAACCGTTCGTGATGTCGTTCCCCACCGCAAGGTCGAGCGGTGCATCGTTCATCGTGACCGTGAAGGTGGCTTCGGCGAAGCGGTCATCGTCGCCAGGAGCGAACGCTCCCTCATAGAACCAGCCTTCGTTGATGTAGTACTCATCGAGCCGTGGTGAATTGATGGTGATCTGGCAGGTGACCTGAAGCGGGTCACAGACTCCGGAAAAGGGAATCGAGAAGAGCAGTTGGTCGTGCAGCAGCGGGATCGGCAGCGGAACCGCCCTCGTCAGGAAGGTAGCCATCTCGCCGCGGGTGACCGTGCGAGTCGGGCAAAACGTCTCGGGGGCGCAACCCGCGGTGATGCCTGCCGCGGCGAGAGCGTTGATGTCGTTCTCGAACAGAGTGCCGTTGTCGTCGGTGAAGAAGTTGGTACTCGATCCGGACAGTTGGAACCCTCTGACCAAGAATGCGGCCATTTGGCCGCGGGTGACCGCCTGGTCCGGGCAATAACGATCACCACTCGGCCGGCATCCGGTCGTGATACCGGAGGCGCGGAGCGAATTGATCGCCGATTCGTGAATATTGCCGGTGTCGTCGTCGAAATAGTCCGCACTTGTGGCTGGCAGGTCGAGGGCTCTGACCAGGAAGGTGGCCATCTCGGCCCGGGTCACATTGTTGAACGGGCAGAACCGGGTGTTCGCCGGGGGGTTGCAGCCCTTGGTGATGCCGGCCGCCCGCAACGCGTTGATGTTCTGCTCGTGCACGGTGCCGTCGTCATCGGTGAAGTACCCGTTTGGGGGGATATGCTCGGCCAGGGCAGGTACGGCCGGTATAACGAGCGCCGCAACCAGCACCATCACGAGCGTGAGTCGACGACTCATGGCAAGCTGAGGGTGCTCAGCACCTCGTTGGCCTGAGCGACAAGTGCTTCGGCGTCGCGTCCGGACCCGAGGACGACGAATAGGCAAAACGGTCGGCCGCTTGCTGATGAAAAGAACTGTTGCAGCCCGGCCTGGCCGGGGAGGGGTCGTTGCAGGCGGTTCGCATCGAAGTCGGCCGCCCGGAGTGGCCACGGGACGGTGGTGCTCGAGAACAGGGCGGTACCCCGTTCGGCCTCTCCGTATTCGAAAAGCACAATGAGGATGTCGTCTAGCCGCATGAGCTCTACGGCGCCTCCACCGAAATCTCCGCGTTCGTTTGGCAATGGCCAGTTGGCGAAATGGGCGATGGTGGTTGTGACTTCCGGGGCGTGACCTTCGGCGAGTGGAGCGTACGCGGCGGTTCGCCGGTAGAAGTCGGCCTCCCACCCGGCCGGAAGGTCAACGGTGATGCCGCGATCGCTGATCTGGGTCATAACCAGCCGCCGATGACAACGAGACCGGTAGCTATGACGGCAAAACGGACGAGCCAGTCTGCCCGCGGCGCGTACGATTGCATGCGCCGATGATAGGTGCGGAGCGTTTCGCCGGAGACGACCCGACCTACCGTAAGGATCGGCAGTCCACGCACCAGGCCAAAGGTCCCGCCGATGACCGCACCAGTCAGGGGTTGAGCCGAAAGAATGGCGAGGGCGATCATTGCGTAGACCGCGGTGGTGGTCACAATTGTCACAACGCCGAGGCCGAGTTGAAAACCGAAGCCGCCTCCGTACACCCAACTCCGATACATCGACAGCCAGTCTTCGTTCACCTGGCGGTGAATCGTGGGGATGGTGAGGCCCGAAAGGTCCCATACAAGGGCAATGGCCAAGATGGCTGCGATCGCCGCCGCCTGACCTGTGGGCGTCGGATCCCACCACGCCAGGCCCAACCAGCCGATGGCCCCGGCCACGGCGCCCAACACGAGTCCGCCCATGAGTCCACCCGCCAGGTAGTAGACGGCGGTTAGGCCCCATCGATTGTTGCGAGTCCGCTCACCGAGCGGGTGGATGCTCGACAGCATCGATTCCCCTCAAGGTGACCAACTCGCCCTGACAGCCGCGGCGATGGCTACAACGACGCCAGCCGCCACGATCACGGCTGGACCTCTGGTGCTTCGGTCGGATACAAGGAGGGGTCGCCAGGTTCGATACCGGCCGCCCGCAATTCGTCATCGGCGTATTTCTCACGGTCCGAGCCGGGCCGGTGGGTGCGCGTTTTGATCGTTGCATCACGGTAGGCCTGCGTGAGAAGTGATTGGACCTGTTTCCACGATCCGGCTGATCCCTCGCCAACGATTTTTCCCGCCTCGACGAGGATGAAATAGGGCGAAACGGGAATCTTGTATTCATCCCAAGCTTGCGACGTCATAACCACCGGATGATGTCGAGGAGCGAGCTTTTCGAGTTGCGATTCGCTTTCATGTTCGAGGCTCTTCGTAACGATCACCAGGCGGGTGTCGACTCCTGGGAGGTCGAGGTCCGCTCGTTCACCGAACTCTTTCCAGAAGATCTGGCAGGTAGAGCAGCCAGTCGTCATGAAAGCCAGCAGCGTGGTGTGTTCAGTTCCCAACACCCCCACATGTCGGGTGGCGCCGTCGGGTTTGGTGCCGGATATATCGAAGGCCGGGGTGGTCTCGGTGCGTGGCTCGGCGATCCCCTCCCGGGTCTTTAGGCCAGAACTCCGGGTGGCCTTTCCGCCCTCGCCAACTCCCAACTCGTGCAGTGCTCGAAGAATCTCGGCGTGGCTTCGCAGCAGTCCTGCCACCAGGATTGCCAGCAGCGCGACCGCGACCGTGAGCGAGACGATGAGAGCGGTCATCAGACGAGCCAGGTTCCGTCGTCGTTGTCGGGTTCCGGGAGGTCGGGCAAAGCGGTTGGACTGGCTGACCAGACAACCGGCGTGCCGGTTGGCATTTCGAGCGTGACGTTGGCGCCACCCGTCCAGTTGCCGTTGCGGAGCATCCAGGTTGTGCCGCCACGTATGACCCCGGGCGTATCCGAGCCGTTGCCATCCCAGTCACCGACGATCGGGGTGTCGGTGGCGAGACCATAGTTGAACACCAGATCGGGCTGGCCGTCCGAATTTGTGTTACGTAAATACCATGTTCCGTTGCGGACGTACCCGGGCGTGGCGACGCCATCACCATTCCAGTCACCAACGACGAACTGATCGCCGACCTCGCCCAAACGTGAATACGTAGTCCGGTTCACCGGTGGCATTGGCGTTGCGAAGCCGGAACTGGTTGCCGCGGATGACTCCGATCGTCTCGACGCCGCTGCCGTTCCAGTCTCCGACGATCGGAATGTCGCCTGGTTCGCCATAGGAGAAGATCAAGTCGGGCGTGCCGCCCCCCACCGAGTTCTTGAGGCGCCACCAAAGAACCTCGTCGCCCAAACGACCAAATCGGCTGTTGCGCACCACGCCGGGGGTCCGAGTGCCGTCGCCGTTCCAGTCGCCCACGACGGGTGTCTCATTGGTGAGACCGAACGAGAAGTTGGTGTTCGGTGACGACGTCTCAATCCCGTTCTTCAGGGTCCAGCTGCCTGCGTTGTAGACCCCCGGGAGGGCCGGATAATTGGTGGAGTTCTGGAGGCAGGGCGCGTTGTGGAATCGGGTGTTGTTGTCGGTGGCGCTGGTCGTCGAGCAACTGGAGTCCCACACCCAGGGCGGGGTGCACGTGACGACCCGGCACACGATCGGTCCGAGGCACCTCACATCGTTACCGCACTGGCCGTAGCGGAAGGAAGTACAGCAAGCCTTGCGGTTCTTGCAGCTCTTGTTTCCGCATTCGCAATTGCAGCTGACACACGACCGCGAACACAGCCCGGACCCGCCACAGGAACATCCGTTGCATGAGGCGTTGCAGTCGAGGTAGTAGCGGGGCTGTCCGACGCCATCAACCGTGCAATAGCCGGAACCGTCGGCCTTCCACCAACCCGCGGCCGTTGACCCGGGTGGGCAACCGTTCTCACCCGTCAGGGTGCAGCAGAACTCGGTGTACCCGTCACAACATTGATCCGAACAGTTACAAGATTGCCCTGAGCACGAACAGATGGCTGCATACGCACTCACGGGCTGCATCGTGAATTTCAGCGGAGAAACGACCAGAGCGGTTCCAGCCATGGCAGCCCGCTTGAGAAAGCCGCGACGGTCCAGTTTGCGGTCCAGCAGGGAGCTGGTCTTGTCAACGAGCCAGCGACTCATGAGGTGCGTACTGTGCGGAGGGTCTGTGGAAGGGCGGTAAGGGCCACATAGAGAAGATAGATGATGACGCCGGTCAGCAAGAGCAGTGGAACACCGGCGCCCGGTTGATCAGCCAAAAGCTCGGATAATCTGGGAATTGGCTGGGCGGCCGTCAACGCGGCGATAGCGGCCGCCGCGAGGTTCACCGTGACGTGAATGAGGGAAGGGGGTGTCTCGGCCTTTCCGAAGCAACCGCATGACTGCACGGGGGTGTCTGCTCGACGGGCGATGAGTACGAACCCAGCGAAACTTACGTAAGCCGCAGCCGTTAGTAGCGAGGCAATCGGATGGCCGGTCCCGAACGCGACGACGCCGATCACAATCTCGACGATCCCCAGACCCCTGATCAGGAAAGAGCGGGACGGCAGCCCCAGTGCGTCGAGGGCGGTCGCCGTTTCGGTCGGCCGGACGACCTTGAGACCTCCGCCGAGCGCGAGCAAGGCAGTCACAGCGAGATAGAGTCCGGCGATACTCAGCATCGGGTAGGAGGATAGCTACCCCTGGGGGGCACCTGAACTGCCCGTGTTTCCTAGGTGGTGCGACCCGAGGTGTGCTTGAGGGCAGCGGTGTTCTCGACCCTGATCAGGCGATAGCCAGTGCTGATTGCGCCGCTATCACGCAGTTCCTTGAGGGCTTCGTTCACGGTTTGACGGCTGGCGCCGAGCAGGTCGGCGATCGCCGATTGGGAGAGATGGACTTCGCCCCGCTGGTCGGCCTCGTCGAGCAAGAGTTCAGACACCTGCTCGCGGACGGTGCGATGCATGAGGCCCAGGACTCGCCGCTGGGTTGACTCGAGCTGGGTAAGGCCGGCTACCAGCCATCGGAGCGTCAGAACGGGCCGTTGCAAGAGCACGGGGAGGAGCTTGTCCCTGTCGAAGCGGAAGGCGGTAACGGCGTTGACCGCCCGGGCTGACGATTTGTATGGCTCGTCACGAAACATCGCAATGTCACCGAGGACAGATCCGGGATGGGCCCGTCCTATCACTCGACGATGGCTGCTATCTCCCCGATAAAGCTCGACCTGGCCGGTCTCGATCACATAGGCCGAGTTGGCCTCTTGGCCGCTGCGAAACAGGTGGGTGCCCGGGTATTTTTCGATGACCTCTCCGGTTTCGGCGAGTGCTTCGAGGTCGCTGGGACGAAGTGGGAGATATTCGGTTCGACCGAAGGTGCTCGCCAGCCAGGCGAAGTGTTGGGCGCTCTTGTTATCCATATGATCTGCCACTGACAACCTCCCGACAGTCACTTCTGTTCCCGCCACATGGCTGCCAGCGCCAGAGCGGCGATTCCGCCGACGACCGAGAACACATATGCTTCGAGCGTCGCCCCGCCGACCGGCAGAAGCGAAGGTCCCTCCAAGCCACCGGTGAGCGCCAAGACGGAGGTGGTCGCGACGCCGAGGAGAGTGCCAACCGCGCTCAATCCGAACCGCTTGCGCCAGCCGATTGATGGATCCTCGGCCATCGACCCCAGGAGGGGCCATCCGCCCAGAATCACCGGGGCGAGATGCAGGGTACGAGTTGGCGACGTCAGGGCCAGGACAATCCAAAGCGCCACGAATACGCCGACGGTTAACCATGGCTGTCGTTTCATACGTTGATCAACTGGTCAGCCGGTCCGAGCCGACCACAACTGTCACGCATCCGACGATTGTCGGAACAGCTCGATGTGGTTTAGCCAGCGAGCAGGGCGGCGGCGACGCCGCCGTACATGACCCTTTTGATCTGACCAAGCGTGTTGGCGTCTTTGCCGGATAAGGCGCGGGCGTGGGCCACGGCCTCCGAAAGAACGGCATCTTCGTCAACGGCACTATCCACGATCCGCGCTAGCGCGGCTTCGGCTCCGCCGAACCGGTAGGCGGTTGTCATCGCCTTGTGGGCGGCTTGTTTGGTGAGTCGGCTCTGAATCAGTGCGGCCATGCCGGGCGTGAAGGGAATCCGGATATCGACTTCGGGCAGACCCCAAAACCCCCGATCGGCTCGCATGATGCGGAAGTCATGGGCGAGTGACCACATCGCGCCAGCTGCCATACAGTGCCCGTTGATGGCAGCGACGGTAGGCCTGGGGAAAAGGAGGGTTCTGGCGAGTAGCTGCTGGGTCTCTTTGGCGATTTCGGCAATGCCCCATGCGAAATCGGGGTTCATGGCCTTTTCAAGATCGAGTCCGTTGGAGTAGTACTTCCCCGTCCCGGTGGTTACGAGCGCTGCCGGCCCGGCGTGGCGTTCAACGGTGTCGAGGGCGTCGTTGATGATGGCGAGTGACTCGGGGTTGAATCGGTTGTCTTCGATGTCCATCGTGAGGACGAATACATCGTCATCCTGGGTGAGCTCGAAGGTCATGCCGCAACCCTACTATGGGTGTGAACGGCGGTTAACAAGGAGTAGGGCATCATGGCAGGATTGGCGGGCAAGACCATCTTCATGTCTGGGGGTAGTCGGGGGATTGGCCTTGCGATCGCCCTGAAAGCTGCCGCCGACGGCGCCAATGTTGCGCTCATCGCCAAGACGGCAGAACCGCACCCTCAGCTACCGGGAACGGTGTTCACAGCTGCCGAAGAGATCGTGCGTGCCGGCGGTCATGCATTGCCGATCGTGGGAGATATCCGTTTTGAAGACTCGGTGACCGATGCTGTTGAGCAAACCGTCGACCGGTTCGGTGGCATCGACATCGTCATCAACAACGCTTCGGCCATCAACCTGAGTGGCACTGAGTCGCTTTCCATGAAGGCCTACGACCTGATGCAGAACATCAACACCCGGGGCACCTTTCTTGTGTCGAAGACCTGTGTCCCGCATCTGAAGCAAGCCGCCAACCCGCACATTCTTACGCTGTCGCCTCCGCTGAACATGGCACAGCACTGGTTCCAGAATCATGCTGCCTACACGATCGCCAAATACGGAATGAGCATGTGCACGCTTGGCATGTCGGCCGAGTTCGCGTCCGATGGGATTGCCGTGAACTCGCTTTGGCCACGCACCCTCATCGCCACCGCCGCCGTTCAGAATCTGCTGGGAGGCGATGCGGCAATGGCACGTTCTCGCCGCCCCGAGATCGTTGCCGATGCTGCCTACGAGATCGTTTGTCGCACTGCCACAGATACCACGGGCAACTTCTTCATCGACGACGAGGTGCTGGCTGAGGCCGGCAAGACGGATCTCTCCGAGTACACCTACATCGAGGGCGCTCAGCTTCAGCAGGACATATTCCTCGATTAGGGGTTGAAATACCCCTCCGATCGGGAAGTGAAGTTTTGAGGAACAAGTGCCTCAAAAGTTGTCGTAGCTGGGTGGCTGGGGCATTCTGGTGTCATGGAAACCGCAATCGACACACCCACCGATAACGTTACCGACCGAACTCCTCCGCGTGGATCGGGTGCCCTGGCCGGCCTAATTGCCGTGGCCGTGGCTCTAGCCGTGGCCGAGCTATTCGTCGGTATCGTCGGTCGGGGCCAGTCGGTGATCGTCTCGATAGGGAACTGGGTCATCGGGGTGTCGCCGGAGCCGCTTGTGAAATGGGCCATTCGAACCTTCGGAACCGCCGACAAATTGGTTCTGGTGGTTTCGATCCTCGCCACCGTGTTTGTGCTGGGGGCCATGGTCGGAGTTGTTGCGACCCGACGCCTCATGCTGGCGGCGGCTGCATTTGTCGGAGCCGGAATCTTGGGTTTGATCCTTGCCGCCACCGATCCGGTTACGGATATCACGGTCGCAGCGACGGCGGTCGTCCTGGCAGTGTTTGTCGGTTTTACCGCCCTGGTCGTGCTGGTGAGGAAGCGGCGCCTAGCCGTCACCGATGACTCGCGACGTTCGTTCCTGACCGCGGTGGGTGTGACCGCGGTCCTCGCCGGCATCGGGGCGATGATCGGGCGGAGTCTCGTGAATCGCATCTCGGCTGCTTCGGAGCGAGCCGGGATTCTGCTGCCAACCAGTCAGGAAGGCCCGGTCGTAATCCCCGATGGAGCTCAGGTCGATGGCGCCGTCCCCGTAATCACCCCCAACGAAGACTTCTACCTGATTGATACGGCGCTTCGTCCGCCACCGGTCGATCTCGCGACCTGGACCTTGACCATCAAAGGCATGGTCGACGAAGAAGTGGTACTCAACTATGACGATCTGTCTGCCCTGGCAACCACTGAGCGGGTCGTGACGCTGTCGTGTGTCTCCAACTCGGTCGGAGGCTCGCTGGTCGGCACTGCCAAGTGGCTGGGGGTTCCGCTGCGAGATGTGCTCGACATGGCGGGCGTCAAAGAAGGTGCGACACAGATCGTCGGGCGAGCAATCGACGACTTTACGGTCGGCTTCCCAACCGACGCTGCTTATGACGGTCGGGATGCGCTCATCGCCATCGGCATGAACGACGAACCGCTTCCGGTCGATCACGGCTATCCGGCTCGGCTCGTAGTGGCCGGTCTTTATGGATACGTATCGGCAACGAAGTGGTTGAGCGAGATCGAACTCACCACCTGGGACGGATTCGACGCCTATTGGGTGCCGAGAGGTTGGTCGAAGACCGGTCCGATCAAGACGCAGTCGCGGATCGATTCGCCGACCAAGGAATCCAGAGTCGAGGCCGGGCCGCGGCGGATCGCCGGAGTCGCTTGGGCCCCCAACGTTGGGATCGACGCCGTCGAGGTCAGCATTGATGAAGGCGAATGGATACCAGCAAACCTTGGCGAGCCGCTCAGCGATAACGCGTGGCGCCAGTGGTATGTCGACTGGGACGCCCCGTCTGGCCGTCACTCGATTGCCGTTCGGGCAACCGACAGTTCCGGTTACACCCAGACGCCCGAGCTAGCAGCTCCCCGGCCCGACGGCGCGACCGGTCATCACACGATCGCCGTCAACGTCGCCTAGACCGCAGTTGAGCTAGATCGTGGGTCGCTTGGTCCGTCAGGAGCCCGCCAACGGCAGGCCGCTGTCGAGCCAGGACAGGATCCCGCCGTCGACTTCGTAGACCTCGGTGAACCCCAACGAGCGCATTTCTTGCGCGGTGGTACCGCTCCGGTTGCCCGATCGGCAGTACAGGACATACGGCACGTCCTTGTCAAGGTTGGCGAGGTTGGTCCCGAAGTCGGCCTCGTAAAAGTCGATGTTGATGGCGCCGTCGAGGTGTCCCTCTGAGAACTCTTCCGGAGTGCGGACGTCAAGAACGACGAGGTCGGTGGGCGGCGCAGAAGTGATGGCATACGCATCGTCTGCTGAAACGGTGATGACACCCGTCTCGGTTGTTGTGATGACGTCGGTCTGGGTGGCGGTCCCGCACGACGCGAGAAACAATCCGAGTGCGAGAAGGGGAAACAGGATTCGGCGCATGTCATTGGCCTTTCTTGATGGGTAGGTCTTTTCGGTTCCAGGCGTTGATGCCGCCCCGAACGTTGATGGCGGAAATGCCCATATCTCTGAACATCGCAGCCGCTCTGGCCGACCGACTTCCGGATCGACAGATAACCAGGACTTCGCTGCCCGCATACTGACGGGTCAGGGCCTGGCGGCGCTGCTGGATGGAGTCCAGAGATACCCGCACCGAACCGGGAACGTGACCCTGGCGCCATTCCTCTTTGGTTCGGACGTCGAGCAAGGTGGCGCCGTCCGTTTGACGCTGGCTGGCGGTGAGGACGTTGATGGCGTACTTATTGAACATGAGATCCTGGATGGGTTGCTTAATCGTACAGGTTTGCGTCGCCCTATATGCGAATTCATGCATATAGGGAAACCGGTTGGCCCCGGTAGGAGCGGTAGTTTGGCCCGATGCATCCGCCTTCCGTTGAGATCGGGGAGACCTCCATTCGTTTCGGGGACGCCCGGCGTCCGATTCGCGCCTTCAAACTGTTCAACGGGCGACTCTCGGCAACGGTTTGGGATCACGGTGCGACGCTGGTTGCGGTTGAGACACCTGATGGGTCTAACTTCGTGCAAGCTCGAAGCCCGGACGCCGACTTCGGCGCCGACGACCGGGGTGGATTTATGGGGTCGACCATCGGGCGATACGCGAATCGGATAGCCAACGCCCGCTTCGATCTCGACGGTGCGGAGTATCACCTCAGTAGCGAATGACGGACCCCATACCCTTCACGGTGGGCCGGATGGTTTTGATCGCCGGGCCTGGGTGGCCGAGATCCTGGACGGTCCCGATCGGGTCGGGGTTCGATGCACCTTGCATAGCGAGGACGGTGACCAGGGATTCCCGGGGAATCTGGCGGTGTCGGTCACGTTTTGGTTGGAGGCCGACGATCGTTTGACCTTCGAGTATGAGGCGACTTGCGACGTGCCAACCGTCGTATCTCTGACCAATCACGCCTACTGGAATCTGGCTGGTGATGGCACCATCGGCGACCATTCGTTGGAGGTCAACGCCGGGGCCTACCTGGAAACGAACGCGAGGCTGATTCCGGTTGCCGTGAAGTCGGTCGCTGGAACACCATACGACTTCCGGTCTGCTCGGGCCATCATCGACGAAAAGTTTGGAGCCGGATTGGACACGTGCTTTGTGTTGGATCCGGCCGGCCCCGCCGCGGTTCTCACCCATGTTCCCTCGGGGCGGCGGATGACGATCGAAACGGATCAACCCGGTTTGCAGGTGTATACGGCCAACAGAC
>CAWIFX010000007.1:0-26004 GCA_963835515.1 uncultured Acidimicrobiia bacterium | reverse complement strand
CCCGATAGTCGTTGCGGAGCTTGATGAGGGCCCGGTGGGCTTTGAGTATCGACTGATCCCAGGAGGCTTCGCTCCAGTCGAATCCCTTCCGGTTTTCCGGGTCCCGTCCGCCGGTCAGTCCTACCTCGGAGCCGTAATACACGCTCGGGGCTCCTGGCGAGGTCATCTGAATAACCACGGCGAGCTCGACAGCTTCGGGGTCATCGCCGCACAGACTGAGAACCCTCGGAACGTCGTGGCTATCGAGCAGGTTCAGGTTGGCCAGGGTGGCTGGCCATGGGTAGAGATCCATAAGGTGACGCATCCGGGACGCGAACTCTTCACCATTCAAGGCCGGATGGAGCGGGTAATTGAGGTTGGTGGTCAAATGACGGGGGATACGTTCGCCCGCCACGAAGGCCAGCGTGTAGCCGGCAAAAAGGTAATTCATGGTCCCATCGAATCGGTCGCCAGCCGAGATCCACTCCGAGGCGTCTTCCCAGATTTCGGCGACGATGTAGGCGTCGGGGTTGATGGCGCGAACCCGGGTGCGGAACTCCTCCCAGAATCCCTCGGTGACGATCTCCTGGGGGACGTCAAGGCGCCACCCGTCGGCTCCGCGCTCGATCCAGTGTTCAGCGACGCGCATCAAATACTCCCTGACTTGGGGAGTCTCGGTATTCAGTTTCGGCAGGGCGGGCATGTTCCACCAGGCTTCGTAGTTTGGTGAGCGCCCGAACGCGTCCACCGGGAACGAATGGAAGTGGTACCAGTCGGTATAGGGCGACTGTTCGCCGCTCTCGATAACGTCCGAGAACTGGAAAAACCCGCGGCCCGTGTGGTTGAAGACTCCGTCGAGGACCACCCGAATTCCGCGATCGTGACACGCTTCGATCAACTCGTCGAAGATCTCGTCGTTGCCGAGCATTGGATCAATCCGGTAGTAGTCCCAGGCGTGATAGCGATGGTTGGATCCGGAGGCGAAGATCGGATTGAAGTAGATGGCATTGATCCCGAGATCGACCAGATAGTCGAGCTTTTCGATCACCCCGAGCAGGTCGCCGCCTTTGTATCCGTGATAGGAAGGAGCCGCATCCCAGGGTTCAAGGCCAGTTGGTTTTTCCCAGCGATCCGAAGATGCGAATCGGTCCGGGAAGATCTGGTAGAAGACGGCGTCGGCTACCCAGGCGGGCGGTTCATTGAGTGACATGCAGCGGGGACATTACTCGGTAAGGCCTTACGGTTATGCTCCATCCCGATGATTGGATACCAGGGCGAGCCCTATTCGAATAGCTACGAGGCGGCTTCCTTGATGTTTCCTGATCGCCAATCGGTCGGGTACCACAGCTTCGCGGAAGCCTTCGAAGCCATTGCGGCAGGCTCCGTCGAACTGCTTGTTATGCCGATCGAGAACTCCACGACCGGCAGCATCCTCCCCGTTCTGGATCGCCTCGTTGGTGGGGGATTGTCGATCGTGGGTGAGCATCTGCTGGAAATCCACTACGCACTGTTGGGTCTCCCTGGCGCCGAAGCGAAAGAGATCACAACGGTTCATTCTCACCCTGAGGCACTCCGCCAAGCCGAAGGAGCCCTTGTAGCTGGTGGGTTTGTCGCCATGCCGGAGCACGACACTGCCGGGGCGGTCAGGCTCGTGTCTGAGCTTGGCGATCCCCGTCACGCTGCGCTCGCTCCCACGAAGGCAGCCGCCGCTTATGGGCTAGAGGTGCTGGCCGAAGGGGTGGTTGATCGCCAACACAACACCACCCGATTTGTGGTTCTGGCTGTCGGGGAATCACCGTTCGCCTCCGATGCCAACAAGACGTCGGTGGCGTTCACCGGAGCCCACAAGCCGGGTGCTCTGGCCCTAGCCCTCACCGAATTGGGGCTGAGAGGTGCGAATCTGACCCGGATCGAGTCCCGTCCTGGCGACGAGGCATGGCAATACCGTTTTTTTGTTGACCTGCTCCACGAGCCCGGCCGGAGTGGGTACGATCGCATATTCAACCCGATGCCCTCGGCCATGGAGTCCGTTCACCATCTCGGTACGTACCCGGCAGGGCAACCCGCCACTAGCTGATGAAGCTTTCCAGCTGCCCGATGAATCGTTCGGGCGATGGCTCAGCGCGAACGCAAGCGCGCCGGACCTCGGGGTCGTAGGCGATCGAGGCCCAGGGTTCCAAGCCCAGAGCATGTCTGCAAGCTCGCAGCATGTCCTCCTGATCGGTGCCCATACGGTTGAGAAGCACTCTCGGTGGATCGGCCCTCCACCAGGCTGCCAGCGTTGCTGCCCGTACGAGGCCAATCGGGCTGGCATCACACACGAGGATCGTGTCCGTGGCGATTTCGAGAATCGGATCCTCTTCTTCGGGGGCGCCGGCATCGACGATTATATGTTCGCCGAGGCCACGGGCAGCCCAGAGAATGTCGCGGCGCATTCTCGGGTCGAGCCTGGAGCTGCGGGTGGTTCCGGCCAGTACTCGCATGTCACCTGCCGCCTGGAGCGCATCGAAGGGGATCATCCCCGTCGTCCGGGTCTCATCGACTGCGTCGTCAATGTTGGGGAAAGGCGGCAGCCCGAGCCGGAGGGCGACCGACGGAGAGCGACCGTCGAGATCAATAAGCAATGTTCTGGTCTTTCGGCCGGCAAGCCTGGCGATGGCCACGGCACATTCGGTTCTCCCTGGTGCCCCAGCCGGACCCGAGACGACCGTGATGCGGGGCCCTGGCAGAAACCGGCTCGGGAAGGCGGCAAGGCTGCGAGCGGTACCCAGGAGCACTTCGGGGGGTTCGAGCGCACTCAACACGGCGTCGGCTCCGGCCGTTTCGAAGAGCTGACGGCCCGGCCCATCCGTGGCCGGGTGAATACCGATGACTCTGATACCCCGGCTCTGCCACGCCTTCACGCAGGCTGGCGTCATCCACGAGGTTTCCGATCCTCCGATGATTACTTCTACGTCGGAAGGGACGTCGCCCGGATCGTAGGCCCGACAGACGAGCCTCACTCCTCCAGAGTCTCTGGCGGTGTCAGCGAATTGCTGCTCCCAGGGTTGGGCGCTGAGGATCGTCGCGACCTTGGGTCTCACTTCAAATCCGAAATGTGCAGCTGGCGACCTGGTCGAACAGGGCGAACGTTTCGGTATCGGAGCCGAGAACCAGGATGTGATCAGCGCCGACGGCTAGCAGTCGACCCGTGAAGGAGTCGCTATTGGTGAGGGTCACGTCGACCACCTCCTGACGATCTTCTGCCTCGAGTAGTCGATCACGGAGGGTACGACGTCGACGTAAGGTGGCGCGAGCCGCTTGCTGCTCGGCGTCAAGAACCGCGTCGAGTTGATGGCGTAGCGTCCGCGAGATGTCGACAAGGTCGGGGTGTCGCAAAGGATCCATGGGGTTCCGATCTAGTTCTTATATATCGTAAACTATCGTAAAACGGTTATAAATCCGACCCGATCAGAAGAAATGTTTTCGCGTTCTAACGGTCAGCCGTCGGTCGTTGGTACCGTATTGATTGTGACAACCCGACCTTCCACCACACTTGAGGACTCCACCGTCACCACGCCGGTGTGGCAGGTGATCGTCTGGGACGATCCAGTCAACCTCATGGTCTACGTCGTATATGTACTCCGCACCTTGTTTGGGTATCCGAAGGAGAAGGCGACCAAACTCATGCTCCAGGTCCATAACGAGGGCAGATCGGCGGTGGCATCGGGACCACGCGAAAAGGTGGAAATGGATTGTCACCGGCTACATCGCTACGGGCTGTCCGCCACGATCGAACGAGCGTGAGCGAGGCATTCGGACTCGACGCCGGGGGCATCAAGGTCCAATTGGCAGACTGGCAAATCCAGCTACTCACCGATGTTGTGGCTCTTGTCGAAGATTCTTCTGACGACCCGGCCCTGCCAAGCTCCGCCTACCCGGATCGGCCGGTCGATGATGCCGACTATCGACGACTTCTCGAATCCGAGCGTCAGCAAGCCAGGGCGGCCGATCAATCGGCGATGAGCCTCACGCTCGAAGAAGCTGAGGCCGGGGTGTACCTGAGTCGGGGAGAAGCGGAAGCGTGGCTAAGGGTTCTTGGGGAGAGTCGATTACTTTTGGCTAGCCGGCTCGGCGTGACATCGGCTGTGTGGGAAGAAGACGAAGAGACAGAAGAGTTGGCTGTTCTGCATTACCTGTCGTGGCTGCAGGCGAGTCTCATTGATGTCCTATCAGACGAGTTGCCCGATGGTGATTCGGCTGATGCAGAGGCCTGAGGCACGGCGCGGATTGAGGCGATGGCGATCCCGTTAGCCTGATCCCATGTCCGAGCCCATCGCAGAACTCCTGGCGGTTACCCCCCATGATCTTGCCCATGGTGGGGAATCGGTGGCCAGGGTTGATGGCAAGACCGTTTTTGTCGCCGGAGTCATGCCCGGTGAACAAGCAACCGTCCGCATTGTGAAAGACAAGGGTTCGTGGGCGAGGGCTGAACTCGTCGAAATTACGGTGCCGTCAGTGGATCGTATCGAGCCGCAATGCCAACATTTTGGCGTGTGTGGAGGGTGCCAATGGCAATTCTCCCCGGTCGAAACTCAGACCGCTTGGAAGCGGGGCGTTGTGCAGTCCCAGCTTGCCCATCTTGCCGGCCTGGCAGATGTCGTGGTGCGCGAGACCGAAACTCCTGGCCCAGCCTTTGGGTATCGAAACCGGATGGACTTCAAGATCTCCGATGGGCGACCGGCCCTCTATCAGGGCGCTTCCCGGACTGAGGTCCCGATCGAGCAGTGTCACCTGTTGGTTCCATCGCTGGCCGACCTCTACCAACGTCTCGGGAACGTGGACGGCCTGAATTCGCTCACGATCAGAGCCGGGGTCAACACGGACCAACTGCTGGCCATCGTGACCGGTCGCTTGCCTGCATCTGCCGAGGCATGGGATGTACCGATTGCCCGGGTGCGGCGGGGTACGCCGTCCGTCGAGGTCGGTCAGATGCATATCTATGAGGAGGTCGCCGGTCACCGTTACCGGATAACCGCCAATGGCTTCTTCCAAAACAACACCTGGGGAGCCGAAGCGCTGGTCCGCCTGGTTGGGGAAGCGCTCGAACCTGACCGTGATGACGTTTTGCTCGATGCGTATGCCGGCGGAGGACTGTTCTCCGTCGCGCTTGGCCGGTCTGTTTCGCAACTCATAGCTGTCGAGACCTCGCCGTTGGGGTTGCGCGATCTCGAGCACAACCTGGAGGAGGCCGACGGTCCGGCGGCCGATATCGTCGCAATCCCGTTTGAGGAATCGGCCGGCGAGTACGACGATTGGACGATCGCCGTCTGCGATCCTCCCCGAACCGGACTCGGCGCAGCAGGTGTGGACGCGCTCATCGACGCCCGGCCCCGTCGGGTTGCTTATGTCTCATGTGACCCGGCTTCGTTCGCCCGAGATGCCCGATTGATGGTGGAGCAGGGATACTCGTTGGAGTGGGTGACGCCGGTTGACATGTTCCCGCAGACCTATCACATTGAGACGGTTGCCCGCTTTGATCGGATTCATCCGTCCGAGTAGTTCGGAGACAATTCCGAGATTAAATGCGGCTAGGCCGTTCACCAACCTGTGCACTTCGGTAGTTTCGGAAGCGTCGTCCCATGCGCCACGGAGGAGTCGTCACATGAAAGTATCCATGACTGTGAACGGTCAGCAGGTCAGCGGTGACGTCGAGCCGCGTACGCTTCTAGTCCATTTCATTCGAGAAGAACTTGCGCTCACCGGCACGCATGTCGGATGCGAGACGTCCTATTGCGGAGCCTGCACGATCCATCTTGAGGGTGAGGCGACGAAGTCATGCACCATGCTCGCCGTACAAGCCGAGGGCGCCAACATCACCACAATCGAGGGTCTGGCTGGTGACGAACTGCACCCGGTCCAGGAGGGCTTTTGGGAGCGGCATGGCCTGCAATGCGGCTACTGCACTCCGGGCATGATCATGTCGGGGGTGGCGCTGATCGCCGGTAACCCCGACCCGACGGAAGACGACATCCGCCACGGCATCGAAGGAAACCTCTGCCGCTGCACGGGCTACCACAACATCGTCAAGTCCATCGAATACGCCGCCGCCAAGATGCGTGGCGACACCCCACCGCCTGCCGAGTGGGAAGAGGTGTCCGCATGACCGCCACCATGAGTGTTCTCGGCGGCGTTGTGAAGCGCCGGGAGGATCCGGCCCTCGTTCACGGGCGCGGCCGGTACGTCGATGACATCAAATTGCCCAACATGGCTCATGTCTCGTTTGTCCGAAGCCCCTTTGCGCACGCCACCATCGTGAGCGTCGATGCTTCTGAAGCTCTGGCTCGGGACGACGTCCTGGCGGTGTACACGGCCGATGACGTGCGACACCTCGGTCCACTGCTGGCGCAGGTCTCCATCGTGGCTCGCCCGCTTCTGGCCGATGGGGCTGTTCATCACACCGGTGAGGCCGTGGCGATGGTGGTTGCTAAGACCCGCTACGGGGCTCGTGATGCGGCCGAACTCGTCCATGTCGAATACGACCCGCTTCCGGCTGCCGTCGACTTGAAGGCGGCCGCCCGGAATGAGGTGCTCGCCCACACCGACCTCGAGTCCAACGTGATCATCTCGTGGGAAGGCGGACCGTTCGGCGACGCCGATGGAATCGCCGCCAGCCGGCAGGCCATCGCCGATGCCAAGGCTCGGGATGACACGGTGGTGGTATCGCTCGAAATGACCAACCAACGACTCATCCCAACGGCCATCGAACCGCGCGCGGTGATCGCGGATTGGAACCGGGGATACAGCCGGTTCGATATCTTCTCATCAACGCAGATTCCTCACGCCCTGGCGGGAGCGGTCGCCAAGACCTTCGGGATCCCCTACAACTCGGTGCGATGCGCCGCCCAGGAGGTAGGCGGAGGGTTCGGCGCCAAGCTCAACGTGTACAGCGACGAGATCCTTGTGGCGTTCGCCAGTCAGCAGCTTCACGTCCCCGTGAAGTGGACTGAGAACCGGCGCGAAGCAGCCACTTCCACGATTCAGGGCCGGGGGTGGATCGCCACCGCGACGGTCGTCGGCACCAAGGACGGGGAAGTGCTTGGCTATGAGTTGATCGGCGCCTGTGACATGGGTGCGTATACCCAGAACTTCACTGCCGCCATCCCGTTCCTTGGCGTCTTCGTCGGCTCGGGCCAGTACAAGATGCCGACGTACATGAAGCTGGACTGTGTCGTCACGAATCTCATGACGACTGACGCCTATCGAGGGGCGGGACGGCCTGAGGCCATCTACTACCTCGAGCGCATCATGGATGCGTACGCCCGCGAGATCGGTGTTGATCCCGCTGAGGTCCGCAGGAAGAACTTCATCCCTGCGGACGCCTTCCCGAGCGCGATCAGTCCGATCGGGTTCGCGATGGATACCGGTGACTACGAGATGAACTTGGACCGGGCGCTGGAAGCCTTTGGCTACGAGCAGATGAAAGCCGACCGGGACGCCGCCCGTGCCGAAGGCCGCAACGTCGGGCTCGGCATGAGTTGCTATGTGGAGGTCTGCGGGTTTGGTCCTTCGGGTCTCGTCGATCTCGGGTTCTCATGGTCGGCCTACGGTCTCCCGTCGGCATTCAACGGAAACGGCGTTGTGCGAGTGAACCCTGATGGAACGGTTACGTGCATCATCGGTACCGGGCCGTCCGGACAGGGTCATCAAACGACCTGGGCGCAGATCGTTTCCCATCATCTGGGGATTCCAGTCGACAAGGTCCGGGTAATCCATGGCGACACGCAAGAGTCACCGGTTGGGATCGGGAGCTTCGGAAGCCGGTCTGCCGCGGTTGACGGTTCTGCCACATGGATGGCCGCGGACCGGGTGCGCGAGAAAGCCACCAAGATCGCTGCTCACCTCTTGGAAGCGGCGCCGGAGGATATTCGGTTTGCTGACGACGAAGCACATGTGGCCGGATCGCCCTATCACAAGGTCTCGTGGGCCGACATAGCGCTCAACGCCTACCAGCCGCACTTGTTGCCGGAAGGCGTCGAAGGCGGCCTCGAATCGGCAGTGGTGTTCTCGCCGGCCAATGCCACCTGGCCATTCGGGACGCACCTTGCGCTGGTCGAGGTGGATGCCGAGACTGGCAATGTCGAAATCTTGCGCTACCTGGCGATGGATGATTGCGGCAACGTGATCAACCCGATGATCGTTGACGGACAGGTGCACGGCGGCATAGCGCAAGGCATTGGCCAGGCACTATTCGAAGAAGCGGTCTATGACACCGAGGGTAACTTGCTTTCGGCTTCGATGATGGACTACCCGCTACCCACTGCATCGGACCTTCCTACCTTTGAACTCGATCGAACCGTGACCCCCACGGACATCAATCCCATGGGGGTGAAGGGCATCGGTGAGGCGGGAACCATCGGCTCAGCCCAAACGCTCGTCAACGCAGTCGTCGATGCGCTGGCGCCGCTGGGTGTCAAACATATCGACATGCCGATGCGACCCAAGAGAGTCTGGCAAGCCATTCAAGACGCCCAGGAGGCCTAGTCCTATGTATCCAAGAAACTTTGACTATGTAGCCGCAGGTTCCATTGAGGAAGCGGTCGGCGTCCTGGCATCGAATCCGGGAGCCAAGGTGATGTCCGGTGGCATGAGCCTGATTCCGATGATGAAGTTGCGTCTGCTTTCACCAGAGACGGTCGTCGATATCGGCCGGATCAGCGGTCTCGACACGATTGAGGACAAGGGCGACTACATCTCCATCGGTGCCCTCGTGCGGCACGGTGCAGTGGCCAGTTCTGCCCTTATCGGCGAGCATGCCAAGGCCCTCCAGCAGGCCGCGTCGTGGACAGGAGATCCGCAGGTTCGTAACCGGGGGACGCTCTGTGGCGCTCTGGCCCACGCTGATCTGGCGGCCGATACACCGGCTGCTGCGTTGGCGCTCGGTGCCACGATGGTGGCTCAAGGTCCCGGCGGAACTCGAGAAATCGCCGCTCGCGATTTCTTTGTTGATTCGTTGATGTCGGCATTGAGCCCAGACGAGATTCTGGTCGAGGCCCGCATCCCAAAGCGGGGCGGTGGGTCGGCCTATGACAAGCTCGGCAGGCGGGGAGGTCACAGTGACTACGCCGTGGCCGGGGTCGCCGCCTGGGTTTCGGTTTCGGGGGGCCTCGTCGCCGACTGTTCCATTGGGATCACCGGTGTCGGTACCAAACCCATGTTGGCCGTTGGGTCCATGGAAGCGATGACCGGCCAGGGCGCAGATGGGATCGCCGCAGCCGCAGATCGTGCGCTCGAAGGCGTAACCGTGCTTGAGGATCTCTACGGTTCGGAAGCGTACAAGTCGCACCTGGCCAAGGTGTACACGAGGCGGGCTCTAGAGCAGGCCTTTGCTGCCGCCGGATAGCCATATTTGAATACGCTCCGATTTCTGGGAGCATATCGGGATGGATCAACTCAAACCTGTCCCTGAAGTCACGCCGGTCGAGGCGGTAGAACGGATCACACACGGCGCGTCTGCTGGTCGACATCCGTGAGTGGGCTGAGTGGGCAGAAAGCCGCATCCCCGGGGCCGAATACAAACCCATGTCCGAACTCAACGACTGGTATCAGGACCTCCCGGAGGACCGGGTCGTCATTCTCCAGTGCCGGACCGGCAACCGGTCCGGGATTGCTGCCAACGCCCTGATCAACCAGGCGCATATGACCAACGTCTACAACCTTGCCGGGGGCATCGTCTCCTGGGACGAGGCCGGCTTACCGATTGACGCGACTCCGGTGGCCCGGCTTTGAAGGTCAGCCCGAACCGCCTTCCACTACGCTCACGCTCGTGATTCCGAATTCCGTAGACGAGGTTCTAGACGCCCTGGCGAGTCAGCAATACGAAGCTGATCGTGGCCTGGCGGTGGCTATTCACCTGGCCCTGCAGCTCGGGAAACCGCTGTTCCTGGAAGGCGAGGCTGGGGTCGGCAAAACCGAAGTCGCCAAAGTGCTCGCTTCGTTTCTCGGCGAAGACCTGATCCGTTTGCAGTGCTACGAGGGTCTCGATGTCGGGCACGCCCTTTATGAGTGGGACTACGCCAAACAGATGCTGGCGATTCGGCTTCTCGAAGCGCGCGGCGAAGGGTCGGCAGCGTCGGTCCGCGACATTATGAGTCGGGAGTTCCTCGTCGCCCGCCCGCTACTTCAAGCCGTGGAGGCCGGACGGGACGGCCGCCGACCTGTCCTGCTGATTGATGAACTGGACCGGGCTGACGAAGAGTTTGAGGCCTACCTCCTGGAGCTGCTGAGTGATTTCCAGGTCACGATTCCCGAGTTGGGAACGGTCAAAGCCGAGAGCCGACCGATCGTCATCCTGACATCGAACCGGACCAGGGAGATCCATGATGCGCTCAAGCGTCGATGCATTTACCACTGGATCGACTATCCCAAGTACGAGCGAGAGGTCGCCATCGTTGAGCGGAAGGTGCCCGGAGTGGGTAAGGCGCTGGCTGGTGAGCTGGCCGCGGCGATGGAGCGGTTGCGAGCCATGGATTTGTTCAAGCCGCCGGGAGTGGCTGAGACGCTTGACTGGGCTGCTGCGATTGCCGTACTCGGGCAGGACCACCTCGATGAGGAACTCATTCACGACACGGTCGGGGTGATCCTCAAGTACCAGGATGACATCGAACGCGTCGAGGATGCCGGCTTCGAACACCTGATCGCCAGGGGATCATGATCCGACTGGTGGCCGCGCTGGCGGCTCTGGCCCTGTTGGTCGGCGTCTTGCCTGCTCAAGCGACGGTACCGGGTACCGACACCATCTACATCTGGGAGTCGGGCGGCATGACCGAACCCACGTTGCAGCGAATTTCCGTAGTTGCCGACAGACATCAGGGAGTGCTTGCTCAGGAGCACCGGGGGACCATCAAACTGTTGGCGGTGAATCGCGACGGCGAACCTCTTCAGAGCGCCCCGACCGGGTTCGTGATCCCGATGGCTGCGCTCGCTCTGGACCCTGTCGAAAGTCGGTCAGTAATCGGGAACGGTGTGGCCGATGCACTGCAATCGGGCGCCGTCGTGATGGGCGAGTCGTCGGCCCGGTTGCGAGGGGCACAGGTGGGCGATGTGGTCAGGTTTGTCGGATGGGACGGCATTACGCAACAGCTTCCGATCGGAGCTGTCGTACCGGATCGACGAGTTCGATCTGCTGAACTCGTGTTCTCGACGGAGACCGCCGCCCAGTTCGGGTTTAGTCGACTCTCGTCGGTGACGATCTCGGGTTTTTCGGATAAGGAGGCGCTCTACCAGGACCTGGTGAGCACATTCACCGGCGAGTTCGTTGGTATCGATCCTGATCCGGGCCGCAACGTCGACGACGTTCTGTCCGATATCGCGGCGAAGCGGATGTATGGAGAGTTTGCCTACGAGTTCACGGGTCCTGGCGACAAGATTCAGATAGATCCGGCCTGGGTGGGAGCCAACATCGTCACGGTCAATCTCCCCGTGCTCGGGCAGTTCAAGTGCCATCGGTCGATGGTTCCGTATTTGGAGAGCGCCATCGACGAAGTCATCGCGGCTGGATTGGACTCGATTATTGACCGGGCGGACTTTCAAATCGCTGGCGGTTGTTACAACGCTCGGCTCATCCGTGGCGGGGATAAGGGAGGCGCTATCTCGCGCCACTCCTGGGGGATAGCCGTTGACATCAACCCTTCAAGCAACCCGTACGGTGGCGTGGTGGCGATGGATCCCCGGATCGCGGAGATCTTTCACAAGTGGGGCTTTGCCTGGGGGGGAGGTTGGGTCTACACGGACGGCGCCCATTTTGAATGGACCCGACTGCCTCAAGCCATCGTCGATACCTAGTACTGAGCAATAACTTTCGCCTCGTTCCTCACCTCATTGCTTTTACCGGTTCGCTAGTCTCGGGTTACGTTGCAAGGTTTACAGGGTGCAAGCGACAAGCGGTTCCCCAGTGCATTCGGCCGCGACCCACCAGACTCCGAAAGTGTCCTTTTTTTGGTCACCTCGTAAGGAGTCAAATGTTTCCATTCGCTCAGTCCACAACATCGAACTACCCGGTTCTGTCGGTCTACCTCAACAAGGGACCCGCGCTCGGCGCTCAACTGACCGACGTGCTCAAACCGATCAAAGAGCTTGAATTTGAACGTGCTCAGGAGATGTCGCTGCGAGCCGACATAGAAAAGATTTCCAATCTCCGTCTCGAGCGTGAAACTGCTCCGGCGATCGGCATCTTCAGCTGCGAGGGAGAGGGATGGTTTCACGTTGAGCGTCTCCATCGATCGGTTCCCGACTTTGCTACCACCGGGCATCGTCCATACCTTCGTCCAGTCCGGACGCTTCCTAGGAACACACGCACCAAAGTGGCGGTTGTGGAAAGTCGATCAGCCGCGCTCTGGTTGATGGAGGCAGGCCGAATCGAGAAGATCGAAGACATCGTCGTCGATGAGACGGTCAAGAAGAATTACGGCGGATGGCAGGGATATTCAGAGCGCAAGGCTCAAGCCCGCTCTGACGAGTTGATGCACCGGCACTATCGGGAAACCGCCGAGGAGTTGTTCACCCTTCACAAACGGCAGCCGTTCGACTACATCATCGTTGGTGGCCATCGCACGGACACGCATGAGTTTGTCGAATCGTTGCATCCCTATCTGCGTAGTCATGTGGCCGGGGAGTTTGTGATCGATCCGCATACCATGACGGGGACGGCCGTCCTCGAAAAGGCTTCCACGCTGGAAGCCGCTGCCGAGCGCGACCGTCGCGTTGCACTCGTAGAGTCCGTTCTCGACGCCAAGGGCTCGACGGGCAAAGCTGCTTTGGGGATTTCGGATCTCGTCGATGCGACCAATCTGAAAGCTATCCAGAACCTTCTGGTGGTCACGGAATCGCCCCGCGTGCCGGGTGCTATCTGTGACGAGTGCACCTGGATATCGCTGACCGGCGGGGAATGCCAGGGCTGTGGCGCTGAGATGCGATCCGTTTGCGACGTGGTGGATGAGGTTATCGAAGCGGTTATCCGCGATCGGGGAACCGTCGAAGGTATCGGAGCCGACACGCCCCTTGATGATCACGGAGTTGGTGGGTTGCTGAGGTTCGCCATCAACTGATCGCATGGCTGGCAGCCGTCACTCTCCATTAGGGTTTGGTGATGGCAACAGCTTCGGTGGTGCGTTTTGGGAGGTTGCTACGCGAGCGCGGCTTCAGTGTCGTTCCCGATACGGCGGCCGACATGCTCTCCGCTTTGGAGGCGGTTGATGTGGCACGTTCGGATGATGTGCGCGCCGCCCTCAAAGCAGTGACCGTGACCAACCCACAGCAGGCGGTGCTGTTCGATCAGTGTTTCGATGCTTTCTTCGGTGAAGCACAAATGCCGCCCGAAGAAGGCGACGAGATTGACGATGACGAGCAGGTCCTCCGGGTTGAGTCGTGGACGATTCGTAGCCCTTCGGTTGGAGAGGATGAAGAAGTCGAAGAAGAGGTATCCGATCAGGTAGGAGCATCTTCGATACGGCGCTTCGCCAACCGTGATTTCAGTGACATGGATGAGGCCGAGTTAGAGCGAGCCCGCCGCCTGGTTGCGAATATGCAATGGCAGCCGTCGTCGGTCAAGAGTCGACGATGGGCCGCCGACAATTCGGGCGGCCGGCCCGACATGCGCCGGACCCTTCGAAGGTCCGTCGGCCCGCGAGGTGACCTGCTTGAGCTAGCGATGTCCGATCGGCGTCTGCGGCGCCGTCCATTGATCGTCATTGCCGACGTGAGCGGGTCGATGGAGGCGTACGCCGAAATGATGCTCACCTTCGCTCACTCGGCTCGCGCCAGAATCCAGCGGGTAGAGACCTTTGCTTTCTCGACGCACCTCACCCGCATTACCTGGGAACTGTCGCGACGCAACGTGCGGGATGCGCTCCGCAAGGTATCTGGAGCTGTCGATGACTGGTCGGGCGGCACAAAGATCGGGGAGGCCATCGCGACTTTCAACAGGACGTGGAGTCGTCGGGTCTGTCGGGGCGGTCCGGTGCTTCTCATCGTGTCTGACGGTTGGGACTGCGGCGAGCCGGCCCTGCTTCGCCAGGAGATGGCCCGGCTGTCCCGAAGTGTGCACCGGGTGGTGTGGCTCAATCCTCTGGCGGGCCGACCGGGCTATGCGCCTGAAACCCGCGGTATGCAAGCGGTGCTGCCGTATGTCGATGACTTTTTGCCGGCGGCCAACCTGATCGACCTCCGTGAGGTGGTGGATCTTCTAGAATCGATTGGATGATGAAGGAAGCCCTCGCCACAGTCGGTCAGTGGAAGTCAGATGGTAAAACCGTTGCGGTGGCGACAGTCGTCCGTGTCCAGGGTTCGGCGCCCCGTCCGGAGGGCTCGAAGTTTTTGGTCTCGTCCGCCGGTGACATGGAGGGCTCAGTCTCGGGCGGTTGCGTCGAGAACGACGTCTTCCTCCATGCCCAAGAAGTCCTCACAACCGGTGAGCCGAAGCTCGTGACGTACGGCATCGCTGACGAAGATGCTTTTGAGGTGGGACTGGCCTGCGGCGGAACCATCCAGGTTTTCATCGAGAAATGGTGAACGACCTCGACGAGGCAGTCCGTCGCCTCATCGCCGAAGAACGTCTTGGGGCTGTGTTCACCGCCGTCGAGGGAGACAGGGTCGGCCAGCGAGTCGTGTACGACTACGACGAAGGTGTCGTCGCCGGCACGCTCGAACCGTCGGAAGCTCTAGTTGGTGATGCCAAACAACTGATGGAGCGTGAACAGAACCTGACCCTTACGTATGGTGGCGAGTCGGTGTTTGTCGAGACCATCGGCCCACCACCCCGATTGCTGATACTTGGAGCGGTTCATATCGCTCAAGCATTGTGTGCCCTCGGGACCCAACTTGGATACCGGGTATCGGTCTCAGACGCCCGGGCAGCCTTCCTCACCGGGGAACGCTTCCCCGAAGCCCACGAATTGTTGCTGGGCTGGCCAGACGAACTAGGCGACCAACTCGTGATCGATCGTCGGACATTTGTGGTTCTCCTGTCCCATGATGCTCGTTTTGAAGATCCGGTCCTTCCGATGCTGATGGCGTCTGATGCCAAATACATCGGCGCGATGGGCAGTCGTCGTACGGCTGCCAAGCGTCGGGATCGTTTGGCAGCAGCCGGCTTCTCAGAAGCCGATATTGCTCGGATTCACGGCCCGGTCGGGATCGACATTGGTGCCGAGACCCCCGAGGAAACCGCCATTTCGATTCTCGCCGAGATGATCCAGGTGCGGTACGGCTCCGGTAACGGCGCATCCCTCACGGGTCGGGCAGGTCGGATCCACATGCAACGAACCGGCGACCCCGGCGACGTCTAGCTGCTCTCCCTTTCGAGGCCGATCGTTTGGTTTGGCCTGGCTCAATCCACCTACACTGGCTTGATGCGCAAGATTGCCGCCATCGTTCTGGCAGCCGGGAGCTCCCGGCGACTCGGAGAACCAAAACAGCTCCTCGACTGGGGTGGGCGACCGATGCTCGATGTAGTCGTGGACCGGGCCAAGGCCTGGCCGGTCAATCAGGTTTGGGTGGTGCTCGGCGCCCACGCCGAGGACATTCTTGAGCGGTGCCAGCTGGAGGATGTCAATATCGTTATCAACGACGATTACGACGAGGGATTGGCTTCATCGTTGCGCGTTGGTCTCGACGCGCTGATGCGCTCAGGCGCCCAGATCGATGGGGTGTTCGTAGCGCTTGGCGACCAACCGTTTATCGATCCCGAAGTCGTCGAGCTCATAGCTGACCGGTACGAAATGTCCACTGCCAAGGCATTGGTTCCCAAATATCGCTATACCTTTGGTAACCCGGTTCTTGTTGACGAGTCACTTTGGCCTCGTCTTATGAGCCTGGAGGGCGATGTTGGTGCTCAGAAACTGTTGAGAGCCCATCCGGAATGGGTGGAAGAGGTATGGGTAGAGAAGCTGCCCCCGCGTGATGTTGACACGGCGGCCGATGTAGAAGAGCTAACCCCGAGGAGTGCACATTGAAAATCAACCAGGAGTTCACAGTCAGCAAGTCGGTCGACGCCGTATGGGACTTCTTCCAGGACATCGGCGCGGTCGCACAGTGTTTGCCAGGTGCCGAGCTTCTTGAGGATCGCGGTGACGGAACCTACGCAGGCAAGGTCGAAGCAAAACTTGGGCCGATGACCGCCACGTTTGAGGGCGATGCGACGGTTACTCCGGATCCCGCTACGAAGTCCGGTCACATCAGCGGCAAAGGCGCCGACCGTCGGGGAGGGAGTCGCGGTCAGGTCGCGGTCGATTACCGTCTCGAGGCCGAAGGTGGCGGCACCCACGTGTACGTCGATGCAGATGTAACGCTGTCGGGGTCGGCTGCACAATTTGGACGAACCGGACTGATCAAGGAGATCTCGAACCGACTCGTCGAGGAATTCGTGCTGTGCCTGGAAGGCAAGCTTGGTGCCGAAACGGTCGAGGAGGCTGAAGCCGTGACCGCCGCCGAGGTCCAACCGGCCGCTCTGGTGGTCTCAAGCTTGTGGGCCGCGATCGTCAACTTCTTCAAGAAGCTGTTCGGAAAGACCTAATCTTCCACCCCCTGCCCTTGGGCAGGTCCAGTATCCTCGATTGTGTCTGCTTTGAAAGGACATCTATGCCCTCGATTGACGCCATAGAAGGCATCGGTCAGAAACGTGCGACAACGCTTCGTAAGAACGGAATCCGCACGACAGAAGCCCTTCTGAAGCTGGGCGCAACCAAACGAGGACGCAAGGAGCTGGCAGGCGTCACCCGACTCGATGAGAAGCTGCTCCTTGAGTGGGTAAACCGGGCTGACCTGATGCGATGCAAGGGAGTCGGCTCGGAGTATTCGGACCTCCTGGAAGCCGCTGGCGTTGACACCGTCAAGGAACTCCGGCGCCGGAACCCGACCAGCCTTACCGCCAAGATGATCGAGCTCAACGATACGAAGCGGCTCGTACGACGACTACCCACTGAGGCAATGGTGTCGGGGTGGATCGAACACGCCAATCAGCTGGACGCCGTCATCACTTATTGATCCGCTGAGCGGGACAAGCCGCATGCTTAACGAGAACGGGAGCGCCGAAGCGCTCCCGTTCTCCCTCTTGGAGGAGGACTCTAGAAGACTGCGTTAGGCAGTTTTCTTGGCGGCCGTCGTCTTCTTCGCGACAGGCTTGGCTGCTGTTTTCGCAGCTGGCTTTTTGGCTGCCGGTTTTGCGGCTGGCTTGGTTGCCGTTTTGGCAGCTGGCTTTTTAGCGGCCGGCTTGGTTGCCGTTTTGGCAGCTGGCTTCCTCGCAGCGGGCTTTGCAGCCGTCTTCGCTGCTGGCTTTTTGGCGGCTGGTTTCTTGGCCACTGGTTTCTTGGCCACTGGCTTGGTTGCCGTCTTCGGAGCCTCGTCGACCTCGATGGTCACTTTGGTGGCTCGTTCGGAGTCGGGCATGAAGTTCGAGCGCCATGACTCGATGATGTCCTCAAGCTGGGTGCGGAGTTTTCCGACCTGCTGCTGGAACTGATCGACGTCGACGCGCTGGGTCAGGTCTTCAAGGGCTTCGCCATCCTGAAGTTTCTTGACGAGCGACTCGCCCTCGGTGGCCCACTTCTCGAACTCTGAGCGAGCGTCCTTGAGGAACTTCGCCCGGAAGTCGGTGGCCTTGGTGTTGGCGTCCGTGAACCGGCTGGTCAGCTTCTCGCTGACCGTCTTGCCGACAAGCACGGGGGCGCCTACCGCCGCAAACATAGCTTTGCGGGCATCTTCTCTGATTTTGGTATCGGTCATAACATTTCTCCTTGTTGGGTCTCGACCATCGTTCGATAGAGATCGAGCAACACTTGCTTTTGGCGGGGTGAGAGTGACTCGTCGGCTTCCAGTGCCGCCCGAACTGTGGGAGGCACGTTGGAATCGTCGAGCAATCCCGCCTGTATGTAGAGCGATTCAGCCTGAATCGACAGCCCTCTCGCCAACGACTTGAGAATCTCGGCGGATGGTTTGCGGAGACCCCGTTCGATCTGACTCAGGTAGGGATTTGAAATCCCTGCCTTTTCGGCCAGCCGACGCAACGACATCTTCGAGCGGGTTCTCTGCTCGCGGATGAAGCTGCCAATGTCGTGGCTTCCGTTGTCGGGGGCTTCGTCGCTCATGTTAGCAGAATAACGCACTTTGCTAACTATTGCAAGCGTTAGCTGTCGCTACTTTTATGCTTGCTGATGTTAGCACCGGCTCAGAATAAGGAGTCTCGCTCACCAAGCATCGAGTTCAAAGCGTATTGGATCTGAGTCCGGACCGATTCGGATATTTCCAGGACTGCCAGCCGATCTGTGTGCTCGATCGTGCTCACATCGATCGGTGGCAGAAACCTCAGTTTCCATTTGATCGGAAGCGGAATGGGGTTCAGCCATACGGCCATCTCTTCCACCCGTTGTTCGGGGAACACCATACGTACGAGTTGGGCGAGTCGTTTTGACGTAAAGAGCACCGGGTGAACTTCTTCACCGCCGACGATGGCCACAGGTACGATCTTGGCACCGGTTTGGAAGGCGAGATCCACGAAGCCACCCCGACCGAATCGTTGCGTTTGGTAGGCCTGATCCTGGGGCTTCTGGAATCCGGCGACTCCTTCAGGGAAGACACCGAGCAGGTGGCCCTGCTCAAGTACCCAGACCGCGTCGGCTCGCGCCGCATACGCCGAACCGCTCTTTCGGTAGAGGTGCGAAACGAATGGGAACAT
This sequence comes from uncultured Acidimicrobiia bacterium, assembly GCA_963835515.1. GTDB lineage: Bacteria > Actinomycetota > Acidimicrobiia > Spongiisociales > JAENVV01 > JAENVV01. The sequence continues at coordinate 7,319 of CAWIFX010000007.1, read as the reverse complement.
GTTGAATATCTCAGTGCCGATCAGCCGGACCCGGCGCGGCACGGCCGCCTCGTTGGCGACTGCGGCCGCCAGCATCACCCCGTCATAGGGCAGAGCCGCCCCGGCATGATTGGCAACGAGAATGCCAGCGCCTTCCGACGGCACATGTTCGATTCCTTCTACCTCCACCCGGAAGTAGTCGACATACAAGAAATTGATGAGGTGCCAGACCATGTCGGCGACGACCGGGTCCAGGCCGAGCGGGTCGACATCGTAGGTAGCCAGCGCCAGTTGACGGAGCAGCGCGGGCCAGGTGTCGAACCCCAGCTTGCCGGCCACGGGGATAGCCAGATCCGACACGGCGTATCCGCCATGGAGACCGCAGAACTTGGTGCCTGCCGCGGCGGGTAACCCGCACGGATGTTGGTTGTTGATCGACTGACAACGGTTGGGACGCCGATCGGCTCGTGCGGCCGGTGCTGCCGGACCGTCGGTCCCCAGGTGCGCCATGAGAGCCGTCTTGAGCTCGGCTTTCGTCATTGACGACCGGCCGCGCAGCTCCGCAGCCCTGGCCAATCCGACCAGTTCGTCCTTGGTCAGGGCGTCGAGCATTGTGGCGAGGCGATCCATCACGTTCGGCCCCCGTAGGTGCGCTCGATGGCCTGGCGGGTGGTTCTGCTGGGACGGAACCCCAGATCCTGAGCCATACGTTCGGTGGTGACGTAGCGGCCGTATTTGAGGAGGTTGGCGGTGTGCTCGGGAAGTTGAATTCCTGACGCGCCAATCAAGCGGCGGGCTTGACGCAGGAGCGGCGCAGGTAGTGGTTGGCCGATCCGACGTCCCATCCTCAGCATCCGGCTCAGGTACACGATGCCATCACCTGCCACGTTGAACAGCCCATCGGCATTCGTGTCCTGTGACGCTAAGACGACGGCTTGTACGGCGTCGTCTTCATAAAGCAGCTGCATCCGCCCATCAAAACCCATCAGCGTTGGCACCACCGGCAGAGTCAGGTATCGACTGATCGGGTTGCCAACGGTTGGTCCGAAAATCGGACCGAGTCGAAGAACGGTAAATGACACCTCCGGCATGGATGGCCGAAGATTGGTCACGAATACTTCGATGTCGCGAAGGTTGCGCTCGTATCGGGTGGCCCGGCCGCCGATTCGGGTCGATTCGGACAGCACCGAAGCGTGCCGGGGGCCGGTCGAGTAAATGGCGGTGTCAGATTTCACGACTACGTGGCGAACCGATCCGACCCGTTCGATCGCGCCAAACAGGGCCTGGGCACCGAGCACAGCTCCGGCCCGTGAGCGGGTGGCCCCAATCTCGGCCGATCTGTCGAGCGTCTGTAAGTGGACCACCGTCGTGGGTTTGCGGTCAACGACGAACTGCGCGAAGTCGAGTGAGTCCATCGAGTAGCGATGCAGCCGGGCGGCGAAGGCCAGGCGCGGCTCCAGTTCATCGACGGCGATGACGTCATGGTGGGGTTCGAGTTCTTGGACGACCCGCCCGCCAATCCAGCTGGCCGCTCCCGTTACTAACACTCGTTCCACGGCGCCAGTGTAGGCAACTAGCCCGGACCCGATAGCATGGCACCCAATGGAATCCGTGACCGTCGAATTTCCCCGTCATCATGAGCCTGCCTGGTTGCAGGAAATGGTCGACGAATTCACCGAAGACCCGTACTGCCATCTCGTCATGGTGGGAGCCGATGACGATGGTGTTGTGCTCACGACCATGTGGGCCGCTGAAGTGGCCGGCGATGTCGCCACGGCTCTGGCAGACATGGATCCAGCCGTGTCGGTCCGTCGTATGGTTCTTTCTGTTCCCACGGTTGAGGCCCCTTCGCTGTGACCGCGATGATGATCGTGATGGAGCGTTCCTGTTCGCCCGAGGCGATTCAGGCGGTCGTCGATCGCCTCGAGTCGCGGGGATGTGATATTCACATTTCCGACGGTCAAGATCGCATCGTGATCGGAGCAATGGGCGCCGGAACCGACCTCGAGCAACTGCCCTGGGAGGCCATGGAGGGCGTCGAGCAGGCGGTCCCGGTCCTCAAGCCATTCACCTTTGTATCACGGGACTTTCGCCAGGAGGACACGATTGTCCGGGTCGGGGATGTTCCGATTGGCGGCAACCGCTTTACGGTTATCGCCGGTCCGTGCGCCGTCGAGTCTCGGGAGCAACTGTTCCGCACGGCCGAGTTGGTTATTAAGGCTGGAGCTACCGTGCTGCGGGGCGACGCCTTCAAACCTCGGACCTCACCGTATGCATTCCAGGGGCTGGCCGAAGCCGGCCTCGAGCTGCTGGCCGCAGCCCGCGAGGAGTTCGGTGTGCCGTTTGTGGCCGAGGTACTTGATCCGCGCGACGTCGCCCTGGTCGCCAGCTATGCCGACATGCTGCGGGTGGGGACCCGGAACATGTCCAACTACTCCCTGCTTGCCGAGGTCGGAAAGCAGCCCAAACCAGTTCAGCTCAAGCGAGGGTTCACCGCCACGATCGAAGACTGGCTGCATGCCGCCGAGACGATCTACAAGGAGGGCAACCATCAGATTGTGCTCGTCGAACGGGGGATCCGCACGTTCGAAACGGCCGCCAGGAATACCCTCGACATCACCGCAGTACCGGTAGTCCAACGGCTCTCGCACCTTCCGATCATGGTGGACCCGTCGCATTCGGGTGGCCATCAGTACCTGGTTGCCCCTCTGGCCCGAGCTGCCGTGGCCGTTCGATCGTCGGGCATTATGGTCGATGTCCATCCCTCGCCTGACACCGCCTTGGTTGATGGGGACCAGGCATTACTGCCCAAAGACTTCTCGGACCTCATGGACACAGTCCGATCTTTGGCTGCCGCCGTAGATATGGAGATGTAGGGGTGCGCAACGCTCTGGTGGTAGGAACCGGTCTCATCGGGGCGTCCGTTGGATTGGCGCTCCGCGCCAACGGATGGACCGTCACCGGGTGGGATCCTTCCCCCGAAGCGCTTTCCACAGCCGCGGACCTTGGTGCCCTGGATCACACCGCAGAGACTCTGGACGTGGATGCTGCGGACCTGGTTGTTCTGGCCGGACCTCACGACGCCATGGTGGCAATGCTGCGGGATATGCGCCCTCAAGGGCTGGTGATCGATGTGGCCGGGGTCAAACACGAGGTCGTTATGGCCGGAGCACGATTGGCCCGTTTTGTTGGTACCCATCCGATGGCCGGACGCGAACAGTCAGGACCGGCCGCCGCTTCAGCCGCCCTATTCAAAGGTGCGTCCTGGATCGTCACAACCGACGGAGCGGCGGAGTCCGACCTGGTCGAAGCCGAAGAGATTATTACGAGCTTCGGAGCTATCCCGCGCCGTATGACGGCCAGCGAACATGATGCGGCGATCGCGCTCGTTTCCGCTGTTCCGCATGTGATTTCGGCGTCGCTTCTGCATTTGGTGATGGATGACCCGTCGGCCATGTCCCTGGCGGCGGGCAGTTTCCGGGACATCACGCGGGTTTCGTTGTCGGATCCTCATCTTTGGGCAGACCTGTTCGTGGCGAATCAGGCCGAGGTGACCATCACGTTGTCTCATCTGGTCCAGGAGCTTCAGGACTGGTCAGCGCTCATCACCTCCGGCGACCAGGCGTCGTTGGTCAACCGTCTTCAAATGTCTCGTGAAGCTCGCCAGTCCCTCGCACCGCCGGTCACCGTCGTTCTCGTCATGATGGAAGATAAACCGGGCGAGCTGGCCGGCGTCGGTCGAGCCCTGAACGCCTGCCAGGTAGACATCCGCGACCTCCAACTGCGCCACGGCGAACACGGCGGCGGCGGTGTCCTCCGCCTCTCCGTCCGCCCCGGCGAAGCCGAATCCCTCCGAGAAGCCCTCCAAGCCGAAAACTTCACCGTCGAATAGCCCACCGGCGCGGTAATCAACGTGCCGTCTGTGTCGCTTTACCAGCCCCCTTACCTCCGACCTCCGCTTGCGCTCCGGCCGCAGGAACCTTTCCCCCGGCCGGGCCTGACGGCCCTGGGGGAACCGACAACTGCTCCGACGTCAACGTGCCTGGCGTTGCGGGGGTTGCGAGACGGGGTCGGTCCCCCCAACGAGCGAAGCGAGTGGGACTGTGCGGGGGTTGCCGATACGGAGGTCGGTCCCCCCAGCGGAACGAAGTGGAGCGTCCGGGGGGATGGCGTGACCTTCGGTCACGTGGCAGAACGGCGAGCCGTTCTGCGGACGGCCTGGCGGAGCCAGTCCGCGTGGGGGGGGGCTCGTTCTCCTCTCCGAGCATGCAAGGCGAACTCGGTTCTCCTCTCCGGGCATGCAAGGCGAACTCGGTTCCCCTCTCCGAGCAGCTAATCGCGCTGTTTCCTGGACGTGCCGTCTGTGTCGCTTAGCCAGCCCCCTTACCTCCGACTTTCGCTGCGCTTCAGTCGCAGGAACCTTTCCCCCGGCCGGGCCTGACGGCCCTGGGGGAACCGACAATGCCCGACGTCCTGTCGTTGCGGGGGTTGCGAGACGGGGGTCGGTCCCCCCAACGAGCGAAGCGAGTGTCCGGGGGGAAGGCGTGACCTTCGGTCACGTGGCAGAACGGCGAGCCGTTCTGCGGACGGACTGGCGGAGCCAGTCCGCGTAGGGGGGCTCGTTCCCCTCTCCGAGCATGCAACGGAGACCCGGTTCCCCTCTCGCCGCATGCAAGTGAAGATTCGTTCCCCTCTCCGAGCATGCAAGGTGAACTTCCGTCCCCTCTCCGAGCATGCGAGAGAAGATCCGTTCCCATCCTCCCAGCACGCGAGTAATGGGCGAGCGGTGGCTATCTTCCGCGGACGCCTCGGAGGACCACATCTACCGGGGTGGTGGCCAGGTCGTCTTCTAGGTTTTGCACGTATTCGTAGCCGAATCGTCCCTTGATGCACAGGTGGCCGTCGGTGACCGAATGATCCATCGGAGAAGTCACCTTCACGATGCGGTTGTCCTGGGTGTGAAGTTCCAGGTTGCAGCCCACGCCACAATATGAGCAGATCGTGCGGGTGACGTTCTGTTCATCCTCGTTCCACACGTCCGCCTGGCGCAGTTCGTACTCGGAGCGGAACATGAGCGCTCCGGTCGGGCAGACGCTGATGCAGTTGCCGCAGAAGACACATGCCGAGTCGGTGAGGCCCACATCGAACTCCGTAGAGATGCGGGCATCAAAACCCCGGCCGGCCACGGCGATGGCAAACGTGTTTTGGGCGTCCTCGCCGCAGGCTTCGACGCACTTGTAACAGAGGATGCATTTGGAGTAGTCCCGCATGTACAGGCCGTTGTCGATTTTGGGTGGTTGGGCAACCGTCTCCGTGACCTCTCCGCTGGCGGCGACATGATGACCGGCATGGCGGTGATCGCGGTCCTCGGTCATGGGAGCGGGCGTCCCATAACGGAACGGGTCGGCACCATAGGTTTCCATCCAACCCGACAGGGTCGAATCGGCGGTCGATAGATCGACTGACGAGGCGAGAAACTCGAGGACCATCTTGCGGGAGTGTTTCACGCGATCGGTTTCGGTTTGAACCACCATGCCTTCTTCAGCTGGTCGCGAACAAGCCGGCACGAGGGTTCGGCTTCCCTCCACCTCCACCACACAAACCCGGCACGCGTTGACGGGAGTGAGGTTCTCCAGGTAGCAGAGCGTCGGCGTATCGATCCCCTCGGAGCGACATGCATCGAGCAATGTGCCACCGTCCGGCACCGAAACCGATTGGCCGTTGATCGTGACGGTGACGCTCATATGAGTCCTAAATCGATAAGAGAACGTATTGCAGTAGCCGCCGTGTGCCCGAGGCCGCAGATCGATGCATCTTTCATGGCGACGTCGATATCGTCGATGAGTTGAAGATCGAGGTCTCCGTGCCCATTCAGCTTTCGAGCGAGGTTCTCTTCGATCCGAGCGGTACCAACCCGGCACGGTACGCACTGGCCGCACGACTCATCCCGGAAAAACTGAGCCAATCGTCGGGCGACATCGGTCATGTCGGTCGAAGTGTCGAACACCATGATCACGCCCGAACCGAGCGACACCCCGGCCGCCCGTGAGCCCTCAAACGTGAGAGGAATGTCGAGTTGGTCGCCCTTGACGAACGAGCCGGCCGCGCCGCCCAGCAGGATGGCCTGGATGTCTCCAGTGGCCCCTCCGGCCAGGTCGAGAAGATCGCCGAGCGTGGCTCCGAAGGCCACCTCGTAAACGCCGGGCTTGGCCACAGCGCCCGAGAGGCAGAAGAGTTTCGGTCCGGTCGAATCGGCTGTCCCCATTTGTGCCCAGGTCTCGCCGCCGTGCTCGATGATGTCAATGACATTGACCAGGGTCTCCACGTTGTTGATAACGGTTGGTTTGCCAAATAGGCCCGAAACGGTGGGGAACGGTGGCTTGTTGCGCGGCTCGCCGCGCTTGCCTTCGATCGAATTCATGAGGGCGGTTTCCTCACCGCAGATGTAGGCACCTTGTCCACGGCGGACTTCCAGGTCGAATGCGAAACCGTGACCGCCGACGTCTGAGCCGAGCAGCCCTTCCGCGTAGGCTTCGCGGATCGCGGCGTGCAAGCGTGTCGTGGCGAGTGGATACTCGCCACGTATGTAGATGTAGCCCCGGGTCGCACCAGTGGCGAAACCGGCGATCGTCATCGCCTCGACAAGCGCATACGGGTTCGACTCCATGAGGTCGCGGTCTTTGAACGTGCCTGGCTCGGACTCGTCGGCGTTGCAGATCACGTACTTGTAGTCGGCGGAAATCCCTGCCACGGCTTCCCACTTGATTCCGGCGGGAAACGCTGCTCCGCCTCGCCCCCGAAGATTGGAAGCTTTGATCTCGGTGATAGTGCGTTCAGCGCCTTGCGAGGCGGCGATTGCTAAAGCAACATATCCGCCGCCCCGTTGGTAGGCCTCCAGCGATTTTCCTCCCGGTCGCCCGAGGAGTGTCGTCGCCGCCGTAGCAGCCTTCATCGGTTGGATCTGTCCGTCTATGGCGGCCAACACCGAAGCCGGACTGGCAGGCGCGATCACCAGGTCATCCTGGCCGGCCCGCTGGATGTAAACGGCCGGCGCCCGGTCGCATTGGCCGAGGCAGGGGCTGGTCGTCCACGTGGCTGGACCGTCGGCGGATCGAGCCTCGCCAAAGACCGAACGGAGAGCGGCAATGATCTCGACGGCACCCCGATCACGACAGCAAATGTCGTCGCATACGTGCACGAGGATCGGAGCTAGGGGAGTAGTCGAGATCAATGCGTAGAAGGTGGCCACACCGTACGCCTCGGCAGGTGGAACGATCAGGGTCGCGCAGATGTAGTCGAGCGCTCCGGGACTTACCCAGCCGACTTCGGACTGCACCGCA
>CAWIFX010000006.1:0-19490 GCA_963835515.1 uncultured Acidimicrobiia bacterium | reverse complement strand
GTCACCGGCTGCTTCGGGCAGAAAAGGGTGTTCGCCGGTGGGTTACAACCCAGCGTCACCTTCGCTTCGGCCAGCTTCTCGATCTCCGTCTCGAACTGAGAAGTGTCGTCGTCGGTAAACGGGTCGTTCGCCTGGGCCGAATAGCCCAGCGCTCTCACCGAGGAACGCCGCCATCTGCTCACGCGTGATCGGGCTGTCCGGGCAGAAGCGGGTCCCGTCGTGGCAGCCCTTCGTGATGCCGGCGGCCGCCAATTTGTCGATGTCCGCCGCAAAGATGTTGCCCGCAGTGTCGGTGAAGCCCGCGCTGGGAGCCGCGGGCAGATTGAGCGCCCTTGAGAGGAACGCGGCCATCTGGCCTCTTGTCACGGTGTTGTCAGGGCAGAAACGATCGTTCTTTGGCGGGTTACATCCAAAGGTTATGTTCGCCGAGAACAGCCACTCGATATCGGCCTGGAAAACTGAAGCGTCATCATCGAAGAACGTCCCCTCGTAGTCGAGCGGGTCCCACTCGTCAGGGCACTCCCATTTCGGATTCCGGAACCATGACGACGTCGGGGTGGCATTGCTACCCATCCAGGCGCCAAAGGATGCGCCGTCCGAGTTCAGCCAAACATCATCTCGGCCGTCCCCATCGAAGTCTGCCACGGTGACCGCACCGGACGAAAGGTCGATGGTGCTGGTCACTGTTAGTTCTTGACCGCTGTTCGTGTAGATGTGGGCTATCGCTCCGGAGCCGGTCGGCTCGAACGCATAGAGGTCGGGCCGATCGTCAAGATCACGATCGCCAAGTGAGAACTGCCAGCCCGTCGTATCACCGTACAAGCCGATGAACTCAGCCAGCTTGGTGGCGTATCCAGACGCACCATCCCAAACTTCCACGTCGGTAGAGGTGCCCTGATTGATGATTACGTACAGATCAGGTGCGTTGTCCCAGTTGTAGTCACCAACTACATAAGTCTGATCGGCCCGCACGGGAACCGAGGTAGCGATCTCGATCGTGTCGCCGGGTTCGCCACGCTGCGAAAGCAGCTCAATGCCGACGGTACTCCCCGACTCATCCACCACCCCGACCTCAGCCCGTCTGAACCCTGCGAAGTCTCCGACAATGACCTCGTGGGTTTCGATCGAAGCGTTGGGGATCGCTCCTGAAGCTCCCGAGCATTCGGCATAGTCGGACCGGGTGGAGACGTATTGCACGACGACATTTCCGTTCTTGTCGAACGCTCGGACCGGATCAGGGGCACCGTCGCCGCTTACATCACCGATCAGGTGGACTCCCGACTTTCCGGCGAAGAAGGTACTTTCGTCAAACACCTTATTGGCGAAGTTGGTACCCGTGGTCGTAACCGGGTACGACGGGGCGGGGTCGCCGTAACCCGGCGTAAAGGCCGGGCCCTGCCAGGAGAAGTGCATTGGATCTTTGAAGATCTTCCAGTCGCCACCCCAACAGAAGCCAGCATCGCGCCAGGCCTGCACGAACCAGGTCGGCATGTTGGTAATGAACTTATCCCCCGGTTCAAACGGCCCTGCCTGATACGGGTTCTTCGAGGCATTGATATCGAGCGAGATTCCGAAGCTATGGCGCGAGATGCCGTACGAACCGCTGACGGTCCTCGCCGCATAGCCGTACGTGTCTGAACCGACTGCGTAGTAGTTACCTTTGGCTTGTTCGGCAGCCAGGTTGGCGGTCACTTGCTGGAAAGCAGGCAACGCTCGTTCGTGCACGCTGATGGAGACATTTCCGCCACTCATCGGAACCGTCCAGCTGACCAGATCGCTGCGTACCGCACTGACCGTTCGACCGAACATGTCACCGTAGGGTCCCCGAATCCGCTCGCCATTCGACAGGAATCCGATCTTCGTGGCTAGCGGAGTGGCGGTCTGGAGGCCCGAACATCCGTCGGATTCATTGGCGTTTGGCCACGTTTCGCCGACCGCCAGGACCGGATCGGCGACGGTACCGATGAATATCGACGCGAAGAGAAATAACGCGAGCAAGGTGGCGGAGAGTTTCACGGGCGAGAGACTACCGACAGTCTGGATACTGTCCCAACACGAAAAAGGAGGTCAGGAGCCTCCCGACAACGACGCCTACACTTGACGCCGATGACTTCGACCGACCAACCAAGGCGCGAAATGATCCTCGACGCGGCAGTCGCGTTGTTCCGGACGCAAGGTTTTCACGGAGCAGGGATCGACGACATCGGAGCCGCGGCTGGAATATCCGGCCCGGGCGTGTATCGCCACTTCGAAAACAAACATGCATTACTCGTGGCGATGTCCGAGCGGGTCGTCGAACGTCTCCTGGCTCACAACGAGCGCGTCGCACAGGAAGAAGTCAACCCTATGACGGCGCTTGAGCGACTCGTCAAGACCCATGCATCGTTCGTTTTCAGCTCCCGTGAACTCATCACCGTCTACGTGATCGAGGAGCGAAACCTTCCCGAACCCGATCGTCTCCGCGTCAACAAGAAACAGCGGGAATACGTCAACGGATGGGTGCGATTCCTGACACAGTTGGCCCCCGACGGCGACCCGTCGCTCCTCAAGGGTGTGGCGATCGCGGTGATCGGCATGATCAACACCGCCGGACATCCCGACTCGAAGGACCAGAACCGGGACGTCGTTGAGCAAATGGCAATGGCGTCACTCATGGCCGGTGCCCTGGCCGTCAGTCGAAATCCCGAAGGAAGACCCCGGAGCGGGGCTTCGGGCTGAAATAGGTCGACTTCGCCGGCATGTTCTCGCCTGCATCGGCCACGGCCATCATCTGATCGATGGTTGGGTCAGCGAGAAGAAATGCTGCCCCGCCGCCCGCGACGACCTGCTCCTCATCAATCGAAACTGGACCGGGGACCGCCACGATGTTTCCCCCTGGGACGGCCGACCCAACCAGTGGGACGATCACGTGTTCGTCGAGTCGGGCCGAATCGAGACGGGCCGCCGGAGAATCTGACGCGGCCGGGGGAAGCCGGACCAGCCATCGTTCCCGCTCGAAAAGCACAATCGTCTCGCCTGGCGCCGGACGTTGAAGTGGGGTCGGTTCGGCACCGAGCCGGTCCAGAGTTCTTCGGACATCGGAAGGATCCACCCGGAGCAGAATGCGGTTGAAGGCCGCGACCCTGAGATCGTCGTGCGCAAACAGGACCGCCAGCAAGGCGGGTGTGGTCCCGTTCCGCAGCGCATACGCCTTCAGGGAGGCGACCCGGTGATGCCCATCCGTGATGTAAACCGCCTCAATGGAAACCCCCGCGATGGCCAGGGCTTCCCCGGTAATCTCCCAAACGGTCTGGCGCAATCCGTCCTGGCTTAGGAAATCATGGCTCGGGATGTACGCGGTCGTTACGGCAAGAAGAGCTTCCATTGCCTCGGTGTGTCGATAGGCGACCGCCACCGGGGAGGACACCACGCCGACCTGCTCGGTGTATTCAACCAGGGCGTCGACCCGGGCGGGGCTGGTTGATTCGTGGGGCTTGACGAGACCCAACTGATCGAACGGAATTCCGCATACGACGCCGGTCTGAAGACTGAGTCCTTGCTGAAGGCGGTAGACAAACGCCCGCGGCCTCGGCTGGTCGAATGCTGATCGAACCCGTGCCAACCCCTCGAGAGCCGCCGTGATCGGCGAAGGTCCGATGCCGATGGCATGCAGGAAACTGAGCGGCTCTTGCTCGGCGAGTTCGGCCCGTTCCCGCCCGGTCATATTGTCGTAGGCCGGGATAGCGACTCGTTCGGCCAGCTCGGGGCGGACGAGCGAGACATTAATGGGCTCGAGATGCATCAGGCGTTGGCCGACTGAAAGTCAGCCATCAACTCCACGAGTGCCTGAACGCCTTCCAAAGGCATGGCGTTGTACAGGCTCGCCCTGACGCCGCCCGCTGTCCGATAGCCCTTAAGACCACTCATGTTTCTCCGTCCGGCCTCCGCAAGGAACTCGCCGTCGAGCGCTTCAGATGGCAACCTAAAAACGACATTCATGTGTGATCGGGAGGCAGGGTCTACCGGGCTGAAATAAAACCCGTCACTGGCGTCGATCGCTGAATAAACCAGGCTCGACTTCTGAGCGGCCAAGGATTCGATTACGGGGAGACCCCCCTGGGCTTCCATCCAGGCCAGGACTTTGCCGACCATGTAGATCGGGAAAACCGGTGGAGTGTTGTACATCGAGTTCTTGGAAGCGTGGATGTCGTACCGGAGATAGGCGCCAAGATCCTGATTTGTTTCTTCAAGAACCGAGTTCCTGATGAAGGTGATGTCTACTCCGGCCGGGCCGAGGTTCTTCTGTGCCCCTCCGTATACAAGGTCAAATCGTTCCCAGGGAATCGACCGACTCATGTAATCAGACGACATGTCCCCGATCAGGGGGACGTCGACGTGCGGAAAATCGTTGAAACGGATCCCGCCAATCGTTTCGTTGGAGGTGACGTGCAAATACCTGGTGCTGGGGCCGATTTCGATCTCGTCGGTCGCCGGCATCCGGTTGTAACCAACAGATTCTCCGTCCCACGCCGCATACAAATCGCCATGGTGGCTGCCATCGTCAAGCGCTTTCGACGCCCACTCACCCGATACGACATAGGCGCCTCGCTCGCCAGGATGCAACACGTTCATCGGGATCATCGCAAACTGGAGCGTCGCTCCTCCTCCCAGGAACAACACCGAGAAGTCGTCAGGCGCCCCGAACACCGACCTGGCCAGCGCCATCGCCTGCATGTGAACCGCGTCATAGGTCGAGGAACGGTGGCTCATTTCAATGAGGGACATGCCTGTTCCGTTGAAGTCAACGAACTCCGCTTGAGCTTCCTGAAGGACCTCCAGCGGCAATGTGCAGGGGCCGGCGCTGAAATTGAATTTACGCATACAAAATCACTCCTCGGTTTGCACGGTCACGCCGAGCACATTGTCCAGGCCACGAAGCTGGGCTACAACCTCATCGCTCAGTCCTGAGCTCGTGCGAAGGGTGGCGACGGCGGCGACAGCTCCCTGGAAAATCTGATTGTTCATTTGCTCGACGTTGACCTGGGCGGTTCTCAGAACGCCGAGAACCTCTGATAGCACCCCGACCTTGTCGAGGTGCCGGACCGCCACGGTGCAAGTTCCCAGCGGGGTTCTCACGAGATTTACACAGTTCGTGATCTCTCCGTTGCCGAAGCGGTCGACAATCGCCACGACCTCTTCGGCAATCGCATTCTGGGCCTGCTCGGTCGATGCACCGATGTGATGGGTTCCGTACACCCGCGGATGTTGTGCCAGCGCCGAGATAAATTCGCCCTCGGCCGTAGCCGGTTCATCGGCGAACACGTCGAGGCCCGCCCACATATCGCGGGTGTCGAGCGCTTCAATCAGATCGGGCTCGTTGACCACCTCACCACGCGAGGTGTTGATGATCCACGCTCCGTCGCGGCATTTGCTGAGAAAGTCGCGATTGACGAGATCCCTGGTCGAGTCAATGAGCGGCACATGGAGCGAAACGATGTCCGCCGAGGCGAGCAGGGTTTCGTCGTCGGGAACGAATATGACTCCGGCCCGGCGCGTCCGGTCGATGCTCGATTGGGGACGCCCGGCCCTGTCGGCGACAAGGACCGTCATATCAAAGGCGGCCGCTCGGTCGGCAACCGCCAGCCCGATCTCGCCAAGCCCGACAATCGCCAGGGACTTGCCAGCCAGGCCATCGGCCTTTGAGAAGCCCTTCTTGTTCCATTTGCCGGCCCGCAACGCAACAACATTGTCGGGGATTCGTCGATCAATCGAACCGATCAGGCCCATGGTGAGTTCGGCGACGGCGATGGCGTTCTTCCCCGGCACGTTGCACACGAAGATGCCGCGCTCAGCTGCCGCTTTCACGTCGATCGTATTCGTACCCGCACCAGCTCGAATCACCAGCTCAAGGTTCTCGCCAGCCTCCAGGACGGCCGCCCCAACCTTGGTTGAGCGCACAACAAGTACCTCGTATGGTCCAATCGCGCCAGCCAGGTCATCGCCCTCGAGAGACGGTTGGACGTCGACCGTATGCCCGGCGAAGTGCGGCAAGAACTGCTCAGGGAACGAATCGGCGAAAAGGATGCGCATGGGGTGCATGTTTAGCAGCTATCCCCCTGGCGGGGCCACCCGACGGCCTATCGGAACGCAATGAGGAGGCCAGCAACGGCCAGGGCCAGCAGTACGAGGCCGATAAGGACGACCGCTCGGTCAACCAATGGATTCATTCGGGCCGTCGGGACGTCGAGCTCCAGCACTTCACAAGCCTCATTGACATCGTCTGGTCGGACCATGAGGCGTCCTTGTCGGGGGCCCTCTCCTCCGAGGTTTTCGACGAAGACGAACGCTTCCATTCCCCCGGACTCAAGTTTGGCGCGAGCGATCTCCGCTTCGGCATCACTCAGGAACAGGGCAATCTTGACGAGGTCGTCCATGCGTTCGATAGTAGCCCGACTAGTCTCGCCGCCATGCCGGCGATCACCACAAAGGTAGACACCAACTCCGACCGCTACCGCACGAACGCGGCCGCCATGGCCGCCGTTCTGGAGGAGTTCGAGAAAGAAATGGCCGGGTCGCGCGCCGGTGGTGGCCCCAAGTACATCGAGCTGCACCGCAGCCGCGGAAAGCTCCTGGTCCGTGAACGGATCGAACTCCTGGTCGACCGAGACTCACCATTTCTGGAACTATCGGCGTTGGCGGCCTGGGGAACCGAGTTTCCAACCGGAGCAAATGTCGTTACCGGGATCGGCGTCATCAACGGGGTGGAATGCGTCATATCGGCCCATGATCCAACGATGCAGGCCGGGTCTTCGAATCCCTATTCGTTGGCGAAGTCCTTGCGCGCTCAGGACATCGCGCTTGAGAATCGACTGCCCCTCGTCAACCTCGTCGAGTCGGGCGGCGCCGATCTCCCGAATCAAAGCGAAGTCTTCCTGAACGGTGGAAAGTGGTTCCGGAACCTCACGAACATGTCCAAGCAGGGCATCCCCACGATCGCGATCGTTTTTGGCAACTCGACTGCCGGTGGCGCCTACGTGCCAGGGATGTGTGATTACTCGGTGATGGTCAAAGAGCGCGCCAAAGTTTTCCTCGGCGGGCCGCCCCTGGTGAAGATGGCGACCGGCGAGGAATCGACCGACGAAGAACTCGGTGGCGCCGAAATGCACTCGCGGGTTTCTGGACTCAGCGACTACTTCGCCCAGGACGAATACGACGCGATTCGGATTGGTCGCGAGATCGTCGGACACCTCAATTGGCGCAAAGCCGGTCCCGGGCCGTCCCGCCCGAGCCGCCCACCGCTGTACGACCCTGACGAAATCCTCGGCATCGTTTCTTCAGACCTCAAGGTTCCCTTTGATATGCGCGAGATCCTGGCCAGGGTCGTCGATGCATCCGAAGTCGACGAGTACAAACAACTGTACGGGCAGTCACTGCTGACAGGCTGGGCGAACATCCACGGCTACCCGGTTGGCATCCTCGCCAATCAGGCTGGCGTGCTCTTCTCGGAGGAAGCCAAGAAGGCAACCGAGTTCATACAGTTGTGCAACAAGTACGACATGCCGCTGATCTTCATCCACAATACGACTGGTTACATGGTCGGCAAAGAGTACGAACAACAGGGAATCATCAAGGACGGCGCCAAGATGGTCAATGCCGTCGCCAACTCTGAGGTGCCCCATATTGTCCTGATGGCCGGTTCGTCCTATGGGGCCGGAAACTACGGAATGGCAGGCAAGGCGTTCCGACCTCGTTTCGTTTTCGGATGGCCCAACCACAAGGTGGCGGTCATGGGGGCCGAGCAACTCGCCGGGGTCATGGACATCATTACGCGGGCCGGGATGGAACGACGCGGACTTGAGGTGAACGAGGAGGCGCTCGAGGCGCAGAAGGATGTCATCCGCCAGCAAATCCTCCGCGAGGAAGTCGCCTATTTTGCGACTGGCCGCGTCAAAGACGACGGACTGATCGACCCACGCGATACGCGCGATGCGTTTGGTATGGCGCTATCAGCGGTGCACTCGGGACCCGTGAAAGGCACCGACGCTTTCGGCGTTTTTCGTATGTAAGTCGAAAACCGATTTGTTGTTGATGCACGTCTATGCATATGGTTTCGGCAAGGCGTTGACCACGGATTCAAGCTTTTGGGCCGTAACGCCGATACATAAGTGCTGCGAAACCAGCCCTCTAGCTTGGTGATACCCCCTCATGAAACACATCCTCATTTCGCTCGCCATCGCGCTCGCGATCATCCCGGCTGTCTCCACCCCCGCCGACGCAGCCACCGAATATGACATGGTGTTCCCTGTTGTTGGCGACGTACAGTTCGATAACACGTGGGGGAATGCCCGCTCAGGGGGACGGCGCCATCAAGGCACCGACATCATGGCGGCCAAGATGCTGCCGGTGGTCGCCGTAGCCGACGGCGTCATCGACTGGGTCCACGACGGAACCCGCAAGAACTGCTGTGCTCTGGGCATAACGCACGATGACGGCTGGGAAAGCTATTACATCCACATGAACAACGACACCCCGGGAACCGACAACGGCGACAGCTGGGGCTTCGCTCCGGGGATCGAGAAAGGCACCCGGGTCGTAGCTGGTCAGCTCATCGGATGGGTCGGCGATTCTGGCAACGCCGAGGGAACTGCCCCTCACATCCACTTCGAGCTACATCAACCAAACGGCGTAAAGGTCAATCCTTACCACTCCCTGGTCGCCGCCCCACAAGCTGAGGTGCTGACCATCGGCGGGGCAGAACCCTTTGTTACGGCTCAGAGCATCTCAGACTCCCTCGATGGAGCGGTGCCGATCGGTGACCTCACTGCGGTCGGAACCAACTCCCTGCCGGCCGCCGCAGCAACGGTACGTGTCAACGCGGACATGGTCCTCCTTCTCACCCGACAAGGCCAGGTTGCCGAGTCCGTCGAGTATCTCTATCCGACTGCTGAGCTCGTGGAATTTGTCCTCATTGAAGAATTCGAAAGCATCCAGGCCAGGCTTGAGGGCCGTCCGCCTGCCTAGTCGGCTATGACCGTCCACATCACGAGATATTCGGTCACACCAATTAGTTTGGTGGCCAATCGCACGTAACCGGGGAACGCTTCGATGGCGTCGGCCCGGCCAACGATTCGTGGCGCTTCGAGTTCGAGCTCATCTCCGCTGTACTCCAACGTCGCCCGG
Source organism: uncultured Acidimicrobiia bacterium (assembly GCA_963835515.1). Classification (GTDB taxonomy): domain Bacteria; phylum Actinomycetota; class Acidimicrobiia; order Spongiisociales; family JAENVV01; genus JAENVV01. The sequence goes on along the minus strand of CAWIFX010000006.1, from coordinate 10,331 downwards.
CCGGCGGCCAGTACATTCTTGACCCAGTCGGCGCCCGATCCATACGTGAGTGCGAACACCACTTCGTCACCACGGGGGAAGGCGTTTATCGGAATCCGATACTCCTGCCCCGACGTACGCCCTCTATGCCGAATCGCCGCGAAAGGTGGGTGGTTGGCTCGCCGGATCATGAGTCGGTTCGTAACTCGCTTGTTGAACTTCCCGAGAGAAATAGGAATCGGCATGAGTCTCCTTCTCCACTCCGACGCTACCCGCTAGCCTCGCCCCACCATGATTTCCAAGCTTCTGATAGCCAATCGCGGGGAGATTGCGCGTCGCGTCATTCGCACGTGCAACGAGATGGGTATTTCTACCGTCGCAGTTTTCTCTGATGCCGATGCCACCGCCCCGTTCGTGTCCGAGGCAGACGAAGCGATCGCCCTCGGCGGGAACACACCGGCTGAGTCATATCTCAGAGGCGACGCCATCATCGCGGCGGCCCTAGCGACGGGCGCCGATGCCATTCACCCTGGGTACGGTTTTCTGGCGGAGAATGCCGATTTCGCTGAGGCGTGTTCCGCCGCCAATCTGATCTTCGTCGGGCCGTCCCCGGCGGCCATTGCCAGGATGGGCGACAAGCTGGCGGCCAAAGAGATGGCTGAAGCGGTGGGCGTCCCAATACTTCGCAGCGTCGAGGTCAGCTCGGCGGACGTGGCGCACGCCACCGATCAAGCTGCATCAATCGGCTACCCGGTGCTCGTCAAAGCATCGGCGGGTGGGGGTGGCAAAGGCATGCGGATCGTGGGGTCAGTGGACGTCCTGATCGAATCGATCGAGAGCGCGGTGCGCGAAGCAGAGGCAGCGTTCGGCAACGGAACCGTTTTTCTGGAGAAGTACCTTGACGCGCCACGACACATCGAAATCCAGGTATTCGGCGACACTCACGGGACTTTGACCCACTTGTTCGAACGTGAATGCTCGATCCAACGCCGCCATCAAAAGATCATCGAAGAGAGCCCATCCACTGCCGTCAGTGCCGCTCAACGAGCCGAAATGGGTGCCGCCGCACTCAAAGTCTGCAAAGCCGTGGATTACGTGGGCGCCGGGACCGTCGAATTCCTGTTCTCCGACGACCACTTCTACTTCCTCGAGATGAACACCCGATTGCAGGTCGAGCATCCAGTGACGGAACTGGTAACCGGTTTGGACCTGGTTCGATTGCAGATCGAGGTTGCAGAGGGGTCGCCGCTCCCCCCCGAAGCCGTCTCACCGACCATCAGTGGACACGCCATCGAGGCAAGGCTCTACGCAGAAGACCCCCGAAACGGATACCTGCCCTCGATCGGAAGGATCGAACGATTCCAGATTGAGGGCGCCAGAGTCGATAGTGCCGTCGAAGCCGGCAGCGAGGTCTCTGTCTTCTATGACCCGATGATTGCCAAGGTTGTCGTGCATGCACCCTCGCGTCGTGATGCCATCCGATTACTGGCCCGGGCGTTGACGAGTGCCTCCATCCATGGCGTCACAACCAACCGCGACCTTTTGGTTGGCATCCTCACCCACCCCGAGTTCGAAGCCGGTTCAACGGACACGGCATTCCTGGAACGGAACCCGGCGAGCGTGCTCGCAATTCCCCGCGCCGATGCCAGTGTCACGCGTCGACACGCGGTGGCAGCCGCCCTGGTTGGACAACACCAGAGGCGATCCAGCGCCACCGTCCTATCCGACGTACCGACGGGGTGGCGCAACAGTCCATCGCAGCCTCAGGGCGCTTCCTTTATGACGGAGCACGGCGAGATGCACGTTTCCTACCTGTTCACCAGACATGACCTTGAGGTCACCGTTGACGACCAACCCGAAGAGACGAGCATTCACGCCCTCGACGCCGGTCACGCCGACCTTCAATTCGGATCACAGCGCCTCCGATACCAGGTCGCAACCGAGGGCAACCGGTGGTTCGTCGACGGTCCTGACGGTTCTTCGTCGTTGGTTGAGTCACTGAGATTCCCGACCGCCGACGTTGAGTTAGCGCTCGGATCAATGCTTTCGCCGATGCCTGGCAAGGTTATTCGCGTCGACGTGGGCGCCGGTGACGAGGTCGAAGCCGGGACCAGCCTGGTAATCATCGAAGCGATGAAGATGGAACACACCGTTGCATCGCCGGCACATGGCACGGTCGCCTCAGTGAACGTGGCCGTAGGTGAGCAGGTACAAGCCGACCAGGTGCTGGTCGTTATCGACGCTGACTAATCGTCGTCCTGACTCTCCGCCAACTCAGCCGCTCTCGCGTGATGCGCCTCCATGCGTCGTCGAAAAACCGATGAGCTTGGCAACGGTCGCACCCCATCCATCCCTACGCGGGGGTGGCGGTACGAACTGGTAATGAGGACCACCCCAACCGCAAGAAAGAACAAGACGAGGAGTCCTCCGAAGGTTGCGTCGGTGCCTGCCGCCTTCACACAACGCTCGGTCGCTATCGATCCGCCGATCGACTCATCGATGTTCCCGGTCAACACTTCGTAAATGGTCCCGCAGTGGTCGACCCGATCTATGACCGATCCATCATCGAGATACTGCTGGAACAGCACGATGTCTATGGGGTTCGCAAAGAGGGCCCATCCGCCGATGAGCAGGGTTGCGGCCACCACCAGGCGACCAAGCATTCCGGACATATCCTTGAGGCTATCAAAGCTCATGCATAACATCCAACTGTTTATGGACCGTCCCGCCTCACATCGGAAAGCCGTTTTAATGCTGGCGGCGATCGCCGTTATCGCCGCGTTCGTCATCCCGCAACTGGGAACGGAGGCAACCCGGGCGACCCCTGAACCCGGTCTTGCCAACCAACCCACCACCAGCCAAAGCGTCACTACATCGACGGTGCCGGACTTGGCGATGATCGAGCCATCCGCAGATGACGATCCACCGGAACCGACAGTTGACGCATCCTGTGCGACCGGGACGCCCCACGAGCCAACCGGCAACCTGGTCGTCGTGCCAGGCGCCACGACACCATCATCGGACGCACCGATCAAGACGTACATCGTTGAAGTTGAGGAGGGGCTCGGCATCGATGCAGCCTGTTTCGCCGATCGGGTGCACCAAACCCTCGGCGATCCACGGTCGTGGGGCGGACGCGAAGGATTCGCGCTGCAGAGAGTTGATGTCGGTGAGCCCTCGTTTCGGGTTACCCTCGCCTCACCAGCGACCGTCGACGAGCGCTGCCAACCTCTCGTGACCGCTGGTATCTATTCGTGCTGGGACGCCCAGCGAGCCATGATCAACGTGTGGCGATGGGAAACCGGGACCGCCGACTACGCAGGGGACCTGTGGGCCTACCAGATCTACGTGATCAACCACGAGGTCGGCCACGGGTTCAAACACGGGCACGTGAACTGCACAGGCCCGGGAGATCTGGCACCAGTGATGATGCAGCAAACCAAGGGCCTCGACGGGTGCTGGCAGAACGGCTGGCCCCTTGACGCCGAGATCGACGGTCCCCTACAGGACGAGCAACCTAGCGATCAGCCAGCAGGCGACGTCGCACCTCATCCCATTTCGTAGCGGCCGATCCGGTCGTCTCAAGTTCGAGCATCAGCTCCTTCGTAGCGGCTACCGCTTCCGGCACCAGATCAAGGGATCGGCCGGCCAACTCACGGGCCTTTGACAGCGCCGAGCCATCGGGTACGACGATGTCGACGACTTCATGGCTACCCAAACGATCATTTAGCAACAACAACCGTCGGGTACGCTCTGGACCGAGAACCCGCAGCAAACGATCGATTCCGTCGGGTCGATAGAGAATCCCGAGCCGGGTTGCCGGAATCATAAAATAGGCTCCTTCGCCAGCCACCCGCACATCACAAGCTGCGGCCAGTTCGACACCCGCCCCAAGACACGGCCCTTCAATCGCCGCAATGGTGGGGACCGGTGCGCCCGCCAGGCGGGCAGCTGCCGCAGCCAAGCCGTCCTCGACTTCCAGATCGGCTTCGGTCATCGACAACTCGGACAGATCAGCGCCGGCGCTGAATACGGTGCTTGATCCGGTCAGGATGATGGCTCTCGATCCGGCCTCCACGAGCTCGTCAACGGCATCGGCCAGTGCCGACATGGCCAGCTTTGACAGCGCGTTTCGTTTGTCAGGACGATCCAACCGTATTTCACCAACCGTTCCGTGGGTCGTTATCATCACCGACTATGACTCCCATCAGCATTGAATTCTGCCGGGCCTGAAACTACACCCCCCGTGCCGTGAGCATGGTCGAGGCAATCTTCGAAGAATTCGGGCAACAGTACGACATCCACTTGATACCGTCACGTGGTGGCCTATTTGAGGTCAAAGTCGACGGCGAATTGGTCTATTCGAAGCTGGAAACGGATCGTCATGCCGAATACGAAACCGATATTGCCCCGCATTTACGCTCCTAGCGCGCTGGCACGGCATCTGCGCGCGTCGCGCTAAATGCGCCGGCTTCGCGGCTAGCACGGCGCCCTGAAGGGTAAATCGTCACTAGCTAGTTCGGCCCCAAAGCGCGACGATTACTACTCAAGAGGACGCTGGGGAGTCCCGGGTTCTCGAAGGATGCCTTGCTCTCCTCAGCCAGTAGAAGGAGACACATCATGGTCCTTCTCGATAGGCAACAAGATGTTCGCCGACCCACACCGGAAGTCGAGCAGCGCAAGCCGTTCTGGGTTCGGCAAGGGTTCTGGGCCTTGGTAGTTTTGGCAGCGGTGATAGGCGCCATCGTCATGTTCGTCATGAACGCAAACGATCCAGTGCCCATCGTCAACGAACCAGCCACCGTCTACGAAATGCTCCCAGAGTATGAAGTCGACACGCTGGCTAACGCAGCGGTCCTCGCCAAAGCAGGCACCACCGCCACCGTGATCGAACGGTACGCCGGCCAGGACGCCAATCTCGACCCGGACACACCCGCATGGTGGATGCCCGAATATGGGGTCGACACGCTGGCTAACGCAGCGGTCACCGCCAAAGCAGGCACCACCGCCACCGTGATCGAACGGTACGCCGGCCAGGACGCCAATCTCGACCCGGACACACCCGCATGGTGGATGCCCGAGTATGAGGTCGACACGCTGGCCACCAACGTAACATTTGTTCCGTTCCACCGGTATGCCGGTAGCAGCGCCGCCGAACTCGATCCCAATCAGTAACCACCTACGACATGATTCGAGCGACAACCTAAGTTGTCGCTCGAATTACTACGCGAGAAAGTCGACCAGCACGTCTGCGTAGAGTTCCGGCTCCAGCAGGAATGAGTCGTGACCCTTCTCGGACGAAACGATAATTCGGCGGGCGGGCACGCCCGCCTCACGCAACGCATCGAGCATGACCGCCTGATCTTCCGGGTAGTAACAAACGTCCGAGTCAATTGTGAAAAGCAGATAACGATGGGGTCGGGATCGTTTGAGCAAGGTCGTCATATCGGATGCGCCTGCTTCTTCGAGCAGGTCGAAGTGCTGCCAGGCAGTCATTAGCCGAATGTAGGTATTGGCGTCGAATCTCTCCAGGAACTTCTGTCCCTGGTGCCACATGTACGACTCGAGCGGTGAGCGGATCTGATATCCGGCGGGTCCGGTGCCCTCGTTGACCTCGCCCCGAGCGCGAAACTTCATCGCCTCAAGAGATACAAACGTCTTATGGCCGATCATTCTCGCCAAAGCGAGCCCCTGGTCCGGTTTGGGTCCTCCGTGGTAGTTGCCGCCGTTGAAGTTCGGATCATTCAAGATGGCGTTGGTTTGCTCGAAGTTGTAGAGAAACTGCAAAGACGAGGTGAATAGCCCCGATGCGACCGGCACAACACGTTCCACCCGGTCGGGGTAGCGGGTCGCGAGGCTCACGCACATCATGCCACCAACCGAAGGCCCGATCACCGTGTGGAGCTTCTCGATTCCGAGGTGGTCGAGCAACAGCATCTGGACGTCGACGATGTCTGCGAACGTCACCTCGGGAAATGCACCGCCATATGGCAATCCGGTCTCCGGATTGATCGAGGTTGGACCGGTTGAGCCGTAACAACCTCCGAGGTAGTTGATACAGATGACCATGAACCGGTCGGTGTCGATCGTGCGTCCCGAGCCCATCCAGCCTGGCCACCAACCCACCTGGCACTCGTCGCTCCACAGCTCAACTCCCGGAACGGACGGGTTGATGCCGGACGGGTTCTGCGATCCGGTCAGGGCGTGAAAGAGGAGTATTACGTTGGAACGATCAGCGTTCAGCGTCCCGTACGTTTGGTACGCCAGCCGCACTTCAGGGAGCGTCTCACCATTCTGCAACTTGTACGGCAGCAGGTCGGGCGGGAGGTCATAGAACTCGGTAGAGCTCGGTAGCGTATCTGGGTCGATCATGAGAGAAAGCAGCCTAGGCGGGAGGCCACTGAGCCCTCCCGCCCGGCTACGACGTCACACTGTTGCGAGTTGCCTCGCAGCCGCGAGCGCCTGGGCGATGTCCTCCTTGATGTCGTCGATGTGTTCGATCCCAACCGAGACCCTGACGAGATCAGCCCGGACTCCGGCAGCCAATTGCTCGGCATCGGTCAGCTGCTGATGCGTCGTCGACGCAGGATGGATGACCAGCGTCTTGGCATCACCAACGTTGGCCAGATGACTGGCCAGACGAACACTGTTGATGAACGCTTTTGCAGCGTCGAACCCCCCGGCGACTCCAAAGCTGAGCACTGCTCCATATCCGTTGGTCAGGTATTTGGTAGCTGTGGTGTGGGAACGGTGCTTCTCGAGTCCCGGGTAGTTGACCCACTCGACATCATCACGAGCGTCCAACCATCTGGCCAACTCCAACGCATTGTCCGCATGCCGCTGAACCCGCAAGGATAAGGTTTCGAGCCCCTGGATCAGCAGGAATGAGTTGAACGGTGATTGAGCCGCCCCGAAGTCTCGCAAACCTTCGACTCTCGCCCTGATGGCGAAGGCGATGTTGCCAAACGGACCCTCGGGTCCAAACACATCGGCGAACACCAGGCCGTGATAGCCGGGCGAGGGCTCCGTGAACAGGGGAAACTTCTCATTGCGCCAGTCGAAGTTGCCAGAGTCGACGACGACACCACCAATTGACGTACCGTGGCCTCCGATCCACTTCGTCGCCGATGCGACGACGATGTCAGCGCCGTGCGCGATCGGTTTGGCGATGAAGCCGGCGCAACCGAAGGTGTTGTCAACGACGAGTGGGATGCCGTGGCGGTGGGCAACCTCGGCGAGTGCTTCGAAATCCGGTACAACGTACTCGGGGTTGGCGATCGACTCGACATAGAGCGCCTTGGTCTTGTCGGTTATCGCCGCCTCGAAGTCGGCAGGGTTCACGCCTTCCACGAACCGGACATTGATTCCCAGCCTTGGTAAGGCAACTTTGAACTGGTTGTAAGTACCTCCATACAGGTAGCTAGAAGAGACGATCTCATCCCCGGCTTGGGCCAAGGTGGTGATAGCCAACAACTGCGCGGCCTGCCCCGATGAGGTCGCAACGGCCGCGACGCCACCCTCGAGGGCGGCGATCCGCTTCTCAAAGACGTCCGTAGTCGGGTTCATGATCCTTGTGTAGATGTTGCCGAATTCTTGGAGCCCGAATAGACGGGCGGCGTGATCAGAGTCGTCGAACGTATACGAAGTTGTCTGGTAGATAGGTACGGCCCTGGCGTTTGTGCCGGGGGTGGGTTCTTGTCCAGCATGGACTTGTAGGGTTTCGTAGCGGTAGTCGCTCATGGTCAGATTCCTTGTTGGTCGCTTCGGTGGATGCTCGCCAGTGGCTGTTCTCTCTCAGGTGGCGGCACACATCACAAGGAAGAGACCACCCGAGAGCACGGCATGCAGCAACACATCATCAGAACGGAGGAACTTCGGGTTTTGGTCATTCGCTAACCCCTTCTCATCGATCAGGCATTGGCACCAGCCGAACTGGTTGCCGCGGTTTCAAAGGGCCTGTCCCTCCACCGCTCTTGATAAGTACCTGCGAAGTATGCCACGTCCCCGAGGTTCGTCAAGGCAAAACCTGCTCAGCTCGACCAATCCGGCTAAACATTCAATGAGCGCGTCCTCCTGGCCGATAGATAGAACATGAACATCTGTACAAACTGCCGCCATCCATGGGAGCCTTGGTCCCCCAGCGAGCGCTGCCCCGACTGCGGCGCGGCCCAAGATGCGGGCAGCACGGCGCCGGCTGACCCGTTTGCCGTAACGAACTCTGATCCAGATGCCGACGGAAGTACTGACTCCGGCGAGACGCCAACCAACGCCGCCGAGGGTCCGCCCCCGCTCCCGCCGCCTGCTGAAGCTTCCTGGGACCCCCCAAAGTCCAACCCTGGCACGACGAGCCCCACTCCGAACTGGACGTCGGCACCGACCGGCGGGACCACCAAACCGGGCATGTCTACCGGCGCGAAAATCGCCATAGGCGTCGGCGTCGGGTTCATCGTGCTCATCGGAGTGGCCTTCATTGCCGGGGTGACGCTCTTCCGGAGCGTCGCCGGGTCGGAGGAGTTTCAGACCATCATCAACGAGGCGACCTCCTCGGGAGGAGGCGCGACCGTCGACTATCCGCTCGGCACCTGTTTCAACCACGGGGACTCCGCCGACCCGGTGCCGTGCTCGGAACCACATTCACATGAGGTCTTCGCGCTCACACCCTGGACCGGTGATGCTTATCCCGACTACGAGGAGGTCTGGATAACGGTGTTCTGTGACGAGCCCTTCGAGCAGTACGTAGGCATCGAGTACTTCGAATCAAAACTGTTCTACGACGTTGCCGTGCCGTCCGCGGCCGCGTGGGAATCCGGGGACCATGACATCCGCTGTATCGCCTACGAACCGGGAAGCGATCTCACCGAATCGATTCGAAACGCCGCCTATTAGGCACCGGCGATCGGCGAGGCCGAACCGCTGGCTACTCGAAGATGACAGGCCACCTGGTGGTTTCCGCCTAGCGGTTCAAGCCGCGGGTCCTTGACGTCACATAGGCCTCCCTGCGCAATCGGGCACCGGGGGTGAAAATGGCAACCCGGCGGCGGGTCGAGGGGCGACGGGATTTCGCCCGCGAGAATCTGCCGATCGCGCGGCCGGTCAGGATCGGGGATGGGTATCGCCGAAAGTAGCGCCTCCGTATACGGGTGCAGCGGGTTCCGGTACAACGTATCTCGGTCGGTCAGTTCAACTATTCGCCCGAGGTACATGACGGCCACCCGATCGGAAATGTGTTCAACCACGGCCAGGTTGTGAGCCACGAAGAGGAGTGTCAGTCCGAGTTCACCCTGGATCTCTTTCAAAAGATTGAGCACCTGGGCTTGCACAGACACGTCCAGGGCCGAGACCGGCTCGTCAGCAATCACGAGATCTGGATTCAGAATGAGAGCCCGGGCAATGCCGATGCGCTGACGTTGGCCGCCGGAGAACTCGTGCGGGTATCTCCCGGTATGGGCGGGCTGCAGACCGACCAGTTCCAGCATCTCTTTGACCCGTTCGTGTCGCTCGTCCTTGTCGGACACGCCGTGGATTCTGAGACCTTCCGAGATCGACTCTCCAACCTGCGTCCGAGGGTCCAGAGACGAATACGGATCTTGGAACACGATCTGGACTCGCTTGCGGAACGGCTTGAGCGCATTGCCCCGCAGGTGGGACATGTCTTGACCATCAAATTGGATCGTTCCAGACGTCGGTTCGAGCAGCCTGACCAGGATCCTGGCCAGAGTTGTCTTGCCGCATCCCGACTCGCCTACGAGGCCAAGGGTTTCTCCACGTCGAATGTCGAGGTCCACCCCGGCTACGGCATTCACGGTTGCGACCTGCCGATGCAGCAAGCCTCCTTTGACCGGAAACTGCTTTACGAGGTCGCGAATCTCGACCAGGTTTTCAGCCATCTTCAGGTTCCTCCTGGTACAGCCAGCAGCGCACGTTGTGACCGGGCGAAACCTCGAGAAGTTGCGGCTTGACCCTCGTGCAGATCTCGAGACCGTTCTGGACGCGAGCCACGCACCGTGACGCGAATCGACAACCACTCGGAAGATCAATAAGCGACGGCACCACCCCGGGGATCGTCTCGAGGCGCTCCTTCAATCTGCCAAGCACCGGAATAGAACCCACCAAGCCCTGGGTGTAAGGGTGCAAGGGTTCGCTGAAGATGCGCCGTACGTCGGTCTGCTCCACAACCTCGCCTGCGTACATCACTGCGACCTCGTGGGCCATCTCAGCAACGACCCCGAGATCGTGCGTGATGAGAACCACCGCGGTGTTTGACGACTTCTGGAGGTCACGCATGAGGTCAAGAATCTGCGCCTGGATTGTGACATCGAGAGCCGTCGTTGGTTCGTCTGCGATCAACAGTT
>CAWIFX010000005.1:0-74744 GCA_963835515.1 uncultured Acidimicrobiia bacterium | reverse complement strand
TGTCGAACCACCCACCCAAATAGCCGGCCAATGCACCGATCGAAGCTCCAACTAACAGCGCCAGCGTGACGGTGAAGAACCCCAGGGTCAAACTCACCCGCGAGCCGTAGATAACGCGCGAGAACTCGTCACGAACGTTGCCGTCCAGACCGAGAATGTGCTGGGGGCTGGCTTGATCGCACCCGAGCACGTGAATGCAGGGAGGTCCGTAGCGGCTGACGTCTTCTTTCCCGATGAGAATCTCAGTCGGACCATATGGAGCCAGGAGCGGGGCAAAAATCGCCACGAGTATCAGGAACACAACTATCCCGAGCCCAATCATCCCTGACCTTCGTCCGCGGAAGCGTCGCAGAGCCAGACGCCACTGCGTGAGGGGCTTCTCGAAGAGGCGCGACGAGTCGGCGGCTTCCGCCTGTAGTTGCTCGAGGGCTTCCTTACGGCTCATCATCTTCATTCGAGGCGAATCCTTGGATCCAGGTATGCGTACGACAAATCAACCAACAAATTGACGAGGACATATCCCGCCGCGACCACAACTGTGAACCCCTGAACAATCGCATAGTCGCGACCCTGGATCGCGTCGAAGAGGGCCCGGCCAACCCCGGCGAGATTGAAAACCGTTTCGGTGAGAACCGCTCCGCCCAGCAAGGCCCCCAACTGGAGTCCGACAATCGTCACTACCGGCAGAAGCGCATTCCGAAAGGCGTGTTTCCCGACCACCGCGGCATCGCCAACCCCCTTGGCCCGGGCCGTCCGGATGTAATCCTTGCCCATCACTTCGAGCAACGAACTACGGGTGATCCGGGCGATAATCGACAACGGGATCGTCGCAAGAGCCACGGCCGGCAAGATCATGTGCTTGACCGCATCCCAGAAGACGGGCCATTGCCCGGTAATCAGGTTGTTGAACAGGTAATGATTCGCAATGTACTCGTGGGTCTTGGCGGTGAGGCTGCCTGCTTCCAGATCCCACCCCCAAACCTCAAAGTAGGGAGTCGAAAACACGCCGGCGCTGAGGCGCCCCGAGGGAGGGAGCGCGAACGGAGTATCGCGAAGCAATAGCGCGAACACGTACGCCAACATCAGACCGAGCCAGAAGACGGGCATCGAAACGCCGATGTTGGCCAGAGCCATGGTGGCGGTATCCGCAGCAGAGTTATGACGCCGGGCGGCCAGAACCCCCAAGGGGACGCCTACCAACACCGCAAGTGCCAGTCCGATCATTGCCAGCTCAGTTGTCAGCGGTAGACGTTCGATCAACATCTGGTTGACGGGCCTTGAGAATCTGATCGACTCGCCAAGGTTGAACGTCGCCACGTTTTTCATATAGAGGCCCAGCTGGACGTACACCGGTTCGTTGAGCCCATTCGCCTCATTAAAACGCTCGCAGGCGGCTTCGGTGGCTCGCTCCCCCAACAGGGAGGTGCACGGATCGCCCGGGATGGCCCGAATCAGAAGAAACACCACGAGCACGATCCCGAAGAGAACCGGGATGGCAAGCAAGATGCGTCGAATGATGTAGTTGATCATCGGAGCGTCAGGATAGAGCAAGGGGGAGGCCGGTGGCCTCCCCCTTGCTAGATAACTGGATTACTTCGTCGATTACTCCTCGACGTTGATGAGACCCCACAGGTAGTCGTAGTACTCGAACACACCGCTGTTGCCTGAATGCAACGGCGAAGCCGCATCCAATCCGGCTGTGAACGTTGCCACGACATCGTTGGCATCGAAGGCCGAGCCATCGTGGAACACGACACCGGAACGCAAATTACACGTCCAACTGGTCAGTTCCTCGTTGGCGACACACTCGGTCGCCAGCTGCGGCTGCACCGAACCATCCGGGGTGTACGAGTACAGCCCCTCAATGATCTGGCCACAGGCCCGCAGCGACTCACCATCTGTCTCATCGGCGCAGTACAACGAAATAGGCTCGTTGCCCTGCATGAACACCAGGGTGTCCTTGCCGTTGTTCCAGAGGCTGAACTGCACGTCGCCCCATGGCGGAGCGTACGCACCCTCAACCGACGCCTGCGCTGCATAGCTGGCAGCCGAATGCGAGATCGGCACCATAGGCACCAGTTCCTTGATCGCATTGTTGGCGTCCGCATAGAGCGGCGCAGCCTCGGCGGCACTTGCCAGCTTGGAAGCTGCTTCCAACGGTTCGTAGATCTCCGGGTAGCCGTCGCCGAACTGAGCGTTCGAGGCTGCGAAGTGGAAATCGAGGAAGTTGGTCACGTGCGGGTAGTCACCGGTCCAACCAAGCAAATGGATGCCGTCGTAGCCACCAGCCGATGATGTCTGAATGAACTCACCAGACTCGACCACAACAACCTCAGCATCGATATTCAGATTGGTCTTCAACTGATCCTGAATGTCGGCAGCCACATCGCCCGGGGTGGGGAGATACCCGCGGGTTACATCGCGGTAGTAGATCTTCGTCGAGAACCCGTCAGCTAGGCCAGCCTCCTCAAGGAGTGCCTTGGCGGCGTCGACGTCGAAGTCATACCAAGAGTCACCTTCACAACCGTTCTCAACTGAACACGGCGTGAAGTGCGATGCAGTCTCTGAACCCGCTGGATAGAAGGTATCGATAATGCGCTGACGGTCGATGCCCAGCGCTACAGCCTTACGGACGTTCACATCGTCCCACGGGGTGAACGTGTTCGTGAACCCCATGTAGAAGATGTTTGGTTCTGGCTTGTCGAGCAGCACCAGATTCGGATCGGCTTCAATCGTCGCCAGATCCTCGGTGCCAGGGAACGTGATTCCGTCAACCTGGAGCGACTGGAGCTCAAGCAAGCGACCAGCACTCTCTGTCGCCCAACGCAAGACTGCCGTCTGCGAAGGAGCTAGATCGCCGTAGTAGGCGTCGTTACGCGAAAAGACAACCGAGTCGCCTCGCACCCATTCCTGGAGTGCGTATGGACCGGTACCGATCGGGTTGTCAAGGGGCGCACCGCCGGTTGCTTCGAGATGCTCTGACGGCTGGATGCCAAATACACCGAAGGCAAGTTTCGCCACGAAGGCCGGGTCGGGCGAACAGAGCTCAAACTGCACCGTCAGCTCGTCGACCGCGGTGATCGTGTTGACCTTGCCGCCGTAATCACAGCCACCCGCGTCGAGGACCGCACCCATAAAGTCGGGTGATGGCTCGGCTGGTTGGGTTGTGTCGGGGCTCGCCGCGACCGTGGTGGTGGTCGTTTCGCCACTTGCGGCTGCGGTGGTATCGGTTGTCGAGCCTCCGCAGGCCGCGGCTATCAGCGCGAGGGCCAACAGCAACGAAAATAGTGATAGGTGTCTCTTCATTGTTCCTCCATGTGAACGCTCGCTAAAGGAGCGTGCCAACAAACTAGTCGTTTGAACGACCAGTGCGCATTCGAATCGTCCTGTCAACGCCTGGAATTCCCCCACGTCTAGAACCGTCAATTATTTGGATATCTCTCAAACTAACGTTATACAATGATAAGTATGACGTGGCGGTTTGACGGAGAACAGCTGATGCACCAGTCGAGCCGGCTGCGGACAGCTGGTGCAGACATCGACGTGGTGACCCGGACCATCACCGCCAACCTTCAAAACGTCGGCCGGAGTTCTGGCGCCAACCGGTCCCTGACCGCAATCGTTGACGATCTTTACTGCCGGGCGGCCGACCTGGATGGACGGGCCGCAATGCTCGACACCTATCACTCCCTGTTCGGAGGCCTCCTCCCCTATCCGTCGGCCCTGGCCTCTCAGGCCGATCCAACCCGGCAAGACCATCTAACGGCCAGGGTGGACCAGTTGCGTGCCGAGATCGATCACTGGCCCGGGACCGACAACGACCCAAAGCTAGATCTGCTGGTCTCCGAACTTGAACGAGCCAAACAGGCACTCCGTAGCGAACTCGAGCGAGCGTACCGGGCGGCCGTCGCGACCCAGCAGATGGCGCTTGGTTTGACCGGCCAGGGCGCCTGGGCTGACTCGATGTACGACGCATCCGTCACCGATGCCTCCGACCTGGCCCGCACCATGGCTCGTCTCGATGGGATTGAAATCGACACTGAGTCAGTGTGGGCGGTTGGGCAGGCCATGGCAGAAGGCCGATCTCCCGCCGAAGTAGCGCTACCGGAGTTCCTGTTCCCCTCGGAATACGTCCTCCGGATGACCACCCGGGACGAACTCCAGGTGCAACAGGCCCGCGCGGAGAGGCTGCTTGCGTCGACGCGGAGCGACATTCAGCGTCTCGATCTCGAGCAATACTCCACCCTCTCGAGCACTACTGGCTCTGCTGAGCATCGGTCGTACACGGAGATATTCGATGATTTGGAACAGGCCTGGTCTCGCGAACAAGAACTCGGCACCGAACTGAGGGATCTTGAACGCCGGATCGACGACCTCGGGTACCCGGCTACGACCCAAACGATCACCGACACCCTCATAAGTGCACCCGGGCTGACCGACCCCGATCGGGGGGCGCTGACCGGGCAGTTTCTTGCCGACCTCTGGCCGGACTTCGATGACTGGTCGATTCACCCGGGCGGCCGCATGACCGAGATCAGTACCGCGCTTCCGGTCACCAACTCGTTCGCAACCAGCACGTTCTTTCAGGCACTCGGAGTCGAGCAGACCAGCCTGATTCCGGCCTACGTTCACGGGTTTGGTATACCGCCATCGGTCTTGAGTACCTACGTCGAGGCGATGGGGTCAGCCAGCAGAACGCTCCCGACCAACTTCGGCGCCGACGTGATCCAATCGTTCGGCGAGGTTTGGCAAGGCACCGACCTGCCGTTCGCAATCATGGACGCCCGCTATTACGGCGCAGTCGCCGAACTATTCGCATCGCCGACCATCGACTTCCCGTTTCTCCTGAATACGTACGACGCCTCAGAATCCACGTTTGCGGGCTACTACGAGGTCCACCGGGTGTTTGGCTTGGAAACCGATCCCCGCAGCATGCTCCTCGAAGCCCTCCAAGAGCGGCCCGAGTTCACAATCGAGACCTTCATGACCGAGCAGCGGGCCGGCAACCTCTTCGACGACTACTACGCAGACGGCGGCTTGGCTCTGGCCCGCATTCTCACGCAGATGGGTGACTCCGAACCGACCCCGGAGCTGCGCAGGTCGGTAGGGCTGGTCATTCGAAGCATTGTCGAGAACAACCAGGCACTACAACCGATGACCGCAATCGGGGGCGCGATGATGGTCAATCGCGACATGGGCATCTTCCTACCGTCCAACACATGGAACGCTGACCAGGGATCGTTCGTAAGTCCACTTGAGCTCGAATACCGAGATATTCCACGGATCGACATCGGAGTCTCCCAAACCGACCTACGTATCTTCCTCGAGCGGGTGATGCGCGAACCGACCGCGTCGGACGTAGTTCTTGAATCGACGGCCATCTACGTCCATGAGTCCATCTCCGCCTTCGAGACCCCCGCCGACATCTACGCGGATCTCGACGAACTCGGGCTGCTGATGGGGTACGTGGCCGACATCGCCGGCGACCTGGCAGTTGAGGACGGGTTCAATCGGGACGACAGCAACGCCCTCAAGGCAGCGATCGTGGGGAGCCTCGCCAAGATCGCCGTGACGGGGTCCTTTGCGCTAATCCCCGCCGGGTCCCTGGTCGTGCTGGCCGGCAAGGCGATCGGGAGTGGGGCGGTCAACTTCGGAGTTGGCCGGGCCACCAACCACTTCTTTCCGACGGATGCCGAACTTGACACATACAAGGCGCGCCTCGACGAGGTCACGGGGATAGACCTCAGGTCTCTCCAGGCATCCGCGATCGCGTCTGCCTATGACGACGATCCGACCGCGTTCAACCACGTGACGATGCCGGCGGGTCTGCTCGTCGACGGCCACCTACTCCGCCCCGGCGACCAACTGGAATACCACGGGACCTCAGCTGAAACGATGAACCAATTGTGGGATACGTGGCTGTTGGCGGGGGTCACCACCGATGCTGACCGCAATGCTGCGCTGAGATGGGCGAACGAGGCGATGGAACGGCTCTACGCCGACGCCAATTCGCGCCTCTTCGGCGACCAGCGGCCGGTCACGTCGAACTGAGGAACTCCCTCAGATAATTGGTGACCTGATCCGGAGCTTCGGCCAAGATCGAGTGCCCGACATTCGGGAGAACCACAACCGTGGAATCGGCAACGGTGGCTGCCACCTGCTGACCCGACGCGGGGGCGTCATCTTGTCGTCTCCGCCGAGAAGAAACAGAGCAGGGACCGTCACCTTGCCGGCGGCGTCGAGGATCGATCCGCGATTCATGCAAGCCAGGAACCCGGCGTACAACACCCCGGGAGCGGACCTTTCCACGACCCGCTTCGAGCCGCCCACCATCCACGACCCGGGTTGCCGGTGACCTCCCCGGTGACCCTGACTTGAATGTGACCAGCCCACCATGAGGTCGATCGCATGCTGCTCGTCCGCTTCGGCGGCGGCCAGCATCTGGGGATGAACCGGCATCTCAACCGAGACACCCACTAGAGCAAGTTTGTCGACGAGTTCCGGATGATCCGCAGCGCATTGAATCGCCACGAACGACCCCATCGAGTGGCCGACCAACGCGGCTGAAGTAACGCCGACCGCCCGGATGACGTCGGCCACCCAATCAGCCATCTCCTCAACGGTGGCTAAAGGTGGCCCTTCTGACCCCCCATGGCCAGGAAAGTCCAGCGCCAGGACCGAGAAGCCGTGATGAGCCAGATAGCGCGTCTGGAGAACCCAGATCGTGCGATCCTGACCCGCACCGTGCAACAAAACCAGCAGCGGCTTGGCAGGGTCAATCGGGCGACCTCCGGTGGCTGCAAAGACTCGCTTGTCCCCGACGATGATGTCCATGCGCTTACTTCTGCGACGCCCGGAGCGCGCGCCTGAGGTCACCAATCAGATCCTCGATCGACTCCATGCCGACCGACAGCCGGATGAGGTCTTCGCTGATGCCGGCAGCTTCCAGGTCCTTGGCGGACATTTGCTGGTGGGTCGTCGATCCCGGGTGAATCACCAGGGATTTGGCGTCTCCCACATTGGCCAGATGGGAGAAGACGCTGACGGCTTCGATGAACTTGCGCCCTGCCTCACGGCCCCCTTTGATACCGAAGGAGAAGATCGCGCCCGGTCCCTTCGGGAGCATCTGTTGCGCGCGGGCATGATCGGGGTGCGATTCCAACGTCGGGTAGGAAACCCAGGCGACCTCGGGAGCAGCGTCGAGGAATTCAGCGACAGCTGTGGCATTGGCTACGTGACGTTCCATTCGGATAGGAAGCGTTTCGAGCCCGAGCAACAGATAGAAGGCGTTCTGGGGACTCATCGAAGCGCCGAAGTCACGCAGCCCCTCAGCCCGGGCCCGGGACATGAAGGCGGCAGGCCCATACTCTTCGGAGAAATCGATGCCGTGATATCCCTCGTATGGCTCGGTGAGGGTGGGGAATTTGCCCGACTTCTCCCAGTCAAAGGTTCCCCCGTCCACGATCACTCCCCCAATTGCCACACCGTGGCCGCCAATGAACTTGGTAGCGGAGTTCATGACGATGTCGGCTCCCCATTCGATCGGCCGACAAAGATACGGCGAAGCGAACGTGTTGTCGATCATCAGCGGCAGACCCTTGGCGTGGGCTAGATCCGCTACCGCCTGCATGTCCATGATCTCTAGCCCCGGGTTGCCGAGCGTTTCGCCGTAGAGCAAGCCGCGTGTCGTCGGTGATGGCGTCGGCAAACTCGTCCGTGTTGCGTGGGTTGACGAAGGTGGTCGTAATCCCGAAGCGCGGCAGGGTGAGGTTGAACATGTTGTGCGACCCGCCATAGATCGAGCCGGACGCCACGATGTGCCCGCCTTGCCCCATGAGGGTGGCAACGGCGAGGAACAGTGCGGCCTGACCGGACGCTGTCGCCACCGCCCCGACTCCCCCTTCGAGCGCAGCCATCCGCTCTTCGAATGCCGCCACAGTCGGATTCGAGATACGCGAATAGATATGGCCGGGGGTCTCAAGGTTGAAGAGGGACGCAGCATGGTCAACGGAATCAAACAAGTACGACGTGGTCATGTAGATCGGCTGAGCCCGAGCCCCGTACGTGTCATCGGGCCGCTGGCCGGCGTGCAACGCCAACGTCTCGAACCCAAGGCCTTCCGGTGTGATCATTCGGTGAGGCTATCACCCAGACTCGGTACCGGACCTGACAAGGAGCGAGGGGCTTAGTCCTCTAGGCACACTTCATGGAGTACCACATACTGAAAAAGGCGAAGGAGGTCGTCATGGAAGCTCGCGACACGGTTCTCGTGGACTGTGGGTCTGACCGATCAACGCAAACCAACCTATTAGAGCGCCTCGGCCATCATGTTGAGGTATGCCCCGGGCCTGCGCATGCCACGCTCTGCCCAATCCTCAAGGGAGAGTTCTGCGAAAAGGTGGCTGCCGCTGGCGGGGTGATTTTCGATCTGGACCTTGATCGACCTCAGCATCGAGCGATCCTCGCCAAGTACCAGGAGATTCTTGGCCCCGACATTCCAATCCGGGCGGTGGTGCGCCCCGAAGAGGTTGAGAAATACGCCGAACTACTAGCTGGCGTACAGGTGTGGACTCACGAACCCACCGCGAGCGACATCGATGGGTTCGCTGCGTTGATTGAGTCTCTCGAGGACTGACGCCCGTGTAGACGGGACCGCCGGAAGGAGTCGAAGTAGGCTGCCGGAATGCCGATTCGCATTCCGTTTCCGTCCCTCATCGTCCTCGTCGGGCCGTCTGGAAGTGGCAAAACCACGTGGGCAGAAGCCAACTTCAAAGCTGGCCAGGTCGTTTCATCGGACGCTCTGCGGGCTGCCGTAGGTACCGGACAACACGATCAGAAGGCATCGGCCGACGCTTTCGCCGTCCTCGAATCAATCGTTGATATGCGCCTCGAACGGGGACTCGTGACCGTCATTGACACGCTCGGTCTCAACGCCGAGGACCGCCAGCGGTGGCGCCAGAAGGCTACGGACGCCGGTATGCCGGCGATCGCGATCGGCTTCGACACCGATCCCAAAACCTGCAAGGACCGCAACAAACGACGCAGCCGGAGCATCCCCCCGAAGGTGCTCGACAGCCAGATCACCCGGTACGCCGAAACTCGACCCGCCCTTGAGGACGAAGGATTCGCGGCCGTCTATGCGGCCGATGCAGTCACTCCGGTCGCGTTGGGCAGCTGGTCTGCTGATCAGGTCAGCCCTACCCGGCGCCTCCGGTTTGGACTGCAGGTGTCGAACTTCGAATGGGGTGAGGTATCGACACCTGACACCCTGGCCGCCATCGCCCGACGCGCGGAAGCGGCCGGGTTTGAGAGCTTGTGGTTGATGGACCACTTCCGGCAGATCCCGCAGGTCGGTCCTGCGTGGAACGACATGCTGGAGGCCTATACGACGTTGGCATGGCTGGCAGGTGTGACCGACACGATCAAACTCGGTGCGCTCGTGACCGGCCTGACCTATCGCAACGTGGGCTTGCTCGCGAAGATCATCTCGACCCTCGACGTACTTTCTGAGGGCCGGGCGATATGTGGCATCGGCGCAGGCTGGTTCAAACAAGAACACGAGGCGTTCGGGTATGTTTACCCACCCGATAAGGAACGTCTCGATCTGCTCGAGGATGCCCTCCAAGCACTACCCACTCTTTGGGGTGCGGGAGCGAAGTCGTTTGAGGGCAAGGTCGTCAGCATCCCCGAGGCGCTGGCGTATCCGCGACCCGTTCAAGAACACATACCAATCCTCGTCGGCGGAAGTGGTGAGAAGCGAACCCTGAAACTAGTCGCTCAATATGCCGACGCCTGCAATCTGATGGGCGGCCCCGACGACGTCCGCCACAAGCTCGCCGTATTGGGCGCTCACTGTGAAGCTGTGGGACGGGACCGCAGCGAAATCGAAGTCACCCACCTCTCCCCGACCTTCGTTTACTCATCCAAATCCGAGCTGGAATCCGAGGCGGAGGCCATGGGCATGGACACCGACGTGTTACTCGGGCCGTTCTCCGGCGGGACCGTTACCGACAACGTCACTCGCTTCACGGGTTTGTCTGAGGCAGGTGTCGATCTCGCGATCGTGGCGATCGCCAATCTCCACCGCCCGGGGTCGCTCGAAACATTCGGAGAAGTGATCGAGGCGTTCTCGGTCTGATCAACCAGCGATTTCGAAGCTCACTCTTCGATTGGCTGCTCGCCCCTCTTCAGTGCTGTTGGTCGCGATCGGCTCCGTATCTCCGTATCCAATCGATTCCAGCTCGTTGGTGACTCCCGCGGTGATTAAGTAGACGACCACTGCCTCAGCTCGAGCTTTACTCAACCCGAGGTTGTAGTCCGGTTCGCCCGTCGAGTCGGCATGGCCGGCCACGACAATCGGATAGGTCGGGTGGTCAGCCAGGTATCCGGCGATCGCATCGAGACGCTGAACAGCGTCTGCTTCGAGTGCAGCACTGTTGTAGGCAAACAACAGGTCTGTGCTTACGGAGAAGTCGGCAAGCTGGGCCTTCACATCGGCTCGCTCGGGATCCAAGACTGGCGGGAGTTCGCCATTGACAACCCAGAAGACGCCGATGAGGACCGCGGTCGCAATGATGAGGGCAAAGACAAAAACGATCAAGCTGACTGCCCGCTTCTTGATCCACCGCCCGGACGCTTCGAATCTCATGGTTGTCTCCGGAAAGTCACGATGGCGTTTTCGCCTTGCCACTGCATGCGGACGTCACTGGAGAAGTGCACGTCGGCCGAAGCCAACAAGTCCACAACGAGCTCCTCAAGTGCCCGGGAATCACCGGTACATCCCTGAAGCTCGGAGTACACATCACTCGACGCGAGATGAGTTCCATCGAAGACATATTGACCCGAGAAGTCGTTACAAGGCCCGGCCCCCGAAAGACCCGCTTGGGCTCCGAATGCGACCCAAGCCGGCACGCCGAGCTCGTTGCGTGCAGAGAGCTCTGGTTCAAGATCGAGGAACACACCGTCGACCGCGACCGAATCCAGGAGCCAGACTCCTTCGATCCGAGCAGAATCGTTGCCGCTGCAAGCGACCGCTGCGAAAACGAGCGCAAGAGTCGCAGCCAAGTAGTTAGCCCGCCCGATTGGAACTCACTCGGGCTAACTCGACCGGGATCCCGTTCAGGCGGGCGTTGCCGGACAGAGGATCGATAGCCGTCCGGTTGGAAAGGACGTTGGAGTTCACGCCGGGACGCCTCGCCGCCACGGTGAGACGAGCCTCCGGATCGTCGTGTCCCCACCCATGCGGCAACGAAACCACTCCGGCCATGATGTCCTCGGATAACTCGACCGGGGCATCGACTTGACCAGCCTCCGATTTGACGGTGACCGATCCTCCCGCTGCAACTCCGAGTGCGTCAGCGTCGGACGGGTTCATCATCAGCGTGCACCGGTCTTTGCCTTTAACGAGCACTTCCACGTTGTGCATCCACGAGTTGTTCGACCGAAGCTGCCGCCGCCCGACCAGGACGAACGGGTCCGCTGTCCGCTCGAGGATCGCCGCCAGCCGGGGCACATCGGCGACGAACTGGGGTGGGGCGAGGTGGACCTGGCCATCGGTGTTGTTGGAAGCCAGCGGGAGCCGGGGTTCGAGAGGCCCGAGGTCAAGACCATGCGGGTTGTCAATCAGCTTCTGAAGGCTGAGTCCTTCCGGGTTGGATCCGAATCCGTCGCCATAGGGCCCGGTCCGGAGGCGTATGTCGAGAATCCGTTGCGGACCCGTGAAGCGCGATACCGCATCCCAGGCGACGACCTGATCAGTACCGAATGCCGGCGACGCCGGATTGGTTAGTGCCTTGGCCAGGAGAGCTGCTGCCCCGGCTTCGTCCATGTGGGCGACGGGCAGATCGTTCCCCTGGACGGCGGCCGTCAGGCCGAGGAGAATCTCCCATTCAGCGGGGTGATCATCGGGCTTGTCGAACGTGGGTGGTGAATAGTTGGCGGTGTTACGCACCATGAGCGACGTGAACGCCACATCGAAATGGGCACGCTCGAGAACCGAAGGCGGCGGCAAGACGACGTCGGCATGGCGGGCGGTCTCGGTGAGGTAGACGTCAACGGCCACCATGAACTCCAACTCGTCGAGCGCGGCTTCGACTCGTTCCGAATCGGGAATGGACCGGGCTGGATTGCCCCCGACGACCAGCAGCGCCCGGACCTGACCTTCGCCAGGAGTTTCGATTTCCCCGACCAGAGCAGCCGACGGCATCTCGCCCCTGACTTCGGGGTGGTCACCAACCCGGGACCGGTAACGCCCGGTTTGAAATCCCCGACCGCCCGGACTGGACTGCGGAGTGACGATGGCCGCCATCGGGAACATGGCACCGCCAGGGGCGTCAAGATTGCCGGTAACTGCGTTGAGGAGATCGGCCAACCATGAGGCAAGCGTCCCGAACTCGGTGGTGTGCGTACCCATCCGTCCATAGGCAACCGCGGTCTGAGCGTTGGCGAACTCGGAGGCAATACGGCGGGTGGTCTCAGCAGGAATGGTCGTGGCGGCGGCAACCGACTCGGCCGTGAACCCGGCCAGCGCCTCTTTGGCATCCGCCAGACCGATCATGAATTCAGGTAGCTCAGGATCCCCTGCCTCAAGGACCGTCGTGATGAGGGCAGCCAACCAGGTGGCGTCGGTCCCCGGGCGAATGAAGAGATGCTCGTCTGACGCCTTGGCTGTCTTGGACTTTCGAGGATCGACGGTGACGATCTTGCCGCCACGTTCCTGGATAGCCGCCATGCGACCCGGCCAATCCGGCGCCGTCGCCAATGACCCGTTTGATTCGTATGGATCGGCGCCGAGCATGAGGAGATAGTCGGTTCGGTCAATGTCCGGCACCGGAATCAGGTCAGGGTTACCAAACATGGCACCACACGAAACGTGCTTGGGCATCTGATCGACCGTCGAAGCAGAGAAGACGTTCGGACTGCCGAGGGCCTTCAACAGCGGACGCAGATAGAGGCTGCCGGCCAGGTTGTGGACGTTGGGATTCCCAACATAGGCCGCCGTGGCCGACGCGCCGTGTTGGTCAATGATGCGGCGGAGTCCTGCTCCGGCGGCGGCGATGGCCTCATCCCACCCCACCTCGACGAACTCACCGTTCTTCTTGATGAGCGGCATTCTCAGTCGGTCCGGATCCTCATGCAGTCGGCCGAGGGTGGTGCCCTTCGGGCAGATGAATCCATGAGAGAAGACATCGTCCTTGTCGCCCCGAATGACCTTGACCGAGCCCTCTTCAATAGTCAGCTCGAGACCGCAGGTCGCTTCACAGAGCGGGCAGGTTCTGATCGACGTGGTAGTCATGCGTCAACGGTAGCGCTCGTCAGCCCCGGACGAGCTGAAACGACGTCCCACGCTGGGCACCGGCCACCCAACCGACCCATTCTCAGGGCTACAGCTATCGGAATCCGCGCACACGAACCCTGGGTTAAACCCAGGGTTCCAGCTAACGCTCCGTCTCGTTCTTGGGGCCACAGCTATCGGAATCCGCGCACACGAACCCAGGGTTGAACCCTGGGTTCCAGCGGTCAAGCGGGTTGGTAGGGTGACGGGATGGATTTTGGTGTGAATATCTTCCCGACCGATACGACGATGCAGCCGATGGATCTGGCCAAACGCACCGAGGAACTCGGCTTTGAGTCGCTGTGGTTTCCAGAGCACAGCCACATTCCCACCGATCGCACCACGCCCTGGGGCGGCAGGGAGGGAGCGCCGCCGCTCCCCGAGCAATATTGGCGCACCCACGATCAGTTTGTGGCGCTCACCGCGGCCGCAGCCGTCACCACCACCCTCAAGTTAGGGACCGGCATCACCCTGGTCGCCCAGCGCGACCCGATCTGGCTGGCGAAGGAAGTCGCTTCGCTCGACATGATCTCGGGCGGTCGCCTCCTGTTCGGCATCGGATACGGCTGGAACAAGGAGGAGATGGCCCACCACGGAGTGAAGTACGCCGAGCGGCGAGCCGTCGTCCGAGAAAAGATCCTCGCCATGAAAGAGTTGTGGACCAAGGAAGAAGCAGCCTTCGCCGGCGATCACGTCAACTTCTCTTCGAGCTGGTCGTGGCCGAAGCCGACCACCAAGCCTCACCCGCCGGTGATACTCGGTTCGTCGGGCGGGCCCAAGACGTTCCAGCACATCATCGAATTCTGTGACGGCTGGATGCCCATCGCCGGTCGCACTCCCGTCCTCGAACAGGTAACCCACCTCCGGAGAGCATCCGAGGACGCCGGACGCGATCCAGCGACAATCGAACTTGGCGTCTTCCAGGTCCGGCCAGAGACAAAGTACGTCGACCCGCTTATTGAGGCAGGTTTTGCTCGAGCATTGTTCGGGCTGCCGCAAGGGGAACCGGCCGAAGTTGCCGAACAGCTCGAATTCCTTGCCGAGTTCGTTCAACAATATCGCTAGCCTGGCTCGCACCATGAGTACTTTTGAGGATCTACTCGCCGACCATAACTCGACGATCGCGATCGTGGGTGCCACCGACGACCCGTTCAAATTCGGTGGCAAGATCTACCGAGATCTGAAGCGCAAGGGCTATCGCGTTTTTCCGGTGAACCCGACCCGTCAGACGGTCGACGGCGACCCGGCCTATTCGACATTGGCAGACTTGCCCGAGCAGCCCGACATCATCGACGTTGTCGTCCCGGCAGACATCGGCATCTCGATCGCTGAACAAGCGAACGAGCTTGGCTACAAACGGATCTGGTATCAACCAGGCAGCGAAAGCTCGGCCATCATCGAATATCTCGAAGCAAACGAGTTCGAGTATCTGGCGGGTCCTTGCATCATGGTGCAAAGCAAAGCCGCCACACACTGACCAACCACCGGCCTGATCAAGGTCGTTGCCAGGCACGCACTCGGTTCCTTTTAGCGCCAGCCGCCCCTAAGATCGGCTGGTGAGCGCAGACGACGATCGCATCGTTCTTGAGGACCATACCGAGCGTCCCGCGGCCAGAATCGGAACACTCATCGCGGCCGCAGTGGCCGTCGTCGCAGCGATGGCGCTCCTTGGTTCGGTGGGTTCGCCAGTCGACGTACCATCGGATTCGCTGCCAGATATAACCGCTCCTGCTCAACAGCCTTTGGCGATCATGCCTGACCTGGTCGGTCGCGACCTCATCGAAGTCGTCGATCTCCTCCGTGATGCCGGACTCGACTCGACCATCGTCAGCCAGGCCAGGTGGTTGGCCAACCCCGAGGTCCCTGCCGGGGCGGCCTTCATGCAGTCCCCTCCCGCCGGCACAGAAGTCTTTGACATCAACGTGGTGACCCTCGCAATGAGTGCAGGCGGTCCGGCCATCAGCTGGGATGAAGTGCCGACCGATCTACAGGAACTCATCGCAACCCAGTACACCCCGGACCGGTCCGAACCCGTCCTGATGGTCGAAACCGCGACCGGTCGCGTGTACAAAACCGACGACCTCCTGTTCGGGCCATGCGACGCCGTTGAACTGGCACAGAACGCCTTCTACGATCGAAATTTCGTCGGTCTCTGCAAGGTCGGTCCCCCGGAAACGATCATCGGATGGACGCCGAACGGCGGCATGTATGCGATCGAAGGGCTTCCTCGCCAGGCTCACAAGTCATCTTCGGCACTCCTGCAACTCGACGAGCAGTTCTGGGACATCCAGTCGGTCGTTGGGAGTGTGCGTCGCATTCCGGCTGTCACTGTCGAGGCCAACGGAATCCGGATCGTCGGTGGCTATGACGAGTACTTCATGTGGACCGCTGGCCAGGCTGAACTCGCCGACCAGATCTCATCACTCATTGAACCGATCGACATTCGCGGGAGCCTGGTCCTGAACTTGACCGAACCATTGACGTTTGGCCACCCCGGACTCGTCGAGTCGGACTTCGGCAGCGCCCTCGTACGGTTCGACAATGCGGACGTTATCGCCAGCGAAAACGAGTCCTGGATCACGATCAGCCCGGCGTTCGTCGAAACCTCGGAAGTGACCTCTCTGATACCTGCCAGCTGGAAGCGAGTGGATTCCGGAGACACCGAATGGCAGCACGCCCTGCCGGGTATGTGGCAGTCGGGCGAGTTGTCAGAGATGGAACTGGTCAGCGCGACCACTTTTGCGCCGACCCGTACCGGGGAACTGTGCGGCCTTTACCCCGTCGGTTTGCTGCGCCAGGTGGGCCCCACGGACGCCCTCGTTTACGTAGCTCATGGCAGTTCCATCGACTTCAGCGTATGGCTGGAACACTTTGACCCCGAGGATGTCGGACCCGTTTCTGCGCTGGACCCCGATCCCGATTGCCTGGACGGCCTCGATGTCGAAGTCAGAACGAGCAGTCGGTTTTATGACGGAAGATCACTCGACATCGTCATCGGGTTCGGACCCGACACCGACTTAGAGACGCGCCAACAGGCGTTCGCGATCCTCGACAGTCTTGAGCCACTACCGGACTACCTCAATAACCGGTAACGGATTGGACACCATACAATCGACAGGCGATGACCGACCAAAAGAGAATCCTCTACGACGAGGAACCGCCTGCTCGCCGAGGACCTACCGGTTCTCTGCTCGTCGCAGCCGGTTGTGCCGTTGTCGCAGCCTGGCTACTCCTTGGATCCATTGACTCACCCACCCCGACCCCGGCTGAGCTCACGACACCGCCGCGTCTCGCGATCGCGATAATGCCCGATCTGCGGGGGAGCAGTCTGATCGGCGCCGGGAACCAACTCCGCGACGCCGGCCTCGATCGGCGGGCGGTTGAGCGTGCCAGTTGGATCGCTAACCCGCAGGTAAAGGTCGGAACCGTATCGGCCCAGACACCGCCGGCCGGTGCGCAAGTATTCGATTACGACGAAATCGATCTTGTTCTCAGTTCCGGTGGCCCCACCATCACGTGGGACGAGGTACCTATGACGATGAAAGATCTGTTGAACGAGGTCGCCTCGCCCGATCTCGACGAACCCATCCTCGTCTTGAATACCGAAGCCGGAACCGCCTACAAGATCGACGACCTCCTGTTTGGTGGATGCATGGCAGTCGATCTAACCAAAGACGCCTTGTACGACAGGACCTTTGAAAGGGTTTGTCCGGCACCAGTGATCACCCCGATCGTGGGATGGTTGGGCGACGGCGCCATGTACGCCATCGATGGCCTCCCTGAACAGGAATACCTCGATGTAGGCTCGGCGATCTCCCTCGGTCCCGACCAACCGTTTGGTCGGCAGCTTTGGTCGATCTCACCTCACCGACGGGCTCCCCGCGTCGAGGTCGACGACCGAACTGTCCGAGTCGTCGGAGGCTTCTACAGCTTCGTCTTGAAGGTGCCAGAAGATTCGCAGCTGAGTCCAGAGGAAGTCGGCCAGCTCATCGCTCCAACGGACATTCGTGGGAATCTGGTGGTGGATCTCAGTCCCCCGCTGAGCTACTACTCAAAGGCTGGCATCGCTGGCAACAACTTCTCTGACGGCCAGACCGCTCGACGTCACCGCCAGGTCCCGGGCGAACCGTTCACCGCTCCGTCAACCGTCAACATCGTTTCCACGAGTGATGGCATCGAGCTGCGCGTTGACGATCGGTACTCCGCCCAGGTCGAGATACTCTCGGTTCCGTCGACGCAGTGGACAAGTGGCACCCAGGCGAGCTGGC
The DNA here is from genome assembly GCA_963835515.1 of uncultured Acidimicrobiia bacterium. Taxonomy (GTDB): domain Bacteria; phylum Actinomycetota; class Acidimicrobiia; order Spongiisociales; family JAENVV01; genus JAENVV01. The sequence continues at coordinate 57,143 of CAWIFX010000005.1, read as the reverse complement.
AATTTGCCCATCCGTCCGATTGGTTTGCATCGGACCGGAATTCTGATCGCGCCAGCATCCTGGCGGTCACTACTTTCGAATCCCCAGTAGACGACGGCCAGTCATGCAGCCATTTCCCGGTGGCGGCAATCAGAAACATGGGGGTCCACGATGTCGTTTTGTCCGTCACCGTAGGTCAGGCACGACCAGATCGTCAGTGGCCCTCGTTTTTCGATGTGGGCCAGCTTGGTCCGATTATTCCGGACTATGCGTCGAGTTGCCTGCGAGAGATCGATGCTCAGATCCGCGTCAATACCCTGGTCTACAACGGCATACCACTCGAAGTTGTCAGCGCGATCGGATCCGAAGCGGACGAAGTTGCCCGGAACCAGGCGCTGGCCATTCTGACCACCCTCGAGCCGATCCCGAACTATTCAGGCGGCTAAAAAGCCTCATCGGATAGTGACATGAGCGCCCCATCTTCGCCCTCGGCAGCTGCCCGACGAATCGCCACGTTCGGCAACGCGTCCCTGACGAAGAACCGGGCACTGGCGATCTTCCCTTCATAGAAGAACACGTCATCCCCACTGGCGGTCGGCAGCTTGGCTGCGGCAATCTCAGCGTGCCGGAGAAGCAGCCAACCAATAACGACTTCCGAAAGCGAATTCAGTAATCCATCCAGATGCAGGCCAGCCTTGTAGATCTCCGGACGGTCTTGCACAGACGCCATCAGGTAACCGACCAAAACTCCGAGCTGACCTTGCACGTCATCGAGGGCTTTGCCGAGCAATTCGCGTTCAGACGAGAGAACATCGTCGTCGCCGCCGCCTTTGACGAACTCCACGATCTGACTGGCCATCCGGGTCAGAGTCGCCCCCTGATCGTGGGCAATCTTGCGGAAGAACAGATCCATGGCCTGGATGCCGGTCGTGCCTTCGTACACCGTGTCGATCTTGGCGTCACGAATGTACTGCTCGATGGGATAGTCCATGGTGAAACCTGACCCACCGAAGACCTGCAGGGAGGTGGACAGAAGCTCGTAGGCCTTTTCAGACGAATAGCCCTTGACCATCGGAAGCAGGAGATCGTTGAGCGCTTCAAGATATTCGTCTTCGGGATGAAGAACAATTTGATCCTGGACCCAGGCGGTATACATGACCAGAGCTCGCAGGCCCTCCGAATAGGCCTTCTGGAGCATCAGCATCCTGCGCACGTTCGGATGCCGGATGATCTCGACCCGGGGAGCCGTCTTATCGGTCGCCATGGTCAGGTCCGGTCCCTGGACTCGCTCTTTGGCATACGCCAGGGAGTTGAGATACCCGGTCGACAGCGTGGCCGTTGACTTCGTGCCGATGAGCATCCGGGCATGTTCGATGACCTGGAACATCTGGCGGATCCCGTCGTGTTTCGAACCGACGAGCCACCCGTAGGCGGGGGTCTCGATACCGAAGCTCAACTCGCAGGTCGCCGAGCCCTTGATGCCCATCTTCTTTTCGATGTTGGTGGCGTACACGCCGTTGCGCTCACCGAGTGAACCGTCGTCGTTGATGAGGAACTTGGGAACCATGAATAGCGAGAGGCCCTTGGTGCCGGGGCCAGCCCCTTCCGGGCGGGCGAGAACGAGGTGAATGATGTTCTCGGCGTGGTCGAATTCCCCGGAGGTGATGAAACGCTTGACGCCTTCGATCGCATACATATCGCCATCGAGTTGCACAGCCTTGGTCGTGCCAGCCCCAACGTCGGAACCCGCATCAGGTTCGGTCAGGACCATCGTGCCGCCCCAATTGCGATCCATCATGTACCCGGCGATCTTGCGCTGTTCAGCTGTACCCTCATCAAAGAGCACCCGGGCCATCAACTCGCCCGAAGCGTAGAAATAGGCGGTCGGTTGCGAACCAGTCATGAGTTCAAGTGTGGCGATGACAACCGAAGGTGGAGCTCCCGCTCCGTCGAGTTCCGCCGGCATAGACAGACGAGCCCAACCTGCCTCGCGGTAGGCGTCGATGGACTTCTTCATCTCGTCGGGAAGGACCACTTCGCCATCGACCAGTTTCAGCTCGTGACGATCGGACGCCACGAATGAGTCACCCCACGGCCCGACGGCGAATCGCTCGACTTCGCGCAGAATCATCCGGGCGGTGTCCTCATCCATACCGCCAAAAGAGTCGAGGTACTCGGTGATCGGGTTCGCCTCGAACAGGTTGAACTCTTGATCTCGCAAGTTGGCTTTGTAGTGGCTCATGGCTGGCCTTCACTCGGCGATACGGTCAATTTTTAGTATACACTCAATTTTGAGGAAAGATTCAAATTTATCAGAGTGATCAAATTCTCTAAATCACTTATCGGCACATGCACACCCAGGCTGAACCCCCTACGATGCAATTCTTATGGCGCGCTATAAGGTCGGACTTGAAACCCAGGGCAAGATCCTTGAGGCCACTCGCCGTCTTCTCAGCGAAGTCGGCTTTGAGGCGATAACCGTCAAGGCCATCTGTGCCCAGGCCGGAATCCAGGCCGGGTCGTTCTATAATCTTTTCGCCACGAAAGACGAGGCCGTCCTCACGGTGGTTCGTGACGCCATCAGCGCATTCGACCCTGACCCTGAGGGAGCCGGAAACGACACCGTTGAGAGCCTGGTCAACGCCTATACGGGCTTCGTCACGAAAGACCTAGAACTCGGTCGGGTGTACGCCCAGATGGCAGTCACGGCAGCCCTGACCCAGGATCACCTAGCCGGGAGAATCCAGCGCCACCACGAACAGCGGGTCGAGCGCTTCACGGCCGCTTATGTGCGAGAGCACCCGGCAGTGTCGCCGAACCTGGCCGGGCATCGGATGGAGATTCTGCTCGGCGCCCTCAATGGGCTGAGCATCCGCTGGTCGATCGACCCCACGTTCGACATCTGCGCCCACGCCAGTTTGATGGTCGACGAGTTGTCCACCACGCCCTAACCCGCCGGGCTAAGTTCGTGGTCATGGACTATTCAACACTCCTGTTCGCCGTTTCAGACGGCCTCGCCACGATCACCCTCAACCGTCCCGACGACGCAAACGCGCTCAACCTGACGATGAGCCAGGAACTCATGAATGCCGCCATCGAATGTGACGAGAACCCGGAAATCCGGGCCGTTCTCATCACCGGATCCGGCAAAATGTTCTCGGCAGGTGGTGACATCAAGGCATTCATGGCCGCCGAAAGTATGCCGCACCTGCTCAAGGAGATGACGCTGTACCTGCATGGCGCCATCTCACGCTTCTCCCGGATGGACCCACCGTTGATAGTTGCAGTGAACGGAACGGCGGCGGGAGGCGGGTTTAGCCTTGCCATGGCAGGAGACCTGGTGATAAGCGCTGCTTCTGCCAAGTTCGTTTCGGCGTACACCCGGTCGGCCCTGTCGCCCGATGGGAGCTCGACCTTTTTTCTACCCAGGGCCATTGGCCTACGTCGCGCGGCGGAGTTGATGTTGACCAACCGGGTGCTGAGTGCCCAAGAAGCCCTTGACTGGCAGCTCATCACCAGGGTGGTGCCTGACGAGGACCTACTCGCCGAAGCCACGGCGTTGGGGCATGAACTGGCCGGCGGACCGACATTGGCTTACGGACGGGTCAAACGCATGCTCCTCAGCACCTTCGGCGAGTCCCTGGAAACTCAGATGGAAGCCGAGGCGCGCAACATCGCCGACATGGCGCGGAGCCGCGACACGGCAGAGGGTATTGCGGCATTTGTTGAGAAGAGACCCCCGAACTATTCGGGCCTGTAGGCCTAGAGCGGCGGAACGATCTCGAATTCGCCATCGAAATCGAGCAGTTCGAATGCTGCCCGGTAGTACTCCGTCGCCGATGAGTTCAAGCGGGTCCCCCCAAAGACATATGCTGCCTTCGTAACGAATCCGGCCTCGTCGATCCAAACATCGATGGAACCGACGTCGAGCGTGGAAAACTGGTCAAGCTCGGGGGATCCGCCGAGCCAGGTTTGGATGTCCGCGGTCCCCCCTTGATAGTGAATGGCCGGTCGCCCATTGACGTCCTCGACGCCAACATTGGTGAGCTGATCGAGGATTGGGGCCAGCGTCTCGGGGGTAAGCGCCGTGACGCTCGTCAGGCTCAGTAGTTGGGCGGCGGCGGGGGTCTCCTGCCAACCCGTCCCGTCATCTAGCCAGAACCTATTGTCGATACCTATGACATGCGCCACCCGTTCACCCGACGTGATAGTGGCCTCGATGCTCTCCGGGCTTCGCACGTACGCCGCTTCGACGCTCGATGAGATGATCACGTCATCGCCTGCTTCGTCCCGGCTGAGCAAGATGTCCGTGGACGATCGGAACCGCTCCAGGTCGGTCTTCAGGAAGACGTCGCCAGTCGGCCCGGCGGTCTGCGGCCCATCCCCGGTAGTCGGTTGTACCGTCGAAGTCGTTGAAGGGTTGTCCGGAACCGTCGTTGGTGCGGCCGCGGTCGTTGGTGGAACGATGATCGATGTCTCAACCACCGACGTGGTGGTCGTTGCGGCCGGCGTACAAGCGCCGAGCACGACGAAACAAAGGATGAGGGTCTTGCGCATCGGTGCCAAGTTACTCAGACGTTGAAGCGAAAGTGCATTACGTCGCCATCTACAACCGTGTAATCCTTACCCTCGACCCGCATCTTGCCCGCGGCTTTCAGAGCGACTTCGGAGCCGAGCGCCAGCATGTCAGCGATGCGATAGACCTCGACTCGAATGAATCCTCGCTCGAAATCGGAGTGAATGACGCCGGCTGCCTGCGGAGCCTTGGTCCTGGCTTTGACTGTCCACGCCCGGATCTCTTTTTCGCCAGCCGTGAAGTATGTCTCGAGCCCGAGCAGGGAGTAGGCGGCCCTGGCGAGAACCGCCAGGCCTGGCTCTTCAAGCCCGAGCTCGGCCAAGAATTCCGGTCGCTCATCCTCAGGTAGCTCCGCAATATCAGCCTCGGCCTGGGCGCACAGGATGATGCAACCGGCGCCTTGTTCGGCAGCGATCGCCTCTACGACGGCCGAGTGTTCGTTGCCTCCCAATCCGGCCTCGTCGACGTTGCAAACGTAGAGGACTGGTTTCATGGTTATGAGTTGTGAGTCCCAGAGAGTGGCACGTTCCTCGGCAGTGAAGGTGACGGCTCGGGCCGGGATTCCCTCGTTGAGCGACGTGATCAATCGATCGGTAACTTCCAGACCGAGGGCGGCTTCCTTGTCGCCCACGCGAACCGCCTTCGCCAACCGATCTCTTCTCCGGTCGGCTACGGCGAGGTCGGCCAGAATCAACTCTGTCTCGATGGTTTCGATGTCACGGCGCGGATCGACGTCGCCTTCCACATGCGTGATGTCATCGGAGTCGAAACACCTGACAACATGCAGCACGGCATCGACCGATCGGATGTGACCGAGAAACTGGTTTCCGAGACCCTCCCCTTCTGAGGCCCCTCTCACCAATCCGGCAATGTCGACAATCTCGACCGCAGCCGGGATTACCTTCTTGGTGTCGATCACCGAATGTAGTTGTTCGAGGCGCTCATCGGGCACTGAGACAATCCCGACGTTGGGTTCGATAGTGGCGAACGGATAGTTGGCAGCCTCAGCCCCTGCGGCAGTGAGCGCGTTGAAGAGGGTCGACTTGCCAACGTTCGGGAGTCCCACGATTCCGGCCTGCATCTACGAATCCTTGCTAATTGAGTCCGAAACGTTAGCGCTCCACAGGGTGTGTACCGCCACCGAATGCGATACGGTAGGGGCGACACGGAGGAAGCTATGACCGCAGTGGCCGGCAGCATCATCAAGCCTGAGGGCGCTTCACACATTCAACCGACGCCAATCGACGAACTCGACGGACTCGTCAACGTCTTGAGCGAGTTCCGACAAGCCTGGATCGATGTCAACATCGACGAGCGGATCGCGCTTCTGCAATCAGTGATCGAAAACGCCCGGACCGTCGGTGAGGCCTGGGTGGCGGCTGCCTGTGAGGCCAAAGGGATCTCCATGGATGACCCGGTCGCCGGCGAAGAATGGCACGCCGGGCCAGTGCTGACGATTCGTAACGCCCGCTTGCTCATCGGATCGCTCGAATCGATCCGGCAAACAGGCCAGCCCACGATCCCCGGGCCGGTTACGACCCGGCCCAACGGGCAGACCGTCGCTCAGGTCTTTCCGGTGGACAACTGGGACAAGGTTCTGTGGCAGGGGTACTCAGGTGAGGTGTGGATGCAGCCCGGCGTAACGCCGGGAAATCTCAGTTCGACCATGGCCCCTCTCTATCAACCACACGCAAAGCGAACTCCCGAACTGGCCCTGGTCCTTGGGGCCGGCAACATCGCTTCGATCGCCCCGACGGACACGCTTTTCAAGATGTTCGTCGAAGATGCCGTCGTCATCTTGAAAATGAATCCGGTCAACGAGTACATCGGACCGTTCCTCGAACAGGTCTTCGCCGGACTTATCGGTCGTGACTTCATGGGCGTGGTCTATGGCGGATCCGGGGTGGGCAGCCATCTGGCGAACCATCCCAAGGTGGACTCGATCCACATCACCGGGTCAGACAAGACCCATGACGCGATCGTGTTCGGATCCGGGCCTGACGGCACCGCCCGCAAGGCCGCCAATGAGCCGCTGCTTGCCAAGCCGATCTCATCGGAACTCGGCAATGTGAGTCCCGTCATCGTCGTGCCCGGTCCCTGGTCCGAGAAGGACCTCGCCTATCAGGGGGAGAACATCGCCGGCATGCTCACCCACAACGCCGGCTTCAATTGCATCGCAACCCGAATCGTCATAACCCATGAGCAGTGGAACCAGCGCGAAGCGCTACTCGATGCGATTTCCGATGCCCTTCACGCTACTCCCGATCGCGACCCGTACTACCCGGGCGCCAGGGAACGTTGGGAACACTTCCAAGCTTCGCATCCATCGGTTCGCAATCACGGCAAACACCACGACGGTGCCGTCCCATGGACGCTAATCCATGATCTCGATTCCGAAGACCCTGAACACTCGTGCTTTGCCATCGAAGCCTTCGCAGGGATCTTTGGCGAGGCACCGCTCAAGAGCGAGCGGTCGGTGGTCAGCTTCATCGAGGATGCCGTCCGGTTCGCCAACGAAACTGCCTGGGGGACGCTCGGCGCGTCGCTCATCGTCCACCCGGCCTCGCTGAAGGATCCCGAAATCGCCGCAGCTGTTGAACAAGCCGTCGCTGACCTCCGTTACGGGACCGTTGGGGTGAACGTTTGGACCGGGCTCGGATTCGCGTTCATGAGCACCACGTGGGGAGCGTTTCCTGGTCATCCGCTCAACGACATCCGGTCCGGGCGGGGCGTGGTCCACAACACCCTCATGTTCAACGAACCTCAAAAATCCGTCATCCGTGGGCCGTTCCGACAGCCGCTCAAACCGCTGTGGTTCGCTTCCAACAAACAATCGCACAACATCGCCAAGGGTTTGGTCGCCATGGAAGCCCAGCCGTCGGCGCTGGCTCTGGCGCCGATTCTTGCTGCGGCAGTTCGTGGCTGAGTCTTAGACAACCTCCAGAACTCCGAGGTCAGTCAAGGCCAGGCTCGCCAACCCAGGACGCTTTCGGAGCTCGCGCCAGACGCGGCGCATTTGGGCCGAGTGGTTGATGTCGTCAAGCACCAGCACCGACCCAGGAGCGGCGTAGGAAAGCAGGCTATCCACCAGCCACAAGGTGGCGTCGTAGGTGTGATCGCCATCGATAAAGGCGACCTCGAAACCGTCACTGGCCACGTCATGCAGGGAGTCGACGAATGACCCGGTGATGACGTCAATCCGACCAGCGACGCCTGCTGCGAAAAAGAGCTGCTGGGCAAGCACCTGCCGGTCCCCAGACTGATCGATTGTTTTCAAGCGCCCATCACCTGGCAGGGCACTCGCCAAATAGGTACCGCTAAGCCCAACGTTGGTACCAAGTTCGATCACAAGGCCCGGTTCCCGACTCCGCACCAGTGCCGCGAGCAACCGATCAGCGTGGACGTCTTTGCTGGCCCTTTCTGTGAGCACCCGTATCGAATGCCTTCCCACCGACCCGTCGGCTTTGAGCCACTCCGCTCGCTGGGTCTCGGCGACTTGATTGGACGGCTCTCGCAGGGCCGCAATCCCCCACTTCCGAAAACGGCGACTCATAAGCAGCCGACCAATCCTGGTGGCGCGTCGTACCTGGCTCCGGACCCGGCGTCCGAGGGCGAGCACGCCTCGTCGCGACGGTTCAGTCACTAAGGATCAGGTCGGCAGCCTTCTCGGCAATCATGATGCTGGGAGCGTTGGTGTTACCACGCACCACCGTGGGCATGATCGATGCGTCGACGACGCGTAGGGCCTCGACGCCGAATACCCGCAACTTCGGATCAACGACGGCAGAAGATGGGTCCGTCCCCATGCGTGCCGTGCCGGACGGGTGATAGAGCAATTCTGCTTTCCGTCGGATGTAGTCGACCAACTCATCATCAGTCTTGGCGTCATCACCGGGGTGCAGCTCTCCACCCTGGTACTCATCGAAGACCTTCGAGTGGGCAATATCTCTGGTGACCTTGAGGCCATCGACCAGCGATCGGACATCGTCAGGATGACTCAGCGCCCGGGTAAGAATGTCCGGGTGGACCTCAGGGTTGGTGCTGCGCAGCCGAATGTGGCCACGGCTCTTTGGCGCAACGAGCGTCGGTCCGACGGTCATGGCGTCTCCATCGATCACGTCGAAGCCGTGACGGTTGAAATACCCCGGTGCGAAGTGGAACTGGATGTCCGGGCCATCGAGCTCGTCGCGGGTGTGAATGAAACCACCCGCTTCACCGACGTTCGACGACAGCATGCCCTTCTTGAAGAGAAGATACTCAGCCAGCCGGGCCGGCTTCTCGGCGTGGGCCAAGCTCACCTTCTTGTGAACGTGGAAGGTGTTCATGATGACCGGATGATCTTGGAGATGGTCGCCAACGTTGGGGTTGTCGACAGCTACATCGATACCAAACTCGGACAGATGCTCCGCTGGCCCGATTCCCGACAACATAAGCAAGTGTGGCGAGTTGTAAGCACCACCGGAAACGATGACCTCGGCATCCGCTCTGGCGGTCTTCAACTCGCCGTCGTGCCGATACTCAACTCCCACCGCTCGCCCCCGCTCAATCACGATCCGGTGTGCGTGCGCATCCGTGCAGATCGTTAGGTTCGAACGACCCATCGCTGGCCCGAGATAGGCGTCAGCGGTACTCCACCGGGCGCCCTTTTTCTGGGTGACCTGGTACGGACCCACGCCCACCTGATCGGCTCCGTTGAAGTCTCGATTACGCGGATATCCGCGCTCGACCGCCGCTTCGACAAACGCCAGGGACAGTTCGTTGATCGACCGTTGGTCCGCAACGTTGAGCAGACCATCCACCCCGTGAAAGGTGTCGGCTCCGCGTTCATTGTGCTCGGACTTCTTGAAGTACGGGAGGACCTCCTCGTACGACCAACCCTTGCATCCCGCGGCTGCCCACCCGTCGTAATCGACCCGATTGCCCCGGATGTAAATCATGGCGTTCATCGATGAGCTTCCGCCCAGCATCTTGCCGCGCGGCAGGTAGAGCTGCCGATCATCGGCATCCGGCTCAGGTTGGGTAAAGTAGTTCCAGTCCCGCTTGGTTTGGAAAAGCTTCGAGAATGCGGCTGGCGTATCGACATTCATGTGTTTGTTTGAGCCGCCCGCCTCAAGAACGAGCACCCGGGTATCTGGATCGGCCGACAGCCGGTTGGCGAGGACCGAACCGGCCGAGCCAGCCCCAACAATGATGAAGTCGTACGTCGCCATCGTCCGAGACTACCCCACCCCCAACCCTGCAACGAGTGTGCTTACGGTTCGCCATATCCGACCTGAATGCACACTCGTCGCGGTTATTTGCGGTCGCGGACTGCCTCTACGTTCGCCAATGCCTCACGAAGATCTGCCAGCCAATCGGCTTCGTGCTGACCGACTAGCTGCACACACCAGGCCAGAGCCTCGCTCCGACTCCGAGCCACGCCGCCGTCAATGAGCGTATCGAGCAACGCTCGCTCTTTGAGTCGGAGCCTGGTCATGGCCGGAATAGCCAGGTGAGTAAAGAGGACCTGAGAGTCGCCACAACTCGCGCCCCAGGAGACCTTTCGCTCAAACGTCCGCTGAGCTTGATCGGCGATCTTCATACGCTGCGATCGGGTGTCCTCGCGGAATCCGTCAATTCGGCTGCGCTCGGCGACAGCTATCTGATCACTGTCGAGATCACCCGCCGCTGGCGGCGCCAAACGACCCAGCACCACGATCTCATCGCGGTCACCGGTGATCGTGAAGTCTTCGAACCAGTCTTCAGGAAGTCGTCCAACAAACCAGGCCTTTACATCGTCCATCGCTCCTCCTTCTGATATGTAATCTGTATTACATCATTACATATCGCGTTGAATATGGCAATCGAATCGCGTGAATTGCCCACGTTCAGGGCGTACGCTCTGGGTAACAACTAAATAGAAGCGTCCACCAGGAGGACGACTTATGTATCGAACCGCCGTGTTTGCCGTACTCGCTGTTTCCGCCTTCGCCTGTTCAGATGCGTCCACTTCCACAACTGTCATGCCGACCCCTGTCAGCGAATCCACGACCCCGTCGACACTTCCATCCCCCACGACGTCCATAGGTACGACGACGATCCCAGAGCCTTCAACCACCTCCACGACCGTCACCACAACCACCACGATCGTTGCCACCACGACAAGTACGACGCTGGCGGGCGAGCCCTTCGACCTTGGGCCCGCCGAAGGTGATGTGCTGGGGGTGGTCGGCGTCGCCTATGACGATGTGCTGAACGTCCGATCCGGTCCTGGCACCAACCAGCCAATCGTCGCGACGCTCGATCCGCTCTTCGACCAGATAGTCGCAACGGGCCGTCACCGCCTCCTAACCCGGTCGATATGGAACGAGATCGTGGTTGATGGGACAACCGGATGGGCGAACTCATCGTTCATGGCATGGCTCGGCACTGTCGACGACGCCACTTCTCGCTACATAACGAACGGTTTTGGCGGGACCACGCCGAGCTCGGCAAGCATGCTCGATCTGGGCATGCTCGTGGCGAATGTAGCCAAGTCCGAGGATCCGCCGTCCCGGGTAACGGTTACGGTTGCGCCGTCGGAAGGCGACCTCGGGGAAATAACGATCGACATCGTTGGGCTTGGAGACGACGCGTTGTTCGGTATTCGTTTGCACATCTTCGGCACGCCCACCTCGGACGGGTACTCACTCAAGAGCATCGAACAACAAGAGATGTGCGGTCGAGGCATCACCGACGATGGACTCTGCCCGTAACGATTAAGCCCACGGTCTCCAGGCAGAACGACGAACAAGTCAGTACCGTGGTTCGTGGAGGAAACGGTATGTCTTACGCACGGACCTACGAAGCATCCCAAAGGGACTCGTCGGCGTTCTGGGCTAGGGCCGCCGAAGACATCGATTGGTTCATCCCGTACGAGATGGTGCTCGACGACACCCGACGCCCCTTCTATCGCTGGTTTCACGCCGGCGTAATGAACACCTGCTACAACGCCCTCGACCGCCATGTCATCCGGGGACGGGCAGAACAACCCGCCCTCATCTACGACAGCCCAATGACGGGTCAGGTCCAGACGATCACATACGCCAAACTGCTGGAACGGGTTGCTCAGTTCGCAGGAGCTCTGAGAAGGCTGGGCGTCGAAAAAGGTGACCGGGTAATCATCTACATGCCCATGATCCCGGAGGCCGTCATTGCCATGCTGGCCTGCGCCCGGATCGGGGCCATCCATTCGGTCGTCTTTGGAGGTTTTGCCTCCAAAGAGCTTGCCACCCGCATCGACGATGCCAGGCCGACGGTCATCGTCGCTGCCTCATGCGGCCTCGAGCCGGGTCGGACCGTCGCGTACAAGCCGCTTCTCGATGACGCCTTGGAATTGGCGGCCCACGAACCGACGGCATGCGTCATCCTGCAGCGACCCGAACTCGAAGCAAACATGACTGACGGACGGGATCTCACCTGGGCTGGGGCAATCGAGGGAGCCGAGCCGACCGAATGCGTGCCAGTGATGGCGACCGATCCGCTCTACATCCTCTATACATCGGGGACCACTGGAGTACCGAAAGGCGTCGTGCGCGACAACGGCGGACATGCCGTAGCGCTCAAGTGGTCGATGCAGAACTTCTACGGAGTCGATCCGGGCGACACGTTCTGGGCCGCCTCGGACGTTGGGTGGGTTGTGGGCCATTCCTACATCGTGTACGGCCCGCTCCTTCATGGATGCACGACGGTGTTGTTCGAGGGAAAGCCTGTCGGGACTCCAGATCCAGGAACCTTCTGGCGGGTCATAGACAATCACCGGGTCAAGGTCCTGTTCACCGCCCCGACCGCCTTTCGCGCCATCAAACGTGATGACCCAACCGGCAGCTACCTCGACGACTACGACATCTCTTCCCTGGCCGCCCTCTTTCTCGCAGGCGAACGTTGCGATCCTGACACGCTGAACTGGGCAGCCGACAAGCTCGGCGTTCCCGTGCTCGACCATTGGTGGCAGACCGAAACGGGGTGGCCGGTCGCCGGAAACCCGCTTGGACTCGGACTCCTGCCCGTCAAGCCCGGCTCGGCAGGGGTGCCGGTCCCCGGCTATCGCGTCGACGTGGTCGACGATGAGGGCACCATCGTCCCGGCAGGCGACATCGGGTCAGTCGTCATCCGCCTGCCGATGCCCCCGGGGACCCTCCCCACCCTGTGGAACAACGAGGCTGGATACGAGTCCTCATACCTCTCCCGATACCCTGGCTACTACCTGACCGGAGACGCCGGATTCAAAGACGCCGACGGCTATCTGTCGATCATGAGCCGAATCGACGACATCATCAACGTGGCTGGACACCGCCTTTCCACCGGCGCGATGGAAGAAATCCTCTCGGATCATCCTGACGTCGCCGAGTGCGCGGTTGTCGGAGTGGCCGATGACCTCAAAGGCCAGGTACCGGTTGGATTTGTGGTGCTCAAGACCGGAGTCGTTCGGAATCACTCCGAAATCGTCGCCGAACTCATCGCCTCGGTGCGTGCCCGCATTGGCCCGGTCGCTTCGTTCAAACAAGCGACAGTTGTGGCGCGGTTGCCAAAGACGCGATCAGGAAAGATCCTTCGATCAACCATGCGCAAAATGGCCGATGCCGACGAGTGGTCGGTCCCGGCCACGATCGATGATCCAATCATCCTTGACGAGATCGGCCAAGCGCTCGGCACGATCGGATACCCTCGGGGGTAACAATGGAACATCATGCCGACTTCGCCGTAGCGCTCACCCAACACCTACTCGTGACCACCAGCGCCGATCCGGGTGACGGATATGGACCGATCGCCGGCCATGTGATCTCATTGGGATGGTGGGTCCAACCAGGCGCCTCCGATGACCCTGATCACGACCCGGTTGGAACCCTCTACCTGGTTGTCGACGAGCGCCGTCCACGCCCCGTGTGGGTCCGGGAAGCACATCTCACATCGGTCCGCCTCGCTACATGATCGAATGGTCATGATCGAATGGTTTGAACGAGCCACTTCGGACGCGTCGCTCGTCGTTCTGGAGGGCTTTCACGCCGTCAAACACGCCCACCGGTTCGGAGCTGAGATTCTCGCCGTTATCCATGGCCCCGATCGATCACTCCGAGACCTGGCAGCGAGCGTCGCACCGGACATGCTCAATGTAATTGAGACCGCCGAACCAGTGACCGGTGAGGCGTTTTCGTCGCTCTTTCGCCACCCGCACCCGACAGGTCTGGCGGCAGTCGCTCGCCGGCCGAACCCGATTGAGCCCGCCGGAATCGCCCGAAACGCCCCGATCGTCCTGCTCGACGATCCAAGACACCTCGGAAACATCGGGGCCACGGTTCGGATCTGCGCAGCCGGTGGGGCGTCCGGCATCGTCACGATCGGCGACGTCGACCCGTGGCATCCGGCGGCCATCCGGGGATCGGCGGGACTGCACTTCGCCCTGCCAACGATTCAAGCCACAACCTTGCCGACTATCGATCGTCCGATTATTGCTTTTGATCCGGACGGCGACGATGCGAGCGGTTTCGTTCCTCCCGATGATGCCATCCTGGCATTCGGGAGCGAGCGAACTGGTTTGTCTGAAAACACCAGGGCTGCCGCAGATCGTCTGATCGCGTTTCCCATGCGACCGGGCGTTTCCAGTATCAATCTGGCGGCGTCGGTCGGCATCGGCCTTTATATGTGGCGCCTCAATGCTGCAGCTACCGACCAGGCTATAAGCTGACCGAATGACCGATCCCCTCGCCAGCTGGCACCAGTTCGTAACCGATCGCGACATCGCCCATCTTGACGAGCTGCTTGCCGACGACGTCACGTTCAGGCCGCCTACCTATTGGAAGACCCGAAACGGCAAACCCGTGACCATGCTGATCCTTGCTAGCGTGATGGAGATTTTCGAAGACTTCGAGTATCACCGCCAATGGATCGACGAGAACGACTGGGCTCTCGAGTTCACGGCTCGTATTGGTGACCTGGCGCTCAAAGGTGTCGACCTGATGACGCTCCAGGACGGCAAGATCACCGATCTGGAAGTAGTCATTCGCCCGCCCAACGCCGTCGATGCTTTGCGACATGAGATGGGCGTCCGACTTGCGGCTCTCGGGGCAGCTGATGGCTAGACAAGCGGCAACCAACCGGTCGGTATCAAGAGCCATCCTCGAGGATTTCATCAGACCGCGCCATCACGGAGTCCTGTCTACGGCTCGCCTAGATGGCCGAACCCAGATGTCGCCCGTGACCATGGGCCTCGACGTCGACGGCCGAATCGTTATTGCCTCCTATCCCCACCGAGCCAAGGCGATCAACGCGCGCCGAGATCCGCAGGTATCGGTGTGTGTTCTGTCTGACGACTTTGGCGGAGAGTGGGCTCAGATCTACGGGAGCGCCGAAGTTCTTGGTGGGCCCCAAGCCGTCGAACCGCTCGTTGACTACTTCCGGGTCATATCTGGCGAGCACCCCGACTGGGACGAGTATCGACAAGCGATGATCGATCAGGACAAAGTCCTCATCCGCGTTACGATCGAATCGTGGGGGCCGATTTCACGGGGCGGTTTTCCCGCCCATCTTGCAGCCGAGTAGTCACGGCGAGCCCTACTTAGGGTTTGCACTCCCAGTGACCCCAGGCTCCGCCCGGGTGACCGCTTCGGATAGAGAAGTTCATGAGATACGCCGCCACCGCGGTATTCGCTTCAGGATCGAGACGGGAATAGCCACCCCAGCCAGACATGACGCTCATCCATGCCCAGGTGCCGTCAAGGAATTGAAACAGACCGGTGGCACTTGAGCTGGGGTTCTTGGCATTGGGGTTGCCGCGCGATTCACAAGCCATCACCCGCAGCGCCTCATCAACCCGATCAGCCGGAAAATACTTCTCGACCAACCAACGCCACTGTTCGACCGATCCCGTCCACCGGTACTTGGCTTGTGCCTCCTTGAGGTCCGCCTGAGCCGCCCGGTATTCCTCGTCGGCAGCTTCTAGATTTCGGAAGGCCTCAGCTACCCGGGCGTCGGCCAGGGTGAATAGTTCGTCGAGTTCGATGCGAGCTGCAGCTAGCTCATCATTCAGGAGCGCCAACTCATCCAATCCCGATTGCAGCTCGATCGTATGCTCAGCCAGATCCGCCCGCCGACTGTCCAGTTGCTCGAACAGATTCTCATCGAGTTCGGAGGCTCGTTTGATCGTCTCGTTGGCGACGGATAATGACTCAAACGTCCCACTGAGAAACATCGAGCTGCCTGGTGCCGCCAGACTCCGAATGTAGGCACCGACTGCCCTCTCTTGAGCTTCGTTGTCCAGCGCAATAACTTCGGCGCGGATCACATCCATGTCAGCTCGCTCCCCGGCGAGCTGCAAACCCAGCATCTCCAGCTCAGCGTTCACTCGCTGGTACGTCTCCAGGGTGATGCTGAGGCGTATCTCGAGGTCGGAGGCGGTTGCCCGATCAGTGACGTAGGCCGACTCGGCAACATTCCTGCTTCGTTGGGTCTCAGCCGCCAGGCGTTCCGCTTTTTCAAGTTCTGTTTCGGCGTTCGCCACCAGAACGGCCGGTAATGACGCCGCGATGAGCACACAAACAAGTAGGGCCGTCAAGGCCCGGAAAAGGGACACGTCGGCAGGCTACCGGCGGTCAAGACTGATCTGGGGGACCTCCAGACAGCCGCAACGGAACAAATTCGGCATCCAGCCCCCTACCGGCGAGACTATCGAAGTGACTGCTGTATCCGACCTCGATTGGCGCCTTATCGCCAGCGCAGTTCTGGTGGTGACGGTGTCGACGCTGCCGGCCTTTATCACGGCCGCGGCCATCGCCCAGGCCGGACCCGACCTCGGCTACGGCGCTCAAGAACTTGGGCTTCTCACCTCGATCTATTTCCTCACGGCGGCCGTTTCCTCTTCGCGCGTTGGCAGTCTCGTCGAACGGATCGGATGGCGCCGGACGATGCGCTTCAATGCCATCGCCGCCGCTTTCATGCTCATTATCATCGCCACCGCGGTGCGCAACATCTGGTCGCTGGGACTGGTACTCGCTGCAAGTGCAGCCATTTATGGCGCCGCCAATCCGGCCGCCAATCTGGCGCTTGCCCGACACATTCCCGAGGACCGAAGAGGGCTGGTGTTCGGGATGAAGCATGCTGGCATACCGACGGCCAGCTTGCTCGCCGGGATCGCCGTTCCGGCAGTAGTTCTTACCGTCGGATGGCGCTGGGCTTACGCGCTCGGAGCGCTGATTGCAGTCGGAGTCTTCCGGCTCATCCCGGCCGACGCTGGCCGTCTGTTCGAATCCGTTGGCTCTGCACGGCCCGGAGAGATGACCTCTAGGTGGTTGGCGGTCCTCGGCCTCGGGAGCGGCTTCGCCACGCTGGCAGCTGGCATTCTCGGAACGTTCCACGTTGACGCGGCGATTACCTATGGCTTCTCCGAAGCGGACGCCGGGACTCTCTTGGCGGCGGCCTCATTGACAACCATCGTCGCCAGGGCAACCTATGGCTACCTTGCCGACCGTTCAGGCGCCAGCGGACTCGGATTCATGATCTGGCTTGCCGTCCTGGGAGCGATCTGCTTCTTCGTTCTCGGAACCACCCGGTCCGCCTGGTTCGCGGTCGTCACCCTGGCGGCCTTCGCGACCGGGTGGGCATGGCCAGGACTGCTGACGTACGGAGTGGTACGAGCCAATGCCGGTCGCCCGGCCGGGTCGACTGCCATCACCCAGGCGGGCGTCTTCGTCGGGGCGGGCGCCGGACCGGCCCTCTTCGGATGGCTCATCGAAAACCGCTCCTACCAGGCGGCGTGGACAGTGACCGGCGCGAGTCTCCTGATTGCGGCAGCTCTGGTTGGCGTCGTACGGTTGCGGGGGCTACCTCGGCCGGCGTAGTGTCGACTTATGAAGTCGGAAGCAACAACAGTGTCCGCCTATATCGCCGAATTGCCATCCGACAGGCGTGAGGCCATCAAGACGGTACGAAACGAGATCCTCAGGCGGCTGCCAGACGGCTACGAAGAAACCATGGGCTACGGGATGATCACCTACGTCGTCCCGCTTGAGATCTATCCGGATACCTATAACAAGCAGCCGCTCATGTACGCCGCCTTGGCCAATCAGAAAAACCACATGGCCGTCTATCTTTCAGCTATCTACGGGTCGGATTCTCACCGCGCCAATTTTGAGGAAGCGTACGCAGCCACCGGGAAACGTTACGACTGCGGCAAGAGCTGCGTCCGGTTTCGGCGACTCGACGAATTGCCGCTGGAAGTCGTCGGCGACGCGATCGCCACGATGCCGATGGAGTCTTTCATTGCCGTCGCCAAATCAGCACGAGAGAGCTAACCGGAGAAACTCGCACTCGCAAACAACACATGGAACGGGTCGCAGTAGATGATCACCGACCGATAGAGGGAGACGTCGACACCAGCTGGAATGTCGTAGTTCTGATTGCCGACGTTTCCCTTGAGCGAGCCAAGATCTACGTATTCGCCCAGGTCGGCGGCTGGATCGTCACTGGTTGAAAGCAGTACATGCAGGTCCGGACCATTGGTGACCTCAAAGTCCTCGAGGCGCACGACGTTCGCACCGTCGGCCAACGAATAGAGGGTGGCGGTGCCACTTCCCTTGTGGAAGTTGTCCGCGTCCATAAACGTGCCGGAGGCGAGCACCGTCGGCGTGTCCGCTGGCATGGCATCTGTGGCCTCGACCACCGGCGAATCCGCCGCTTTCACCATCTCGGCTTCCACATCAGCGCGAGTCATATCATCGGGAACTTGAGCCGTGGCGGCCATAGGGAACGCATCATCGACCTCATTGGTGATGAACAATGGCGAGATCAAGTACCAGGCGGCCGCCAACCCGGCAACAAACCCAATTCCTATCACCCAGCGAACGGACGGGCGCTTCAATAGTTTTCTCATTGCTACCTCCGCCCGATTCAACCACAGGAGTTCCGCCTACCTTCCCGGAACTCGGTGAACAGTTGAGAAACTCGAATAGATCAAAAAATCTCTACGAATCATCGCGCCGAGAGTGGTCGAGTTAGATAAGGTTCAAGGAAAGAGGGAGGGACTGATGAAGCTTGTACGTTTCGTCTTGATGGCGGGCATGGTGCTGGTGTTGGTTGGATGCGGCGGGGAGGCCGATCCGGTTCCTGACACTGGTTCTGGAACATCGACCGAAACAACGACCAGCGGAACCGACAATGTTGAGATCCCCGACCAGGGGGAAGATCTACCCGACATCGGGACGGCGACCTTCAGCGACCCGCTGAATGTCGACAATCCGTGGTTTCCGCTCACCCCGGGCACCCAGCTGGTCTTCGAAGGCAACACGATGGATGAGGGTGAAGAAGTCCATCACCGAATCGTTTTCACCGTCACCGACCTGACGAAGACGATTGACGGGGTCCCCGTGGTCGTCCGCTGGGACGAGGACTACAGCGACGGCGAGCTTGTCGAAGCAGAGTTGGCCTTTTTTGCCCAGGACGACGACGGCAACGTGTGGCATCTCGGTGAGTATCCCGAAGAGTACGAAGAAGGCGAAATGGTGCTGGCCCCCGCATGGCTGGCGGGATTGGAAGGCGCCCAGGCCGGATACATCATGAAGGCGGATCCACAAACGGGAACGCCTAGCTACGCCCAAGGATGGGGGCCAGCCGTCGAATGGACCGACCGCGGCCAGATCGACACCCTCGGCGGCGAGACATGCGTGGCGACCGGTTGCTATCCGAACACGCTCATCATCGCCGAATGGGCGCTCGATGAACGTGACCTCGGCGTGCAGCTGAAGTACTACGCCGAAGGAATCGGCAACATCAAGGTCGGGTTCCGTGACAACGACGCCACCCAGGAGGAGCTCGAGCTCATCGAGATCATCATGCTCGACGAAGCGGGACTGGCGGAGGTTCGTGCAAAGGCCCTTGCCTTGGAAGCCAGCGCCTATGAGAACAGCCCCGACGTATACGGCGAGACCGACCCGGCTACCCCCCGATAGGTTCGCTCTAGACCCGGCCACTTTCAATATCGGCCACCAGGCCGAGCTGCGGATTGGTCGTCCAGAATCAGAAAGGTCGACGCCCGGGCCATCGAATAGGCGATGCGCCCGGGCGACGACCTGATTCAGCTCGGCGTAAAGCGTATCCCCGGGACATGACGTGCTGGCGACGTCCCGGTGGCCAATCACCGTGTCCAGGCCGACTCCGAACGTGGCCGAGGCCCAGGCCGCCAGTCCGGCGGCAGCTTCAAGTTGGTCTGGTGTAGGGGTCTGATTGTTGAACTCACCCTCACAACAGATCAGAAAATGACCGGTCGGGTCGTAGTCGGTATTGGTGTCGCCGACCGCCCAAACCGGACGACCTTCATAGACGTGCCCATTGCGATCAACGACGTAGTGATACGCAAGGTCTGGCCAACCTTGATCGGTCTGGTGGTAAGCCTGGTGGTCGCGCATGCGCTGAGGCGCATTCTGATTGTCCTGAAGAAGCGAACCGCTGTGATGAACCGTCATGCGGGTGATCTGGTGTTCCACGAACGTGCCCACCACCGGGCCGGCTCCCCAAGCGGTCTTCGGGATCACCGCAAGCTGGCTCGGCGTGATTGGCTCCGAGAGCAGCATCGGGCCCGTCGTCGTGGGGCTATTCGCTTCCGCTACCTCAAAGCTGGCCTGCCCGAGCGTGACGGGGGCGGTCACCTGCTCACGGCGAAGCCATTCCAAACCCACGCCGGACGCTCCCAGCCCCAACACAATTTTCAAGAATCGTCGACGACCAACCACAGGCAAGAAAGGTTAGGCCATGGCGTCTCAATCACTACGCCAACGAGAATCCCTCATCCTTCCAGCCTTCGACTCCACCGACCATCTTCTTGACCGGCCGACCGAGCCGGGCGAGACGAATCGCTGCCCGGTCCGCGCCGTTGCAGTGCGGTCCGGCGCAATAGACCACGAAGAGCGTGCCGGGTTGATACTCGGCAAGATTCCGCTCAGAGATTCGCCCATGCGGGAGGTTGATCGCTCCTGGAATGTGCCCGGAATCGAACAATGCCGGACTGCGCACATCGAGCAGCACGAAGCCCTTGTCCTCACTGGTGCTGGCTTCATGCACATCCCAACAATCAGTCTCAAACATCAATAGGGACGAAAAATGGGCGAGGGCATCCTCGCTACTAGCCGGCGGAACAGCCGTAACCGGGTTGGAATCGATATCGGGCACCCGGTCATGTTAGATGGCAAGCAGTCGTGGGCACCGGCTTGAGAGCCCACCACCATGGGTGGCTAAAGTCGCAATCATGCCGAGGAATCGACGACTGCGCCCGACTGTGGACCCGGCTCAACCCGCCGGTCTGATCTCGGTTCTCCTGAACCGGCTAGCCCCTTTCGGCGATCGATCAGACGCGGCCATGGACCTCGGTGCCTTCAACGAACCCGAAGCAGCGGCGGCACTCAACCAGATTGCCGATGACGCCACGGAAGACCCCGACCTGGTCGCGGAATGCCGGGAGTCACTCATGGACATCCGACATCGGACTGAAGCCCCGCCTTCATGAAGGCAGTGGTCTCAACTCGGTCGAGGGGTGCCCCGCTCTAGCTGGCTGCGTCAATCCGGGCCATGGCCATTCGGATGGCCGCTTCATTCGGGGTGATCGACAAAGTTCTCGCCGATTCGAGAATATTCTTCGTGCGCTCACCGAGGCCTTGCACTTTGCGCATCACCCGCTCCGCGTCATAGCCGTGTAGTTCGTCGGCAACATTTATCACGCCGCCAGCGTTCGCAACGAAGTCGGGGACATAGACGATGTCTCTAGCGAGAAGACGATCGGCGTCGTCATCGTGGGCGAGCTGGTTGTTCGCCGAACCGACCACGAGTCGACAGTTGAGCCGTGCAATCGTGTGGGCGTTGAGCACCTCGCCCATGGCGCAGGGAGATACGACATCAACATCCGCAAACAGGATTTCCTCATGAGGAACCGCCTTCACCCCGAAGTCTTCGACCGCTCGATCGACCGCCGGTTCCCACACGTCGGCCACCAGTACCTCGGCTCCGGCTTCGACAAGCAGACCGACGTAGGCATGGCCGACCTTTCCAACGCCTTGCACAGCCACTCTCCTACCGGCGAGATCCGAGGATCCGAATGCATAGTCGACTGCTGCCACCAGCGAAGAAAAGACCCCCAATGCGGTCGCCGGAGACGGATCGCCCGACCCACCGTGAGCGGTCGAGGTCCCGGTGACCCACCTTGTCTCACCGCTGACCCACTCCATGTCTTGGGCCGTAGTTCCGACGTCTTCAGCTGTCACATAACGGCCACCCAGAGACTCAATGAGTCGTCCATAGGCGCGCATGAGTGCCTCGGTCTTAATGATCCGCGGATCCCCGATGATGACAGCCTTCCCGCCGCCGTGGTCGAGTCCGGCTGCGGCGTTTTTGAGTGTCATCCCTTGCGACAGGCGGAGCACATCATGGAGAGCTTCGTCTTCGGATTGATAGGGGTAAAACCGGGTACCACCGAGGGCGGGACCGAGGGCCGTCGAGTGGATGGCAACAATGGCCTTGAGGCCGCTTACGTCATCAGCGCCGTATAGGACGTGGGTATGCCCGTCACGGTCGTCTGAGGAAAATACGCCCATGGGTGCGGGCTCCTTCCCGATCAGTTGGTTAACCAAAAGACTACCCGGATGATGCCGGAATCCGGATCCGTTGACCGATCCGATGGCCTTGGCGCCGTCCCAACTACTCGACGAAGACCGTGTCGTTACGTTCGGAAACCTTGCCCCGCCGGAGCGGCAGCACGGTCGTCAGGACCTTGTACGTTGTGCCAAGGAACGGAATCTTGGCGAAGATCCCCTGGGGTCCGCGGACCATCCGACCGGTGTCCACGTCGTACTTGGCGCCGTGCCACGGGCACACCAGGCAACCGTCCTTGGCAATCGAGCCATCGGCCAGATCAGCCAGCAAGTGCCGGCACCGGCGGGTCACTGCGAACAGATCGTCCTGCGAGTTGCCGACCGCGTACGGGCCGGCGCCGACAATCTTGCCCGGCGTCAACTCGGCACTTGGACAAACCTCAATCTCCTCAGACATGGCTCCTCCTCGATCTCATTGGCTCGAACCATACCCTGCCTCGGGAAGTTCGAACCCCGATCATCGAGGGAAGCCTCCGAGGCAGAAGCAGCGCGAGCAGCTTCTAGGATCAGCCCATGACGTCCCGGAATAGCGCCACGCCACTACCCGCCAAGCAGTTCGCCGACGAGCATCACCAGTTCAGAAAGGTCGTCCGAGAGTTCTTTGAGCGGGAGATCAACCCCCATGTTGCGGAATGGGAGGAGGCGGGCATGATGCCGCTCCACACCATTTTCAAGCAGATGGGAGACCTGGGCTTCCTCGGGCTCGAATACGACCCTGAGTTTGGCGGCCAGGGAGCCGACCATCTCTTTACGGTCGTTCTGGCCGAAGAAGCCGGACGAGCTCACAACGGGTCGATCGGAATGGCGCTCGGGGTACAGACCGACATGGCTACCCCGTCTCTTGGGAACTTCGGGACCGCCGAACAAAAGCAGCAATTCCTGGCCCCGGCGCTGCGCGGCAATGTCGTGTGCGGCGTGGCGGTGACCGAGCCAGACGCCGGTTCGGACGTGGCCGGCATCAAGACCCGGGCGGTGCGCGATGGCGACGAGTGGGTCATCAACGGTTCGAAGATGTACATCACGAACAGCTTGCAGGCCGACTGGTTGTGTGTGCTCATACGCACGTCCGGCGAGGGCGGATACGAGGGTATGTCCCAGGTGATCGTCGAAACCAGTACCCCGGGCTTTGAGGTGTCAAAGAAACTCGACAAGCTCGGCATGCGCGCCTCGGACACAGGGTTCTTGACGTTCACCGATATGCGGGTTCCAGTCGCCAACACGATCGGCACGATCGGGAGTGGGTTCCAACAACAAATGGCCCAGTTCGTCGTCGAGCGAATGTGGGCTTCCTACTCGGCCGTCGGAGGGATGGATTTGGCCCTTGAACGGACCAAGCAGTACCTGCACGAGCGAGAGGTGTTCGGAAAGCCGCTCATCAAGAATCAGTACATCCAGTACAAACTCGCTGAACTGGCCGCCGAGGTCGACCTGTTGCGCCATTACAACTATGCCCTGGCCGCCGCCCACATGCGCCAAGAGAACCCGGTTCGCATGGCCACGATCGCCAAACTCAAGTCGGGTCGTTTGGCGAGGGAAGTTGGAGACTGGTGCCTCCAGTTCCATGGGGGCGTCGGCTATATGGAGGAGACCTGGACGTCTCGATACGTGCGCGACGCTCGTTTGGGTTCCATCGGTGGCGGGGCGGACGAAGTCATGCTTCAAGTCCTCGCCCGCCTGGATGGTTTCGCTTAGGTCACCAGCGGTAGCTCAAGCAGTTGGAGCAGGTTCCCATCGGGATCCCGGAAGGTCGCCACCCAACCACCCCACTTCTCGCGTTCGGCGTACCGAACGATGTCGACCCCGACTTCCGTCAAGTACGCCACCGCCGCCGCTACGTCATCCGTAGAGAAGTTGATCATGAGCCGGTCCGGGTCCCGGGATGATCCGGTCACCTCGGAGTGAATCGCCACCGTTAACCGTTGATCACCAAAGGCAAAATTGATGAAGCCGGGCCGATCCGATCTGACCGGTAGCGCCAGGACGTCCCGATAGAACCGGGCCATTTCCTCGAAACGGTCCGAACTCGTGAAGACCAAAACCCCGGCCGGCCACACCGGTCCCACTCCCATCAGTGTGACACTTCGGCAAATCCGCGCCGCCAGTAGACAAGCGGTTCGCGCTCCCGGAGGAACTCGCCAGCCAGCACCCGCCCGATAAAGATCACGTGATCTCCCGCGTCGATCTCGGACTCCACGGCGCACTCGAAATAGGCGTATATCGAATCGGTGAGGATCGGGCCCCCCACCCCGGTCGATGGACTGTCATAAGCGACGTCGGCGAAGCGGTCATCGGATCGCAGGGCCATGGCCAGCGCCAGGTCACCGGTGCCAGCGGCCATGAAGTTCACCGTGTAGCCACCTCGCTGGCGGATGGCTTCCAGCGATGACGCCTCTTTCCCCAGACACACCAACACGAGCGGTGGATCAAGGCTGACTGAGGAGAATGCACTAACCGTGAGGCCGGTGGGCTTGTCAGCCGTGTCAAAAGTTGTGACCACCGTCACCGAGGCTGCCACGTTGCCCATCGTGGTCAAGAAGGTGTAGTCGTCCATGTTCCGCTCGTTCCGCAGGTCGCTGATCTGAGGGTACCTTCCCGGCACCTGTGTTTGAACGTTCAGGTCACCAGTAGGTCGTTCAGGTAAATGCTGATGTCGTGGGCGAGATCCAGCTCATCACAAAGCTGCTCATTGCCCATGAAGATGTCAGCCAGCGAAATACCGATTCGTCCGACAACCACCACCCGGCGCTCAGCCGCGTCGGTCACCGCCCCGAACGAGTCGATCGCCGAGACCTCAACCGGAAACTTCATGCCGCCGATACCGGCCAGTTCGGTGGCAAGCACCAGCAGGTCCGGCTGTTGTTCAAGGGGAGGCAAACCCCAGTTGAAACCGAGCGTAAGCCCGAACACGTCGTCAGGCCCATCCACATCGACCGGGAGATCACGTACGTGGTCTTCGAAGTCGAGGAGGACGCGGGGATCTACATCGAGGGCCATGTGCAGGTCCAATGCCCCACCACACGTCTGCTCCGGATGCACATCAATCTCCCACATCTGGCTCAGTGAGTACGTCTCGATGAAATGGCGTTCGTCGTGAACGTGGAAACCGTGATCCATCGCATGGCTTTTTAGGTCGGCGACGAACCCGGCGATGTCAACTGCAGCCACACGATCCTCTCAACAGTTCGGCCAGGGCGACCAACCGCTCTGGCTATAGAGCCAGTAAGCGACAGCCGTGTTTGCTGCTCCATCGTAGATGCTGGCGCCGGCCCACCCCGCCGCAGCCGCCCGGCTATCCCAGTAGGCGATCGAGTGTTGGAAGAGCCCGCCGTATCCGGCCGGGTTGTAAGCATTGGTGTTGAGGCTGCTCTCGCAAATCGCAATTCGCATCGCCACGTCAACATCGTCGCCCGAGAAGTACTGACTGAACAGATCCCGTGCTTCGGACTCAGAAAGCACTCCCGAGTATTCACCGCCGGTTGTCGTGGTCGTCGTAGGGGGCTCGGTAGTTGTCGTAGTCGAAGCAACCGTTGTGGTCGTCGTCGGTGCTTCCGTAGTGGTGGTGGTGTCGGCAACGGTGGTGGTCGGATGATCGTGGGTGGTGCTCGTGGTCGCCTGGACGGTGGTGGTTGTCTCGACCTCGGCGGTAGTGGTCGTCAATGGTTCGGTACTCGTGGTTGACGGCTGGGTGGTTGGAGGCAGGCTGGTCGGAGCTACCTCGACGGTTGTCGAAGCAGGGGCCGCCAGCGCAGCGAAGGCGGCGCCTTCCTTCGGTTCCGTGAGGGTATCGAGCTCGATCAGGGTGCCGGCCTCAAGCGGTGGGTCGGCCGGAAGGTTGACTGTCGAGGCGGTAGCCATCGAGGTAGAGGGAAGGGCCTCGGCTGCTGCGGCATCTCTAATCCGCGCGTTGGCACCACCGGTGAGCCAAATAAGCCCGAAGATCAATCCGGTGAGTAGAAGTGCAAGAACTGCACGAATGGATGCCTTGTCCGCCACAGACACCCGATAGAGCGTACCGGCCGTGTGTTGCTATTCACAAATGGTGTTGCGTGCTTGTATTGCATCATGACGTGGCCTTTTCCTCCCCCGATCGAAACGATGGAAGCCAAGGTTTCCGAAAAGTGGCCGAAAGGCTCGTTCGCCTACGAGCCAAAGTGGGACGGTTTCCGCGCCGTTGTATGGTCGAACCCGGAAGGGCGCATCGACTCGCGCAACCAAC
Organism: uncultured Acidimicrobiia bacterium; assembly: GCA_963835515.1. GTDB lineage: Bacteria > Actinomycetota > Acidimicrobiia > Spongiisociales > JAENVV01 > JAENVV01. The sequence goes on along the minus strand of CAWIFX010000005.1, from coordinate 30,727 downwards.
GACCACTCCTCAGATATTTCCCTGAGCTCGCTCCCGCGATCGCTCAGCTCCCGGAAGGAACCGTGGTCGATGCCGAGATTGTGGTGGTGATCGACGACGAAACAAGTTTTGACACACTGCAACTCCGGCTTCATCCGGCCGCCTCCCGGGTGGAGAAATTGTCGGGAGAAATCCCGGCACAGTTGGTGGCCTTCGACCTGCTCGCCGACCGCGGCGAGGACTTGCGTGCGCTTCCATTCCATGAACGCCGGGGCCGCCTTGAACAGCTGCTCGCCGGACTCGATGCTCCGTGGAACCTCACGCCATCCACGACCGATGAGGAACTGGCGAAGCGATGGTTCGACGAGTTTGAACCAACCGGGTGTGACGGAATCATCGCCAAGCCACTCGACCAGGCTTACATCCACGGAAAACGGGCGGTGATCAAGATCAAGCATCGGCGCACCGTCGACTGCGTTGTCGGTGGGTACCGGATCCATAAGGACGGCGACAAGATCGGGTCGCTGCTGCTCGGCTTGTACAACGACGAAGGCGAGCTGCACTTTATCGGCCACTGTTCGGGGTTCCAGGACGCAGATCGCGTCGAGATGCTCGCTCAATTCGAAGCCCTTAAGTCGGACGATTCATTCGGCGAGGAAGCCAGGGCGCCTGGCGGCGAGAGCAGATGGTCGACGGGCAAAGACCTGTCGTGGGTACCCATCGTGCCGGGCGTCGTGATCGAGATCAGCTACGACCAATTGGAGGGCTACCGGTTCCGTCACGCGACCCGGTTCCATCGGTGGCGACCCGACAAAGACGCCGCCGACTGCACGATGGACCAACTCGAACGCCCCGATGGACTGGGCTTCTCCGACATGATCGCCCATGGCTAAAGAAGCCTTCATCGACGTCGACGTGGAGACGGTGCGGATTTCCTCGCCCGATCGAATCGTCTTCCCCGATCGGGGTTGGACCAAACTCGATGTCGCCAATCATTTTGCCCTGGTAGCCGAAGGCGCCATCAACGGGATCTTCGGTCGGCCAACCATGTTGAAGCGCTACATGAAGGGCGTCACCGAACCGCCGGTCTATCACAAGCGCGCCGACAAGAACTCACCGTTCGAGACCGTCGAGATCCGGTTCCCGTCCCAACGTCCCGGGATCATGAACGTCCCCAGAACCGAAGCGGACGTTTTACGACTTGCCCAACTCGGATGTCTTGATTTTCATCCGTGGCCGGTTCGGGCGGAGGACATCGATCATCCGGACGAGTTGCGGATCGACCTTGACCCTACGGAAGGGTTCGGATTCGACGACGTGCGGGCTGCTGCCCGGGGCGCCAAGGACCTGTTTGACGAGGTCGGCCTGGTCAGCTGGCCTAAGACATCTGGCAGCCGGGGCATCCATGTGTATGTGCGCATCGAGCCGATCTGGGACTTCTTCCAGGTGCGGCGGGCCGTCCTGGCCTTCGCCAGGGAACTGGAGCGGCGGATGCCCGGTGCAGTCACCACGAAGTGGTGGAAAGAAGAGCGGTCCGGCGTCTTCATCGATTTCAATCAGATGGCTCGCGACAAAACGGTTTCCTCTGCCTACGGCGTCCGACCGACCGGATTCGTCTCGACCCCATTCGATTGGGCAGAATTGGACGAGATCTCGATCGAGCGATTCCCGATGGACACATTCGCCAGCCGTTACGCCGATGTCGGCGAGCTCACCGCCACCATGGACGATCACGCTGGTTCGATAACGACCTTGCTGGAGTGGATGGCACGGGACGAAGACAACGGAATCGGCGATGCCCCGTGGCCACCCCACTATCCCAAACAACCCGGCGAGCCTCCTCGGGTCCAGCCCTCAAAGCAGCGGCGCCCCGACGAGGACTATTAATGCGATTTCGACTTTTTGGATTTCCGATCGAGTTCAACATCACGATGTTGTTGCTCTTCTACTTCGTCGGTCAGGGCTTCGAACCGGCCGTCGCTGTCGTCGCCGGCCTTGCTGCCGTCCTATCGATCCTCGTGCACGAACTTGGCCACGCGTTTGTGGCCAGGGCTCTTGGCGGCGAGGTCCAGGGCATAACGCTGCACGGATTGGGAGGCGTCACACGCTGGGTGGGAGGTCGAAACACCGGGTGGCCACGCATCGCCGTTGCCGCAGCCGGGTCGGTTACGTCGATCATTATCGGTGTCCTGCTCTGGCTGGCAGCATCGGTGGGCGCTTTCGGAAGCCTGGCAGAACTAGTCCTCGACACGCCCTGGCGGGTCTATCTCGGAGATGCGCTGAACGCGGGCAACTCAGTCGTGTTTTTCCTCGCCGTATTTGTGTGGGCGAATACCGTCATCGGTGCGTTCAACCTCCTCCCGATCGGGGGTCTGGATGGGGGCACGATCATGAGCGAGTTGATCGAGAAGGCATTGCCAGGGTCGGGTCGGTTGCACGGAGCCATCATTGGACTGCTCGTTGGCGCCGCCGTGGCCTACTTGCTGTATCAGCGCGGCTTCACTTTTGCACCAATCATCATCGGCATCTTCACGATCCAGGCGCTGGTGCGGGCAGTGACGACGCGGCCAGTCAAGTAGCCTTCCAAGATGGACATCATCGAAACCATCCGATCATCGGTCATCGGTGACAACGATGTCGTCGATGGGCCGTTCGGTCCTCGACTGGTCACCTACGCCGACTACACCGCATCTGGGCGCTCACTGACGTTTATCGAGGACTTCATCCGCCATGAAGTCCTACCGCTGTACGCCAACACCCACACCGAGACGTCTGGTACGGGACGCCAGACAACCCGGTTCCGCGACGATGCTCGACGCCTGGTCCGTGAGGGCGTAGGAGCAACCGATGAGCATGCAGTCTTGTTTGTCGGTTCTGGATCGACGGGAGCCGTCGACCTGATGATCCGGGTTCTCGGTTTACGAATTCCCGCCGAGCTCGATGAGCAGTACGGGCTTAGCGACCGCATTCCCGCCGAAGAACGCCCTGTCGTGTTCTGTGGTCCCTACGAACATCATTCGAACGAGCTCCCCTGGCGCGAATCGATCGCCGACGTCGTCCGGATCCCCGAGGACCGCGATGGGCATATTGACCTGGCGGCGCTCGAGGTGGCCCTCAAAGAATACGAAGCCCGCCCGCTCAAGATCGGCAGTTTCTCCGCAGCTTCCAACGTCACCGGCATCATCACCGACCACGCCGCGGTGGCTTCCTTGCTTCATCGGTATGGCGCCTATTCATTCTGGGATTATGCGGCGGCCGCCCCCTATATCGGCATCGACATGGACCCGGGCGGACCCGACGACGCTCACAAGGATGCGATCTTCATCAGCCCTCACAAGTTCATCGGAGGTCCTGGTACCCCCGGGGTCTTGGTGGCTCGCAAGGAACTCTTCAAGAACAAGGTCCCGGCCGTGCCCGGCGGTGGCACCGTTGCCTACGTGAATACTGAAGAGCATCTTTACCTGACCGACATTGAGCATCGCGAGGAAGGCGGCACGCCGGCCATCATCGAATCCATCCGGGCCGGACTGGTGTTCCAACTGAAGCTGGCTGTCGGGTCGGACCGTATCCGCTCCCTCGAGCATGCTTTCATCAAGCGGGCGATTGCCTCCTGGCAAGCCAATCCGAACATAGAGATACTCGGCAATCCGGACGCCGACCGACTCTCGATCGTCTCATTCGTGATTCGGTACGAAGGCCGGTACCTCCACCACAACTTCGTCGTTGCACTCCTCAATGACCTGTTTGGGATTCAAAGCCGGGGAGGGTGTTCATGTGCCGGCCCCTATGGGCATCGACTACTCGGCATCGACATGGACACCTCGCATCAATACGAACAAGAGATACTGCGGGGTTGCGAGGGGATCAAGCCCGGTTGGGTGCGGGTGAACTTCAACTACTTCCTCGCCGAGGAGACCTTCGATTTCATCGTCGATGCGGTTCACCTCATTGCCAACGAGGGATGGAAACTGCTCGCGTGCTACCGATTCGACACCCACACTGGCAGTTGGCGACACCGAGACGCGCCCGAACGAACCGCTATGGCCTTGTCCGAGATCAGCTACGAGTCAGGAGCGATGACCTATCCGGATCGGCGCCGGACCGCCGGTAGCACCGCCCTTACCGACTACCTCGACGAGGCGCGGATCTTGCTCGACCGCGCCCTCGACGAACCGCCGTGCGAACCAGAACCCGGTCTCGAACTCGAAGCCGAGGCGCTGCGCTGGTTCCCGGTTGCATCGGAGATCCGTCCGCGACCGATCGGCTCGTGACTCCGTCGAGTCCCCAGCCAACCCGTCGACAAGAGATTCGTTCGGGCCTCATCGACACGCTCCCGTTGCTCCTCGCCGTCACTCCGTTTGGGTTCGTGGTCGGGGTAGCCGCGGTTGGTGCCGGTGTGTCGACGAGTCTCGCTATCGCCTCGTCTGGTCTCATCTTCGCCGGGGCAGCCCAAATCGCATCTATGACCCTGCTGGGTGCCGGGGCGGCCTGGCCCACCATCATCGGGACCACCCTCGTGATCAACGCTCGCCATGTCATGTACTCCGCGACGCTTGTGAAACCGCTCGGCCATCTACCGAGAGCGTGGCGATGGTTTCTGTCATATCTAATGGTCGACCAGCTGTTCGCGCTAACCGTTACCCGGTCGAGTGATGGCGAGGACCACCCGCAGCTCCAGTGGTACTCGGCGGCCATCGGCGTGACTCTCTGGATGGTTTGGATGACGGCAACTGCGGCCGGCGCCGTCATCGGTGCCGGCGTTCCGGCTTCATGGGGGCTCACGTTCGCAGCGCCACTTATCTTCATTGGCTTGACGTTTCCCGCCCTCGTCGATCGGGCTACTTATGCGGCGGCCGCTGCCTCAGGGTTTACGGCTATCGCGGCAGCGACGCTGCCATTCAACCTCGGCTTGTTGGTCGCGGCGGCGGTCGGCATCACCGTAGGCGTAGTCGTGGATCGCCCGACATGAACCCGTGGTTGCTCGTGATCGCCATCGGAATCGGGACCATTCTCCTGCGCGGCTCCTTCCTGGCCCTGCTTGGTCCTGGCAGCATTCCTCCGGCGTTGCAGCGAGCGCTTCGATTCGTACCCGCGGCCGTCTTTCCGGCGATCGCCCTACCCGCGGTCCTACTCGTAGATGGCAGCTACGCCATCGCCTTCGACAACCATCGGATCTATGCCGCAGTCATCGCCGGCCTCGTCGGCTATCGAACGAAAAGCCTTTCACTAACGATGGTCGCCGGCCTAGCCATGTTGTGGACCTTTAACGCCCTGTTCTAGCCAATTGAGGGTTAACGACACGTCGTCGTAAACTTCACGATCTTGGCCGCAACATGCTGCCTCAGGGAGAAGCTATGACAGACATCATCGTCCAAGCCGAGAACATCGTTCACACGTTCGGTGGCACGGTCAAAGCACTCGACGACATTTCCGTTTCGTTCGAGCGAGGCATCATCTACGGACTGCTCGGACCGAACGGGGCGGGCAAGACCACGCTCATTCGAGTACTGACAACCCTGCTCAAACCCGACTCCGGATCGGCGTATGTGGCAGGGATTGACGTCATCAAGGACGCCAAAGGCGCCCGTGAGAAGATCGGACTGGCGGGCCAGAACGCCGCGGTCGACGGCTACCAAACCGGACGCGAGAACCTGATCATGGTCGGGCGGCTCTACAACCTGTCAAAGAAGCAGGCGAAAGAGCGGGCTGACGACGTTTTGGAAAGGATCAACCTCACCGACGCTGCCGACCGGCAAGTCACGACCTACTCGGGTGGCATGAAGCGACGCCTCGACCTGGCCGCCTCCATCGTCGGCCGTCCCGAGGTTCTGTTCCTCGACGAACCAACCACTGGCATCGACCCGCGGTCGCGGCTTGGTCTGTGGGAGATCATCAACGAACTTGTGGCCGACGGAACCACGTTGCTGCTGACCACCCAGTACCTTGAAGAGGCCGACCGCCTCGCCACCCGGATCGGGGTTATTGATCATGGCAAGCTGATCGCCGAAGGCACGGCCGACGAGCTCAAGACGCAGGTCGGTGGCGACGTGATCGAAATCCACACCGGCGACGAACTCGCCTCCGTGGCCGATGCCCTCCGCAGGGGCTCCATTGCTGAACCGATCATCAATACGGCCCGCAAGACCGTCACCATCCCGGCACCAAAAGCCGCCACTTCCCTGCTGGAAGCCGTCCGAGTTCTCGACGATTCGGGAATTGAAGTCCACGATATTGCGCTCCGTCGACCGACCCTTGACGACGTCTTCTTGACGTTGACGGGCAAGGCAACCGAAGAAACTCCCGTTCCTGAAAAGCAGAAAGGCAGGAGGTCACGATGACCACCCTGACGCAAACCGCCAGCCACGTTGGAATCATCACCCGCCGTAACCTCCTCCGGAACATCCGACTCCCGCAACTGTTGTTGTTTTCAACGGTTCAGCCCGTCATGTTCCTCCTGTTGTTCAACTACGTGTTCGGCGGCTCAATCGCCCGATCTATTCCTCCGATTTTCGGTGACTACATCAACTACTTGCTACCCGGGATCATCGTCCAGAACGTCGTGTTTGCAGCCACGGCGACCGCCGTCGGCCTTACGGAAGACCTCCAGGCCGGGGTTATCGACCGCTTCCGGTCACTGCCGATGGCACGGTCGGCGGTGTTGGCCGGGCGGACGTTCGCCGACGTCGGTCGAGCGGCATTCGTCATCAGTCTCATGACCGCAGTCGGGTACCTGATCGGGTTTCGACCTCTCAACGGGTTTTTCTCTCTGGTGCTGGCCATCGTGCTCGCCCTCGGTTTCGGATACTCGATGTCGTGGGTCATGGCCTGGGTCGGGCTGAAGGTGAAGACGCCGGAAGCTGCGCAAACGGCCGGCTTTCTGCCGATCTTTCCGTTGGTCTTTGCCAGTTCAGTCTTCGTACCGACGTCGACCATGCCGTCGTGGCTCGCCTCGTTTGCTGAAAACCAGCCGGTGACGGTTCTCGCCAACACCGCACGAGCGCTGATCCTCGGCGACGCCTACATCGCCGGTGAACCCCATCTTGCCGCCAGCGGCGCCACCATCGGATCACTAGTGCTTCTCTCTCTGGCCTGGATAATCGGGATCGTGGCCGTGGCGGCACCATTCGCGGTGCGGTCCTATCGCAAAACCGTAGAGTGATTGCAATGCGAATCGCTGGAACGCCAACTGAAGTGGCCGAACTACTCAGCGAGGAGTGGACTCCCCTTGGCAACGTGACGTCAAAGAGCATGTTCGGAGGGGTCGGGATATTCTGCGACGGCGTGATGTTCACGATCATCGACACACAGGGCGCCGTCTTTCTGCGCTCGGATGAGACCACCGATGCGATCTTCGAGGCCGCCGGATCACATAAGCACGGCATGCCTTACTGGTTGGTCCCCGACGGGGTACTGAGTGACCCTGCCGAACTCCTGTCGTGGGCTCGACGTGCGGTCGCGGTAGCCAACGCCAACAAGAAGTAACCCGCCTCCTGCAACGGTCGCCGCTGGAAATCGGGGGGAACTGAACCGGTAAGTAGACGCTACGATTCCTGGGATGCAGCACAAACACGAGTTTTACATCAATGGCCAGTGGGTGGCACCCTCAACCACGGCAACCCTCGAAGTCATCAACCCCGCGACCGAAGAGGTCCTAACCACCATCGCGATGGGCGGACCGGCCGACGTTGACGCGGCGGTCAACGCAGCCAGAGCTGCCTTCGCAACCTACGGCGAAACAACCCGGGAGGAGCGCATGGAGCTCCTCGATTCAATCATTTCGGTCTACAAGACCCGGATGGATGACCTCATTTCGGCGGTCAGCGACGAGATGGGCGCACCGTTTTCCCTTTCATCGCGGGCTCAGGTGCCGTCTGGTTTGAACCACTTCAAGACCGTGCGCCGGGTACTCGAGAGTTATGAGTTCGAAGAGGAGATCGGCACGACCCTCGTCGTCAAGGAACCCGTCGGAGTCTGCGCATTGATCACCCCGTGGAACTGGCCGCTCAACCAGATCGCGACCAAGGTCGCACCGGCCCTGGCGGCAGGATGCACGATGGTCTTGAAACCTTCGGAACTCGCTCCGTTGAACGCCATCATCTTCGCCGAGATCCTCGACGAGGCCGGAGTGCCAGCCGGGGTCTTCAACCTCATACAGGGCGACGGAATCAACGTCGGAGTTCCACTCTCCTCGCATCCTGAGGTCGACATGGTCTCCTTTACTGGTTCCACCCGCGCCGGCATCGAAGTCGCCAAGAACGCGGCTCCGACCGTCAAGCGGGTCGCCCAGGAACTCGGGGGAAAGTCGGCCAACATCGTCCTTGACGACGCCGACCTGGAAGCTGTCATCGCCCGTGATGTTAAAGGTATGTGCCGCAACTCGGGCCAGTCGTGCAATGCCGGTACGAGGATCCTCGTGCCACAGGCCCGGATGGCCGAAGCAGCCGGTTACGCAAAAGCCGCCGCAGAAAACATCGTCGTCGGCCATCCCGGCCACGAAGCCACGACGATCGGTCCGGTCGTTTCTGAGTCGCAGTACAACAAAATCCAGGCCCTGATCGAGATGGGCATCGACGAAGGCGCCGAACTCGTAACGGGTGGCACGGGCCGTGCCGAAGGCCATGAGCGCGGCTACTTCATCAAGCCAACCGTGTTCGCCAACGTCACGAACGACATGACCATTGCTCGCGAGGAGATCTTTGGCCCGGTCGTATCCATCATCGGCTACCAAGACGAAGCTGATGCGATTCGCATTGCGAACGACACCCAGTACGGGTTGTCCGGCTATGTGTCGTCGGGCGACCAGGACCGGGCTCGCAGAGTTGCCCGCCAGATCCGGACCGGAATGGTTCACGTGAACGGAGCGCTTGGCGACCCGAATGCACCGTTCGGCGGCTACAAACAGTCCGGCAATGGCCGCGAGTGGGGCGAGCATGGCTTCGAGGAGTTCCTCGAGGTCAAGTCAATCTTCGGGGCGAACGCTTAGCGCTCGGTCAATCCAACGCTTCGGCGAGGTCTTTGATCCCGTCGACGACACTTTGCATGTTGAGAGTCTGCTCGGCGTCACGTGCCGCGATGATCGCTTCCTCGTCTTCGGGATGCCTGCCAATGATGGAGGTGATCCCACTGGGGCCAGGACCGAGCCGTCGATGAAAGATCAACCTGGTGCCGTCGGCAGTTTCTGACAACCGATACGTCCAGGTTGCTCCCGGGTTCACCGGATCGGACACCGCCCACCCGAACGACTTCAACGGTTCGTACTCAACAAGCCACGATGTGGTGTCCCACTCAAAACCCTTACGTTCGTTGTAGCCCGTGAACTCAGCTCCGAGAGCTGGCCCCTCGGTGACCCAATCGGCACGCTTGAACTCGCTCTGAAACCGTGCCGGCAGATTGATGTCAGAGATAAGCTCCCAAACCCGTTCAGGTGGCGCAGCAATATCGACGACGACTTCGATCTCCGGGCCGTCGGAAAACTTGACCATGTAGCCCTCCTCGCTGTGCACCAACATAGACGAAGCACCTCCCTCGGTCGGTGGGAACCGCACCCATCGCTAACGTTCCACCAGATGAATAACGACGAAATCCTGACGATCGAACGGCCGACTCGTCACGAGATCGACAAGATCAATGGATCTCGGTTTATCGCCGATGCCGCACCGGCGACAAACGAGCCAGAGTGCCTGGCTTTGGTGGATTCCATCAAGCACCAAGAACCGGGGGCGACTCACCACTGCTGGGCGTATCGGCTGAGTGACGGGCGGGAGCGAAGCTCCGATGATGGCGAACCGGGTGGGACGGCCGGGCCACCCATTCTGCGCAGGATTCAGGGAGCCGATCTCCACGACATCGTTGTCGTCGTCACCCGGTATTACGGCGGAACCAACCTGGGAACTGGTGGCCTGATCCGGGCGTATGGCGGTGCTGCGGCAGCGGTGCTCGAAGCCGCCACCATGGTGAGCCGACCGATCCTGAGCGAATGGGAACTCGCGTATCCCTACGGCCTATCGTCGCCAATCACGCAGGTGCTGACCAGCTTTGAAGCGTCAATCGTCGAGTCTGATTACGGAGAAGTCGTTCGTGTGGTCGCAGCGGTCCGGGCCGGATCGGCCATCGAGTTCGTGGACGCGATACGCGATGCAACCTCAGGAGCCGTAACCGCTCAGCCGGTTACGACAATTTCTTGAATTGAACCAATGAGTCCGTCGGATAGCTCTTCGATCGGACTCGGATGGTGACGAGGCGCGACCGCCAGGATCCCAGCCGCCCCGGCGCCCCGGGCTGCGCCAAGATCGGTAAATGAGTCGCCAACCATCAGCATTCTTTCCGTCGCGATATCTACCCGCTCGCTGAGGTACCACAAGCTGGCTGGATGAGGCTTGGGCGTAACCGGTCCGTCTCCCCCGATCAGCGCCGAGACAAATTCTGCGATCTGCAGCTGGTCGAGGTGCCGCACAATCGTTGCTTCGTCGTCGCTCGAAGCCACACAGAGAACCAGCCCGTGCGCGGTCAACCGGCGCATCGTGGTGCGAACGTCGCCGATTGGATGGACCGGCAAGTTAGGGATCGCCCGGGCGACGATCTCACGAGCTGCTTCGAGCCGGTCGTCGATAGTTGACGTGTTGGCAGCCAGGGTGTGCCTGGTCGCGTGCTCGATCTCCCGGAAGGTACCAGTAGCGGCCACGCCACCCGGCACCAGGAACCCCCGGTTGTCGAGGCCAAGCGACAGCTTCAGAAGCTCGGTTTCGCCCGGGTCGGCTGCGACCGCCTCGATCCAAGCCTCGGTGATTCCAAACCACGTACTGTCGAGGTCGATCAGCGTGCCATCTTTGTCGAAGACAATGGCGTCGACGTCGAACGTCGCTTGCCCGCCAGATACGATCATGTCACCTGACCGCCAGACGTTTTGCTCAGGCCCGGCGATATGCCACGATTACCGAATGCAATGTCCAATGTGCTCCACCGATATGACCGAAGGGTCAATCCTAGGACGGTCGCCCGGAGTGAAGTTCAAAGTCCGGCGGGGAATCAGCGGGGACCTCGGTGGAATACCGATCACCACCGGTTTCTTCAACCACAGCGCGGATGCCTTCCGATGTGACTCGTGTGGGACTGTCGTTGTCCCTCGAAAGCGCACCGACTAGTTGGATTGCATCGGCTGGTCGTTGAGGCCGCAGACTCACAAGTTGGTAATGTCTCGACCCGATGGAACGCCCCAACCTTCTCCTCGTGATGGCCGATCAACGATCAGCGAACGCTCTACCTGCCGATGGACATGGCGTCGTGCGAAGCCGGAGGGACTATGGCCTATGACTATGTGATCGTCGGCGGCGGTTCGGCCGGGTCGGCACTGGCCAATCGACTGAGCGCCAACCCCAACCATCAGGTGCTGGTGCTCGAAGCCGGGCGCCCCGATCGCAAGTGGGACATCTTCATTCACATGCCGGGAGCCTTCTCGATCCCGATCGGCAACCGCCTATATGACTGGAAATACGAGTCCGAACCCGAGCCGGAAATGGGCGGCCGCCGCGTCTACCACGCCCGGGGCAAGGTGCTGGGCGGGTCGAGCAGCATCAACGGGATGATCTTTCAACGCGGCAACGCCATGGACTACGAGCGATGGGCGGCCGACCCTGGCATGGAGAGTTGGGACTACTCCCACTGCCTTCCCTATTTCAAACGAATGGAGAACTGTCTGGCCGGTGGCGATGACTGGCGCGGCGACGAGGGACCTCTTGCGATGGAACGCGGCCCGGCAGTTAACCCCCTGTTCGGTGCCTTTCTCGAAGCGGCGGTTCAGGCCGGGTATCCACTGACGGATGACGTCAACGGATACCGACAGGAAGGCTTCGCCAAGTTTGATCGCAACATTCACAAGGGGCGCCGGCTGTCGGCCGCCCGAGCCTATCTGCACCCGGTGATGAATCGACCCAACTTGACCATCATCACGAGGGCCATGACCACGAAGATCCGTTTCGAGGGTACGACCGCCGTTGGCGTCGAATACACGAAGGCCGGGAGACAACACTTCGTGGCAGCCCGGGAAGTTATTTGCTCAGCGGGGTCCATCAATACGCCGCAACTCCTGCAACTGTCCGGGATCGGGAACCCGGCCGACCTGGAGGAGTTGGGGATACCGGTTGTTGCCGACGTACCCGGGGTTGGCGAGAACTTGCAGGACCATCTGGAGGTCTACATCCAGTACGCCTGCACCCAACCCGTTTCTATGTCCCCGGCCCTTGACTGGTGGCGTCGCCCCAAGATTGGCTTTGACTGGCTGTTCCGGCGCAAAGGGGCGGCGGCATCTAACCACTTCGAGGCGGGCGGCTTCATCCGCTCGAACGACGAGGTCGAGTGGCCGAACCTCATGTTCCACTTCCTGCCGATCGCGATCCGATATGACGGAACGGTGCCGACCAAGGGACACGGCTACCAAGTCCACATCGGACCCATGTTTTCTGATCCGCGCGGGTCGGTGAAGATCAAATCAACCGACCCCAAAGACAAACCAGCCTTGCGGTTCAACTACCTATCCACCGACCAGGATCGACGCGAGTGGAAAGAGGCAGTTCGTGCCGCCCGCTCCATTTTGACCCAGCCTGCCTTTGACCCATTCAACGGCGGCGAGCTATCCCCAGGACCCACCGTATCAACCGACGAGGAGATTCTCGAGTGGGTCCGACACGACGCCGAAACCGCGCTCCATCCGTGCGGCACAGCGAAGATGGGAACCGGACCAGACGCCGTTGTCGATCCGCTCACCATGAAGGTCAGAGGCGTGGAAGGCGTACGCGTCGTCGATGCATCCGTGATGCCCTATGTCACCAACGGCAACATCTATGCGCCGGTCATGATGCTGGCGGAAAAAGCCGCGGACTTGATCCTCGGCAACGATCCGTTACCCCCATCCGAGGCCGGGTTCTACCGACACGAGTCATAGCGAGTCTCGTTCCGAGAATTCAGCCGATGTCAATGACAAGCGTCTGAAGATCGGTGAATTCTTCAATCGACCCTCGTCCCCAGCCAGTGTCAGTGCCGGCGGCTCCACCAAACGGTTGGAAGGTTTCCCAGAAGTCTGTTGAATCGTTGACCACCACCGTGCCGGAGCGGATCCGGTCGGCATACCAAAAAGCCTTCTGCAGCGAGTTGGTAAACACGGCGGCCTGGAGTCCGAGATTCGATCGATTGGCGAGCGCCACAGCCTCTTCGTCGGAGCTCGCCGACAAAATCGGCATAACCGGACCGAACGACTCCTCCTTTGAAACGTCGCTGGATTCAGGCACCCGGTCGATCATGGTGAACTCGTAATACAGATCGGTCGGGAAGCCACTGGCTCGACCACCGCCGACGAGAATTTCTCCGCCGCCGCGAGCGAGCGTCAGCAATATGCCGGTCCATTTTGGCGGCGGTCGGCTCATTGTTGAGGGGACCCATGTTGGTGGTTTCATCAAACGGATCCCCGAGCTTCACCAGTTTGGCTGCCTCCAGACTGGCGGCAACGAACTCATCGTGCACTTCGTCGACAACGATCACTCGCTCCGTCGCACAGCACACCTGGCCGGCGTTGTAGTAGGTCCCGTAGACCGCAGCTTCGGCTGCCGCCGCCACGTCGGCGTCAGCGGTCACGATCGTTGGACCGTTGCCTGACATCTCCATGATCGAGCGCTTAATGCCCATTTGCGAAATGATCTTGCGGCCGGTCTCTGACGACCCGGTGAATCCAATCGCGTCGACGCCGTCATGGGTAACGAGGGCTTCGCCAATGGCCCCGGCACCAGGAATGATCGACAGGAGTCCCTTGGGAACCCCGGCGGCGTCGAACGCCTCCGCAAGTTTCAACAAGCCCCACGAAGTGTGGAACGGCGGTTTGGTGATGACTGCGTTACCGGTGGCCAACCCGGGTCCGATGTACTCAAGCGGGATGGTCACAGGGAAGTTCCATGGCGTAATGGCTGCCCACACCCCGACCGGTCGACGGAACGTAAACATCCGCTTGGTACGAGACGAAGTCGGTATGACGTCGCCCATCAACCGCTTGACATCCTCGGCGGCGTTGTAGAAATACTGATTGGCCTCGGTTATGTCTTCTAGAGACTCAGAGTGATAGGGCTTGCCTTGCTCCAGCGTTTGGATCCGGGCGATCTCGCTGATGAGCGGTTCAATTTCGGCGGCGACCCGCAAGCATAAATCCGCCCGCTCGAATGCCGACCAGTGCCGGTACTCGTCCTGAGCCTGGCGTGCGGCCAGCACGGCTCGGTCGATGTCGGCCTGGCTGGCGACGGGCACGTTGGCGAGGTGTTCGCCCGTGACCGGGGACATGAGTTCGTAGTGTTCGCCGCTCGTCCCCTCGACCCACTCACCGGCCAAATAGAGCTTGAGATTGTCTGCCACCAGCACTTACCTCCTCAACAATCCAAGCGTACCCGTTGAGCCGGGTAACGAAATCTACCCACCTTGCGATCACCTACTCTGTAACCGATGCGAGTTCGTACGGGCATCATTTTGGCGCTGATCGCCGCGACCATGTGGGGGCTCGCCGGAGCATTGGCGGCTGCCGTGTTCGCCGAAATACCGGTGGTGCGGGTCGCCCAGGTGCGGGCACTCGGTGGCACCGTGGCCTTTCTGCCGTATGTGCTCTGGAAGCGAGAATTCCCCGGGAAAGCCTGGCCGATCGTCGTCGCATTCGGCGTCTCGCTGGCAACGGTCACGTATTCGTTCTACCTTGCGATCGACCTCATCGGCGTAGGCCCGGGGGCCACGATCCAGTTCATCGCCCCCGTCTACCTTCTCGCCTGGAATCGGTGGGTCCGGGGTGAGCGAGTTGCGCCGGCCGCGTGGGTGGCGTCCGCGGCTGCGCTCATCGGCGTCTCGCTAGTCGCCCAGGCATGGAGCGGCGCCGAACTCAACCTCCCTGGCTTGGCGGCCGGGGTTGTTTCGTCGATCTCGTTCGCGTTCTACCTGGCTCTGGCTGAGAAACTCAGCAAGGACCTCAGCTCGTACGCCATCATGGCCTACGGATTTGGCGTAGCGGCATTGATCTGGCTGGTGGCGGTTCCGGTTTGGACGTTCCCCACCGACATCTCCCGCACCGGCTGGTGGCAGCTCGCCGCGGTGGTAGTGGTCGGAACCATCGTCCCCTTCGCTCTGGAAATCAAAGCACTCGGTTTGGCCCCGGCGCCGCTCATCGGGCTTACGGCCACGTGGGAGCCGTTGGTCGCAACGATTCTTGCCTGGATGTACCTGGCCCAGCAGCTCACTCTGGGCCAGATCGTGGGCGGGGTCATGATTCTCGGGGCAATCTCGATCATCCAGACCAACGCTTCGGACCAGACCCCCGATTTGATCCCGGCTGTCTGAACCGAATTCCGCGTATTCGATCCTAAATTGGCGCCCCAACCGTGCCGATACACCCATTATGCAAACTGCGCCGCCCGCCGTCCCTTCGGCCCCGACCGGGGCCCCATTGGGGTCACAAGTCGCCTCAAGCCTGTTCGGTAACCTCTCGAAAATCATCCGTGGCAAACCGGCCGAACTGCGCCTCATCGTCGCCACGCTCCTGTCAGGGGGCCACATCCTGGTCGAAGACGTTCCTGGCGTTGGCAAAACCCTCCTCGCCAAATCGCTGGCTGCTTCCATTGGCGGAACGTTTCGTCGAGTCCAGGGCACTCCCGACCTACTGCCGGCCGACCTCACTGGCGTCGCTATCTACCGTCGGTCTACCGAATCGTGGCACTTCCGACCGGGGCCGCTATTCGCAAACGTAGTGATTGTCGACGAAATCAACCGGGCGACTCCCCGGACCCAGGCTGCTCTCCTCGAAGCCATGGAAGAGCGACAGGTATCGGTTGATGGAACAACCCATGCCCTACCCGACCCATTCTTTCTCATCGCCACCCAGAATCCCTTTGAACATGCCGGTACCTTCCCGCTTGTCGAGGGCCAACTGGATCGTTTCAGCGCCATTTTCGAAATGGGTCTTCCCGACCGCCAAACCGAGAGAGGCTTGCTCATGGGTGACGGCGGTGCTGGTCAGCTAGCGGACCTCCAAGCAGTAGTCACTGCCGAAACGCTCGCCAAAGCTATCAAAGAAGTCCGCAGCCTCCACTGCAGCGAGTCGGTCGCCAACTACATCCTCGACATCGTGACCGCGACCCGGCAGCATCCGGAGATCTCACTTGGTGCTTCTCCTCGAGCCAGCCTTGGCATGTTGGCAGTCGCCCGGGGCCATGCGACGACAGTGGGCCAGCGATTTGTCACACCCGACGACGTCAAAGCGGTGGCGAGCGCCGTGTTGTCCCATCGGATCATCCTGTCGGGCGGAACCAACGTCACGGCTGCCAGGGCCATCATGGACGACTTGTTGCGTTCGGTCCCAGTACCGCGTGGCTAACACGCGGGTTCGGATTCGGCCCACCCGCGGTGTCTATACGATCGGAGCCTTGTCTCTGGCGTTCCTGATCGCCTCCCGCACGACTGGAGCAGGATGGCTGACAGTGCTGCTTGCCATCGCTCTCAGCCTCCTCCTTATGGGCCTCATCGGGCCATGGTTCGCCATCCGCCGCGTGGTTGTCACCATGGACGCGCCGGACGATGCGGTTGCCGGGCGTCCGTTCGATATACATCTGAGCGTCGACGGTCGCCCCCAATCCGGACGCCTGCGACTGCTTAAGCCGGAATCCGAGTGGGTGGGTGCGACGATCCCAACCGCGGGAACCGTGCGAGCCGTTGCCCCGAAACGAGGAGTCATCACTCAGGTGGTCGCCGAGCTAGCGACCGCGTCGCCAATCGGGCTGGTCTGGGCAACCCGACAGGTCACCGTGGTCATCGACCCGCCGATCGCGGTAGCGCCCCGGGTGGAGTCGGTGGCCTTTGCGACCGTTTCCTCAAGCCCGGCGACCGGCTCAGAAGCGGTCGGCAGGCGGACCGGCGCCGGCGAGACGGTTCGATCAATACGCGATTACCAGCAGGGCGACTCCCTTCGAATGATTCATTGGCCGGCCACCGCCCGGTTGAACCATCCGGTGGTCAAGGAACTGGAGTCTCCCGACGCTCCGCACCTCGTGATACGCCTCGATCTCAACTGCCCACCGGACGAAGCCGACCATCGGGCAAGTCTGGCGTACGGACATGTGCAGCGTGGACTAACCGCCGGCGTCCCGGTCCGTCTCTTGACGGCCGAGAAGAGCGGACCACATGCAGGTTCGGTTGGATCCATGCTGGAGGCCGGACGGCGCCTCGCCTACGCAACGAGCGGCGACCCCAGCCAACCCACCGGACGACGGCCATACCGCAACCGTCGTGCACGTGCCATGAAGTTGGCTGACACCATTCGGGAGGCCAACCTCGCCACCGACCCGGAACCCTTCATCTCGGTGAGGGTCGCGGTCGGAGCAACCGTGATGATTTCGGTGATCGCTCTGATAGCCCAGGGGTTTGTCCGAACGGCTCCCGCTCTCGTCGCGATGGTCGGCATCCCGGTCGGATTCGCGGTCTCGTATCGGATGCGTCATTCGGACGCTCTCAAGCTGAAAGCAGTCCTGGCCGTTGCCCTTGTCGTGTCTGTAATCGGCTTCTTCGGTGAGCTGGTTTCGTCATTCCAAGAAGGACTAGTTGATATTCAAGTTCCCCTCGCCGAGCTCTTCCTCTGGGTGCAGGTAATCCATTCTCTCCACGTCCCGGCCCGTCGCGACCTCATGTTTTCTCTGGCGTCATCGGCCGCCATGATGGCCATTACCGCCGCTCTATCGATCTCGTCGACGTTGGGGGCGTTCATCCTGTTGTGGGCGAGCGGACTGATGATCTCCTTGCTGCTCGCGTATCGCAGCTCGGTCACCGATTTGCCGACCCTCGGAAAGCCTGGTGCCTCGATTGCTGCCGGAGCGGCGAGAGCAGGCGCCAAAGCTGTCGGCTTCTCACCATCATCGCGGTGGCCGTCTTCCTGGCGCTACCCAGTGCGCGAGCGTCACGGGCCCTGACCTTTCCGGCGAACCTCCCATCCTCGAATGCTCTGGGGACGCCCGGCTCGCTGTCGAATCCTTCCCTTGGCAACCGGGGCAGCCAGAATCAACAGGACTCATCCGGCGGCGGAGCCAGTTCGGGCTACTTCGGCTTTGCCGAGCAACTCGACACGTCAGCCCGGGGAAGACCAGACGGGACGCTGGTCATGCGAGTACGTGCTTCGGCGCCCGCCTTCTGGCGAGGCCAAACGTTCGATGTGTGGGACGGAGTCACGTGGACCGCCTCGGATGACACATCGGCAACCCTCAGCGGCCCTGCTCCGATCCAGGTTCCGCTCACCGTTGGGGATACCCCGGTGCAGGCTGACGACTTCATCCAGACCTTCTATATCGAACAGCCGGGACCAAACCTTGTTTTCGGCGCCTACCGGATCTCCGAGGTCTACTTCGACTCGCGCTTTCTGTTCCAGCAACCCGACGGGGCACTACGGGCTGGTTCGGACCTCGGGAGAGGCGCGGTCTATACGGTGATCAGCGAGCGACCGCACGTGACCGAAGCTCTCCTGCGAGTCAGCGATCCTCTGCGGAGCGATCTCCCCGTCTCCCTGGACCCGTTCCTCCGACTACCCGACGACGTGCCCCAGCGAGTTCTCGATCTGGCTCGAGAGGTCACCGCCGACGCCCCGACCACTTATGACAAGATCAAGGCGCTTGAAGCTTGGATGGCCGAGAACACCACCTACAGCTTGGACATCCCTCCGCTACCCGAGGGAGCGGATTCGGTCGACGAGTACCTGTTTGAGACCCGTCAGGGTTTCTGCGAGCAGATCGGCACGAGCCTGGTCGTCATGCTCCGGTCGCTTGGCGTCCCGAGTCGCCTGGCGGTCGGGTTCATTCCCGGTGAACGCAACTCATTAACCGGCCTGTACGAAGTCCGCGCCTCGGACGCCCACTCCTGGGCGGAGGTCTACTTCCCCGGGATTGGATGGCAGGGCTTCGACCCAACTGCTCAGGTTCCGCTGGCCGGGGAGTTTGATCCGCCAGCCAACGCCGGAGCCGTGGTGGCCGCCTGGGCTCGTGAGAACGCCGGCCTGGTTGGTCGCGGGCTCGGCATCACGCTGGCCGTCGTCCTCGTCGGAGGCTTCGGTGGGATGCTGGTATCGGTCACTGGCCGAATCGTCAGCGAGAGGCGACGAAAAGCCCGTCGAACCTGGGTGGAGAAGGTCACGGAGGAGTTGGAGCACTCAGGGGCACGACACGATCGTCCCCGCCAACCGCACGAAACGATCCGGGAGTACGTCGAGGCGCTCATGGCCGGACCACTCCCCGACCCACGCCTCCGTGAGGTCGGCGAGGTAGTCACCGCCGAGGCCTTCGGAGCCGATCGCCACCCCGACCAACAAGCCGACGCCGAACGCCTGTTGGCAGCGATTGTCGGCCGCTCTGGCGATTAGCTCGGGACCGTTTGTCGTTACCGTTTTTGCCGCTACTTGCCGGCATAGCTCGCTCGGTGCCCGAACACCCAAAAGGACTAGTCCTTAAGTCACCCGAACGCGGGGCCCGAAAATGGCACTTTACGACTGGCAATTTTTGTGTGACATTGTCGGTGGGACTTAAGTCAAGAAGGGGATTGAGTTCAGCGCGACGGGAGGCCTCCATCTACCGCCTCGGTTCGGACATATATGTCCGAGCCCGCTCGACGTTGCTTAACCACCACCCCAATGAGCCATCCGGTGCATCCGTTTGGCAAGGAGGTCACTACTCATGGAACGCCGTAACAAACTCTCGATAGTCATTGTGGTTCTCGCCATGCTGGGCGCTATCTTTGCTACCGCCGCGATCGCCGCTGGCGAAACACCCGTGTACGTAGACCGGGGTCGCCTCGACCTCCACACCGGCGATTCTGGGTTCACCGTGAAATGGTATCCAGCGGGGTCAACCACTCCGACGCACACACAGAATCTCAGCATCAACGCCAAATGCGACGTCACGCCTACCGGAACCAATTTGATCGCGCTCTCGACTACAGGAGGCAACGGGAAGGTGGGAGCCGTCTCACATGGCCTCGGTGTCAAGACAAAGAACAATTGCTCGACGGACCAAGGCCAGGTCGCCGACGGTCAAACTCTCACGATCTCCCTGGGGTCGTTCTTCAGCTCCGATGTGAGGATCGAGTTCGCCGAAGTCGACATCGAAGGAAAGCGTAACGCCCAACTCAGCGTGACCTATTCCGACAACGAGACGGTAGTTCGAACCCTTTCGAATACCTCCGACAACGGCCCTGACTCGGGTCCGAATGACAACAACATCGTGAGACTGCCGGCCACTGGCGAAAAGTACACAACGTCGCTTAAGTTCGCACCCGTCATGGCAGGCACGAACAGTCCCGCCATCTCGGTGGAAGGTGGCGGAGACGGTCCCTTACTCATCAACAGCTTCGGCACGAACGCCTCCGCCTTCAAGCTCGTCGAAGAGTTTGACGGGGAACTCGACTGTGGTGATTCGACACCGACCGAAGGTGGCGGAGACGACGCATCAATAACCGTCTTCCGCGGTGGCCAGGAAGGCTGTGAACTCAAGCCCTACAACGACGACGCTCTCGGCTCCACTGCATCATTTGAGCCGACCGGTCAGGCCGACGCCGAGTTCACCGCCACGATCGTTTGGCCGGCCGAGAGCGCAGTTCTACCCGTCCCGGTGACGTCGATTAACTTTGGCAGCGGCGCCGAAGACGTCCAGTGGTGCGAAGGAACGCCCGAGCGGGACCCGGTTGGCACGCTGACTGTCGACGAAGCGCCCCCCTATGCGTTCTCGGGTCCGCCGACACTTCCCTCCGGGGCGAGCTGGTGCCTGCTTGACCAGGACGTGAGCTACACCGGTGACGGTGAGATGCAGGTCACCGAGTATTACTACGGCAACGGAGATCCATTCTTCGCTCGGTAGTCAAGAAAGGCCAGGGTGCACGGCAAACGTCGAACATCCAGGTCATGTAGGAGCTGAGTAGCACGAAGCACGGAGGAGGAGTCGACCCGGTCGGCTCCTCCTCCGACGGTTTCACGGGTCAGAACGAGGAGCGCTTCCTCGTAGCCGAGGCCCTGGTCCGAGGCAGCCGCCAAACCAATGTCGATAGCCCGCAAAGACTCCTGATGACTCCCGACGTCGTTCAAAGCCTGGCCGCGGACCCGCGCCAACGCGGCCGTGTACCAAAGCCGATCGCGCCCGGCCGCCTTCTCAGCCCGATCAAGTATGCCCAACGCTTGCTCCGGGTCGCCACGTTCCAACCGGCACTCCGCCAGGTAGATCGCTGCCTCCAATGCGCTGCCAGATCGACCGAGTTGATTGAGCTCGCCAATCGCAGCTCTTAGTAGGTCCTCCGCCTCGTCGACCTCGCCTCGATCAGCCAGCACCCGGGCAAGATGAATCTCCGCAAACACTGCGCCGTCGACGAATCCGGCCGCTCGCATGACCCGCGACGCCTCACGCAGCAGCGGCTGGGCTTCTTTCATCCTTCCCTGGTTAACAAAGACTTCACCCATATTCGACCCGGTTATCGCGGCCTGCAGCATGTTGCCGGCGCGTGCCGCCATATCCTTGGCTTTGGCGTAATATGCGAGGGCCTCGTCCCAGTCCCCGGCAAAGTAAGCGCCAGCCCCTAGGTTCCCGGTGATCTCCGCCTGCGCGTCGAGCATCCCCAACTTCTCATACAGCCGTAGGGACTTCTCCGCATAAACCGCCTCACCGGATCGACCAAGCATGTGATAAGCCGTGTTCATGATGTTGTACGCCTTGGCGAGGGCCTCGTCCTCCCTGGCTGCTTTGGCTTGTTCAACTGCCCGTTCGGCCAGCTTGAGTGCGGCCCGGGGCTGGTCTTGGGCCTGCCTTACCGTGGCACGGAGAGCAGTTAATCGTGCTCTGATCGCAAGTGCCTTGGCCGTGTCGTCTACTGCGATCAACTTCAAGGCGATCGTGATGTCACGCAGAGCAACTGAGAATGAGCCTGCACGCTCGCGCGCCCTCGCTCGCCTCAGCAACAGCTCCGCCCTCTCGATCGGGTCCCGGGCAGCGAACCGGAGGGCACTTCGGTAGGCAGCAAGCGCTTCCTTGAACCGACCGGCTTTCAACTCGGCGTCCCCGAGTTCGGCGAGGAGTTCGACCCGTTCATCCTCAGTAACGTCCGGCAACCGCCTGGCTGCGTCGATCGCCCGGGCGTACTGAACTGCCGCATCTACGTTGGAATACGCGTCGCGCGCATCATCAGCAGCGATTCGAGCGTACCGCAACGTCGGCTCATACTCCTGCGCAAGCGAGAAGTGCAGCGAAAGGAGGTCGGCTACGGCATCCGTATCGTCACCAGCCAGCCGCTCAGTTGCGTACGCGGCTCGGCGATGTAGTTCCCGGCGGCGACGATAAGGCAAACCTTCGTAGGCCACGTCACGGAGCAGACCGTGCCGAAAACGCAGCCGGTCAGGACCGTTGTCTACCAGGAAACCGAGCAGTGCATCACGGGCTTCGTCATCCATGCTGAGTTCGTCATCGCCGAGAACCTCAGCAAGCACCGTCGGCCGGAAGCTGCGGCCCAGGACGCTGGCGTACCGTAGGAGACGTTTGGGCCGGGACGGTAAAGCGTCGATCTGGGAGCTCACGAGCGCGTCGAGCGAGTCGGGTAGGTCTCGGAGCGAACCCGACTCCTTCACCACCGCCAGGATCTCTTCTAGGAACAAGGCGTTGCCGCCCGCTCGCTGCACGATCGTATCGACGTCGTGTGGCAGCAGGGGTTTTTCGTCGGTGACCCTCAGCACAATCGACGTCGCTTCATCGTTACTCAACGGCCCAAGTTCGATCGTAGAAGCATCGTCGGGCTCGAATCGACCCTCACCGGTAACTCTCGTGGTGAGGACCGCCCACGGACGATCGTTGGTCGCCCGGCACAAACGCTCGGCAAGTTCGGTCGAAGCGGCATCCATCCACTGTCCCTCCTCGAGGACGATGACCAACGGCCCCGGCGAAGCCAGCTCAAGGACGCGAATGACCGTGTCAGCAACCCGCTCGCTCCGGAACCTCGGGTCGATGGCTTCGACCTCAGGTGTGGAGGGGACCTCGACATGTGCAACGTCTCCCAATAGCGGTAGGAACGGAAGCAGCTCAGGATCTAGCTTTTTGACAGCTTGTGCCATCTGGCGCGCCATGGATTCATGATCGGCGCGCTCTACGCCCAGAATCGTTCGGGCGGGATCCCGGAACGGTCGATACGGGGTAGCCGTGCCATACGGCTCGGCTCGGACGGTGGCAGCGGGGAGGTCCGGTTGCAGATCGATCGCTTCTTGCACAAGACGGGTCTTGCCAATACCCCGTTCACCAACGATCGCCACCACCGACCCCTCACCGTTGCAGGCTCGCTCGAGCGCATCCGAGAGCTGCGCCAACTCCTCCACCCGACCGGTAAACGGAAGCTCGTCCCGGGCCCGCGACGAGCGGGTGCCGGTTTCCTCCCCTACTTCGAAGGCTTGTACCGGTTCGGCTTTACCCTTGACCGCGAACGGAGTGCAGGGCGGTCGTCGCAAACAAAGTTCGCGAGTTTTCGAGGACCACCGGAGTCGCGATAGATCGTCCCCGGAGTGGCGGCTGACATCAGCCGGGCAGCCAGATTGACGTCGTCACCCATGATCGTATAGGTGCGCCGGTACGAGGGGCCGACATCACCAGCGAACACATGGCCGCGATTGACCCCGACTTTGATGGGCAGCTCATAGGTGTGGCTAGCGATCTCGCGCAGCGCGTGCAGCATCCGCTCGGAGTCATTCCCGGTAGCCGTTGGAGCACCGGCGGCGAGGATGATCTTGCCGCCATCGTCGTAGATGTCGGTTGCCAGGAACGCCACCTGGCGCGGATCGATCGCGGTCTGAACCCGCCCAACCAGATCCGACAATGCATGAGCAACCGCTTCGGGGCCGCGTTCATAGAGAAGGGAGTCAACGCCCATGAACTGAATGAAAGCCACGGTGACCTGACGGTGTTCGGGTTCGTTGGCGCCCGCCACGACTGCCTGACGAACTGCCACAGGTATGAACTGCTCGAGGTCTCCATGCGCCGGGCGTATGTCAACCGACCCTCCCTCTATCTGGGGTACGGGTCCGCGTACGAGGAACCCGGCTCCTTTGGGATCACCCACCGACGCCTCGGGAAGGGCCGCTGCAGTGGTTCGCGAAACAACGATCTCCGTCGCGTCAGCGAAGCCTTCCATCTCCACGGTGGCCGTGGCGGCGGAACCGGTCAGGATCAATTCGCGATGCGACTCACCAACCAGAAAGAAGTGGAACTCGCCGGAGTTGACGCCGATCGACATCTTGAGCGTCATGTTCCCGACCGGGGTCTTGACCTTGCCAAGCCGCTTCATGGCGGATTGCATGCCGACCGCGGCGTTGACGGCCCGATGCTCGTGACCGTCCCCATCGAAGAGGAGCAGAAGTGCATCGCCTCCGAACTTGATCAGCCGGCCACCAAGCGGATAGGCCACGGCAAGCAAGCCCTTGAAGCACCCACCGAGGACCTCGGTGACTTCTTCCGCACCCACCTTGCCGAGCATCGCCAACCGCTCGGACAACGCGGTGAACCCGGAAATGTCGACGAAGACCATCGTCCCGTCAATCTGCTGATGGTTGCTCGAAGGCGCATCCGCCTCCCAATGCAAAACGATGCGAGGCAAGTACGACTGATAGGGGTCAGCAGTTGTCTCTTGCTCTATGTCAATGACCACATCAACTCCTGGTGCATCGGAGCGTCGAGATGGGCGCTGCGTCGAAGGCGACGACATCGAAGGTGGCCGCCCCTTTCCAAGCATCTTGACGACGCGCCTAAACCTACTCCGGTTCGCGGCACCTGTCCCAGTAATTGCCGCGATCGCCCGGCAACGTCTCCACGCACCCCAACCGGTAGTGTGAGGCGGTTGTCATGACCGATACCGACGTGGACTTCTCGCGAAAATGGTTCGTAATGTGGGCCGTGTCGATGGGCGTCTTCTTGGCCACCATCGACGGGTCGATCGTCAACATTGCCCTCCCGACCTTGCAGGAGGAGTTCGGGGCACCGTTCTCGTCGGTGCAATGGGTGGTGCTCGCGTACCTCCTCGTGCTCGGAACGTTGTCGCTCCTCTTCGGCCGACTCGGCGACATGATCGGCAAGAAACGTATCTACACCACCGGGTTTGTGGCGTTCACAGCCGCCTCGGCGGCTGCGGCGAGTGCCCAATCCGTTGGCATGCTGATCGGCTGGCGGATCGTCCAGGCGGTCGGGGCGGCCATGATCCTGTCGCTCGGCCTGGCCATTCTCACTGCCGCGTTTCCGGCAACGGAACGGGGCAAGGCGCTCGGCCTCATCGGAACGACGGTATCCGTCGGGATCGTCATCGGACCAACCATGGGCGGTTTGATCTTGTCGGCTGCCAGCTGGCATTGGATCTTTCTCGTGAATGTCCCGGTGGGAATCATCGGGACCATCACCTCAATCAAGTTCATTCCGAATACCAAACCCATCGGGGGCCAAACCTTCGACTTCCCGGGGGCGGCCCTTTTCGCCGCAGCTATCACGTCGCTGATGCTCGGAATGACACTCGCCGGGGAAAGGGGCTTCGCGTCGCCCCTCGTTCTCACGCTTCTGGCAGTTGCCGTCGTTGTGGGTGCCGGTTTCATATATTGGGAACGCCGAACCGATCAGCCGATCATCGATCTCTCAATCTTCGACAACAAGCTCTTCTCGATCAACATCGTGACGGGCCTGCTCACGTTCGTGTGTATCTCGGGAGTCTTCTTCATCGCGCCCTTCTATCTTGAGCGGACCCTGGGGCTTGAGTCACGACAAATCGGCCTCTTGCTGGCAGCCTCGCCGATCTTGCTCGCGGTCGTAGCTCCAGTCAGTGGCTGGCTTTCAGACAAGATTGGTTCTCGGCCCATCACGATCGCCGGCCTACTCGTACTGCTGGTCGGGTATTGGTCGTTCAGGCGACTGAGCGTCGACACGACTCCTCTCGGCTTCGTCCTGGTTCTGGCACCGATCGGCGCCGGGATGGGCCTGTTCCAGTCCCCCAACAACTCGATAATCATGGGCTCGGTGCGGCCCGAGCGGCTCGGAATTGCTTCCGGGCTCCTCAATCTGACCCGGATTCTCGGTCAAATCACCGGAATCGGGGTCCTGACCACCTTCTGGGCGATTCGGGCGGACGCCGCTGGCGGCCAGACCGACCCGGCCGGAATCGTGGCGGGCCTCCATGACACCATGCTCGTCGCAACAACATTGATCGGATTCGGGTTTACTCTGGCCTTGTGGGGGTATTTCGCAGAGCGTCGCCAACAGACCGAAGGGATCACAACATGACTGCCGAAGAGAAGGATGCCGGCCTCACGCCGGAGCAGTACCGCGTCATTCGTGAAGGCGGCACCGAGCCAGCGTTCTCGGGTCAGTACTGGGACAACAAGGCCGATGGCGAATATCGCTGCGTCGGCTGCGGCCAGGCGCT
Source organism: uncultured Acidimicrobiia bacterium (assembly GCA_963835515.1). Classification (GTDB taxonomy): domain Bacteria; phylum Actinomycetota; class Acidimicrobiia; order Spongiisociales; family JAENVV01; genus JAENVV01. Next base: position 4,285 of record CAWIFX010000005.1, on the reverse strand, counting down.
TTTCAGTTCCGACACAAAATACGAATCCGGTTCCGGATGGCCTTCGTATTGGGAGCCACTGCCAAATGCCCAACTCACCGAGGTGGTCGACAAGTCCCATGGAATGGTGCGCACCGAGGCCAAATGCGCCAACTGTGACGCCCACCTTGGCCACGTGTTTCCGGATGGTCCGCAACCCACCGGCCTGCGCTACTGCATCAACTCAGCCGCTTTGGATTTCGAACCGGAGAGTTAGGCCTCGGCCGGGTCGCCGACCTTGGCCAGCCAATCCATGATGGCACCGGCGGTCTTTTCCAGACGCCCTCTGATCGCGTCATCCGTCAACGTCGTACCCTCGAATGAGTCGCGCAGATGAGCAAAGGCGACCACTCCTGGCAATAGTGGGCAGTGCATGTAGACGAGGATATGTCGAAGCATGAGTTGGGCGTGCGCCGTCCCGAAGCGCCCGGTGGTGCCTCCAATGATCGCCGCCGGCTTGCCGTGGAGCGGATTGGGCGCTCGTGATGCCCAATCAATGAGGTTCTTCATGCTGCCAGGGATGCTTCCGTTGTACTCGGGCGTGCCGAACACCACGAGATCGGCCGCAGCAATGGCATCTTTGAGGGCTGTGACGGCTGCGGGATCACCGTCTAACTCAAGGTCCGCATTGAAGACGGGTACATCCACCGCATCAAAAACCGAGAACGAGACTGCCTCCGGGAAATACTCGCCGAGCACCAATAGGAGTTGACGATTGTACGAGTCGGCTCGAAGGCTGCCGCAGATACCGAGGATACGAGTCATGGCCTGAGGTTATCGCATATCCCGAGGAACCGAACCAGCGGCCCGTATCCTGGGGAGATGTCCCCGATCAATCACCTTCCGCGTCACGCGGCCATCCTGATCCCCGTCGTACTTCTGGTCGCCTCCTGCGGTTCTTCAGCGGATACCACGACAACCTTGTCCCCGGCATCGGTCAGCACCATCAACGGAGCTGAAACCACCACGACCCCATCGACTGCGGAATCTCCCACCACGACGTCCCTTCCAAATCCTGATGACGTCTGTACACCGAACGCAGGGCCGAACGTTCGACTTCCGTGGGCCGGCCTTCCCGAGCTGTGGGCCGGACTCGACGGCATCGCAACCCCGGCGGCGACCCTGGACACGGGCGATGGTCAGGACTCGGGTCAGTTCACTTTTGACGACGGCACGATCGTGCAAGCGACCATCAGTCAAAACCAGGGTGAGGTCGTCGAACTGTTCGTGATCAGCCCCGTCGACCCTCAGGACCCGATGGCGGAGCTTCCGGCGATCTTGGGTCACTGGGTAGACCTGCTGTCCTTTACCGAGCCGCTACTCACTCCCCAGGAGCGAGTCGATATTCTTTCCGAACTGGGTGTGGTCGGTGAGAACCTCACACTTCTGGAAATGAACGGTACCGTCGACTGTCGCCAGCGGACCTACGAAGTGGTCTTCGACGTGGAACTCGCCGCCTTCGTGTTCGGCGTGGACCTGTCGCCGTAGCCAGATTCGAACCGGTTAGAAATACAGTCGGGAAAGGGTTTCAGCTACGCAGGCTGGCTTCTCGGACCCTTCCAGCTCAATGGTGATCTCCGTTTTGAGCTGAAGCCCACCGGCGACCTCTGACACATCAAGCAGTCTTGAATGCGCACGAACGCGCGACCCCGTCGGTACCGGCGTGATAAATCGAACCCGGTCTAGCCCGTAGTTGATCCCCATTCGGACCCCAGGGACCTCGGCCGGCTTGGCGATGCCTGGTATCAACGACAACGTCAAGAAACCATGCGCGATGCGCGTACCGAACGGACCGGCCGCAGCCTTGGCCTCGTCGACGTGTATCCATTGATGATCGTGGGTGGCGTCAGCGAACTGGTCAATCATGTCCTGGGTGATGACAGTCCAGTCACCAACGCCAGTTTCCGTGCCAATGCTGGCCTGTAGATCTTCGAGTGCGCCCATCAGTTCCTCCATGTGTGTACCGCGGAGCCTATCTGATGGATGGGCTCAGCTAGCTCTACGGATCTCCTCGGTCCACTGGCGCTTAAGTTTCCGCCGTTCGCGCGGCGTGGTCCCGCCCCAGATCCCTACCGACTGGTTCGTTTCAATGGCATAGAGAAGGCAATCTTCCGCAACTGGACACTCGCCACACACGGCTTTGGCGCGTCGGATTGCCCCGACATCGCCATCGTCGGGAAAGAAGATGCCTTCCGTGTCCTCAGCACACGCTGCACCTTCACGCCACTCTTCGTATTGGTAATCAGCTAGTTCATTCATATTCATCCTTGAAAACGCTCCAACCCACCGATGCGTTCCCTAATTCCCTCGGCAGGACGATTGAGTTCAGAAATGGGACTTTAGTCCCCACCGAGAATCCCGATTATTCTGCCAATCTGGCGCACGACCTCACACAGGAGCTAACCAATGGCAGTAAAAGACGACCCGTTCATCTCGGTCATCCGGCTATCCATCGTGGCGGTGATCCTGGTGCTCTCGTTCTGGGCGCTGTTTGCAATCGTCAACAACGAGTCCGGGGGATCCGTCGCAGCAGGCGAGGCAGCCGGAGGCGTCAGCACGGCGACTATCGAGTTGAGTGAGTTCGCCATCGAGGGCGACCTGACGCTGCCAACCGGTGACGTGGACGTGACGGTTATGAATGTCGGTGGGGTCGACCACGATCTAACGATCCGGGGAAGCTTCGGGACGCAGCTGATCTCTGCCGGACAGTCGGAGGTTCTGGAATTGCGAGATCTCCAGCCTGGAACCATCGAGGTCTACTGCACAGTTCCAGGCCACGAAGGTGCTGGCATGGTCGGCACGATCACGGTTGCCGAAGGCGCCGTGGTAGCCGGTGGTGGTCACGGAGAGCATGAAGATCCAGACTGGGAAGCCCTCGACCAGGCGATGATTGACTCCATACTGGCATTCCCCGCTGAGACCGAAGGATTGGGAAATCAGCTACTCGAGCCAACCATCCTCGCCGACGGCACGAAAGAATTTGAACTCACTGCCGAGATCGTCGAATGGGAAGTCGAACCAGGCAGGTTCGTGGAGGCCTGGACGTACAACGGGATGGTTCCCGGTCCGGCCATCAAGCTTGATCTGAACGACAAGGTCCGGGTTATTGTCCACAACAAGCTCCCTATGGGAACCGACGTGCATTGGCACGGCGTCGACACGCCGAACAACATGGATGGTGTAGCGCCACTGACGCAACCGTTGATCAGGTCCGGCGAAGACTTTATCTACGAGTTCGTGGCCGACGCGCCAGCAATCGGCATGTATCACGCGCACCACCACGGACAGATGCAAGTTACCAACGGCCTGTTCGCCATTTTCCAAATCGGCGAAATGCCGATCCCCTACGGACAGACCATCGGTGGGGTGGAGATCCCCGCCGATCTTGAAGTAGCCCTGGAGATCCCGATGGTGGTCAATGACGCCGGTGTTATCGGCTATTCCATCAACGGCAAGTCTTTCCCCGCTACCCAGCCGTATGTGGTGAACAAGGGCGATTGGATCGTCGCGACCTACTACAACGAAGGTCTGCAGATCCACCCGATGCATTTGCATCAGTTCGGTCAGTTGGTATTCGCCAAAGACGGGTTCCCACTCGATAACCCCTACTGGGCTGACACGATCAACGTGGCTCCCGGAGAGCGTTACAGCGTGCTGATCCACGCCGAAGATGCCGGCGCATGGGTATGGCATTGCCACATCCTCACGCATGTGGAGCGCGAGGAAGGCATGTTTGGGATGGTTACAGCCGTCATAGTTGAGGACAACTAGCCCAGGCCAAAGCAACCTGCAGGGGGCGTCGGCATCAAGCCGACGCCCCTTTCATGACGGTTGCTCCTACCAGGGCTCGTAGGGGTAAGGGTCCGGAGTGAACCCCGGCTCGTACCGCTTCAACTCCCGGCGAGCTACCGATCGTTTGTGGACCTCATCGGGGCCGTCAGCGATCATCAGCGTCCGCAGGTGTCCGTAGTACCCCGCCAGGGGATAGTCGCCGGACAGCCCGGCAGCCCCGAACGCCTGAATGGCGCGATCAACGATCTGCACGGCCATTCTGGGGACCACAACCTTGATGGCGCTGATCTCGATCCGGGCGCCTCTGACCCCGACAGTGTCCATCAGCCAGGCCGTTTTGAGCGTCAAAAGGCGAGCCTGTTCAATCGCGATACGAGCTTCGGCGATCCAGTCTTGGACGACGCCGTGTTCTGCAATCGGTTGACCAAAGGTCTCTCTTGCGAGTACTCGCGAGCACATCAAGTCAAAAGACCGT
>CAWIFX010000004.1:0-26303 GCA_963835515.1 uncultured Acidimicrobiia bacterium | reverse complement strand
AGGGGCGTTGTCGGCAAACACCTCGATAACAATCAGAACGAGCAGCGTGCCGATGACCCACCAATTCGAGATGAGATCATACGGAGCCGACAACTCGATCAGTCCCGTGAATCGATTCACAAGGCCCATGACGAGCAGCGGGATGTAGGCGTTGAGTCCGGCGCTGGCGGAGAGGCCTAGTGCCGAAAAAACCGCCGTAACGATGTCCATCCCGGCAGGTTAGCGAGCACGCTGAGTTTCGATTGCATGCTCGGAGAGGGGAACGGATCTTCACTCGCATGCCGGGAGAGCGGAACTGAGTTTGACTTACATGCTCGGAGAGGGGAACGAGCCCTCCCCTACGCGGACTGGCGTCGCCAGTCCGTCCGCAGAACGGCGAAGCCGTTCTGCCACGTGACCGACAGGTCACGCCCCTTCCCCCCGGACGCTCCACTTCGTTCCGCTGGGGGGACCGACCCCGTAGTCACAAGGCCCGCAAACGGCAGGACGTCGGGCACTGTCGGTTCCCCCAGGACCGTTAGGTCCGTTCGGGGGAAAGGTTCCTGCGGCCGGAGCGCAGCGAAGGTCGGAGGTAAGGGGGCTGGTCAAGCGACACAGACAGCACGGTGTTGTCGGTTCCCCCAGGCCCGTAAGGGCCGACCGGGGGAAAGGTTCCTGCGGCCGAAGCGGAGCGAAGGTCGGAGGTAAGGGGGCTGGTGAAGCGACACAGACGGCACCTTGGCCAACTCGTCGCGAAACCCAGTGCAGTTGCTTGGCTCGGTTAGCGTTGGGCGAGGAGGGTTAGGGCAATCGCTTCGGCCTGGCAAGCCTTACGAAGGTCTTCCAGGTCGACGCTCTCGTTTGGTCCGTGGATCGCCGACCCGGGATCACCGACGCCAGTGAGCAGAATGGCCGCTTCCGGATACGCCTCTGAGAACGCCGCCACGAATGGGATCGAACCTCCGACGCCCATCTCGATCGGCGCGCTACCCCAGGCCTCTGCAAACGCTGCCCGAAAAGCATCGTAGGCAGGTCCGCTCGTATCGAGCTCAAATGCGTCTCCTGAGCTCCCCCGGGTCACCTCAACCTGCGCACCCCACTCGACGTTTGATTCCAGATGTTTCACGAGTGATTCCATGGCGCGGGCAGGGTCGTCGCCCGGGGCGAGGCGCATACTGACCTTGGCACGGGCCGACGGAATAATTGCGTTTACCGCCCCTTCAACGGGCGGAGCGTCGATGCCCAGGATCGACACCGACGGGCGACTCCAGGTCTTGGCCTCGAGGCTGCCATCGCCAATGATCTGCACGCCTGGGAGAGCGCCGGCCTGCACCCGCACCTCCTCTTCGGTGAGATCAAGTCCGGCTTCCGGGCCGATATGAACGCCCTCGACCGCCACATTGCCAGCACCGTCATGCAACGTCGCGAGCAACCGGGACAGAACCGTCAATGCGTCCGGAAAGACACCTCCGAACATCCCGGAGTGCACGGCATTCTCCAGGGTTCGGACTTCGACGACACAATCGACCAATCCTCGCAAAGAAACCGTGAGCGACGGAACGCCGACCCGCCAGTTACCGGCGTCTGCGATCACGATGACATCAGACGCGAGCAGGTCGCCGTACGCCTCAAGAAAAGCGACCAGGTTGGCCGAGCCGATCTCTTCCTCGCCCTCGATGAACACTTTCACGCCCACGGGCGGCTTCCCGTTGTGAGCACGAACCGCGGCAGTGTGGGTGACGATGCCTGCTTTGTCATCGCTGGAACCTCGGCCGAACATTCGGCCGCCTTCGTGACGCGGCTCCCAGGGGTCCTCAGTCCAACCAAACCCGGCTGGCTGAACATCGTGGTGGGCATAGAGCAGGACGGTTGGAGCTCCTTCCGGAGCCGGGATCTCGCCGAAGACAGCTGGATGAGCGCCGTCGATCTCGAGGAGCCGGACATTCTCGAAGAACGAAGCCTCGAGGAGACCAACAACATGTTCGGCAGATCTCCGAACCCCGGCCGGATCGGTGGCGCTGACTGATGGGATCCGAACGAGATCCTCCAGCTCGTGAAGTACGGTCGGGAACAGGTCATTTACGCGATTCTTCAGCTCGTCAAACATGAGGGCGAGCGTACTATCGGGAACTACTGTCCGTGCAACACACGTTGTCTCAGTTCGACCCTTGTTCGGAGCTCCATATGGAAACCAAACCGCCGCCCATGCCAACCGAGACAGCTCCCAAGCCCACGTTAAGGCTCGGCTACGTCGGTGCAGCCATGGTCGTCGGCTATGTCGTCCAGGCTCTCGCCTTCCGTCACCTCCCCGGGCTTGGAGCGGCGATTGCCGGCGTGGCGTTGACTCTGGCGGTTCGGTATGGTCCGTCGGATCGCCAACCCAACCGCTGGTTGATCTACGCGGCGGCGTTTTTCTTCGCTGCCCTGGCTTTCCGAGCGAGCGAGGTGCTCATCGCTCTCAACGCGATGGCCGGAGTCATCACCGTGACGATGGCTGCATATTCGACCAAGCGACCGGTCGCAGAGTGGACCGTAAGCCAAACCTTTCTGGCAGTCGCCGTTCCGCCCATTGCCGCGGCCGCCTACGGGCCAGGCACGACCATACGGTCACTCCCGCATAATCGACGGTCCAGTCTCGGGCCCGTCCTGGTCGGCCTGCTCGTCGGCATCCCGGTCCTGTTGGTTTTCGGTTCGTTGTTCGCCTCGGCCGACGCGGTCTTCTCTGATCTGGTCGACAAGCTGGTGCGAATCGAGTTCCTTCGGGAGCTGACCGGACATGTCTTCTGGTCATTCGTTTTGGGGTCGCTCCTCGTCGGACTATGGATGTTCTCGATCCGTATGAAAGACGAGGTCCTCGACATCCATGTGGCGCCGCCAGGCCGCAGCGTCGAAACGGCGACGGTGCTCGTTTTGCTCAATGCGATGTTCGCGCTGTTCGTCGCCATCCAGATCCGCTATCTCTTCGGCGGTGTGGAGGCGAACGCCGTCACCTTGTCCGAACACGCCAGGCGAGGCTTCTTTGAGCTCGTGACCGTGGCCTCGCTCGTCCTCGCCGTGGTTCTCGTTGCCTCGTGGGCTGGACACCTGCCGAGCCAAAGGTCGGCAGTTGTCAACTGGCTGAGCCTCAGCCTCATCGGTCTGACCGCGTTGGTTCTGGTGTCGGCTGTTTCCAGAATGATGGCCTACTGGGATGCCTTCGGACTGACGGAACTGCGTCTCTACACCACGGTTTTCATGGCGTGGATCGCCATTGCCCTGGCCGTCATGATTCACGCGATCCGGGCTGGCGACAGTCGCCCCTTCGTTCGCGTCGTGCTGAGCGCCGCCGCAATACTCCTCATTGGACTGTCCGTCGCCAATCCCGACGGGCTCATTGCTCGGACCAATCTGAGCCGTGAGGCGATCATCCAGACCGACGTCGGGTACCTAGGTGGTCTATCCATCGACCGAATTCCGGTAGTCGTGGACTATCTGAAGACGCACCGGCTCGACTGCTCGGGGCCACTGCTGGCCGACATTCGAAGCGACCTCAGGCAACTCGACGAGGACCCCTCAATCTTCAGTAAATCCTGGGGGTCGTGGCGTGCCCACGCAGCCTTTGAGAGCCTGACCGACTGCAGCTAGTTCGCAAACGGATAGCCAGCCTGCCGGGCGGCCTCGTAGACGGCGATGGCCACCGAATTGGCCAGGTTGAGGCTGCGGGTGTGCGGCGTCATCGGAATCCGCACCGAGCTGGTCACTTCGGGTCGATCGACGAGTTCATCGGGCAGTCCCACTGATTCGGGACCGAAAAGGAAGGCATCGCCAGCGCCATAAGCGAGGTCGGCGAGCGATTGATCTCCATTGCGAGTAAACGCATAGAGCCGACCGGGTGACTCGGAGACCAGGTAATGATCGAACGAGTCGTGCACCACCACCGTCGCGTATTCCCGATAGTCCATACCTGCCCGCTTCAGCTTCGTGGAGTCGAGCTCGAAGCCCATCGGCCGAATGAGGTGAAGCGGCGTGGCGGTGTTGGCGCACAGACGCATGATGTTCCCGGTGTTCTGCGGGATCTCCGGATTAAAGAGTACGACCGACGGCATCAGAACAGCCGCATCGCGTTTGGTTCAATCCCGCGCAGCTCGTCGAGATCCACTTCAACGCAGTGAATGCCCCGCGCCTCGGCCAGGACCTTGGCCTGAGGAGCGATTAGTTGAGCAACGAAAACCCCCCGCACGGGCATCAGGCGGGCATCCAGATTGAGGCGCTCCAAGTACCGGGCCAGCTGTTCCACCCCGTCGATCTCACCACGACGCTTGATCTCAACCGCCACGGTCCGACCCTCGGCGTCCCGACACAGCAGGTCGACCGGTCCAATATCGGTCGGGTATTCACGACGAATCAGTTCGAGGCCTTCTTCAATGACCTGGGGCCGGTCGGCAAGGAGGACTTGTAGATGGGCTTCGACACCGTCCTTCTGCAACCCCGGGTCGATGCCGAGTTCATGTCGATCATCCGAAAGTATTTCTTCGAGATGAATCGTGAGAGTCTCGCCCTTGGGGTTGGTGACAATCCAGCGGTCGTCCAACTCCTCCACATGATTCGGAGCGTTCATCCAGTTGAGTGGTTTATAGGCGCCACCATCAGCGTGAATTGCGACGCAGCCATCGGCCTTGACCATGAGCAAGCGCACCGCTGGGGGAAGATACGCCGTCAGGCGCCCCTCATAATCCACACTGCATCTTGCTATCACCAGTCGCACGATGGGCAAGAGTACCCGACTTGTTACAGGGGTACGGATCGGCCAACCTATCGGGGTGCACGATCTCAGCGCGAAGTGGCTCTCGACAATTCACACGGCGTTATACCGCACCACCGGAGGCAAGATCGGCCGTCACCTGGTCAAGAACGACATGCTGCTGCTGACCACCGTTGGTCGCCGGTCTGGCCAACCCCACACAGTCCCGCTTCTCTATCTCCAAGATAGATCTCGACTGGTTGTCATTGCCTCGTGGGGAGGTCGAGATTATCCGCCCCACTGGTATTTGAACCTCATCGCCGATCCCAAGGTGAAGTGCCAGATCGAGGGTGAGTCGTTCGCAGCGATCGCGGTTGAGGCTGATGAGAGTGAACGAAAGCTTTGGTGGCCGCGGATCGTCGACGCTTATCAGGGGTACGCCGAATATCAGTCACGAACCGATCGGCAGATCCCCGTCATCTTCCTTGATCGTCAAAGACCGGTTGGATAGGACCACGCCTGAACAGATCGGCAGCCACGGTGAGCCCAAGTCGTTCATAGACCAACGCGGGTACAGAGATATCGGCGACAAAGAGCTCACCCGGATAATTGGAATCAAGCAACCCGACCTTGGGGAGGGCCAGGGTCAGGGTGGCGTCGGCGTAGATCCCGGCACCGGGCGCTAGCCCCGTATCCACGTCAACCCCGGACGGCGTGTCCAAAGCGAGAACCGGGATGGCTTCATCATTGGCCCATTCGATAAAGGTCTCGGCCCGCCCCCGCGCAGCTCCAGCCAGGCTGTATCCGATCACTGCGTCAATGATGAGGTCGGCTGCCCGGGGCTCGCCAATCGAAACGCCGATCGACCGAAGGATCGAAAGCTGGGTACCTGGCACGCCTTCGAGGTCCGGGCGAGTCAGTGAGACGTGCACATCAACCCCCCAACTCGCCAACCGACGTGCGGCCACCAATCCCCCACCGCCGTTCCCACCTGAGCCCGCCAGAACCATCACGGAACCGGCGTCGTAGCGGTCCACCGTCAGCCGGGCCAACTGGAGTCCAGCGTTCTCCATCATCTGCATCAACGTGATGCCGAGTTCGTCGATCATGAGGCGATCGACCTCCACCATCTGCTGACGGGTAACTGCCGGGATCATGCAGCTCACAGTACCCGGCCAACACCGTCGCCCGGGCGGATTAGGTAACGCCACCCTCGACCGCTCCGGGTGGTGTTCGCACCGTCCGACCTGCGTAATATCAGGATCTGTGGGTTTACTTGAACGAGTACGGGGTCTCATAAAGCACTATCCGGTCACGGCGGACGTCGTGTTTGCCGTGACCCTGCTGATCATCGGCATCGTCGAGCAGGATTTTGTCCCACTCGAGGACCTGCCCCGATTCCTGGCACTCTTCGGTGCGACCTTCCCGCTCATCCTTCGGCACCGCGCCCCATTCCTGGCAACGGTCGCCATCTACGCGTCCGCCTCAATACTGGTACTCCAGGGCGGAGTACCCGCTGCCGCCCAGGTGAGCTCGCTCCTGGGGCTCTATTACCTAGGAACGCTTCACGAGAGCCGCAAAGCGATAACGTTGCAACTCCTCGCGGTGCTGCCGTTCCTGGTGACAATCCTCACCACCATGATCCTGGATACGCAGAGCCAGTTCACGCTCATCATCGTGCTGGCCCTCTTCACCACCATCACGATCACCGCTTCAGAACTCAGCAAAGCGCGACTGGCGACCCAAACCGCCCTTGAGGAACGGGCGGATGAGCTGCAAGCCGCTCAACGGGACCTGCTGCGCCTCGCCCGTGAGGATGAACGAGCAGCCATTGCCCGCGAGCTGCATGACATCGTTGCTCATAACGTCAGCGTGATGGTCCTCCAAGCCGGCGCCGCCAAAAGGGTGATAGGGACTCAGCCGGAGCTCGCCGTTGAGGCACTCGATGCGATCGATGCTGCCGGGCGGGAAGCGCTCGGAGAAATGCGATTGGTCGTGGGCGTCCTGCGCCCCGACAAGAGCCAGGGCCTCGAACCCCAACCCGCGCTCAATCGCCTCGGAGCGCTCATCAGCCGGGTGGAGGAAGCTGGTGTGCCGGTGAAACTAACGATCGACGGCGAAGTCGCCGACCTACCGCTGGCTCTTGAGTTGTCGGCTTATCGCATCATCCAGGAATGTCTGACCAACACGATGCAGCACGGAGGTCCATGGGTTGCTGCCGAGGTAGCCCTTGACTACCAGCGCAACAGCCTCGGGATCACCGTTTCCGACAACGGGCGGAGCTCTGCGGCGCCGAGCAACGGTAGCGGCAGCGGCCACGGCCTCTTCGGCATCGCCGAGCGAGTGGCGATGTTTGATGGAACGTTCGAATCCGGTCTGAAACCAGACGGCGGATTCCGGGTTCATGTCCGACTGCCCGTCGGGAGCGCCAGATGATCTCCGTCCTACTCGCTGACGACCAGCAGCTCATCCGGACGGGTCTCCGCCTCATCATTGACGCCGAACCCGACCTGCAAGTAGTGGGTGAAGCGAGCACCGGACGGGAGGCGGTCGGCCTTGCCCAGCTCCACAACCCGGACGTGGTGCTCATGGATATCCGGATGCCGGAAATGGATGGCATCGCGGCGACGGCCGAACTCGTAGAGCTCAAGATCGCCGCCAAGGTCATCATGGTTACGACCTTCGACCCGGACGAATACGTCTACGACGCGCTTCTGGCCGGAGCAAGCGGTTTCCTTCTCAAAGACACCCCGGCTGATGACCTCGTCGCCGCGGTCCGCATCGTGGCAGGTGGAGATTCGGTCCTATCACCGCAGGTCACTCGCCGCCTGATTGAGCATTTCAACTCCCGGGCGAGACCGCTACCTGCTCCTTCTACCTCGATCGACCACCTCACCGAGCGGGAACATGAGGTGCTCCTGCTCATGGGGAGAGGCATGGCGAACAGCGAGATCGCCGAAGCTCTGTTCGTATCGGATACGACCGTCAAGACCCACGTTTCGCATGTTCTAGCCAAACTTGGCCTCCGGGATCGTGTTCAGGCCGTCGTCTTTGCGTATGAGAACGGACTGGTTATTCCAGGCGCCAACTAAGGGATCTCATCCTCAAGGATGAGATGAATTCATACCCGTGACCGAGGCGAGCGGCGCGACACTCACGTACAGTGAACCCAACTGCCAGGTCAGGGAACGCCCAAGGGGACCAGGCCGATGCCTCGCCGTGGGGGAAAGAGGCGTCTGAACGGCCCGAGCAACTGCTCGGGCCGTTCTATTTGTCCGCATGAGATAGCATCAGCCGTCTCGTATCTAGCCCCCAAGGAGAAACCCCGTGACATCACCCGCAGCCCGCGCCGTCGGCGCGACGAAGATCTACGGGCAAGGGGACACCAAGGTCACCGCTCTCAATGACGTGTCGGTGGACTTCGCCAGAGGACAGTTCACGGCCATCATGGGTCCTTCGGGGTCCGGCAAGTCAACCTTGATGCATTGTTTGGCCGCCCTCGACGACCTCACCGAGGGCAGCGTTTTTCTCGGCGATGTTGAGCTGACCGGCATGGGTGATCGGGAACTGACCGAGCTGCGGCGCGACAAGATCGGCTTCATTTTTCAGTCCTTCAACTTGATTCCGACGCTGACTGCCAAAGAAAACATCGTCCTTCCGGCTTCAATCGCAGGTCGAACGACCGACAAGGAGTGGTTCGACCAGGTCATTGGGATTCTCGGAATAGGCGACCGACTCGGCCACCGACCATCGGAAATGTCTGGCGGCCAGCAGCAGCGAGTCGCGGCTGCCAGGGCACTGGCAAGTCGACCCGAGATTATCTTCGGTGATGAACCTTCCGGCAACCTCGATTCCAAGTCGGGAGCTGAACTCCTCGGTTTCATGCGCCAGGCCGTAGACGAACACGGCCAGACCATTGTCATGGTCACCCACGACGCCACGTCGGCGAGCTATGCCGACCGGATCGTCTTCCTGGCCGACGGCAAGATCGTTGACGAAATGCTCGAACCAACCGCGGAAAAGGTGCTCGACCGCATCAAAACGCTGGAAGCCTGAGCATGATTAGGGCGGCCATTCGAGGGATCTGGGAACACAAACTACGCACCTTGCTGCTCGTCCTGTCCATCGTGGCCGGCGTCTCATTCGTGGCGGGGTCGTTAATCTTCACAGACACGATTGGCGGGTCGTTCGAGGCGATCTTTGATGGGGCGTTCGAGGGCATTGATATTCAGGTCACTCCCGACGTCGAACAGGGTTTCTCATCCGTGCAGCCGGCATTCGATGCCTCGGTGCTCGACCTCGTCGAAGCCACGCCTGGGGTGGCGGAAACGTGGCCGGCCGTTGCGGGACTCATCAACCTCACCATCGATGGCGAGCCGGTATCGGTGCAAGGTCCCCCCAACATCGGCATCTCCTGGGAGGGGGATCCAACTTTCCAGGTGCTTGAGGGGCGTCCAGCATCCGGACCCACCGAGGTGGCCATCGACACCGTCGCCCGGGACCGCTTCGAGCTCAGCGTCGGCGACCAGGTCGGGCTCGCCGCGACCGGCGCTATTGCGGAATACACCGTGGTTGGCATCGTTGACGGCCTCGGCGCAGGCCCCGGGTTTTTCACGTTCGATCTGGCAACGGCCACCGCGGCCCTCAACCTCGAGGGCCAATACACGGGCATAAACGTTTCTGTTGAGGACCCGGCCGAGATCGAGACCGTATTGGAAGCGATCTCCAACCGGTTGCCGGAGGGAGTCGCCGCCCTCGACGCTCAGGCAGCCGCCGAAGAACAGGCTGCTGTGCTGAAAGAAGCTTTGGGTTTCTTCCAGACCGTGCTGCTCGTGTTCGCTGGTATCTCCGTCGTCGTTGGGGTATTCGTCGTTTACAACGCTTTCCGAACAGTCCTCGGTCAGCGGACTCGAGAGCTGGCGCTCTTCCGGGTTTTGGGCGCGACCAAACGGCAGGTAACGACTTCGGTTCTGGTTGAGGCCAGCGTCATCGGCCTGTTATCGGGACTGATCGGGCTCCTTGGTGGAGTTGCGCTGGCGTCGGCTGCCAAGTTCGGGTTCTCTCTGTTCGGCGGATCCGGACTCGCCGACGGTGGACTGGTATTCCAACCAAGTACGTTCGTGACCGCCCTCAGCGTCGGCCTGATCGTCACGCTCGTCTCGGCCCTCCTTCCTGCCATCCGAGCCTCGCGGGTGAGCCCGATGGCTGCATTGATGACCATCGACAAGCCCCCTCGCAAGCTCACCAAGCAGCTCGTGGTGGGCACCTTATTCGGCTTGCCCGGGGTGGTCTTGCTCGTCCTGACCGGCCTTGATCGAATTCCGCTGTGGGCGGGCGCCGCCGGGGCGTTGGGCTTGCTGCTCAGCGCCTATGTCTTTGGAGCTGTAATCGGGCGCCCGTTCATTCGGGTCGTCGCCCGGGTGTTGGGCAACGCCCCGGTTCGCAAGATTGCAACCGACAACGCCGCCAGGTCTCCACGCCGGACGGGCGCAACTGCCGGAGCCCTCATGTTCGGAGTAGCCCTGGTCGTTGCCGTTTCGGTCATCGTGGTCGTGACCCAGGACACCGCCACCGCCGTCCTGGAGGACGCCATCGCATCCGAGCTGATCATCCAGTCGTCAGGGCCCGACCCGACGGCTGGGTTCAGCGCTGAAATCGTTCCCATCGTGCGCGGCCTCGACACGGTCGCGGCCGTACAAACCACTCGCTTCGCCCAGGGTTCCTTGAACGGTGAAGACGAGTTCTTCGGGTCCTTCGAACGTGAAACCGTCGAGGAAACCTTCAAGTTCGCCGAAGTCGAAGGTAGCTGGGCAGATCTCGTTGGTCAGACGGTCGCCGTCCAGAGAGCTCAGGCCGAAGAACTTGGACTGTCGATCGGCGATGAAGTCACCATCGATCTCGGCTCAGGCCCAGAACCCTGGGAGGTGGCCGTGGTGTGGGATTATGCCGCCGCCGTCGACGACACTCAGGGGTTCTATCTACCGACCAGCACCCTCGCCGAACGGTTTCCGCAGGCCAATGTGGTCGCGGCGTACATAAAGCTGGTTGACGGCGTTGACCCCGACACGGCGAAAGCGTCCATCGAGGAGCTCATCTCCGCGGACTACCCGTTCGCACAGGTCACCACCCAGGAAGAGCTGCTGGCCGACTTACAAAGCCAGCTGCTCGGCCTCTTGAGCGTGGTGTTCGTGCTGTTGGCGATGTCGATCTTCATTGCCCTGTTGGGCATTGTTCTGATCTTGTTGTTGTCGGTGTTCGAACGAACCAGAGAACTCGGTTTGCTGCGTGCGATCGGGGCCACCCGCAAGCAGGTCCGGGCCATGATCCGCTGGGAAGCGGTGTTCGTCTCTATTCTCGGTGCGCTCATGGGCGCCGCGGTCGGAACGTTCGCCGGCTGGAGTCTGGCCGGTTCGATCTTTGGTGAAGGATTCAATTTCGTCGTCCCGTGGCTATGGATTGGCACGGGACTTCTGGCTGCCATCATCGCCGGAGTGCTCGCCGCAATTCTGCCGGCCCGACGGGCTGCCAACCTCAACATTCTTGAGGCAATCGCCTACGAATAGGCCCTCAACTGTCGAGCAGACCGCCCAGAAGACCGGCGAGATCGGCAGCCTGGTCATCGGACAATTTTGACGAGAAGTGCTCTTTGATACCGCGCAGATGAGTAGGAGCCGCGGTCCGCAGCGTCGCCCGACCGTGGGCCGTGAGGATCACCAACATGCCCCGCCGATCAGAGTCGAGAACCCGCCGCTCGATCAGGCCGTTGCGTTCGAGCCGGTCTACAAACCTCGTCGTAGCACTTCGGCTGATGAGGAGGTGAGCGGCAAGATCCCCAACTCGCATCGTCCCGCCCGCCTCGTGGAGTTGAACCAGGGCGTCGTACCAGGTGAGCGGAAGGTCACATTCATCGGCCAATTCCTTCTCAAGCGTGCGCACCGTGCGCGAATAAGCCTCAAGAAGACGACGCCAGGCCAGGTCATGAGGATCAGTCACGACGGCACGATAAACCAGATATCCCTTGCGCGCGACGAAATCCGCGGCATATGATTGATCTATCGGGGGCGTGCGCGGGGACCGGTCATACCGAGAGGCAAGAAAATGAACGCTCTGCGCTCCCTGCGGTGTCAGGTGGTGGGACATGACCACCAACGCCGTCAAGCTTCCCGACACCTCTCCCAGATCACCTGCTCGTCCTGCCACGAAGTGCATGTGACGCTCTCGCCGCGTCCGCGGCTCTATCGAATCAACGATCGGGTTCCCATCGCGGCTCGTCGACCTCCTGCTCGGATCTACGGCCTGCAAGCCCGTCTGACGCAACTCGCCTGAAACCTGCCTACGGCTTGACAACGAGTCGGTGGACGACCTTGGTCGGCTGCTTAAGAATGAACCAGGCCGCGTAGGCCCAGATCGCCGTCATGGCATACGCCACCAGCGTCGGAGCGCCATTCGTGACCGCATAGATCGTCGACAACAAGATTGACGCGCTCATCGCGGTCACGGCGATGGTCTTGCCCCGAACCGTGAAACCGGCTCCTGATCGATAATCGGTGATGATCGGACCGAAGACCTTATGGCCGGTAAGCCAAGTGTCGAAGCGCTCCGATCCCATCGCGAAGAAAAATCCGGCCACGATGACGTTGATCGTCACCGGCATCAGGGGCAGCACCACACCGGCGATGGCGAAACCGGAGAACAGCAAGCCGAGGCCGGTATAAAGGGTCTTTTTGAACCGCGACTGCTCTTTCGCTGCTTTCACATTTGGTACCGTAGAGGCAGACAGTTCAGACAGCACGTCGAAAACCAGGAGAAGGACCCTCATGCCCATCGCGACTCCCGACAAGTACCGGGCCATGCTCGACAGTGCCCGGCAAAATGGCTTCGCCTTACCGGCGATCAATGTCACCTCGTCCGAAAGCCTCAACGCGGCACTGCGGGGATTCGCCGAAGCCGAATCGGACGGCATTGTCCAGGTCTCAACCGGTGGGGGCGAGTTTCTGTCGGGCCTCACGCTCAAAGACATGCCTCGCGGAGCCGAGGCGCTCAGCGAGTTCGCCCACGTTGTGGCGGCTCACTATCCCATCAACATCGCTCTCCACACCGACCACTGCCAGCCCGACAAAGTCGACACGTACATCCGACCATTGCTAGAGGTCTCCCGCCAGCGCAAAGCGGCCGGTCTCGGGCCAATCTTTCAGTCCCACATGTTGGATGCCTCCAACTTGCCACTGGCTGAAAACCTCGCCCTCGCCGACGCTCTGCTCGACGAGTGTGCCGATGTTGACGTCATTCTCGAACTGGAGATCGGGATCGTCGGTGGCGTCGAGGACGCAATGGACCACGAGGACATCGACCGCGAGAAGCTGTATACGAGTCCTGAAGACATGGTCGCCGTCGCCGAGAAGCTCGGCACGGGCGAACGTGGCCGCTACTTATTGGCTGCAGTATTTGGCAACGTCCACGGCGTCTACAAGCCGGGAGCCGTCAAACTCGACCCGACCATCTTGCGCGACGGCCAGGCAGCCATGGAAGCCAAGTACGGTGCTGAGGGGCGCCACGATCTCGTGTTCCACGGCGGCTCCGGTTCTTCGCTCGACGAGATCCATGAAACCCTCGGCTACGGCGTCATCAAGATGAACGTCGACACCGACACCCAGTACGCCCTCACTCGTCCAATCGTCGATCACATGATGACCAACTACTCAAGCGTGCTCAAAGTTGATGGTGATGTCGGTGATAAGAAGATGTACGACCCGCGGTCGTATATGAAGAAGGCCGAACAGTCGATGGCTGACCGGGTCGTCCGAGCGTGCGAGGACCTCAAGTCGGTTGGACGCTCGATCGGCTAGCTCGCTCAACCTACAGATCTCGATTGGCAGGGAACCCGGGTAGCGTCATAAGGGTCTGCCAGGGAAGACCAAAGGAAAGTCCATGTCGAAAACCACCAAGATCGTCCTATCTGTCGTGGGTGCCTTCATTCTGTTGGGTGCCGTCACCGTCTTTGCGATCGTTCGGTTCTCGGGACGATTCATCGCTGGCCCGGAGCAGGCGGCCGGGATCGGGCAAGAGATCACGCTACATACTTTGCCTTCCGGATTTGAGCCGGTTTTCGGAATGGACCTCCTCGGATTGTCGTTGATGATGGCCACCGATTCCGGTGACGAATCCAAGGTGTTGATGTTGGTGGAAACGCCCGACGCCGATTTCGCAGGTGCCGAGGCCGAAGCTCAAGACGCTTTCCAGCAGCAAGCCGGACTCGGAAGCAACTACGAATACGCTGGTTCCCGCGAGGTAACGATCGCCGGCGAGACCCGGAGCGTCGACACGCTGATCGGCCGCGACCAGGGGATGGATATGCGCCAGGACATCGTGGTGTTCCCCGCGGCGAGCGGTAATGCGGCTGTGGCGATCATGGTTGCACCGGTCGACGACTTCGATGAAGGCGCGTTCGACGCGTTCCTGACCTCAATGAGATGACGGTGAACTTGGGCCACCTCCCAAGCTTGGTAACCTACAAACCACTATGGCCCAAGATCCCTCACTAAACACCTGGGTCGATTCCGATCGGTTCATTCCCCGTCGATTCGTGCAACCAGCGCTGGCGTTTACGCACGCTGAAGCTGCCTCTGGCATTGTGCTTATGCTGGCGGCAGTGATCGCCCTCGTTTGGGCCAACCTTCCCATGGGCGAGAGCTACGAGGCCTTCTGGGGAATCCACCTCGATTTCACTCTCGGCCCGGTTCATCTTGAAGAAACTTTGCGCGAGATCATCAACGATGGCTTCATGGCCATCTTCTTCTTTGTAGTCGGCCTGGAGATCAAGCGTGAGCTTGTCAGCGGCGAACTCCAAGATCCCAAAGCGGCGGCGCTCCCGGCGATCGCAGCTTTGGGTGGGATGGCGGTCCCAGCACTGGTGTACCTGGCGTTCGCCGCAAGCGGCGACATGGCTCGCGGCTGGGGAATCCCCATGGCCACCGACATCGCGTTCTCGATCGGCGTCGTGGCGCTGCTCGGCACCAGGGTCCCGGTCGGGGCAAAACTCTTCCTCCTTGCCCTGGCGATTGCGGACGACATTGGTGCGATTCTGGTGATCGCCACCTTCTACACAGAAGATCTATCGATCCCGTACCTTGCTGCTGGCATCGTCGGTCTAGCGGTCATCTACGGCGCCAATCGCGCCGGGGTCCGGGCAATGCCGTTCTACGTCCCGGTGGCCATCGTCACCTGGTACTTCTTCCTCGAATCTGGGGTACACGCGACGCTGGCGGGTGTTGCTCTCGGCTTGCTCACCCCCGCCGCGCCGTTGATCGGGTCTGCACAGTTTGATCAACTCGCCCGCCGCATCATCGATACATACCCCGTCGATGACGGCACTATGTATTCCCGTGAGAAGGTCGATGCCGAGGCCCGATCACTAGCCAGAGTCGCCACAGAATCCGTCTCGCCGCTCAATCGTCTCGAGGAATCGCTTCATCTGTGGAGTTCGTTCGCAATCGTCCCCATCTTTGCCCTGGCTAATGCCGGGATCCGATTTGAGGGCGTCTCGATTGGCGAAGCCATAACTCATCCGGTGGCCCTCGGCGTCGCGTTCGGCCTCGTGTTCGGGAAGACCATCGGAATTACGCTATTTACCTGGTTGGCCGTTCGGCTCGGGATCGGCAAACTTCCGTCACAGACCGAATGGCCCCACGTCGTTGGCGTAGCCATGCTGGCGGGCATCGGATTTACGGTCGCACTGTTCATTGCTGGCCTGGCATTCCCGGCCCACCCAGAACTCGCCGACCGCGCCAAGGTAGGCATCTTCGTGGGCTCCGCCGTCGCTGGGGTCTTGGGCTATGTAGTGCTCCGACGGGTGAAGCCGTCCAAGTCCCCTGACGACGACATACCAACCGAAACCGAGGCCGCCAAAGTTTGACCGAACCTCCGCCAACCATTGATTGCGTCGAGTGCGGCGGCATTGCGTCGCTTCTCACCCAACGCCCAGCCGACGACCCATTTCAGGCGGGTGACATCATCGCCTACCGGTGCGCCGACTGTTGGGATCGGTTCGATTTGGTTTTTTGGGATGATTCTGAGACCGAAACGGGTTGAAAAGAGACATGTTGAAACGTACCAAGAAAACCAAACCAACCCAGATCACCACGATGGACGAGATGAACGACCTGGCCGCCGACGGCCCGGTCCTCGTTGATTTCTTTCAGAAGGGCTGCTCGCCGTGTCAGGCAATGGACGGAATCGTCAAGGAAATCGCCGACGAGTTCTCCGGCGGGCTGGCCGTCGCC
This sequence comes from uncultured Acidimicrobiia bacterium, assembly GCA_963835515.1. Classification (GTDB taxonomy): domain Bacteria; phylum Actinomycetota; class Acidimicrobiia; order Spongiisociales; family JAENVV01; genus JAENVV01. Next base: position 10,325 of record CAWIFX010000004.1, on the reverse strand, counting down.
AAGGTAAATGTTGCTCACGCGCCTGAACTCGTTCAGCGTTTCAAGGTGATGTCAACCCCAACCTTCGTGGTTTTGGCGTCCGCCAAGAACGCCAAAACCGTCAGGCTGCACCAGCGGTGGAAGGGTACGGGCCTCATCAAGAAAGATGCGCTCGTCAAAGTGGTCACCGACGCCGGCGCGGCTCCCTCTTCAAGCTAGAGGTGAGGTAACTCAGTCCTGCCAGAGGTGGGGCCGGGTTTTCAGTTCACCGAAGTCGAACTCATCACACAGCGCTTCGAATTCTGACCGTCGTGCCCCGCGCCATCTGAGTTCGTCGAAGGTCTCGGTCAGCGGTACGTCGCGGCGGAGCGTCGTCAGCTCGCGGAAGAGGAGCGCATCCTGAAGGTTTTCTCGCAACGAAGCTCCCAACCGAGCCGCGCCTCGAACCGTGATCGCCCAGTCATTTTCGTCGGGCGGGATTTGGTCCAAACGGGTGTACTCGGCGAGTAGCGCCCCGGCCGATTTGGCTCCCCAAGCCGGCACCCCCGGGATCCCGTCTGCCGCGTCGCCAACAAGGGCCAGATAGTCGGGGATTGAGATCGGCCCGACGCCAAACTTCTCCCACACCCCTGCCTCATCCATGACGACCTGCCTGCGACGATCCAACATCACGACGAAGTCGTCTACTACACACTGAGCGCAGTCCTTGTCAGGGGTTGCGATCACGATTTGATCGACATCATCGGCGTAGATGAGCGCTCCGGTCGCCAGAGCGTCATCAGCTTCAAACTCGACCATATCCCAGACGACCACACCCATCGCCTTCAAGGCCCGCTCCAGGATCGGGAACTGGGCAAGCAACTCGGGTTCTATGCCCTCACCGGTCTTGTACCCGTCGTACATATCGTTGCGAAAAGACTCGATCACCTTGTCGGTTGCGGCAGCCAGATGCGTGGTCTCCTCCTCGCGCAACAGCCCCAGGACGGTTTCCAACACTCCATGGACCGCCGAGATCGGAGACCCATCCGGGGCGTTTCGAGGAGGCCGACCAAAGTGGGCGCGAAACAACTCATAGGTGCCGTCGAGAAGATGAAGTTTCATCAGGCCATCGTAGGCGGTTTGCTAAAGGCCCGGCTGGGGTACATTTGGTGCAACGACCCAAAGGGGATGAATCAATGAGTGAACGTTGGAAGACCGTCGGTGACGATTTTGCTTCTCTCAAGGACGCGTTCAAGGCGCGGTATGACCAGAAGGACATCGATAGCGACAGCGAAACGCCCGACTCCGATGACGTCAAGAATGCACTCAACACGATCGGCGAGGGACTCGAACGCCTCTTCAGCTCGATCGGTGACGTGGTTCGCGATGACGAGTTCAAGAGCAAAGCCAAGGCGACGATGAAGAACCTCGGCGATGCCATCTCCGACTCTGTGCAGGACATCGGGGTCAAGACAACTGGCAAGAAGGCGGAAGACACGCCCGTCGATACCGAGGTCGCCTCGGACCATTCGAGCACCACGGCTGAGGAAACGACCGACGACAACATCACGACACTGCGTGAGGACCTCGCCGACGAAGAGCAATAGGTAGAAGAGCAATAGGTAGCAGCCGACCGCCTCCTGGCGGTCGGCTGCCATACTCCCCGGATGATTGTCAGCGCCGCATGGCTCAAGACCCATATCCTTGACCAGGACATCCGGATCGTCGATGTCCGGTCGTATCACGGCGAACCAGAACGAGGTAGCAGCGAATACCTATCCGGCCATGTTCCCGGAGCTCACTTCCTGGACTTAGAAACGGATCTGGTCGGACCGGGAGGCGGCAGGCACCCCTTGCCGGCACTCGAGACTTTCGTGGCGACTTTGGAGTCGCTCGGCATCAGCCGCCATCACTACGTGGTTGTCTACGACCAAAGCCACGGTTCGACCGCTGCCCGGCTCTGGTGGATGTTGCGCCATGTTGGCCACGAACGAGTGGCGGTTCTCGATGGCGGGTGGCCAGCGTGGGTCGAAGCCGACGGACCACAAACCACCGAGACTTCCGAGGCGGAGCCCTCGTCCTACTCCCCGGACGTTCGTACCGACGATCTGGTATCCCGCGAGCAGGTCGCCAAACGGGAAGACTCCGTCACACTCATCGACGCTCGAGCTCCGGCACGGTATCGCGGCGAAGTTGAGCCAATCGATCCGGTCGCGGGTCGCATCCCGGGGGCGATCAATATTCCATACGAGACGCTGGCGCGGGACGGCACGATGCTGCCTCCCGACGAGTTGAAGGACCACCTAGCGGAGGCGTCCGATTCCATTGCCTATTGCGGAAGCGGCGTAACGGCCTGTTATGTAATCCTCGCCTACGCCGTCGCCGAATTGCCACTCCCCCGTCTGTATCCCGGATCATGGTCTGACTGGGTTGACGCCGACATGCCGGTGGCTCCGTGACCGACGAAGAACAACCGTCTCTCGACCACCTTTCGATCCCTGAACTCATCGAGCTCGGCCAGCCCGATCCCCTCATCAGGAGGGTCGACGCCCTGGTCGGCCGGCGGGACTGGGCCGGGATGATCGACTTGCGAGACCGGTGCCAGGAAGCGGTCGAGCGTGGCAAGCAGCTGTGGGGAGTCGCCCATCATGTTGACTATCGGCTGGCACTCGATGCGGATCCGGAACTGGCGGCGGCCGTAGTCGACTCGCCGGCCAGCCGATTCACGCTCGGCCCCCTGACGGAAGTAGCCGCCAGCAAACACACCTGGCGTGAACTCGAACCGTCCTTGCCGGTCGGCCCGTCACGCGACATCGTCGGTTATGAGCGCTCCTTGCGGGGCGACACCACTACTGAGACCAACCGGGTGCTCGAGATCCCCGTCGGGCTGGCCGAATGGGAGCCCGACTATTTGATTCCGACCTACAAATCCGACCGGGTCCAGGATGACCCGCCCGATATCGGCAAGGGCGAGGTCGTCGAGCTAGGCGAACCGGGTGAGACGATCACTGATCTCGAAACCACCGACGCGCTTGCCCATCTCGCGGCGACCTGGACCGAGCACTCGAACGGCACCGTAGAAGCCCTGGCCGTGGAGGGAACGGCTGCTTCGGCGATCGCCGCGTTAGGGCTCAAACAAGCGGCCATGACCGAGATCAGCCTCCAACAGGCAATGGTGCTGATGGCCTGGACCGCCGCGGGCGGTGGGGCGCACGGCCAGCGAACCGGCGGAGCTTCCGGCCGCTTCGCGGCCTGGTGGGCGCTGGCCTGTCTGACCGAGTTCACCGATGATTGGCCACCCGACCCCGACGAACTCGGTGCGGCCGGAGCTGAGCTGCGGTGGTATTGGTGGTCGGACCTCTATCCGTCGACCGGATGGGCTTGTCGGATCGCCGTCGAGGATCCCGAAACCGGCTACGCCTGGGTCCTCAACGCCGCCGACGCCGACTGAATCATTGATTCATAGGGCCCCAATGCCCATTATCGGGCTCTGGAACCCAGGGTTGAACCCTGGGTTCGTGTGAGAACCCAGGGTTATTCTCAGGGCTCCAGGTATCGGTTTCCGCGCACTGGAACCCTGGGTTTAACCCAGGGTTGGGGTGAGAACCCTGGGTTGTGGAGTTCAGGGGATTTGGAGGGCGTCTTCGGCGGCGGTCAGGTCTTGGTCGCCGGATAGAACTCCTGCGAACAGATCGCCGCGACTTGCGAGACGGTCCCATACGTTGGCGAGTGTGATGTCCCCGTTCTTGAGGTCGTCCAACTCGTCCCAAACGATTGGGATCGAAATCGGCGCGCCGGGGCGGGGTCGCAGCGAATAGACGGAAGCGATCGTCTGACCGGTCGCATTCCGGAAGGCGTCGATGAAGACCCGATCCCCCCGCTTCGGCTTGTCCCACTCCATCGTGATGTCCGCCGGATTGGCCGCCGCCATCAGCATGCCGACCGCGTAGACAAAGTTGCGCACCCGCTCCTGCGTGTGTCCCTCCGAAAGCGGCACGTAGACATGGATTCCGCGCGATCCAGACAACTTCGGGTGCCCGACCAGGCCGAGTTGCCCAAGCAGGGTCTGTAGAAGTCGGGCAGTGTCGACGACCTGTTGCCAGGTCACGTTCCCGGCCGGGTCTAGGTCGAACACTGCCCAGTCCGGCGTTTCGGGCGAGGCCGTTCGCGAGTGAAACGGATGCAATTCGATGCAGCCCATGTTGGCGAACCACATCAAGGACTCCCGATTCGAAGCCAGCAAGAAATCGATGTCGCCACCCATCGACTCTGAAGACACGAGGCCCGTGTCCATCCAATCCGGTTGATGGCCAGGAGCCCGCTTCTCGTAGAACGACTTTCCGTTGATCCCGTTCGGGTACCGACTCATCGAAATCGGCCGGTCCGCAAGGTGAGGGAGCAGCAGGGGTGCCACCGTTGAGTAGTACTGGATCATGTCGCCCTTGGTGAACTGGCCAGGAAACATCTCCTTGTCGACATTCGAAACCGACAGTGGCCTCCTCGTCCGGAGCACTCGCCACCGGTCTGTTTCCTTCACGACATGAACCTGACGAGGTGCGTCTTTCGTATGGAGCCCCACCGGTCGGCCCTCATCCTTCTCTTTCAGTCGCTGCCCGGCGGCCAAAGCCTCCTCGTAGATCTCGTCGTGACTCTCCCGATCTCGCGACTCCGAAATGACCACCATGTCGACCCCCCGATTCCAAGCCGCTTCGATAAGGGGTTCAACCCTCAGCGTCCCGGCTCCGTACCGGACGTGTCGAATCTCGCCACGATCACCGAATTCATTATCCGAGAACTGACACTGCAGCGGATCCGTCTTCCACTCGGGAAACGAATCAATGACAAACCCGAGGACCTGATCGAAGGCTTCCACCGAGGTGAGGGCTCCCCTCGTCGTTGCGTGGACGTGAGCCCAGTCGATCAACGGATAGACGAACGGAAACTCGTCAGCGAGCAATGCAATATCGCCAATCGAGCCGAAGTTGCTGTCGTTACCTGATGTCTCAAATCCGAGCGCCACGCCGAGGTGGGCGATCTTCGGCGAGAGATAGTCGAGGCGCCGGCGGACCAAATCCATGGTCTCGGACGGTTCACGCTCCCCGTGTGAACCGATGTGGGCGCAGATGATCCGGGCTCCCAAAGCCTTCCCGAGTTTCATCGAATGCTCGAGAGCCGCCACGGGCTGCTTGGCCTTCTCATCGTCGTCGCCGGTGAGGATGGCGAAGTACGGCGCGTGAAGCGATACGTCGATCCCGCGCTCTGCGGCCGCCCGCCCGAACGACTGACACCGCTTTTCCTTCCAGGGGAAACCCTTCGTGAAACCCAGCTCGTAGGCCGAGTGGCCCCGGGCAATCAGCCCGTCAAGAAAAGTGGCATCGTCCACATCTTCTGGAGGAAGGCCCGACATCCCGAATCGCAACATGCCCGCCATTCTGGTCGGTCGGTCACTACCGATGCCGTGCACCGACGTGTGTGCCCGTTAGGAAGGCCTCGACGCATAGTGAGGGTTCGTGAATGGCCAGTCGGTCGCCAGCCAGTTACTCACGGCCTCCCAAACCACCTGATCTAATTCAGGTCGCGAAGCCCGAACCCAGGACACAACCTCGGCGTCGTGGCCTTCAGCGGGGCTGGGTCGGATGTACAAGCAGCCGACGACGTCGTCGCCATCGAGCGCCGAGTAGGCGAAGGCAACCCGCTCGACGAACTCCTTCAGGTGCCCAACCAGATCGTCGAGATTCTCCTCGAGGCTCATCGGAACCGGCCACTTCCCTCGCCAGCTCTCTAAGCCAGGAGTCGCAACGATATGGTCAATGCTCGACATCCACGCCACGTGATCGCGCTCATTGTGGACCGGACCCAAGGGCTCAAGACGGAACCCAGGGCCGATGAACGATTCGGGCACCACGAAGTCAGCGGGTACGAATGGTGTGCTCACCAGGGTGACTCTATCGCAGGAGGCGAGTTCGCAGAGGACTGGTTCGCAGCGGGCACGATTGCCTGGAACTTTCGGGTACACCGACTACGTTGTCCACCCATGTTGCGGTGTATATCGGGAGTTCTCGTCGGAGCCTTGTTGCTGGCCGCCTGCTCGGGCGAGTCGCCTGCCGCCCTTTCGACTCCCACGACCGGGCCAGCACCGATCACCACCTCTCCAGCTCCGTCAACTACCACGAGCACGACATCCGCGAGTTCGACAACCACGGTGGACGAATCGTTTTCACCGGATATCGACGCGTCCGTTCCCGAGAAGCACATCGAGAACTACCTGGCGGCGCTGGCGGCCGGGGCCTACGAAGCGGCGGGTTTTCCCATCTCCAACGCCGGCATGGCCTTCGGCCACAACGAGGACATCGACGCACCGAACTATCTCAGAGCCGCCTGCGATCCGGACCTGTGCAACGGGCCCTATCGGGTCGAACACGATGATCCCTTCATTCAGTACGACGGGATCGCGCCACCTCGCTGGAACTTCTCGGTCACCCATGAACCGTCCGGGCAGGCCACGACGATTACCGTCGGCATGTTCGAGGGCCAGTTCGTGATCACCGATCTTCCGCCACTCGTAGAGTCTCCGGAGCCCGACGGCCTCCTCACGCGCTTGTTCGGCAACTCTCTACCCGACTATGCGGTCGTGGAACGATTCGACGCGTTCGAAGTCCAACTCGCTGACACCAATACCTGGACGACCAACTGGTTTGCGAACAACACCTGGTTCGTGGAGGGTGACTACGCGATTAGTTATGGAAATGCCAACGGTGTCCAGGTCTCGCCTCTCACGGCACCCGAGAACGCGCTGATCTACGAGTGCCCGGACATCGTGGTCAGGGATGGAAGGACCCTCGTGCTGGACCGATGCGACCCGACCGCCCCCGGCCTGTATGAATTCGGAACTGCTGAACGGTTCCCGTTCCTCATCGACCCACTGGTGATCGAACCGTACGAGAGCGGAGGGGTCAGCTATCTCGAACGAGGCGGCATTGCAATAGTGGCGGCGGGCGATGCGGAAGGAAACACGAGCGAGCTGATCAGCACGACCGGCGCCGACCTCCTGGGAGACGATTACGCCGGGTACCGGACGTTATCCGCCGACGGTCAACTGTTTCTCTATACCGACCACAGCCAGGGCAGCGGCACCTACAACCACTTCTGGAGTCCGGTCGTTGTTGTGCGCGCAACGGATACGGGCGTGGAGCTCCTCCGCCTCGTCCTCGACGGCCCCGTCACTTGTCTCGAATCGGACGGACGCTGGGTGCTCGTTTGCGAGGGAGATCTCGATCGAAGCATCGAGGGAGATCCCGGCATCGTGGCACTGGTCGCCCACAGCCTTGAAACCGGAGTTGCCAATCGGGTGCCATCTGGAACGCGGGTGTTCCTGCCAGCGAAACCATGAAACGATTTCCCCCACGATGCGTACAGCGGGTATCTTTAAGGGATCATTGGGTCTGTAGCTCAATCCGGTAGAGCAGCGGACTTTTAATCCGTTGGTTGTGGGTTCAATTCCCACCGGACCCACCAAATCGAGTGTGCATGACATCGGCATATCGCCGACCATGATGCACACTCGTTTCGCGTAACTATCCGTTTGGACAGCATGAATCTCGTTTCCGTTGAAGGTGTTTCCAAGGCGTATCCTGAGCTGCCGATCCTCGATGACGTCACCATGGGCATCCACGATGGCGATCGGATCGGCGTGATCGGCGCCAACGGATCGGGCAAATCCACCCTGCTCGGCATCATCGCCGGCACCGTCGATATCGACAGCGGCCGGGTGATCAGGCGTTCAGGCACCCGCATCGCACTCCTCGCCCAAGAACCCGACATCGATCCCCAAACCACGCTGGCCGAAATCGCCGAGCAAAGCCACCCGACACTGGTGCTGCTCGACCGCATGGGATTCAAAGACCTGGATCAGCGAATCGCCGACTTGTCCGGTGGGCAGCGCCGACGGGTGGCCCTTGCCCAATGTCTCGCCACCGAGGCCGACATCACCATCCTCGACGAGCCAACCAACCACCTCGATGTCGAAGTCATTGATTGGTTGGAAGACGAAATTGCCGCTCGACCCGGCGCCATTGTGATGGTCACCCATGATCGCTACGTGCTCGACCGGGTGTGCACGTCGATCGTCGAGGTGCACGGGCAAAAACTGATGAGCCACAAAGGTACCTACCAGGACTTCCTGGTCGCCCGGGCTGAACGCGAAACCCTCGCCGAGGCTACAGAGCAGAAACGACAGAACCGGGCTCGCACCGAACTGGCCTGGCTCGAGCGATCGCCAAAAGCCCGGACGGGCAAGCAGAAAGCCCGGATCAAATCGGCGACGGCTCTGGTAGATCAGGAATCGGGGGTCATTGCTCGACCGGTGTTGGAGTTCGATCTCCCAACCCGTCGTATTGGCTCCAAGGTCGTCAACCTCGACAGCGTTGGTCTCACCTTCGGTGACAATGCGGTGCTCGCCGGCATCACCTGGCATCTGGCCGAGGACGCCCGGGTCGGAATCGTCGGGCCGAACGGAGCCGGCAAGACCACCCTGTTAAGGCTCATCGCCGGACGTCTCGATCCCTCAGCCGGCAAGGTGAGCATGGGAGACACCATCGTGCCGGGTTGGTACGGCCAGGACCCGGAACCGATCCCCGGCAACCGACGAATTCTGGAAACGATCCGGGAGATCTCCGAACAGACCCGTCTCGACTCGGGCATCTCAATCTCAGCCTCCCAACTGCTCGAACGATTCGGGTTCCCCAGCCGACAGCACTCGACCCTGGTTGACGAGTTGTCTGGTGGGGAACGGAGAAGACTGGAATTGCTCCGGGTACTCGCCGAAGCACCCAACCTTTTGCTGCTCGACGAGCCAACCAATGATCTCGACCTGGATACCCTCGGCGCGCTCGAGGCCTACCTCGACAACTGGCCTGGTGCCCTGGTGGCAGCTACCCACGATCGCTACTTCCTCGAACGGGTCTGCACCGACGTCGTTTCGGTCCAGACCGACGGCTCGATCCTCCACCACCCAGGAGGATGGGCAGCGTATCGCGACGCAGAAATTGTCATGAAGGCTCCGAAGGTTGCCAAAGAGGCGGAGACCCGATCCGGCGGCACGGATTACGGAACCCGGCTGTCGTCCAACGAACAGCACGAGCGCCGCGAGATCGAAAAAGAGCTGCCCAAGCTCGAACGTCGGATAGCGTCCATCAAGCACGACCTGGACGGGGTCGGAACCGATTGGGAACGTGCGGCCAAGCTCGGTACCCAGCTGAACGATGCCCGCGACACCCGCCACAATCGAAGACCGATGGCTTGAGCTCTCGGAAGCGCGACCGGTGATCAGCCCCGAATCGCCGCCCTGTGGGACCTCTGACTGGATAAAGGGCCAAAAGTCTCATCGCCCGTCGGGTGTGCCCTCACCAAACTGCGACCAAAGGCTACGCCGGAGGTATCCCGATGGGGGTCTGCAACACCAACAACGACCCATCAAACATTACTCACCGGTTCCGGCGCGTCCCTGACCGTCTCCTGTTCGCCCCGCACCCAGGCTGGCACGACGCAAAAGGAACGCGGTAGCCATGTCTCCGTCACGGATAGGTCACGTCCTGGTTCAACACTCCGCAGATGTTGCGGTCCCTTTCGAGCTCGCCAGTGATCGAATGCAACGCCACCTCGATCTGCTGCTCGTCGATGTACATCACGCTCTCGAACATGGCGAGACCATTCGAACCAAGCTCGGTGCCCGCGGCGGACAATTGCACATCGAGAAGACGGTCAACATGACTATCGGCACCCCGCTCGAACTGACCGACCGGCTCGTCGTACCATTGTGGTGGGAGGCGACCGGAACGCAGTCCCTGTTTCCTCGCATGGACGCCGACCTCATCCTGGCCGATTGTGAAAGCTACGGCTCCGCGTTGACGTTCCGTGGCCAGTATTCACCACCGCTCGGCCCCATCGGCGAACTGATCGACCGGTTGATGCTCCATCGTCTGGCAGATGCCACTGGTCGACAGTTTGTCGAAGCGGCCGCCCGGGCGCTCAGTACCCCGTAGCGGCCGAACGGAGTCCGGCCCGGATGAGCGAGCCGGATTCCCGAGAGCACCTAGTTGGTGACCACCATCGTGACGATGGTCTTCATGATCCGATTCAGCGGGTCGTTGGTGCGAACCACGAGTTCTGCCTGATACGTTCCGGGCGCCAAACCAGTGGCGTCAACCACCACGTTCAACGGCTGCGTCTCATCAGGACCAACCGTTCCCGTAGCTGGCTGGGTGCTCAACCAGAGAACATCACCGAATGGCTCAAAAGCGACCGCGTACGGTACCGAGTTCTCCAGAATGATCGCTCCGTCCTCGCCGTACGACCAGCCGAACTCGACC
>CAWIFX010000003.1:0-51648 GCA_963835515.1 uncultured Acidimicrobiia bacterium | reverse complement strand
GGAGCAGTTGGGTAGGAATCGGGCAGCCACATGAACAGGGGGAACAGGCCCGCTTTGACACCGAACACGACCAACATGAGCAGCCCGAGTCCTTCGGAAACCGCCGGGTCGATTTCGGCGAGACGCATGGCCACATCGGCCAGGTTGACGGTTCCAGTCGCCCCGTACGTGAAGGCAATGAGCACCAGGAACAGTGTCGAGGCCACCAAGTTGATCACCACGTAGCTGATCGTCGCCCTGATCTGGGCCGGACCGGTCCGCACCGTAAGCAGAACGTATGAGGCAATGAGCATCATCTCGAAGCCCACAAACAAGTTGAACAGGTCCCCGGTAAGCAGCGACATCGCCACCCCCGCCGTCAGCACGAGATACTTGGCATGGAACCACCAGTCGAGGGCGTCGCGTCCCAATTGCCCGATGGCGTAGGCGAGCACGGCCACCAGCATGGCCGACGATACGGTGAGCACGATGGCCGAGAAGCGGTCGGCGACCAGGGTGATTCCCACCGGCGCGGCCCATCCGCCGACCTGGGCCACCACGGGTCCGTGGCGATCGGCCTCGACCAGGAGTGCGATGGCCGCCCCGAACGTAAAGATGACTCCGCTCAGTGCCAGGGCGCGTTGAACGGCCAGGCGACGACCCACCAAGGCGGTGAGCCCGGCTGCCAGGAGAGGTACGGCGATCGCCGAAGGGAGGAGCCAGCTCATTCGACTACCTCGTGCATGACCACGTCGGGAACCGGGTCGGTGACCGGATGAACCTCGCGAGCCACTCGCCGATCTTCCGGGTCGTCCTCGACCTCGTCAGTTCCGGTCATCAAATAGCTGCGCAGCGCCAAAGCCAGCAGCAGCGCGGTGACCCCGAACGTGATGACGATCGCAGTGAGGACCATCGCCTGAGGAAGCGGGTCGGCCACCGTGGCCGGGTCAACGCCTTCGGCCAGGAGGGGTGGCGCTCCGCGATCCCCGCCGGCGAGCACGATCAGCAGATTGACACCATGAGAGACCAAACCCAAGCCGATGATGATGCGGGTTAGGGCGCGTTGCAGGATCAGATAGGTTCCAACCCCGAACAAGACGGCTACCACCCCAAGCGAGATCAGGCTCATGAGTTAGCTCCGTCGGAGGTTGGCTCGTCGCCGAGGGCCCGCACCAGCCCGAGGGACATCCCCACGACAACCAGGTACACCCCGATATCGAAGCCGAGCGCCGACACGACTTTCACCTTGCCAACCAGCGGCAGGGTCTGCTCCAGGTAGCCGGACTCGAGGAACGCGCTTCCGCCGAACAGAGAAGCGAACCCGGTGAGCGTGGCCACAACCAACCCGAGACCGAGGAGCGCCGACGAGCGGAACGGGACGATCCGACGGACGGTGTCGGGTCCACCGGCCGCCCACGCCAGCACGACAGTCACCCCGGCCACCAGCCCACCTGCGAACCCGCCGCCCGGCTGGTTGTGGCCTGCCAGAAGCAGGTACAGAGAGAACACCAGCATGGGACCGGCGGTCGCGACGACCCCGTGCTCAAGGATGGGCGACGGCCGCAGCTTCATGACGATTCCCGCCGGCTTCTCAGAACAGGCACGACCAGGGCTGATACGCCCAGGGTGGCAATGGCCAGCACCGTGATCTCACCAAGCGTGTCCAAGCCGCGGAAGTCGACCAGGATGACGTTGACCACGTTGGCTCCCTGGGCCTCGGGGACCGAAAGTTCGAGATAGCGGTCCGACACCGCAGGTGCCTGGCGGGCCGAGATCGTCGTCAATCCGCCCACAAATACGAATACGGCCACCCCGACCGCCACCAAGATGCGCATGGTCCGCTCGAACCGAGGGGGCGTGAACGACGTCGGGAGGTGCCGCAGCACGAGAGCGAACAGTGCGACGACCAGCGTTTCCACGAGCAGCTGAGTAAGCGACAGGTCAGGGCCGCCAAAGACCGCGAACAACGCTGCCACGCCATACCCGACGCCACCCAATAGCAAGACCGCCGCGAAGCGACGGGTCGTGAACAGCAGGGTGACTGCCGCCGCCACAATGAGCAGGCCGAGGATGCCCTCCAGGAGCCCCCCGACCGGAATCGATCCGGCCGAAACCCCACCCCGGAACAGCGCCGTGGCAGGGAGCGCGATGGCGACGAGCAAAATGATCGCGATGTATCGGGGAAGCGACCCGCTCTGAATGAGGCCACTCGATCGATCGGCAAAGGACAAAAGCCCCGCCACCGCCCGACGGAACGATCCTTCCGCGCTGGGAAGCCGTTGTGACACGATGCCAACCAGATCGGTGGCCCGCACGACCAAATCGTTCCGCCACACCAAGGCCGCTCCGACCGCCAGCGAGAACATCGACCAGCCAAGCGCCGGCACGAATCCCGGCCACACGACCAGCTTGCCGGCCGTCGCACCTTCCCGGGCGGCCGCCGTCCCGGCGTCAAATACCGGGGCTACCAACCCGGGAATCAACCCGATTACCACCGCGGACGCCGCCAGGAAAAGCGGGGCCCAGACGAGGGCGTTCCGGGGCGGGGGACCCGCCGGGGCGGCCGGTTCGTGGCCGGCATGATGATCGCCAAATGCTCCGATGAGAAACCGGCCCGTATAAGCGACCGTAAGGATCGAGGCCACCGCAGCCACCGCAATCATGCCAGTGCCCGCACCGACCAATCCGTCGAAGGCTGCTTCTTTGGCAGCGAAGCCGAAGGTGAGCGGGAAGGCAGCCATCGAGGCGGATGCCACCACGGCCACCCAGAACATGGTCGGCAGCGAGGTCCGCAACCCCGACAAGCGCCGCAGATCTCTGGTCCCGGCCTCGTGGTCGATCGTTCCGACCACCATGAACAGTGTTGCCTTGAAAAGCGCATGGGCGACCAAGAGCGCCAGACCGCCGTAAAGGAGTTTGGCGTCCCCGGCACCCACCAGCAGGAACAAGAACCCGAGTTGGGAGACGGTGCCGTAGGCCAGAAGCAGCTTGAGGTCGTTCTGGCGCAACGCCTGCCAGCCGCCGATGATCATGGTGGCGAACCCAATGCCGAGCACGGTGGGTTGCCACCACGCCGCCGCTACTAGAGCGGCCGGCGCCAACCGACCAACCAGGAAGATCCCCGCCTTGACCATGGTGGCGGAATGGAGGTAGGCGCTCGCCGGGGTGGGCGCGGCCATGGCGCCGGGTAACCAACCGTGGAATGGGAACTGCGCCGATTTCGTAACCGCCCCGATCAGAACGAGCGCCCAGGCGACTCCCATCGCAGCCGACGGGGCGGGCGGATTGACCAGAATCTCGGAGATCGTGAACGTCCCGGCCTCGGTGCCGATCATGACCATCCCGGCCAACAACGCCAGGCCTCCCCCGCCCGTCACCAGGGCGGCGTGCAGCGCCGCCGAGCGGGCGGATTCCTGCTGATCGGCGTACCCGATCAACAGGTATGAGGTGATCGTGGTCAGTTCCCAGAACAGGAACGTGGCAAGGAGATGATCGGCTGCGACCAGCCCCACCATGGCCCCTCCAAACAGGGTCATCGTCCCGGCGAAGGTTCCGACTTTCGGACCCGATCCGAAATAACGCGCCGCGTAGAGAAAGATGCAGATCCCGGCCACCGCGATCACGTACAAGAACACCAAGGCATAGGCATCCACTCGCAGGTCGAGCACCAGGTCGAGGCTCGGTACCCACGCGATCGATTCGCGGCGGGGAACTCCGTTGACGATCGAGCCCCCTTGGGTGATCAGCCAGATAAGTAACGAAAGCGGACCCAACGCCCCAATCACAAAGGCAGACCGACCCAGGCGAGACCGGGCCGCCACCACTCCCAACGCGAGAGCTGCGTGAATTATCAGAACTAGGAACATCGTACGCTATACAATACACGACATCAGAAGCGTATAATAATTCAGATGAAGCACACCGAGACTGCCAAAGAGAGGAGAAACCTTCGTGAGTAGTACCTGGACATTCCTGACCAATCACGCTCACGTGTTGTTCTGCATACATGAGAACACCAACGTCCGGACCCGCGACATCGCCGCTCAGGTCGGGATCACCGAGCGAGCCACCCAGCGAATTGTCGCCGAGTTGGAAGAAGCCGGCTATCTGCGCCACAAGAAGGTGGGCAGGCGTAACCACTACGAACTGGTCGACGGAGTGCCCCTCCGCCACCATCTCGAGACCCACGTAATGGTCGAGGACCTTCTCGACCTACTCCACCGCTAGACCAGCGGATCCGCAAGGCATCGGCATCGAGCAGCTAGCCCAGCGAACTGGAACCGCGCCGATGCGCCGCCTCCCGTAACCTGGAGGTATGAGTGATGGCGAGGTGCGTTCAGCCCTGTTGCCCCGGCATTTGGCCGAACGGGCGGTGTCGGGACGGCAAGCGCTCGAAGGGGAACGCAAACTCGTGACCATCTTGTTTGCGGATGTCGTCGGCTCAACGGAGATGGCCTCGGAACTCGACCCCGAAGACGTCGTTGACATCCTCAATGGCCTCTTCGAACACTGGGTCACCGCCGTGCACAGATATGAAGGCACCGTCGACAAGTTCCTCGGCGACGGCATGTTGGCGTTGTTCGGTGCCCCGCTCATGCATGAGGACGACCCGCGCCGGGCCGTGCTCACTGCCCTGCAAATCCGCGACGCCACGACCAGCTACAACAGAACGCTCGCCGATATCTCGATCGACGTGCGAGTGGGCCTCAACACAGGAACCGTCATTGTCGGCAATGTTGGGGCCGACGCCCGAATGGAATACACGGCCATTGGGGATGCGGTCAACGTCGCCCAACGGGTGGAAGCAAGCGCCGACGCTGGGACCGTGTTCATCTCCGAAGAAACCCGACAATTCGTCGAGCCGTACTTTCGACTCCGCGACGCCGGCACGTTCGAGCTCAAGGGCAAACGAGAACCGGCTCGCCTGTGGGAGGTCGAAACCACCACCGAGGTAATCGCCGCCGCGCGGGGCCTGGGCGGGCGGACCGCTCCCCTCGTAGGTCGGACCAACGAACTCGACCGGCTGAACCAGATCCTCGCCGGCCTCGATGATGGACAGGGCAGCGTCGTTGCTCTCCTTGGCGAACCAGGCGTTGGCAAGTCACGCCTCGTCTCCGAACTCAAAGCGTCCGCAAGTCGGTTCACCTGGGCCGAGGGCCATGCCCTCTCCTACGGCGCGTCAAGCCCGTTCGAGCCAATCCGGGAAATCCTGACCGACCTCGGTGGCGTCGACGGCCCCGAACTCGCGGCGCTCGGCGAGGGTCTCACCGGTGGTAGTTCCATCGATGCCATCACGGCGGCCGTTCGCCTATTGGTTCTCAATCGGCTTCCCGCTGTGTTGTTCATCGACGATCTCCACTGGGTCGACGATGCGTCGCTCGACATCATCACGATGCTGGCCGACCTGGCAAACACCGACCCGCTCGGTCTAGTCATCACGTCCCGCCCGGAAGGTCGGGACGGGGCCGTTGCGCTTGGTGCCGCGATCCTCGACGTGACGCCACTCCCCGCGATGGCCAACGGCGAGTTGATCGCCCACCTCCTCGACACATCCGAAGTCCCAACCGACCTGGAAGATTTCGTCCTCGAACGATCGGAAGGGAACCCGTTCTTCACCGAGGAGTTCTTACGGGTTCTCCTCGACGAAGGGGTGTTGGAGTTGGTGGACGATTCATGGGTCCTAGCTCCAGGGTTCGCGAACTTGGCGATTCCGCCGACCCTGAACGGCCTGGTGGCGTCGCGCATCGACCGCCTGACCGCCCCCGCCAAGAGTCTGCTTCAGGCGGCTGCCGTCATCGGGCCAAGCTTCGACAACCTGGTACTCGAGCGAGTTGCTGACGTCGCGGTCGAACTCGGTCCACTGTACGAGGGCGGATTCGTCGTTTCAACGTCGGACCAGGGGACCCACAGTTTCAAGCACGTCATCACGCAGGAAGTTGCCTACGAGAGTCTGTTGAAGAAAGCTCGGCGCCGGATCCACCTTCGGGTAGCTGAGGCGATCGAGGAACTCCATGCCGATGAGCTCGACATCCGGGCGGCAGAACTGGGACGGCATTTCGACATCGGTGACGCACCAGATCGGGCGATCCCCTACCTGGTCAGCGGGGCGTACCGGTCAGCCGCAGCGTTCTCTAACCAAGGTGCCCTCGAGCTGGCCGGGCGAGCCATCGAACTCACCGACGATCCCGACACCGAATTCGACCTGCTCGAAATACAAGCCCGCGTACTCGGCCACATCGGACGTCACGAGGAGGAATGGGCCACCGTCTCCGCACTAGACGCACTGGCCAGCGGCTCGGATCAGAAGCGGCTCCGCGTGCTGGCGGCGGCCATCGAATGTCGGCTGGCCTCCGAATACATTGAAGCGATCAGCCTGATCGACGAAGCGATGGACTTGGCGAGCAAAGTCGACGATCGCTTGTTGCGAGCCAGGGTCCTGACGTTGGGAGCCGACCTGCACCGTCGCCAGTACGCACCGCAACTCGGCGTCCCGCTTCTCGAAGAAGCTGTCGCATTGTACGAAAGCGCCGGCGTCCTGGTTCCGACTGCCAGAACGATGGGTCGCCTCGCCGAAGTCATGTTTTTTGCGGGCGACGCACGCGCTCGGGGAGTCGTGGCTGAAGCCCTCGAGGTCGCCCGACACAGCGGCGACCCGAAGCTGGTTGCCGAAGCTCAGCTACGGGCCGGGATGCAGGCCAGTTTCGGTGAACACCCCGAGGATGGCCTTCCTTTCATTGACGAAGCCGCTCGCATTGCCACGGAGATCAGCGACACCACGCTGCTGGTTCGCATTCATCGTCTGCGGGGCTACCTGAACCTGAAAGCCGGCAACAACCTCGAGTCCGACGAGGCATTCTTTGCGGGGATGGAGGTCGCCAAACGAGTCCAGAACTATCACGGATGGCTCCAGACAACCTTGTCGTTGGCGTCGTCGTGGGAGTCGCGGGAGCGTTTCGTTGAACTGTACGAGTGGCTGCTGTCGGTGCAGCCGGAGGTGGATTCGTGGAACCATGTCCACCTGTCGCACTACCTGCGCTACGGCATGGGATATCGCTCGTTGCGATGGCTCAACCAATTGGAGGCCGCCGAGGGCCATTTGCGCCAGGCCGTGCGGATCTCGGAGTCTGGGCTCGATTGGATCCCGCCTGATGTCATGTATCGCAATGGCCTCGCCGCCGTCTTGGTCGATCAAGGCAAGTTCGACGAGGCCCGCCGGGTACTCGACGCGGCGATGCAGATCGCGATCGACCATCAGATCACCGAGTCGATAATGACATACCTGTATATAACGGAAACGCGACTATCGCTGGCAGTCGGGGATCAGACCACGGCGGCCCAAACCCTCGGGAAGCTTCACGCCTACCTCCAAACTCCCGACGAAGGCATAGCCCACGCCACCAACGTCCTGGGCGCCGAGTTGGCCTTGCTCGAAGGCGACCCGACCAGGGCTCGCTCATTGGCCGAGGAGGCCTACGACGCCGAACCGCTCATCGACAACGATCGCTTCTTCTCGATCCTCCACGTACTCGACGTGCTGATCAGGGCCACCGAAGCGGCCGGCGATTACAGCGAAGACATGATCGCCCTGGCCAAGGACAAAGCCAACCGATTCCTCGCCTCACTCCCCGACGACTACCGGGAAACCGCAAGCCGCCGTCCGGACATCCTTCGAATCCTCCTCAGCTGACACGTGGCAGAACGCCTTCGCCGTTCTGCGGCCGGACTGGCGGAGCCAGTCCGCGTAGGGAGGGCTCGTTCCCATCACCGCGCATGCACCCCAAACCCAGTCCCCAACAACAAAGCGAACGTGCTGGCTGTGTCGCTTAGCCAGCCCCCTTACCTCCGACTTCCGCTTCGCTCCAGTCGCAGGAACCTTTCCCCCGGCCGGGCCTACGGCGCCCTGGGGGAACCGACAGAACCCGTCCGAACCGTGGCTCGTAGTGGGTCGCGATCCCGGACTTCGTCACCGCAACGGAACGAAGTAAAGCGGCCGAGTGCCGTGGCGGTCGCGCTGACGCAGGTCGGTCCCCGCAACGGAACGAAGTGAAGCGGCCGAGTGCCGTGGCGGTCGCGCTGACGGAGGTCGGTCCCCCCAGCGGAACGAAGTGGAGCGTCCGGGGGAAGGGACCCGTCACCGAAGGTGACGGGTAGGGGGGCTCGTTCCCCTCTCCGAGCATGCAAGCCAACCCTGTTCTCAACAACGACACGTACGTGCTGTCTGTGGCGCTTAGCCAGCCCCCTTACCTCCGACTTCCGCTTCGCTCCAGTCGCAGGAACCTTTCCCCCGGCCGGGCCTACGGCCCTGGGGGAACCGACAGAACTTCGTCCGGACCGTGGTTAGGGAGGGTCGCGATCACGGAAGTCGGTCCCCCAGGCGGAACGAAGTGGAATGGCCGAGTGCCTTGTGGGTTGCGCTGACGGAGGTCGGTCCCCCCAGCGGAACGAAGTGGAGCGTCCGGGGGGAAGGGACCCGTCACCGAAGGTGACGGGTAGGGGGGCTCGTTCCTCTCTCCGAGCATGCGAGGCAGACCCGCTCCCCACAACGAAGCGAACGTGCTGGCTGTGGCGCTTAGCCAGCCCCCTTACCTCCGACTTCCGCTTCGCTCCAGTCGCAGGAACCTTTCCCCCGGCCGGGCCTACGGCCCTGGGGGAACCGACAGGACCCGTCCGGGTTGCGCCCTGGGGAACCGACACAACCCAACGAGCGACGCGCATGTCCGGGGGATGGGACCCATCGTTAGACTTGGTGGTCGACTCACGAGGAACCGAACACGATGCGCTCACTCATCCTTCAAGGCGACGGTTATGCCACCGAGCGACCCGACGATGCTCAGCTGACGGCCATGGAGCCATACGTTCAGCTTGGGGAACTCCCCGTCCCGGAGCCCGGTGAAGGGCAGGTCCGCATCAAGGTTGCGTTGGCGTCCGTGAACCCGTCCGATGAGATGTTCATCCAGGGCCTCTACGGCCAACCACGTATCAAGGGCAACGCTGCCGGGTTCGAGGGCGTCGGCGAAGTGGTTGCTTCCGGCGGCGGTCCCCTGGCCGATGGCTACGTAGGACAACGAGTGGCGTTCGTGGCGAGCGCCGGAGCACCGGGCACCTGGAGCGACTACTCGATTGCCGATGCGGCGACCTGCATCCCGCTCGTCGATGCGGTTCGCGACGAAGACGGAGCGGCCATGATCGTCAACCCGCTCACCGCCCTGGCGATGTTCGACATCGTCAAGAAGGACGAAGCGAAAGCCTTCATCATCTCGGCAGGGGCGAGCCAACTCAACAAGCTGCTCATCGGAGTGGCAGCCGACGAGGGTTATCGGGCCGATCGCCATCGTCCGGCGGGACAGCCAGATCGAGCCGCTCAAGGCCCTCGGCGCCGCCCACGTATTAAACAGTGAAGCCGCTGACTTCGATCAGCAACTGGCAGCCACATTGAAAGAGGAAAAGCCACGGGTCTTTCTCGATGCTGTTGCCAACGAATTGAGCGCCAAAGTCTTTGCGGCGATGGGCCGACATGCCCGTTGGGTTATCTACGGGAAGCTCGACACCGAACTGCCGACCCTGCTTGAGCCCGGGCACATGATCTTCCTTATGAAAAAGATCGAAGGGTTCTGGCTGGTGCGATGGATGCAGGAAACCTCGATGGCCGACAAGATGGCCGCCATCCAAGCCGCCCAGATGCGTTTCGCCAGCGGCGAATGGAAAACCGACGTAACGGCAGTTCTGTCACTTGACGAAGCGATGACCCGCTTGCCCGAAGAACTCGCCAAACCCGACGGCAAAGTCTTCATCAAACCCTGAGCCGAGATGGCTACGGTTGACGCTTGACGAACAGCAGGCGACCGTCGGCCGCTCCGATCAGATAGCTTTCAGTCACATCAATGATCTGATCCCAATCCCCCACCGCAACCGACGACCACCCGCGCTGATCCAGCGCTAGCGCTTCGGACCGGCAGCGGCGGACTCGACTGCCAGGTCTGCCCGTCATCACTCGTGAGCAGGTCATATTTGAAGGAGTCGTTGAGATCGAAGCGGATTCCACGCTGATCATCCGTTGCCTCAAGGGCTCAACAAGGTCCGACAAGTCCTCCTGGTTGCCAGCAGGAGCCAGGCGGCGCCGGCGGTTCAGTCGAGGCTTTTCGGCCCTAGGCCCGGGCGGATGTTGGCCTTACGATTGAACATAAATGGTCATGTCAAACGCAACTCATCGGAGTTGGATCCAACTACGCCACAAACGAACCAAACCATGAGCTGCCCACCGACGCCGAAAAAGCCCCTATTCACGCGCAAGACTGGAACCGATTCCAGGATCAAGCCGGGCACGGAGGTGGAATCGGTTCCATAGTTTCGAACGTCCAGCAACGATGCGGGAGGCTTTCGAGCCGCTTCCCTAATTGACGAACGCTTACAAGCGCAATACCGTACAGGATCTCTGCCCGGATTCTTTGGGCAGACACTGAGGAGGAATTCAAATGAAGACGAGTAAATGGCTCTTTGCCCTTGTGGCACTGGTCATGGTTCTCGCAGCGTGCGGTGGCGATACAGGTACCACCGACACGACCGCGGGAGCAGCACCCGACACGACAGACGCTCCGGATGCTCCGGACACGACAGACGCCCCTGACACCACTGAACCAGCACCATCCGGTGACTGTGACGGCGAGCAGATTCGCTTGCGCACCTTCACGGGCGCCGTTGGCCAGGAACTGGAAATGGCCCAGAATCAGGCTGGTCGCTACATGGAAGAGAACCCATGTATCACCATCGAGAGCATCGCCACCCCTGACTTCGTCGAGGATCGCTTGGGTACGTACCTGCAGCTGTTCGAGGCACAGTCCCCAGAGGGTGACATCTATCCAGATCGACGTCATTTGGCCCGGCGACCTCGCCGAGCACTTCGTCGACCTGAACGAGTACGGGGCCGCCGAAGTTACCGGTGCCCACTTCCCGGCCATCATCGAGAACAACACGGTTGACGGCAAGCTCATCGGTATCCCATGGTTCACCGATGCCGGCCTGCTCTACTACCGCACCGACCTGCTTGAAAAGTACAGCCTCGAGCCCCCAGACCACGTGGGACGAACTCGAAGCCGCTGCACAGACGATTCAGGACGGCGAGCGCGCCGACGGCAACCAGGACTTCTGGGGATACGTCTGGCAGGGCAACGCCTACGAGGGTCTGACCTGTGACGCTCTCGAGTGGATCGCCTCCGCTGGTGGCGGTTCGATCATCGAGCCTGACGGCACGATCACCATCAACAACCCGGCTGCCATTGACATCGTCAACCAGGCTGCCGGCTGGGTCGGCACGATCTCGCCTCCAGGCGTCACCGCCTACGGTGAAGAAGATGCCCGTGGTGTATGGCAGGCCGGCAACGCCGCCTTCATGCGCAACTGGCCATATGCCTTCTCGCTCGGCAACTCGGACGACTCGGCTGTCAATGGCCTGTTCGACGTGTCTGCGCTTCCTGGTGCAACCGCCGGTCAAAGCGCCGCCACCCTCGGTGGATGGCAGCTGGCTGTTTCGAAGTACTCGGAGCACCCAGACGAAGCGGCCGCCTTTGCGTTGTGGATGGCATCTGAAGAAGAGCAGAAGTACCGGGCCATCACCGGCTCGCTGAACCCGACGATCGTGTCGCTCTATGAGGATGCTGACGTCCTCGAAGCGGCTCCGTTCTTCGGCAGCTTGCTTGATGTGTTCACGGCTGCTGTGGCTCGTCCTTCGACGGTCACGTCACCGCAGTACAGCGACACGTCGGCGTCTGTTCTTCAACGCAGTGCACAGTGTCTTGACGGGCGACGCCGATGCCGAGGATGCATTCCTCGAACTCGAGCTCGACTACCAGGACAGTTTCCCGGACTTCACGGTCGGGACCCCGTAACGGAAGCAAGTACCTAGTGCTTCGAAAGGGGGAAGGCAGATGCCTTCCCCCTTTGTTTTCTAGCCCTGCCCGACGAGCCAACCGACCATCTGCTTGTATGAAATGACAGAGGAGGAACGTGACTAGCAGCGACTGGGGCCAAGCCTCAAAAACTGAGCAAACCTGGCGGTCTGCTGGACAATGAGCAGCGGCTCGCCTACTGGTTGCTCACGCCAACGCTTCGTAATCCTGTTCGCCGTGGCGTTCTACCCCCTCGGCTCGGTGTTCTACTCAAGCTTCACCAACGATACGTTCGCCAGTGCGGTCCAGACCGACTTCGTGGGACTTGAGAATTACTCCAACCTGCTGAGCGTCACCCTGAAGGAACTTCCGCCCGAGATCGACGAGGCCACGGGCCAGCAAGTCATCGACGCCGACACCGGCGAACCCGAGTTCGTTTCTTCAATCCAGGTGCTGCCCCGTGATCCGCGCCGCTACCGCGAAGTCGGCACGTTCGGCTTCTTTGGCAAGCAATACGTCTTCGGCGCGACCGACGCCGACTTCATCGAGAGTATTTACGACACCACCCGGTTCAGTGCGATCACCGTTCTCCTCGAAACGCTGCTGGGTCTCGGCATCGCCATCGCGCTCAACACGGCCTTCCCGGGCCGAGGACTGATGCGAGCTGCCATGTTGGTACCGTGGGCAATCCTCACGGCGGTCTCTTCCCGCATCTGGGAGTGGATGTTCATCGATACGCGGGCCGGGTTCTTCAACATCATTTTCCAGAAACTCGGATTCACCGACGGCCAGACACCGTTCCTGGCTGACTCGGCCACCCAGCTACCCGCCGCCATCATTATCGATGTGTGGAAGACCACGCCATTCATGGCTCTGCTGTTACTTGCCGGGCTCGCCATCATTCCATCCGAGCTCTACGAAGCCGCCGAAGTGGACGGCGCCAACAAGTGGAAACAGTTCACGGCAGTAACGCTGCCGCTGCTCAAGCCGACCCTGGCCGTCGCCCTGGTCTTCCGAACCCTTGACGCCCTGCGCGTGTTCGACCTCTTCCAGATCGTCTTTGCTCAGAAGAAATACTCAATGGCCAGCTTTGCGTATTACCAGCTAATTGATAGTCAAGCGCTCGGCTACTCATCTGCAGCCTCGGTGATCATCTTCTTCATCATTACGGCTTTTGCAATCCTTTACATACGCTTCCTGGGGGTGACCAGTGACTGATATCGCGCTCGAACAATCCACCGTGGCCATCCGCTCGGCTGGACCAAAGAAGCGAGCAATCAAGTGGAACCGGGTGGGCTTCTGGCTCCTCATCGTGCTGATCGCCATCTTCTTGCTGTTTCCGTTCTACTGGGCTATCAACTCGTCGTTCAAAACCGAAGCGCAGCTCCGGATGACACCCGGGACGTTCATTCCCCGCGACCCCGATACCGGGGCGATCTCGATCACCATGCAGAACTACAGCGCGGTATTCGCCAACAGTGTGTTCCTTGGCACCTTGCGCAACAGCGTGGTGCTCGCAACGGCGGTTACGACGCTGGCGCTCACCATCGGTTCGTTCGCTGGTTTCGCTCTCGGCAAGCTCCGCTTCAAAGGGAAGACACCGTCGCTCTATCTGATCCTGTCGATGACCATGTTCCCTCAGGTGGCGGTCCTCACCGGCTTGTACGCGGTGATTCAAAACCTGGGGATCTCGGCACGTCCGTCGATGATCCTGTCGTACCTGCTCTTCACGCTGCCGTTCACGGTGTGGGTGCTCACGTCGTTCTTCAAGGCGTTGCCAGACGACCTGATTCAATCGGCTCAAGTCGATGGGGCAACTCCGTTCCAGGCCTTCCGGCTGGTGTTGTTGCCGTTGACCGCGCCTGCCCTGGTGACCACCGGACTTCTCGCGTTCATCGCCGCCTTCAACGAGTACCTGTTCGCGCTGACGTTCACGACCATCGAACCGAACGCTCGAACCGTGCCGGTCGGCATTGCCCTATTCACCGGGCAGGTGGCCCGTCAGGAACCGTTCGGTGAAATCATGGCCGCAGCGGTGCTCGTGACGATCCCGTTGATTGCGCTCGTCCTAATCTTCCAGCGCCGGATCATCGGTGGCCTCACTGCTGGAGCCGTCAAGGGCTAACGCCTGGCCTGCTCGGCGGGCTGTCATCGAGTCGACAATGTTGATCGCCGCGAACGGAAGCGGAGCCCCCGCCAGGATCCCGGCGGCCGGCGAAATGCGCTGCACTATCAATGTGTAAACCGCGCAGATCACGACCGCCACAACGCGGCTCCGATATGTGTGGGCTTCCTCCCGGCGGAACGCCACCACGCCACCGGCTCCGAACCCGGCGACCAGAGCAACCGGCAGATTGACAATGGAGATCGGGGCAACCACGACCACCCACAGCACGGTGGCCAATGCGGCGGCCCGAAAGCCGGTCGGGTGGCGCGACACGAGAGCAGCCACCACAAATACTCCTGGTACAAGGCCAAGGCCGATACCGACCAGACCGCCCGCCAGAATGGTTTCCTCGCCGGTCCCGGTCGCAAACCCGAACACGAACAGAATGAAATCCATGACCATGAGCACGGTGGCCAGAACGACCGCCATCCACCGGCGGGCGTTCGCTCTTCGTTCTTCGGCTTCTTGGGTCACGCCGAAACGGTAGTGGATTGGCGCAGGCTGCCGGACAGCCAACGCTCTAGGCTCCACAGCTGAGGGCGGCGGCTCAGGAGAAACGCATAGATGAATGACCTCAATACCAATGACCTGACCGGGCACGTCGCCCTGGTGACCGGTGCCAACCATGGGATCGGCGCCGCCACCGCCCAACGCCTGGCGGGTCTCGGGGCTTCGGTGATGATCACATTCCTACGAGTCGAAGACCCGGTCGACCCGGGCACACCCGACCTGATTCGGCGCAACCGTGCCGCAAATGCAGATCAGGTACTTGACGCAATCAGCAGGACCGGGGGTAAAGCGTTGGCAGTCGAAGCCGACCTGGGCGACGAGACCGCCATACCCCGCCTATTCGGCGCCACCGAGGACGCCTTCGGACCGGTGGACATCCTCGTGAACAATGCCACCGGCTGGGTGGCTGACACGTTCAAGAACGTGACGGCCGATCGGCTCGGCCGCCAGATGCAGCGGGTCTCGGCAGCCACCTACGACCAGCAGTTTGCGGTCGACGCCCGGGCCGGGGCGTTGCTCATCGCCGAGTTCGCCAAACGTCACGTAGAACAAGAACTGAGCTGGGGACGGATCGTAGGTCTCACGTCCGGCGGACCACTCGGGTTCCCCGAGGAAGTCTCCTACGGAGCCGCAAAAGCGGCCCTTGAAAACTTCACGATGTCGGCAGCTTTCGAACTGGCCGACCGGGGCATCACCGCCAACATTGTCTATCCACCCGTTACCGACACCGGTTGGGTAACCGATGAAGTGCGCCAGGTCGTCGCCGAAAGCACCACGCTTATCCACATCGCCCAGCCCGAGGAGGTTGCAGAAATGATCGCCTTCCTCGCTTCAGACGCCGCCCGACTGATCACCGGGAATGTGATCCATCTGCGTTGAGTCCTAACCGGCTGCCGACACGTCTATTGGATCGAAGGACAGGAACGGGGCCGGGATCCAGCCTTCTTGAGGGTCGGGCCCAATCGTCTTGACGAGGTAGAAGTCGAGGACCGGGTTCTCCTGATAGAGCAGGATCTCAACCTGGGTCCCGTGCGGCGCCGAACCGGTGAGACTGAAGCGCTGATGACTGTCGTATAGGAGAACCTCGGACTGGAGCATCTCGCCCTGATAGATCCCGGTGAGGAAGGCCGGTGTGTCGCTGCCCCACTGGACAGGGATCCCGCACACGGTCGGGTCGGGGTTGTCGGCGAACGGAAGTTCGGGGACGTTGGCGTCGCGCACCAGTCCGAGTGAGGTATCGGACGATCCCGACGCAACGGTATGGTCGATCGTGGCGGGTCCGTTGAAGAAGAGGACCCCCACCAGTCCAGCCGCCACGGCCAGGGCAAAAGCTCCAGCGAAGACGGCGTACTTGCGGTTCATGGCAGACATGTTCATAACTTCCAACCAGGGTAGAACCGCGGCTATTCCTAGCCCGCGATACAACGACCGGACTCTGACAATCGGGGCCTTTGAATGCACAGCCATCCGATCACTACCCTCAAGTTGATGCACGAGCGACGAGTCCTTCTCATTGGCGGTCCACCGGGGGCAGGCAAAACAACCCTGGGAAGGGCTATTGCGACGGCCATGGGATTCGTGTCGCTGACCGTGGACGACCTGGTCGTTGCAGCCCGGGGAATCACGACACCCCAGACCCATCCGGCGCTTCACCCAATGGCGGGCATCGGCCACACCGGCTATTTCACCGACGGACCGGCCGACCGCCTGATCGCTGACGCCGAAACTCTGCAGGATGCCTTTTGGCCGGCGGTCGAGCGAGTCGTTCGAATGCATGCCACAACCAAAGTGCCGATCGTTATGGATTGGTGGTTGCTGGCCCCGCACCTGGTCGCTGCACTCAACGTCGACCAAGTCTCGTCACTCTGGCTGTACATCGAACCATCCGTTCTCGAGCAAAGGGAGCGAACCAATGTCGATTTCCTCGCCGGATCCGATGACCCGGACCGGATGCTCGAGAACTTCATGAGTCGCAGCCTCTGGCGAAACCAGTTCGTCGCCTCCGAGGCTCAGCGACTCGGACTTCCGGCCCTCCACCAGGACGGGACGCTCACGACCGATGCACTTGTCGACACAGCACTTGAGGTCCTCGGGTGGGAAAGACCCGTTCAAAGCTCCTAGGTCCATCCCCATAAGTACAGAGGGCTCTGGTCGCGACCAACCACCCGAGGTATTGTCGGATCATGGTTACCAAGCAGCCAGGAACGGTCCCGGCGGGTCGACCGCCATGGGATCCGATCAACGGGTTCCGGGTGGGAGCACTCACCGGCGGTGTCGTTGGCGTATTGGTATCGATCGGCCTCAGCGTCACCCCGGTGGGGCCAGTGGCTGCCGGCGCCATCGCCGGTGGCATCCTCGGATACCGGACTGAGAAAAACAAACAAGGCGAATCAACCAGGAGCACAACGATGAAAACAACCTTCACCACTGCCCAAGCCGAAGAGATCGCCTCCCAGATCGGACTCGACTTCGCCGAGCACCGGTTCGATGTCGAGCAGTTTCGGATGGGCCTCGAGGTAGAACTCGAACATGGGCTCGAAGACGGCCGCACGAACGTCACCGGCGACGACGCCGCCACCACCGGCAAGATCGCCTGGGCGCATCTCAACGAATTCCCCGACTACTACACCCGTCTGGCGGCCATGGAGGCCGAAGCACACGAATACTGGGACGGGCAGCCGAAAACCTAACGCCCGATCTCGACGACATCCCACGGAGCGGGAGCGTATGCTCACCGTATGCCCTCTCGACTGAAGGCTCCGACAGGTGAAAATGTCGGGAACCACCGTGTCTGAAGCGAAGACTCGCGTCATGCAGGTCGGCCACGCTCCGACGCCGTACAGCGCCGACGAGATCCGACTTGGGTGTCCTGCCGGACGATCCATCCGACTCCGGGTAGAGACCGCCGTCGAACCGACCTACATTCAGCACATCCGCTTCACAGAAACGGATGAAACAGGAGCCACCCAGGACTTGTGGCGCACTTCCCCGGACGGTGAACCCCGGGGCGGGACCGACACCGTCTATTCAACCTGGGAAGAACTCCAGAAACACGCCTCGTTCGACGCCGAGACGACATCCATCGACGATGATCGCATCGAGATCCCCGCCGGCGTTTTTGACTGCCTGCGCTACACGGTCGGCCGAGGGGCATTCACGCATGTCTTTTGGTTCGCAGTCGACCTCCCCGGGATGCCGGTCAAGTTCACCGCCCATACGGACGACCGGCTGACCTATACATCAGAGATGGTCGCCAACACGATTCCCAAGCATGAACCCGAACGGAACTAATCAGGGCCCTTAAGCGTCCTACGACCAAACAGTCGGAACGACCACGAAAGGGACTTGTGATGCACGAGCTTGACGTAATCAACCAGTTCACCGAGCTTGTGGCATCGGTGTATTTCACCGCCAGGGACGAACTCGACTCCGACGACCCCATGGGTCTCATCACCGACATCCTCAACGCCGTCGACCGCGACGCTACGTTCTTCTAGCCACCAGCTTGCGCCCAATCAGGGGGGAGACCAGCAGGTACGAGTCCGAGCGATCCAATAGGGTTCGATACCGGATATGATGCCGTGAGCCGCTGACCGGCTCGACCTCCCCCTTCTCTCGAACGGCCTTGATATGGACGAAACCACCGTTATTGATCTCACCGAACCACCACCCGTGCCCGAGCGGCGCAAGCGCCGACCGTTCCGGTTCCTGTTCAAGCTGTTCCTCGTCCTGCTTGTCGTTGTGATTGCGGGCCTGTACTGGGGCCTGGCTCAGATTCCCCACGTCGAACCAGCGCCGGACTTGGCCGTCGGTTTCGTTGACCAAACGTTCCTTCTGATCGGTAGCGACAGTCGCGCCGATCTACCCGATGACCTAGCCGGAAGCTTCGGCGATTTCGGCGGCGAGCGGTCCGACGTGATCATCCTGGCTCATCCAACCGGAGGCACTCTCCAACTACTCTCACTCCCCCGTGACCTCAAGGTCAGCATCGAGGGACACGGGACCAACAAGATCAACGCCGCGTACGCCTTCGGCGGGGCGGCGCTGCTGGCTCAAACGGCATCCGAAGCCACCGGCATCCCGATCAACCACGTGGTAGAGATCGACTTCGCCGGATTCGCCGGTCTGGTGGATGCCCTTGGCGGAATCGATATCGCCTTTCCGAACGCTGCCCGGGACACCAAGTCCGGGCTGGAAGTCGCCGCGGGGACCACTCGCATCGACGGAGCAACGGCTCTGGCGTTCTCGCGATCCCGGTCTTATCAGGAGAACATCAACGGCAGCTGGGTCTCGGTCGAGGCCGATGACATCGGTCGTACCTCCCGCCAGCAAAAGGCGCTGGAAGCCATGCTGCATCGGATTGCTTCCGTCGAGGGTCTAGCCAGGTCGCCGCTGTTCTTCGGGAAGCTGTCCACCGCCACCCGGGTGGATAGCGGCCTCAACCCGCTCGACGTGTTCACTACTGCCTACGGAATGTGGCGAGCCGACGTCGACGGGGCCACGCTCCCGGTGCGATTCTCCAACGAAGGCGGCATCTCATATGTCGTGTTCGACGGTGACAAAGCCGACGAAGTCATCGCCCGCTTTCGCAGAGGCGAACCGCTCACACCGACCGAATAGCTCCGACTCAGGTCCTAGTTAAGGCGTACGATCTGCGTGTGAACGGTCGGCCAGGGCGCAGTTTTCGCATGGATCATCATGGCCGGAGCGAGTGGGGCTATCGGCGGCGTGCTGTACCTCCTCGGCTTCGCTGGCCCGACCCGCTAATCGCTCCGGAGATCTGATCGAATCGTCGGCGGGCAGGTTTCTGTCACATCAACGCCTTATGCTCATCACAGATAGTGACCAAGGGGAGACAATGGTCGATACAGACGAACGTGCTGCCCTGATGGCGGAGCGAGTGGAGTACCTTGCGTCGAACGAGTTGACCGGTCGAGCGCCGGGTACCGAAGGCGGACTCCTGGCTCGCGAGTACGTCGGGAAAGCGTTCGGCGACCTCGCCTTGGAACCACTGGGCGACAACGGCACGTACGAACATGCCATCGAGGCCATCGGTGGTGCGAACCTGCTTGGCTCGATCCCCGGACATGGACCAAACGCCGACAACTACCTGCTCATCGGAGCTCACTACGACCACCTAGGCGAACACTTCGGCGACATCCACCCAGGGGCCGACGATAACGCTTCCGGTGTGGCCGTCCTGCTTGACGTCGCTCGCAACCTCACCGAACGAGACGACCTCGGCCGGACCGTGATCATCTGCTCGTTCGATGCCGAGGAACCGCCCTACTTCTACACCGATGACATGGGCTCCTGGCATTGGGTGGACCGGCCGACGGTCGACCTGACCCGCCTCGATGCCATGGTTTGTGTTGATTTGATCGGACACCTTCTCGGACCGGCCGGCCTGCCGGACGAGGTTCGCCGCTCTGTGTTCGTGACGGGGGCCGAGCGCTCCGGGTTGGGGAGCGTCGTCGACGGGGTCACCGCCCAGGACGACCGTTTGGTTACCCGACGCCTGGACGCAGGGATCGTTGAGTCGTCGTCAGACCACTACGCGTTTGAACGAGTCGGGATCCCGTTCCTCTTCTACACCGCTCGAAGAAATCGTCACTATCACACACCTCAGGACACGCCCGAAAAGCTCGACTACGCCAAGATGGTGGGCCTCGCCGACCACCTCACCGAGCTGATTTGCACGCTCGCCGACGGACCGGCTCCGGTCTACGACGCACAGGGGACTGACAGCGAGGCGAACCTCCGCACACTGGTGGAGGTGGGGCGGCACGCTGGGCCACTACATCGCGACGCCCGCGTGATGATGCTCATTGAAAAACTCGAACAGAAACTGGAAGCCGGCACCCCACTGACGAGTTCCGATCGCGGCGGGCTCAAGGCTGCCATGGTTGCCATCGAGAACGCACTGGCATGAGAGCATTAGCACCGGGATAGGCCGCTAGACGTCGATCAGCACTTTGCCGACGACTCGCGCCTCACACGCTTCATGAGCGGCAGCGATATCAGACAACCCGAAACGATGGGCCGGCAGTTCGGTCAGGACACCCCGCTCAAGGCAGTCGGTGATGGCGGCAACCCCCGACGCGATAGCTTCGTCCCCGGCGTCGTAGAGCATCATGAAGCGCAGTGTGTGGTTGCCCATCATGTGTTTGATCACGTCGATTTCCGGATCCCTCGGCGTTTTGGCATAGCTCACAATCGTGCCGTGGGGTGCAAGGACCGCGGCGTCGAGCTCCGTGTTTTCGCCGAGCGCCACCTCGACGATGCGATCCACTCCACCGGGCGCGGCTGACATGATCTGCTGAGCGGCGTCGGTTTCGCGGTAGTTGACGACGACGTCAGCTCCGGCAGCTTCGGCCAACGCGGCTTTCTCCGGACCGCTGACGGTGGTGATGACCTGACGAGCACCACCATCTTTGGCCAACTCGATGGCGTAGTGGCCTACCGCCCCAGCACCACCTGAGACCAGGATGGTTTGTCCGTCGATCGGACCATCCCAGAACAGCGCCCGGTGAGCCGTCAGGGCGGGAACGCCCATGCTCGCCCCCAGATCCATTGACACACCATCCGGCATGGCAACTGCCCGTTCAGCAGGCAGCACGGTGTATTCGGCCGCAGTTCCATACTGACGCCCGCTCGCCGCAAAGTAGACCCATACGTTCTGCCCAATCCTGGCCTGGTCGACTCCCGGGCCGACCGCTTCGATGACACCAGCTCCGTCCTGATTGGGAATGACAAACGGGAACACCATCGGCCGACTCCCCCGCCGGGCTTTCCAGTCGGTGGGATTGACCGCCGACACCACCACGCGCACGAGTACTTCCCCTTCAGCGGGGACCGGCTGGTCTACTTCGCCGACCTCGAGCACCTCAGCCGCCTCGCCGAAAGTCCGATAGAACGCAGCTCTCATGATGGCCCCTCGATCCGGCGAACGGGCTGGCGTAGGACCGTCTTCAGCTTCTGTGGCGCCACTTTTCGGGGATCACCGAGATAGATCTCGTGATGATGACCGTTCTCGACCAATCCGTTCTCAGGGAGGTACTCCTTGTGGAGTCTGGCGATGGTCGGAGCTTCATCGGCATAGGAGCCAATATGCAGGATCTGTGCCGACAGACCTTCTTCAAACGATCCAAGGTGCAGCGTCTTCGGTGGCTCACCCAGTTTCTTGCTCGCTTTGGCGAGAGCCTCATCGAACATCTCATGCGTTACCCACTCGGGTTGCATGATCATCATCGTCCAACGCCACGAATCGCGATCGCCCGAAGTGAACGCGTTCATGTCGTCGGCCCACCACAGACCCTCAAGGGGTGGGACAACATAGTCTTGGCCCAAATCGGCCTTCGAGGAGAACTTGATTGGGTAGGCCACTCCGTACAGCCACGAAAGCGCGTCAGCGTAGGGTTGCGATGTCACCGGAGCTCCCATCCCATCAACCATGATGAACTGCATCTCCGGAACCTCCACCAGAAGGAAGTCCTTAGAGGTGGGCGCATACAGATGCTTCAGTGTCTTCTTGAAATCGGTCTTTTCCATGACAGCACTCATCCAACCGCTTTGGCGCAGGCGACGGCCGCTTCCCGGAGTCGCTTTTCACGCGGATCGTCGTACAGGTAGTAGTCCATCCGGTTCATCGCATATCCGAAACCCAACTCCAGGGCAGGGTCTGCGAATCCAAAGGATCCGCCCGCTCCTGGAGTCCCGAACGCCCGATCCGAACCAAACACCAGGTGCTCCCACGGTTTGAGGAATCCAAGCGAAAAGACCGTGTGGTCATGGAGAACCAGGTCGTAGGTGCCACCACTGGGTGGGGCAGCCGCATCGGTGAGTGCGTGCATGGTGGCCTCATCGATACCGAGCGCCTGACCACCCGTTGCGAACTCACCGTACGCCTTGGCGATAGACCGAACCTGGCCGATTCCGTTAGAAGCCGGCAACTCAATGCGGCGCATCTCCCGATCGTTGTATCTGACGGGCATGCCGACGACCTTGGGATTGGCGAACGTGCGAGCCGTGATGGATCTGGGATTCAGAAAGCCCTTCACGAATTTCCCAGGAAGCTTGTTCAAGTTGGCCAACATCTTCGTGCGGTACCAGTCACCCTGCATCACCGCGATCCGATCATCAGAGACGCTGTCAGGCAGGCCGATGTAGAACTCGATGCCGAGCGGAGCAGCAACCTCGTCGGCGAAGAACTGCCCAATGGTGCGATGCCGTTGGTCGACACGCCGCACAATCTCGGATTCGTACCAACCGAGGCTGATGCCGTGATAGCCGTGCCGGGTTCCCGGTTCCCAAGCGGGTACCTGTTTGGCGATTGCAGCTGCGACTCGATCAGGGTCGCCCAGGAGGTCGAGATCCATTGGTTCATCGATGGCGCATAGACCGGCCTGATGGGAGAACAACTGACGGACGGTCACGTCGGCCTTGCCGCCCTGCGCGAACTCGGGCCAGTACGTGGCGACCTTCTCGTCGTACGAGAAGAGCCCCTGGCTGTGAGCCACGGCAACCGCCAAAGACGCCATGCCCTTGGTCGTGGAGAACACCAAAACGAGGGTGTCTTCTTTCCACCGCGCCGAAGTCGTCGGGTCTCGAAATCCGCCCCACAAATCGACGACCTTGCCACCCCGGTGATACACCGCACAGGCCGCCCCGACTTCGGTGCGTGCGGCAAAGTTCACCCGAAACGCGTCCGCGACCGGCTCCCACCCCGGTTCAACGCCACCCTCCACCATGTCCACCGTTGCCGAACGCACCAATACCTCCACAGCCGACATTACCGGGGAGGGACTAGAAAGATTTGGGCGCCGTAGCTGATTATTCGAACCGTCGCCGCTCACGAGGCGGCGACACCATCCGCCAACTACTCCTTGAGCGCACCCGACATCATGCCTTGGAGGAAGTAGCGACCAAGGAAGATGTAGATGAGAAGGGTGGGAACGGCGGCGAGGAAGGAGGCAGCCATTTGCACGTTCCAGGCGATGATCTGACTGCCGGCCAGGTTGTTGAGCGCCACGGTCACCGGCCAATGCTCGGTGTTCGTGAGTACGACCGCGAACAGGAAGTCATTCCATGCCGACGTGAATTGCCAGATGTAGACCACAACAAAAGCAGGCACCGACAGCGGGATCATGATGCGCCGGAAGATGGTGTAGATCCCGGCCCCATCGACTTTGGCGGCCTCAAGCAACGTGTCAGGAATCGTCCGGAAGAAGTTCGCAAAGATCAGCGTCGTAATGGGGATGCCATAGATGACGTGGACAATGACGAGACCCCACGTGCCGCCGGCCAAACCGATATTGGACATGAAGGTGACGAGCGGAATCAGGATCGCCTGATAGGGAATGAACATCCCGAATAGCAAAAGAGGGAAGACAACGTTGGCGCCCTTGAACTTCCACTTGGAAAGCACGAAGCCGTTGACGGAGCCGAGTAGTGACGAGATGGTTGCCGCCGGGACGACGATGATCACCGAATTCCACAGATTGGGAGACAGCGCATCCCACGCCGCCACAAAGTTCTCGATCGAAAGCGAAGCCGGAAGTTTCCACATCGTCGCCAGGCTGATCTCGGCGAAACTTTTGAAGCCGGTGTTCAGCATCACGAACATGGGCACCAGGTAGAACAAGGCCATCATGGTCAGCGGGATGTATACCCACGACCGGCGATTCGCTTTCGAAACGGACGCGGTGGTCACTATGCCCGGTCCTGACGAAGCGTGAACCAGAGGTAGGGAACGACCAGTATGGCGACCGAAACGAGCAGCACCATCCCAATTGCCGCCCCACGACCGAAGAAGAACCCATCGAATGTCGTGGTCCACATGTAGGTGGCTGGCACGTCAAGGGCCACTTGTTTACCGGCCAATGCAATGATCAGATCGAAGATCTTGAGGGAGATGTGACCAAGGATGATCACCGCCGACAGAGTCACCGGCCAAAGCAGCGGCATGATCACCCGCCGGTAGAGCTGGAGTTCACTCGCACCATCGACTCTGGCCGCTTCGCGCAAGGATTCAGGGACAGCCCGCAGCCCGGCTAGGTAAAGAGCCATGGTGTAACCCGACATTTGCCACACGGCGGGAAGGGCGACTGCGGCAATCCCCCACGTGGGCGTGGCGTACCACTTGTTGATAAGGAAATCGAGGCCCACCTTGTCAAAAAGAAGGTTCAGGCCACTGAGACGGTCGCCCTGAGCCGGGTTCATGAGCCAGCGCCACACGACCCCGGTGACGATGAAGGAGATGGCCATGGGAAACAGGAAAAGACTCCGATAGAAGCCCTCGGCCCTGACTCCTTTGTCGAGAAGGACGGCCAGGCCAAGTCCGATGGCGAGACAACCGAGGATGAACACGACGGTGAAGATGGCCGTGTTCGTGATATCGATCTCGAACCGAGGATCCGACGCCAGAGCCGTGAAATTGTCGGCCCCGACAAAGGTGTAGTCCGGAAGGAGGCCCTTCCAAGCGCTCACCGAAACACGGGCGGTCCAGCCAATGAACCCGTACACAAAAAGCATGACTGCGAGAATCGAGGGAAGCACCCAGAGCACTCCCCACCAATGCTCCATCCTGAATATCTCTCGTCGGCGGCTCACCGACTTCGTTTCAGGAGCTTCGGCCGTCATGAGTCCATCCTATATAGCGAGATGGTTCGCCCCCTCGTGGGAGGGGGCGAACCATCGTTACCTAGCAACTAGATACTGCAACTAGATATCGTCTAGCCCGAGGCTGCTTGCGCAGCTACGAGAGCCGTCTGGAACGACGCCACGTCACGATCGAGAAGGAACAGGCCAATCGCTGTGTCGATCTCAGACTTCCAGGAGTCGTTGGCGACGACACCGTGGGTCAAGCTTCCGACAACCCGATTGGATGCCCAGTCGTCCATGGCGGAGAGCAGATACTCTCCGTACAGTGAACGGTCTGCGTCGTTGCGAGCAGGAATCGATCCCTTGACGGGGTTGAAGGCATCTTGTCCGGCGTTCGAGCCGGCAACCGTCAGCCATGCGATAGCGGCATCACGATGCGGAGCATTCTTGGCGAGCACGAAGCTGTCAGACAGGAACTGGAAGTTGCCTTCCGTTCCCGGAGTAGCTGACCACACATAGTCGGTGTTCGGTACCGCGCCGACCTCACGGAAGAACCCTTCTTGCCAGTCACCCATGATGTTGAAGGCGGCGGTCCCATCAAGGACCAACTGCCCGGCGTCCTGCCAGGCAAGCGCCGAGGCATCGGAGTTCGTGTAGTCGAGGATCTTGGCAAAGTCTTCAAGGCCTTGCGTCACCTCTGGTGAATCCCAGGCAACGGAACCGTCCCATAGGCCGTCCCATCCATCTGGACCCATCGAAGCCAACATGATGGTCTCGAAGAGATGCATTGAGGTCCACTGCTCGCCCATGGCCAGCGGTGCTTCCAAGCCTGATGCCTGAAGGGCATCAAGCGCCGTGAAGAACTCAGGAAGCGTGGTTGGCATGTCAACCCCGGCGTCTGCCAGGACTGTTGGGTTTGCCCACAACACGTTGGCCCGGTGAATGTTCACAGGAACCGAATAGATGTTCCCGTCGTTGGAGATCAACGGAATGAGGGTCTCCGGCATGACATCAAGCCATCCTTCTTGGTCGTACAAGAAGTTGAGTGGTTCGATCTGATCGGCCGCTACATAGGTGCCGATAAGCTCCTGCCCGGCATGGCCTTGCCAGCTGTCCGGCGGATCATTCGCCTGGAGGCGGGATGCCAAAACGGCTCGAGCGTTCGTCCCAGCACCACCGGCGACGGCACTGTTGATGAACTCGATATCTGGGTCTTCGGCTGCGAAGATTTTGATCATCTCGTCGAGGCCGGCTGCCTCACCGCCACCAGTCCACCAAGAAAAGACCTCGACCTGCGAGGCCATATCTCCCGAACCAGCAGCGGTTGTATCCGACGATCCCGACGCCGCCGTAGTGTCCGTGGTGCTACTGCCACAGGCAGCAAGCGTCAGGACTAGAGCGACAATCAGTACCAAAAACTGAAAAGGTTTCTTTGTTCTCATTGGGGTGGACTCCCTTCAAGAGTCGACAAACTCATCCGAAATTTGTTGTTACCGGATTCCACGCAAAGACCGCGAAATACCGCCATTAGCTTACAGGTACTTACGTTTTCTTGTCAATTTGAGCGATATGGCGAAATTTGACAAGAAAACGACAGAATACGAAACTAGTCACCTATGGTTGCCGCCTCTCCCGAATCTCTGCCAGGCGCCGTCCGCCGGCAGCGAATGTTCGCCCTCCTCGAGGAGCGCGAATTCATGCGCGTCACCGACCTGGCGAGGATATTCGGCATCTCGGAAGTCACCGTCCGCTCAGACCTCGACCACCTGGTGGCAGCTTCAACCGTGCAACGAGTACACGGCGGAGCCATCGTCGGCGACGATCAGTCCCGGGCCGAGCAATCCTTCGAACAGTCAGCCGGCACGTCAGCGAGCGAGAAGATCGCCATCGGCGAGGCAGCAGCACAGTTGGTGTCCTCGGGAGACTCACTGATCCTCGACGTTGGGAGCACCGCCACGGCTGTGGCCTCAGCACTCACCCGCCGCAACGACCTAACGGAACTCGTGGTGTTTACGAACAGCCTGACGATTGCGACTGCACTAGAGCCCCATATCCCACGCTTCACCGTGGTGCTGACCGGTGGCACCCTCAGACCCAGACAGCATTCACTCGTCGATCCATTCGCCGAGCTAATCCTCGACCGGTTGCACGTCACAACTGCCTTCATCGGATGTAACGGCATCCATCCCGAAGAAGGGGTCACGAATATCAATCTGCCTGAGGCGGCTGTGAAAGGCCGCATGGTCAAGGCCGCCCGGCGGGTGGTCGTTGTTGCGGGAGGAGCCAAACTCGGCAACATCAGCATGGCTCGCTTCGCAGAGATCGACGACGTCGACGTGCTCATTACCGGCCAGACCGCCCCGGCGAAACTCGTAGCTCAATTCACCGACCTCGGTATTCAGACGATCGTTACAGAATGACTCGACCAGCACCCGAGATTGCCTCGCCCCACCGACGGTTCAACCCGCTCAATGGCGAGTGGGTGCTCGTCTCGGCGCATCGAACCATGCGCCCCTGGCAGGGTGGCACGGAGACGACTGCTGAGGCCATCGTCGTACCAACGCACGATCCCGACTGCTATCTGTGCCCCCGAAACCTGCGGGCCAGCGGCCAGGCCAACCCCGACTACCAACAGACCTTCGCATTCACGAACGACTTCCCGGCTCTGTTGCCGGACGGAACGGTCAGCCACGAATCAACATCTCCCCTCTTCCAAGCTGAGACCGCCTTGGGGACGAGCCGAGTGTTGTGTTTCACGCCAGATCACGATCGCACCCTCGCTGACCTCGATCGACCAGGAGTTCGGTCGGTCATTGACCTCTGGTGTTCGCAGTCGGCCGAACTGGGCAAGAAGTATCCGTGGGTGCAGGTTTTCGAAAACAAGGGTGATGCGATGGGCGCCTCGAGCCCCCACCCGCACGGCCAGATATGGGCGAGCAACTTCCTGCCGAGCCACGTGTCGAACGAAGACGACCGCCAGCGCTCCTATCGAGCATCCAGGGGCACGAACTTGCTCGTGGACTACGCGATCACCGAGGGAGATCAGGGAACTCGCGTCGTAGTCGAAAACGACTCGTGGATTGTCCTCGTTCCGTATTGGGCCACCTGGCCGTTCGAGACAATGATCCTGCCCAAACGCCATATCCTGCGGTTGCCTGACCTGACCGAGGACGACAGAACGGGCCTTGCTGACGTCCTCAAGCGACTCCTCGTCCGGTACGACAATCTGTTCACAACGCAGTTTCCGTACTCGATGGGATGGCACGGGGCCCCTTTCCTGAAAGAGTCGCAGGACCACTGGCAACTGCACGCTCACTTTTACCCACCGCTGCTCCGGTCCGCCACCGTGCGCAAGTTCATGGTCGGATATGAGCTGCTCGGCGAAGCGCAGCGAGACCTCACACCTGAGCAGGCCGCCCAACGGCTTCGGGAACTTTCCGATACCCACTACGCCGAAGCGCACTCCGCCCATGTCACCTGAGCAGGAGGCCGCGAGGCTATTCGTCGAACGGTTCGGTGCCGAACCTTCCATCGTTGTTCAAGCGCCCGGCCGGGTGAGCCTCATCGGCGGCCACACCGACTACAACGAAGGCTTTGTGCTACCGATGGCCATAGACCGAAGGACCGTGATCGCCGCCCGCCCCCGAACGGATCGGATCGTGGCCGTATCGTCGAGAGACTTCCCTGACGCCAGGTTCGATCTCGGGTCGTTGGAACGCGACACCGGTTGGGCCGAGTACGTCAAAGGCGTCGCCTGGTCAATGGGAGTCGACTCGCTCCCGGGATGGGAGGGCGTCATTGTTTCTACCATTCCGCTCGGAGCGAGCCTGTCCTCCTCGGCGGCCCTGGAAGTGGCTACCGCGTTGACCTTCGCCACGCTCGCAGGTCAGGAGTGGGATCCGGTCGAAGCGGCCGTCATGAGCAGTCGGGCCGAAGTGGATTGGGTCGGCGTCAGCAGCGGCATTATGGATCAACTCATCTCGGCGTGCGGTCGCACCGACCACGCAGTCCTCATCGACTGCCGTGACCTTTCCCAGACGCCGGCTCCGCTTCCCCCCGGTGTGAGCGTTGTCGTGCTGGACACAGGAACCCGCCGGCAATTGACCGAGTCGAGCTACAACCAGCGACGCGACGAGTGCACAGATGCAGCCCGAGGCTTCGGCGTCGCCAGCCTCCGGGACCTCACGATTCCAGCAGTCGATAGTCCCCCGAGCGGGATGAGCGATATCGCGGTGCGCAGGGCGCGTCACATCGTCGGGGAAAACGAACGCGTTCTGGCTGCGGCGGCGGCCATGCATGCGGGCGACCCCGCCCGGCTCGGGGACCTCATCTCGAAAGCACATGTGAGCCTGCGCGACAACTTTGAAGTTTCTAGCCCCGCGCTCAATTCCATGGTCGAGGCCGCTCAGGCGTCCTCCGGCTGTTTGGGTGCGTCCATGACCGGTGCTGGTTTCGCCGGATGCGCCATCGCGCTCGTCGAGGAACCCGCCATCGATTCGTTCATCGCCCAGACCGAGGAACGGTATCGAGCCGTTACCGAACACATACCTTCAATATTCACCTGCAGGGCAGCTTCCGGGGCCTCGGTCGTCACCGGGCGATAACGCCCATCGGCCGGACCCTTTTTCTGGCTCGGGTGGTCTTTGTCTGCGCCAACCGCGTAGATTCATTTGGATGCCAAGCCTCAGCCTCGACGAATCTCGCAAGCGAGCCGACCTCCTGGCCGTCAGCTCCTATGACGTCACCCTTAACTTGGTCGGCGACGATGAAACATTCACCTCGTCAACGACCATCAAGTTCATGGCACGTGAGACTGGCGATACGTTCATCGATGTGAAACCAAAACAGTTGGTGAGTGCCAGGCTCAATGGAGTCCCCCTTGACGTTGACGAACTCCACGATGGTCGCCTACCGCTGTCGGGGATCTCCGGTGGACAGGAGCTTGTCATCGAGGCGGTCATGGGGTACCGCACCGACGGCGAAGGAATGCATCGGGCCGTCGACCCTGCCGATGGTCGGACCTACACCTACGGGATGTCGTTTCTCGACGCCGCCCCCTACATCTTCGCCTGCTTCGATCAACCAGATCTGAAAGCGCCCTACTCGGTCGAGGTGATCTGCCCGGAGGATTGGGTCGTGGTCGGCAATGGACGCGCCGAACGAGTCGAGCCAGGTCGTTGGGTTCTAGCGACCACCGAGCCATTGTCGACCTACTTGGTGACGGTGGTTGCCGGGCCTTATCACGTCATCGAAGCCGAACATGACGGGATCCGCCTAGGGCTCGAGTGTCGGGCTTCTCTGGCCGAGCATCTGGAACGGGAAGCGGACGAGATCCTCACGATCACTCGCCAGTCGTTCGACGAGTTGCATCGACTGTTCGAGATCCGGTACCCGTTCGGGGACTATCACCAGGCGTTTGTGCCCGAGTTCAACGCCGGCGCCATGGAAAACGCCGGTTGCGTGACGTTCCGCGACCCGATGGTCTTCACATCAAAGCCCACCCGCTACGAACGAACGGGACGAGCAACAACGATCGCCCACGAGATGGCCCACCAATGGTTCGGTGACCTGGTCACCCCGATCTGGTGGGACGATCTTTGGCTGAATGAATCGTTCGCCGAGTACATGGGGAACCGGGTCAGCCACGACGCGACCGAATTTGATGACGCCTGGGTCGATGTGGCGTTCAGCAGGAAACGTTGGGGCGTCGAGGCTGATCAACGCCCAAGCACGCACCCGGTGGCGGGCACCGGAGCAGCAGACGCAGCGGCGGCCCTGCAAGACTTTGACGGCATCAGCTACGCCAAGGGGGCCGCGGTCCTCAAGCAGCTAAACACCCGCATTGGTGACGACGTGTTCTTCGCCGGGGTTCGGGACCACTTCACCCGCCACCGGTTTGGCAACGCGTCGATGCATGATCTGTTCGCCTCCTGGGAGTCCGCCGGGGCGGGGAACCTCGAGGGGTGGATCAACGGTTGGTTGCGAACGGCCGGACTCGACCTGCTCGAACTTGACCGGAGCGGACCGATACCTCACGTCAGTCGAACCACGCCAACCAGGTTCCCGGCCGATCGCCAACACGCCATATCGGTCGCCCACCACACCGGAACCGAGTGGACGACCAGGGCACTGATAGTGGAGGACGCCGCCACTCCGGTACCCGATGCTGCGGACCGCCCGGTGATCCTCGATCCAGGCGAAAACACCTGGGCACGATTCGCCCTCGACGACATCACGGTTGCGGCCTTGCCAAGCCTGCTGCCCTCAATGGGCGATCCGCTGATGCGAGCGGCGACATGGAATGCGGTCCGTGACGCGACGGCCAACGCTTTGCTCTCACCGGCCATGGCGCTCGACCTGGTTGGGGTGGCCCTCCCCCACGAAACCGAAGACCAGGGCGTCAATGCCCTCGGAAAGTTCGCAGTCGACCAACTGGCCGGAAAGTTCCATGCAGATCCGGCGGAAGTGCTCAGGGTCCTTCATCTG
Source organism: uncultured Acidimicrobiia bacterium (assembly GCA_963835515.1). Classification (GTDB taxonomy): domain Bacteria; phylum Actinomycetota; class Acidimicrobiia; order Spongiisociales; family JAENVV01; genus JAENVV01. The sequence continues at coordinate 20,022 of CAWIFX010000003.1, read as the reverse complement.
GCCGCGATGCGCCGCGTCACGACCGTGGCGCCCGAGCAGCATGTTCAGCTCACCGCGATGCGGATAGCGATCGCTTCGTGCTCCGACGACGGGCTGCTGAACGAATGGCTCGCCCGTGATGGACTGCCGGCAGGTGTCGAGATCGATATCGACTTGCGCTGGAGAATCCTCATTCGGTTGGCGGCTCTCGGTGCCACCGAACGGTCAACTCTGGGCAAGCACCTCGACCAGGAGACCACCACCGAAGCCCTGGTGAGTTACACCAGAGCCCTCAGCTCACTACCCGATGAAGAAGCCAAGGCCTACGCCTGGGGACGTTTCACCGGAGCTGCGGCAGCATCCAACTATGAGATCGAAGCCGCCGGACTCGGGATGTGGGACGTCGGCCAAACCGAACTGACCGCACCGTATGTCTCCCGGTACTTCGCAGAAGTCGCGGGGACGGCGGCGATCCGGGCGGGCTGGGCACTCTCGGATACTGCCCGGGTCTTCTTCCCCAAACTCGCCGTCCAAGCGGAGACGGTTGACGCGGCTCAACAGGTTCTGGCTGACCCGGCGCTCGATGTCAGCCTCGGCCGGGTGCTCGCCGACCAAACCGACGACCTGCGCAAGGCGGTCCGAGTGCGCGAGGCCTTCGCAGGGTGACGCACCGTTCCGTCTCGCCGACCTCGTAGCGAGCTAGGCCGCAGCTCTCCTTCTAGCTGCAGCCAGGACCGAATAGGCGCGCAGCGTGACCCACTTGGAGGGTTGGCCTTGCCGCTCAAATGCGACCGTCGTCTTGCCGGTATAAGCGCGACGATTGCGCCAGCGGCCGTCACCGTCCTGCAAGGACAAGAGCCACTCCTTGGCGTTGTCCAACCGGCGATCGGTTCCATGCCCCAATTCGTTGAGCACTTCTAGAACCTCGAGCACATCGCAGATGTATCCGGACGGGAATCCGAGCTTGAACCACGAGCCCGATGGCTTGACGTTCCCGTAGCCCATCGGGTAGTCAGCAACCGCCGGATCCCGGGAGAGGAGGAAGTCAGAGCCGGTATCGATGGCTTGGCGCACCAAACGAGTCCGGCGGCGAGGTGGAATGGCCGCCAGGCCTCGCATAGCCTTCACGGCTCCCCAGGCGCATGGTTGATGGTCGTTGGCCGCGCATTCAAATCCCGGTCCGCTGGTTCCAGACTTGTACCAACGATCCACGCCGTCACCCGTAATGGTTCTGGCCGACCATTCGATCGCGTCCTTGACGGCAGGATGATCGAAGTGTCCGAAGTCGATCATCGCCCGCAAGATGTTTCCGTTGAGACAATGGATGACGGCGGATGGCGGCGGGTTGCGTTCTAGATGCGATCCCGAGCAACCGAACCCGCCGGCCGTGGTGGGGCACAACCGCAGCACATACTCGACGGCGTTCTGTACGTGGCGATCGTCCTGATCGGCACCGAGTTGATCGAGGAAGACCAGATTCCAAACCGTGCCGGCATATTTCGGACCATATCCTGGTCCAGGCTTCACCCACCAGCCGGCGTCATCCTGGGCCGCGAGTATCGACCGAATCGGATCCTTGGTCATAGCCTGCTTCCGAAGCTCTACGACCTCGGGATCCGAGGCTGGCCTTCCCACGACACGCATGAGTGTGGCGGCTCGCACTCCGGGGTTTTGCTCGTCAAGGAGCCACGGCAGCGGGTCGCCGTTTACGCGCTCCAGCCAGCTCGTTGCCTGAGCCATGAGTCCAGTTTGCAGTAGGCAGGCGGCGCAAAGAAAGAGACGAAGGGCCATTCCTCGCCAACCGGTACCTCCACAGAAAGCCAACGCAAAATCGCCGTCATGCGATACTCGCCTGATGACAACCAATCAGGAACCCACAGGCATCACGGTCCACGGTCTTGGGCGCGTTGAAGTGGAACCCGATCAGGCAGAAATACAGCTCGCCGTCTCGCGAATCGCCGCTCATCCATCCGGGGCATTCCAGGAAACCAGGGAGGCGGTCGGCGCCGTCCGGGCCGCGCTAGAAGCGGCTGGGATTGCGGACAAAGGCATCGAAGTATCCCGCCTGCGCTTGAACGCCGTGTACGACTACTCCAACAACCGACAACGACTAACCGGTCACGAGGCATCGGCCGACATCACTGTGGCCATCAAGGATGTCAACGCCACGGACACGGTCATTACGGCGGCCATCGACGCGGGCGCCAACGCCGTTCAGTCGCTCGTGTTCGACACGACGCGGCGAGCCGAGCTCGAAGAATCCGCGCAACGGGCGGCAGTCGCCGACGCTCTTCGGAAGGCCTCGGTCTTCGCTGACGCGGCCGGTGTCACGATTGGAAACGTGGTGAACCTCGAAGAGAGTGGTGGGGACGGCCCGACCCCGTTTGCAGGCAGAATGCTGATGGCTGAGAGTGCCGACCCGGCATTTGTCTCCGGATCAATCAGCATCGAGGCGTCGGTCATGGTCCGCTTCTCGATCAGCGCCGATTAGCCAGGACTAACTTACCGAGCTGCCCTGGGCGGCCTTGATCTGAGCTAATAACACGTCAGCCTTGACGAATCGACCGTTACGGGCGCGGACCCGCCCCGTGTCGTCTAACACCACGGTCGTGGGCACCGACATGACTCCTACCCGTGAGGCTACGACGACGTCAACGCTGGCATCGTATGAAGTGAATTGAACGGCTGGCTGGCGCGATTCAACTTCTCGAATGACGGCCTCCTGCGCGGTGCACTGAGCACAGTTCGGCCCAGAGAAGTACATGAGCGACACATGGCCGGTCTCCCCCATCGCCTGCATGCGACGAGTCGAGCGCCGCAGCGACCAGGCTTTCCAAAGTCGGAAACCCACGAATGAAGTCACCGCCAGACCGACAACTATCAGCAAGCGAAGCAGGGCCGGATTCATGAGGTTTCGTGCGGCCGCATCCCGAGGGGCCCGTCGCCAAGTGGCATCGCTTTGAACCCGGCCACGTTCGCTTTGGCGAGCTGATAGTAGAGATAGCAACCGGCACAGAATCCAAGGAAGAGATTGAGCGCGGCCAAGGCCACCACAACTCCTACAACGAGCCACGCGGCCACTTGCGCTCCCGCCACAAACAGAATCAGCGCGACGCCGAGCACCACTGCTCCGAACCCCTGAGAGAACCGGTGCGGCTGGGGGTTATCCGCGATGACATCCGGTGCCAGCACCCGGCCCTTAAGGATGCGCTGATAGACGATCTTGAACAGCCCGGCTTTCGGCCAGATCGTACCGACGGCCATCACAACCCCAACGAACGAGACGAGGAGCACAGAATCGAACACGAACGCGACTACGAGGAGGCCGATGATGAACGCCTGATTGGTCCGCAGCGCGGCGTGATCAACCGTCGTTGAAGCCATAATCTCCTGCCTCGAACTGCACCGGTTCCTGCATCATGTCCATAAAGGAACCCATCACTCTCGGCCAACATTCACGCACCCGGGCGGCAAACTCGGCTTCGGAGTCAATCAAACCAGCCTCAGGTAACTCCATATCTTGGTCAACCACATTCCTCGGGATCATGTTCCTCGGCGCCGACCGCCTGACCCGCCATAGCGGAAGCATCTCCCGCCATGGGTGCTACGGCCGCCACGCTTGCCGCTTCCGCCGCTGCAACCGGTCCGAACACCCGCTCGGAACCTCGAACAATCGCTACTGGCTGACCCTGAAAAGGCGATGGCAACGGCTGACCGAGAAACGCAAGATTGCTCTGCTGTGCCGGAGTGAGCTCATCCACGATGAAGCCCCTTTCCAGATTCTTTGGACCGACCGCAAACTGATCCACGGTCACACCTTCACAACGGCCGAGGCCATGCAGCCTGGCGTGAGCGCCGCCATGCCTGCATACATGGTCATGAGATACGAAGCCACCGCCGCCGAGTCATACGACATGAACTCAACGTCGATGAATGGGAACCGATCAGTCCCCTCAGTTCCAGCCGCGTACAGGCTGACCACGCCTTGTTTTGGCTCGCCGACCCGCAGCAAAAGAATCGTCGACTGTGCTTTGCCAATCTTCCGGTCATTGATCTGGGGATCTTCGAGATCTGCGCCGTCGACGACGAGGTGCAGCTTGTTGGTTGGCAATATCGGCAATCCTCGCCAGCAACTGAACATGGAGCCGAACATTTGAACGCTCTCGGCCACCAAGCCACGCGCATTCAACTCACGGTGGAAAGCGTCAAGCACCTCGGGATGCATCACAAAGTACTCAGGCATCTTCCAGACCCGGCTCAGCATGTCGTCAAGGACATCGGGAGTGGGAGGACCGGCGTCGCCCAACTGAAGTTTGGGAGACACATTGTTGACTAGCCCGTAATCAGGATGGTTGAACAGCAGGTTTTCCTTCGTTTCATACATGTAGTCAGCCACAATGCCGAGCTGCTGTTCAAGCTGATCATGTTGATCCGAATACAGGTCGACGATCCGGCGATGCACCTTGACCACCGATTGAATCGTCTGAAGTTCGATGACGCGCGGCTCGATTGCGTAGTCAACAAAACTGTGCAGAACCTCGGATCCTTCCTCGTGCGAATGGTGGACCTGGAGGTTCTTGGCTGGCAGATTCAGCGGAGTTCCGCCATGTTGGGCCTGAATGGGCAAGAACGGCTGGTTGACCTGGTTGACCTGATAACGGCCACCCGTGACCGGCAGACAGCCACCCTCGGTCCCCTGGATAACGCGGCAGATCCACTTCGGGCTGCGGCCTCCCCAAAACGGTCTCGTCTTCGTTGGATTCGATATGACCTTGGCGTTGTCGGCTCGCAGTAGGTCGGGGGTGGTGACATCGGCAGCCATAAGGTTCCCTCTCAGTGGTCGTCCCTTCAACATATGGGGCAAGAACGAGTCGATGAAGCCGATTCAGGGTTTTTCTTGAGCTGTTCAGTGGCCATTAAGCCTGGGGGTTCGTCAAAAACGGCGCGTGAGGCCCACCACCAAGCTCCGTGGACCGCTAGGCGTCGGTTGACAGACCGGCCAGGAACCGGAGACGAGTCAGCCGCTCTGCGTCGTTCGCAAAAGCCGGATCCGCATACGTAAGAAGCGGCAACGCCCTCCGGGCCTGCTCGCCGGCTTCTGCGTCCTGTCCCAGGGCGGCGTACCCCTCGGCAAGTTCTTCATGAAACCAACCGTCTGGCTCACCGGCGGCCTCGGCCCAAGCCACGGCAGCTTCAAGCAGGGGTACCGCCTCATCGGGTCTACCGAGGGATCGAAGCGTCTTGGCAACCGCATAGCGCGCCACTTCGATGGCGGACTCATTGGTCGGGTCGGCGAGTCGACAGCCGAGCGCTTTCTGAAAAGAATCAAGCGCGGCTTCAAGGTCGCCAGACTCAAACTGCTCCCAACCCAGGTTATTGAGCAGGGAGCCAAGCCAAGACCTCGCCTCAGTGTGCTTTTCGGCGAGCTCAATGCCTCGTTTCGTCCACGACACAAACCCTTCATGGTTCGACGAGACCAGGGCCGCCATGTGAGCTGCGTCAACAGCGATGAAATACTCGGCGCTCTCAAGGGCCACGGAGAACGCAGATTCGAACAGAGGGAGTGCCGCTCCCGTTTGCCCGCTCGATCGGAGCAAACGGCCACGCTCCAGATCAATCCGCGAGCGCGCTACCCCACTCGTAGCCAGGACCTCGGCTTCAAGAATGAGCGCTGCTCCGGCCTCGAAGTCATCACGCAGGCCTGCAGTGCGGGCAAGCTGAGTGAGAACTTCTGCCCGACCGTCAGCGGTCATCTCCTTGGCGAGTTGATTACGCAGAAGTTGATCGGTGAGATCAAGGTCCGAGAAATCCCAGAGGGCTCGTAGACGGTCACTCATTTGGAGCAGGCTATCTATGCGACTGGGCCAGCGGGGTCGACATTCACTCATTCTTGGCAAAGTTCCCCCACCACGCAGCGTTGTTTAAGCGTAAGGTTGTCGGAACGGGTGACCTCTGGGGGGTGCCGATGCCTGACATGCACAAAAGGGCCGCCGTAATGGCCCAACAGGTAGAACATCTGGCTTCAGATGTGATGGAAGGACGCGCCCCGGGAACCGAAGGTGGCCGCATGGCCAGGCGCTATGTCGAAGACGGCTTTGCTGATCTCGGATTGGTGCAAGCCGGCGACGACGGTACCTACTCCCACCACATCGCTTCGATCGGCGGAGCCAACCTGATCGGCGCAATCCCCGGGTCCGGGCCACGGTCGGATCGCTATGTGATGCTCGGCGCTCACTACGACCATCTCGGCAGATACTTCGGCCGCATACACCCGGGAGCCGACGACAACGCCGCGGGCATCGCGGTCCTTCTCGATGTTGCTCGCCAACTCACTGAACTCGACAGCCTCGACCGGACCGTTCTCATCTGCGCCTTTGATGCCGAAGAGCCACCCTATTTTCTTACCGAAGACATGGGCTCGGTGCACTTCGTCGACCGCCCCACGATCGAACTGGACATGCTCGACACCATGGTCTGCCTCGACATGGTCGGACATGCGCTCGGACCCGACACGCTGCCCGATGACATCCGACGGACCGTTTTCGCCTTGGGCGCCGAACGATCCGGACTCGGGGCCGTCGTCGACGAACTTGCCGCCCTCGACGACCGGGTCCGGCCAAGACGTCTTGACGCTGACGTGATCCCTCCCTTGTCAGATCATTACGCCTTTGAGCGCTCGCGCATCCCGTTTCTGTTCTACACAACCGCCAGGGATCGCCACTATCACACCCCGAGCGATACGCCCGAACGGCTCGACTACCCGAAGATGGTCGGGTTGGCGGATCACATCGCCGATCTCATGTGGACGCTGTCGACCGGCCCGGCTCTCACGTACGATGCTGGCGCACATGACGACCAAACCACTCTCAGGACGTTGGTGGACATTGGTCGCCCCACGGCATCGCTGCACCAGGACCCCGATCACGTCCACGGCCTCATCGACAAACTCGAGCGAAGACTCCGCAACCACGAACCGTTGAACCCGTTTGACCGGGCCGGACTCCGCTCCACCATCATCGCCATCGAAAACGCACTCGCCTAACCGTATTCGGTAGCAATGGTCATTGGTTGCACCAGCTGAACGGCTTCGCGCCGATCTGGGCATGAGGTGGGACATCCGGCCAAAACGTCGTGACGGACGGCCCTGGACTGGTAGCGACCAGTTCAAACAAAATCATCGTTGGACCGGAGTTTGAGGAGTTTTACCGTGACCAACTGGGTATATGGCTTTGATCAAGTGGAAACCGCCGAGTCGTTCTGCGACGGCGATTGGGACGCAGTGCGAGGACTGCTGGGGGGCAAAGGCGCCAATCTCGGCGACATGACCCGAATCGGTGTACCGGTCCCACCGGGATTCACCATCACCACAGCCGCGTGCAACAAGTACCTCGAATCCGGCGCAGCGCTTCCACCCGACTTGCTTGACCAGGTGTCGGCCGCACTCAAGAAGATCGAGACGGCCAGCGACAAACGGTTCGGCGACACGACGAACCCGCTGCTGGTCTCGTGCCGATCTGGCGCCAAGTTCTCGATGCCGGGCATGATGGACACCGTCTTGAACATCGGACTCAACGACTCCGTGGTGAAGGGGCTCATCGCGCTGACCGACGACCCGCACTTCGTCTACGACTCATACCGGCGACTCGTGCAGATGTTCGGCGCAGTGGTGCTTGGCGTGCGCGACGAACCGTTCGAGGCAGTCCTTTCGGCCTATCGCCACGAGCGCAATGTCGTCGAAGACTCAGACCTGTCCGCCGAGGACTTGCACGCGATCACCGGCGAATTCAAAGGCATCGTGGAACGTTTCTCGGGTCGACCGTTCCCCGACGATCCCTTCGAGCAACTCCGCCTCGCCATCGAAGCAGTATTTCGCTCATGGGATGGCAAGCGCGCTCGCGACTATCGCAACGCCGCCAACATCCCGCATGATCTCGGGACCGCCGTGAACATCCAGACGATGGTGTTCGGCAATATGGGTTCGGACTCGGCCACGGGGGTCGCAATGTCGCGCAACGCGACGACCGGGGAAGCCGGTCTCGAAGGCGACTACCTCACCAATGCCCAGGGCGAAGATGTGGTCGCCGGCATCAGAGCGACAAAGCCTATGTCCGAGCTTGAGAACGAAATGCCCGAGCTATCCGAACAGTTTGCGTCGATCGCTCTCTCACTGGAACGCCACTATCGCGACATGCAGGACATGGAGTTCACCATCGAACGAGGGGTCCTGTGGATTCTCCAAACCCGCAACGGAAAGCGGACCGCCCAGGCGGCCGTCAAAATCGCGGTCGACATGGCCGAAGAGGGTCTGATCGACCGGAACGAGGCCGTCCAGCGGATCTCGCCTGAACAGGTCGAGTTCTTCCTGCACCCTTCGTTCACTCCCGCCAGCAAGCAAGAGGCGCTCGATGCCGGCGATCACCTCACAACCGCTCTCAACGTGTCACCAGGGGCGGCGGTCGGAGTCATCGCCTTCGACGCTGACCTGGCATCCGAATGGGCAGAAGCGGGTCGGCAGGTCGTCATGGTCCGCCCCGAAACAAAACCCGACGACGTCCACGGCATGCTGGCAGCGCAGGGCATATTGACCACCAAAGGTGGGCGTACGTCCCACGCAGCCCTCGTCGCCCGCCAGTTCGGAAAGCCCGCCGTGGTTGGTGCCAACGACATCGACGTCGACCTATCCGAAAGGATCATGACGGTTGGTAACACCACCCTCAGCGAAGGTGAGTGGATCTCAATCGACGGGACCACCGGAGAAGTGTTCGCTGGAAAGCTGGAAACCCGCACACCCGACCTCGAAAACCCCGCGCTGCGGAGGCTGCTCGAATGGGCAGACGCCGTTCGCGACATCGGAGTTTGGGCCAACGCCGACCACCCTGCCGACGCCGAATTAGCCCGTTCGTACGGAGCGCAGGGCATCGGCCTGGTTCGTACCGAGCACATGTTCTTTGATCCCGATCGCCTTCCGATCGTTCAACGGATGATCATGGCCACGAGCCCTTCAGAACGAACCGAAGCGCTCGACCAGTTGTTGCCGTTCCAACGGCGCGATTTCGCCGGGCTATTCCGGGCCATGGACGGGCTACCGGTCACAATCCGTCTGATCGATCCGCCCTTGCACGAGTTCCTGCCGAGCTACGAAGAGATCACGGCGGATCTAGCCGACCTGAAGATTCAACTGCTTTCGGCCAGGAGCCTGCCAGAGGTCGATCAGTTGCTCACCCGAGTGGAAGCCGCCGAACACCTCCTGCATGAGGTTGAGGCGCTTCGCGAGGCCAACCCCATGCTGGGATTGCGAGGGGTGCGACTGGGGCTGATGATGCCGGCCCTCACCCGAATGCAGGTGCGAGCCATCTTCGAAGCAGCCATCTCCGTGCAACGAGCCGGCATAGTCGTACATCCGAAGATCATGATTCCACTGGTAGCGCATGTGAACGAGCTGGCCCGGCAACGGGCTTCCCTTGAAGAAGAAGCTGCGGCCGTCATGCACGAAGAAGGCGTCGACATCAACTATGAGTTCGGCACCATGATCGAGATCCCGAGGGCGGCGCTGACGACTGGACAGATTGCCGAGTACGCCCAGTTCATATCGTTTGGTACCAACGACCTGACGCAGATGACGTATGGGATATCGCGTGATGACGCCGAAAAGGCTTTCCTCGTGAAGTACCTCGAGGAAGGCATCCTCGACCGCAATCCCTTCGCCAGCATCGACGAAGCCGGCGTAGGCCGACTCATGAGAATTGCCGTCGAGGAAGGGCGAAAAGCCAGGCCAGGGTTGGAGGCAGGGATCTGCGGCGAACACGGCGGAGACCCGGCGTCGATCGCCTTCTGCCGGACCTTGGGCCTCGACTACGTGAGTTGTTCGCCACCGCGCGTTCCGGTCGCCCGTCTGGCTGCCGCCCAGGCAGCTCTCGACGATGTGCAGCCAGCCGATGCGGTCGAGATGGCGGTCCCTGTATAGAAGCGCTCGAGGGTACGACCCGGTCCGCCACACGTTGGGAGAGACGCTGAGATGCTGCGCCCTAGCAACGCGCGCCAAGCTCGCCGGCCATTTTGCCGCATCCCCGGCCGCTGCTCAGATGGGGCACCGGGATTCAGACGGTGAGTCCGCAAACAAACGCGCACCAGGTAACTAGGAGTTCGCAAGGTCGTAGACTCCTTTAGACTGTTTGTTTACAGCATTTTGATTCGGAGACCTAGACCATGATCCTTGGATACCTCGACCCAGGAACCGGAAGCCTGATCATCCAAACCGTCCTCGGCGGTGCGGCTGGACTGGCCGTCTTGTTCAAATCCACGAAACGCCGCTTCGCCGACCGTAAGGCCGTGGCCGAATTCGCCGCGACCGATGTGCCCGCACCGGAGCTGGCGGAGCAGAAGCCCGAGTCGTAGACATCGATTCCTCATCGGCGTCGCCAGACGCCGTGTTCGATCCCGGCTCGTTTCGGGATCCCGCCAGTCGGGTATTTCATCGAGGCGACCGGGTCTTTCGTTCGCTGTCCGACGAGGGTCTGGCCGATTGGCATACGCTCCAGCAGTCCGACCTATTTCGCGAATGGAGCGAATCCGGCCAACTCATCGGTACCCGACCGTCCTCATCGGACGACCACGTTCTGTCACACGACAAGATCCCTTTCTGGAGCTATCCCTATGAGTGGTCGTTCTCCATGCTCAAATCGGCCGCCAGCATGCACCTCCGTCTCCTTGAAGATGCCCTGACGGAAGGGTTGACCCTCAAGGACGCCACGCCCTACAACGTTCAGTTCATTGGCAGCAAACCCGTTTTCGTCGACATAGGCTCGTTCACCAAGTACGAGCCCGGCGAACCATGGATTGGCTACCGACAGTTCTGCCGGCAGTTCCTCTACCCGCTCATGATGCGCGCCCATGCCGACGTCCCTTTTCAGCCGTTGCTCCGTGGCTCGCTCGACGGTATCCCTGCTGAGACCGCTCGTTCCCTACTCAGGGGCCGCAGAGCAACGAAGCCGGGAGTGGCTGCAGATGTCATGCTGCAGAGCCGGGCGGAGAAATCCATGTCGGACAGTTCACGCAACGTCCGCAGCGAAATGTCGACCGCCGGATTCAGCGCCGAACTGATCCTCACGAACGTCAGGCGACTCCAGAAAGTCGTTGAGAAGACCACCTGGGATCCGGGCGAATCAACCTGGTCCGAATATGCGGGTTGCGAGCATGTCGCGACCCAGCGAGGCCCCAAAGAAGAGTTCGTCAAACGAGTCTCCGGCCAGAAGCATCGCCAGCTCGTTTGGGACTTCGGAGCCAACGACGCCTACTTCTCTAAGTCCGTAGCCGGGCTTGGCCGACACCGTGGTGGCGATCGACGGCGACGAGGAAACCGTTGACCGGGTCTTTCAGAGCCTGACTACCGATGGGCCAGACAACGTGCTGCCCCTCGTGATGAACCTGGCGGATCCCTCGCCGGGCCTCGGGTGGCGGGGCACGGAACGTCGCAAGCTGGAAGACCGTGGTCTGCCCGATCTCGTACTCATGCTGGCAGTGGTTCACCATCTGGTGATCGGCGCCAACCTGCCGCTCGCCGCCGTGATCGATTGGATCGCATCTTTCGACGCCGAAGTCGTCTTCGAATGGGTACCACTCGAAGACCCGATGTCACAGAAACTGACCGCCAACAAGCGACGCACCGAAGTCCACTCCGACTATGACGAGACCTCGCTCCGTCGCTACCTGAACGGGCGTTTCGAAATTCGGGAAGAGCTGGCGCTAGAAGGGCGGCGCCTCTTCCACCTCGTCCCGGTTAGTTGACCATGACCCAGACGGTGGAGCTGACGCTCCCGACTCGTTTCGAACGATTCGCCGCAGCCATGGTGCTCATACTCCTGGGCGTCACCTGGCCGGTTATCGACTTGCTGGCCAACAACGCCGAGTTCTTCATTGCCAGGCGCTCCCCCAATTCGGAGATTCTCATCATCGGCCTGGCGTTGCTCTTTGGCATCCCGCTGCTCGGTGGCATGCTCGCCAGCCTGCCTGGTCGGATCGGATCATGGCTTGGCAACATAATTCTCGTCACGGGGGGCAGCTCGTTGATGCTCCTCTACTTCCGCCGCCTCCCGCTTCCATGGGTGGTGGCAACGGTCCTGTCGGTGGCTGGCGGGGTGGCTTTGCTGATGGCGTTCCAAAGATCCAGCCGGGCCCGCCTTTTCGCCAAGTACCTCACGGTTTCTCCTGTGCTGCTGGCGGGACTGGTGATTCTCGCCACCCCGACCGGAGCGCTCGTGACAGACACCGGAACCGGGATCGGCGCAGCAGCCGACGTCGAGGGCCCCATCCCGGTCGTTCTGATCATTTTCGACGAGTTCCCGCTCGCATCGCTGATCGACGGCCAAGGCGACCTGCGGTCTGAGCAATTTCCCAGCTTTGCAGCACTCGCACAGGACGGGACCTGGTTCAGAAACGCCGTAACCGTGGAACAGCAATCCGAACATTCCGTTCCAGCGATACTGACCGGGAACATCCCGAACCAGTCCTTGACCCCATTTGCCGGCCAGTATCCCTTCAACATCTTCACGGCATTACAGGGCACATACGAGATGCATGTCAACGAGACCATCACGCAACTCTGTCCTAAGGCGTTGTGTGAATCGGTTGCGGTAACGTCCACGCCGGTATCCCGAGACATAACTGTCGTCGCCGGTCACGTCCTGCTCCCCGAAGGACTCACAGCGGACCTCCCCAGCATCTCGGCAGGCTGGGGCGACTTCGAAGCAGCCGTAACCGACTTTGACGTCGTATCGGTTTTCCGCGAACAACTCGACGCCGACCCCCGGGTGCCCATCCAAAACCTGATCGACGACATCGGCCCGATCGGCGCCAAACCACCCTTGTATTTCTTGCATGCCGTCATCCCACATCATCCGTGGCAATTTCTCCCAAGCGGTCAGCGGTATCTGCTTGACCAGGAGCGAGCCCCCGGATCGGTTTCGCCTGGCTGGGGCGAAGACGAGTGGTTGGTGAGCCAGGCAATGCAGCGTCACCTGCTTCAGGCTCAGTACGCCGACACGGAACTCGGCCGCATCGTCGATTCGCTGCAGGCAGCCGGGATATACCAACAGGCGATGATCGTGGTCGTCGCCGATCACGGCATAACAGTCAGACCGGGAGTCCCCCATCAACGGGATATCGAAGACGACACAGTGGGATCAATTGCAGCTGTCCCTCTGTTCATCAAAGCACCGGGACACTCAGGTGGAGTGATCGACGATCGGCGAGCAGAGACCATCGATATCGTTTCGACGATCGCCGACGTCGTCGGTGCCAATCTCAACTGGGAGCCGGATGGATCTTCACTGTTTGGACCCGAACCGCTGCGCACCGAAACAACGACCATCGGTCCCCGGGGCGAGGTCACATTCGGGACGACCGGCAAGGAGAAGCTGGCGGTGGCGGCCATGATCGAATCGTGGATGCCGGGCGGAGACCCCTGGGAGCTGCTTCCGCCCGGGGTGCCCGACGTGCGGGGACAGACTCCGGGCGGCTCGACGCCGGTTTCAGACAGCCTTCGCATCCTGGTCGACCGTTCCGCCTGGTACGAGGATGTCGACACGTCGAGCGACGTCATCCCCGCGAGGGTGTCCGGACGCCTCCTTGGTGCAGCTGGCCAGAACATCGTCTTGGCTGTATCAATCAATGGCACGATCGGTGGGATGACCCGAACGTTCGTCGAGGACGCAGTGGCCGGTTTTCAGGTTATGTTGCCACCCGAGTTGTTCGTCGACGGCACCAACCGGTTCGAGTTCTATCAGGTAACCGAGTCAGGCGATCTGATCCGCCTCCAGCAGTAGACCCGGCTAGCTAGCCGCCCCACACGCCTGAGCCAACGGGGGTTCGAAGCGCCACGATCAAGCGAGCGAGATACTCCTGGCGACTGATCTCGATTGCTCCAAGAGTTTGTAGATGATCGGTCGCCCACTGCACATCGATGAGCGCTCCCGGGACCGCTTTCATGCTGCCCACCAGTCTCAAGAGAGCAACCTTGGAGGCGTCTCTGCTTTGGTAGAACATTGATTCGCCGGCAAACAGCCCTCCTATGGCGACGCCGTAGAGTCCGCCAACGAGCCGTCCGCTCTGGCGCGTTTCGACCGAGTGAGCCCATCCGAGGCGATGCAGTTCGAGGTAGGCCTCTCGGATTTCGGAACGTATCCACCCGCCCGACCGACCCGGATCGGCACAGGCATCAACGACCCCTTCGAAATCCTGGTCAATGGTCACCGTGTAGCGGCGAGCGGACTGGCGAAGACTGCGGCTTACCTTGAGGCCATCAACCGGGATGACGCCGCGCTGATACGGAGACCACCAACCGAGTGGCCCGTCCGAAAGGTGCATGGGGAACATGCCACGGCGATACGCCTGAAGAATCGTCCCTGGTGCCAGATCACCGCCGACGGCGACCAGATCTTCGTCGCCCGCAGAATCAGGGTCCGGTAACCAGAAGGCACTCGGCGGCGGTTCAATCGGCGTCATCACGGCTGATCCTACGACCTAAGCCTCCCCCACCCACTGCAGACGAGTGTGCATCCACGTTCGATATAACGAACCGTAAGCACACTCGTTCAACCGACACCGCGGGTCGAGGGATGGATGGCGAGCGAAGAGCGGACCAATAGAAATGGGGGCGGACTGACGTCCGCCCCCATTCTTGACTCCCGACTACCTATTTCGCCTTGATCAGGTTCACCCACGCCTTCTTGAAGTCAAGAACGGCACGGGCATACGCACCGATCGCCAGATTCGCCACGGCGTCCGCCATGTTGCCCTCGGCGTGGGTGATTCGACCAGCATCTCCGCCGCCGGCGACGGTCGCGACGTACTGCTTGAGGGCGAACTGCTGGTCAGCAAGCACCAGAGCGTCGATAGACGTACTACATCCACCGACGTACACTTTCATCAGCTCTTGGACCGCCTGATGCTCGGCATCGAACACAAAGTTGCCTGTCTTCTTGTCGAGCGTCGAACGCGTCGAGCCACCAGGCCGGGTTCAAGCTGCCGTTGATCCGATCGATCGCCTTGCTGATTGTGTGGTCATCTTTCGTGCTCCCGCGTGGGCAGCAGACTGCCGAGCTCAAGCGCCGTCATTTCCTTCAGCGTCTTGGGCCGTCGTCAGGTTAAGGCCGATCACCACGGGATCATGATCCGACGAGCGGAACTCGGCATCGGTGTACAAGCCCGGCTGGTTGAAGTTGTTGTAGTCCAACCCGGATGGCTCGTCCGTGTTCACGTGCCAGAAGTTCGCTGCTGACACCTGGGCTGCCATCGAACTGCTCGCCAGGCCATGGTCGAGATATCCCGACTGACTGAAGAAGTTGAACGAATAGGCACCGTCGGCGAATCCGCCCGTTCCAAGGTCACGCTCGATCAGATCGATGTAGCCGCCGGCCTCGATCGTGGTTACCGGATCCTCCATCGCATAGGCGTTCAAGTCGCCAATGATCAAGAAGTCCGAGTCGCCGCTTCCCGTTGGATCGGTCGCCAGGAAGTCAACAATCGCCTGAGCCGCGTTGGTTCGGGTGATGTTGCAGTTGCCCTGACCGTCGCCAGTATCGGGGTCGCCTTCAGCGTTGCAGTTCGAGCCCTTGGACTTGAGATGGTTCACGCCAACGGTGAACATCGCGCCTGTGGCGTTTTCAACGAACGTTTGTACGACCATCGGCCGGTTCTTTTCGTCGTCAAAATCCGGGTTGACACTTTCATCGAGGATTGCGAATTTGCCGAGTGGCGTCACCGCCGACGGCTTGTACAAGATGGCCTGCCGGATGGCGTCAGAGCCGACCGCCCTGTTGCGATATAGTCGTAGGTCCCGGGCGCTCGCCGCATTCAACCAGCCACCAGATCGGCTACCGGCACATCGCCCGGATAGTTCTCGATCTCCATCAGTCCGATGACTTCGGCGTCCAGCTTGCTGATCGCCGTTACGACTTGGCCCGTTGACGATCGAACTCCTCGACGTCTCCGCACCACGACAACCCTGATCGCCCAGCGGGCCGCAAATCGGACCAGCATTGTCAATCGTCGTGAAGAAGTTCAACACGTTGTATGCTGCCACCTCGATGCGACCCCCGACTGCTGGAACTGCCGGCCGAGGATTGGCTCGAGCGAACGTAACGGTCTGCGTCGGTTCGATCTGGTACGAGCTGAAGGAATAGTTCACGTTCCCGGTGATACCTGGCACCGAGTCTCCTGTGCGCAGCGTGTTGCCACTACCCAAGTACGGCGGCAGCGGCAGCGGATTCTGAACACCGCTCGCGTCGTCTAACTGGATACGGCTGCGATCGTTGAGATCCTGAAGTGCGATCGCCGGAGCTCCCGGTGCGACAACGTTCGTTGGATTCTCAAGCGGTCCGCCGATCGAAAGGTCAACTTCGCCGAACCGGGCCTGCGTGAAGTTGCCAGAGGCGTAAAGCGTCTGGTCAATGGTGATCTCCATGCCTTCGACCCATTCCCAGTCGTTGACGTCGGCCACAGGTAGCGACCAAGACGCCGGAGCAGTTGTACCCGTAGCAGGGCAAACTGTCACGCTGACGACGTTGTTGATTTCGGTGAAATCAAAGAACTCGGCCACACTCCCACGTACCCGAACGGTGTCGCCCGGCTCCACCGATCCAGTACCAGCGTTGAAGACGAAGATGCCTTCAGATGTCATCGGATCATTGTCAAAGTCGCCCGACCCGTTGCCATCAAGGTCGGCTGACTCTTCCTGCATGAAAAAGCCGCTGAGTTCGTTTCCGGCTTCGAAGTCGCCGGTAACGATGCCTTCGATCTCACGAATGCTGCCGACATCGGCACTTGCCGATCCACTCCCCTGGATGTCATGGATAAGGGTGGCCGGATCGTTGCAAACACCCAACGGGTCCGTCGCTACTGCGATCGCAACGTTGGACGCAGCCGGTGTGTTCACTGCGTTACCGATCGATGGCGACCCGGAAAAACCGGGAAAGCCGAACCCGAAGAAATCGTTGCGACCCAGTCGGCCGACGTGTCGCTGTCGGTTCCGTCGGGAATGCGCGAAGCTCCGCCAGGCTGCGAAGGAGTCTCCGTCGAAACCTGGGGCGAGATCAGGAGCGGCATAGGTACGGTCGGCCGAGCCTCCGTCACTAGTTGCAACGCCATCAACGATGCGAGTCCAGGGGGTACTGTCAAAGGTACCGTCGTTGTCTACATCAAGATCGCTGCTCATCGATCCTGAGAAACCTTCGACGAGAAGTATCGTGATCGTCCCGTTTTCCATGTCCTCGTTATCAATCCAGTGGCCGCTTGCGTTGGTGTCCCGAACCGGAAGGACGGCGTCGATTGTTCCGGCTCCCGAGCTGTCACCTTCGATCTCCAGAACCGTATACGCCGAGTAATCCGTGCCGGGGGTACCAAATACTTCGACAAAGGCTTCAGTGTCTGAACCGACATGGTCGGCAACAAACTCGTTGATCACCGGATCGGGTACGCCACCATCACACGTCGCGGTGTGGCTGCCCAATCCATCAGTCGCGTCTTGAGCGAATATGTCCCATTCAACCGATGCGTCGAAGGCGTCACTGAAGTTTGTATCACCGGCGCACACAGAAGCTTTACGACGAAGAGTGTCGTTTTGTCCACCGCCAGCCCATTCCGAGCCGGGATCAACACCAGACTGACCGAAGGAGTCAACAATGACGCCATTCTTACGAAGCACCACTCCGTCATCGCCGTTGTAGAAGTTCGCCGTGCTGACCTGATCGGCAACGAAGATCGTCCCTCCATCGTCACCCAGGACATGTACGTCCCCGTCGGCGACCACACCGGTGAGCGGAATAGTCGCACCTGCGAAGATGCTTCCGTTGAAGTAAAACTGGACGTCATAGTTGCCAGCCGCGAGATCGATCGCTCCCCCGGTCCCGTTGTATATCTCGAGGTACTTGTTAAACGAGCTGCCCTCAACATATTCAGATATGAAGAGCTCCGTCGCCGGATCGGCGTTCGCCACCACCGGCACGGCGGGCAACAATGCCGCCACCATTGCCAGCAACAAGGTCACTGTATGCATCTTGCGTCTCATCGGTACTGCATGCATCATCTCGAAAGTCCTCCTAGGACACGAAGTATTCGGACCCGTGGTCCGTCAGCGGCCCCAAAGCCCGCCAGCCCAATCTAGCCACGCAGCGTGGGCGCGCGTCGGACCTACAACAGGGTCGCGAAAACCTCCCTTGGAACCAGTGGCCACCTCGCCCGAAGTCCATTCAAGATCGTCGATCGGCTTATTCGACCGAACGTGCCGCGACGTCGACAGCACAACAGCCAGCACCCCAGCCCAACCAGCAAGTCGACTTGCTGCCTGAATAAGTGGGTGACCCCGGCCGCCTACAAAACGAACCCCCGATGTTCCAACCGAGAGGGTTCATTGACACCGACGAAGGCCGGATCAGTCGGGTTCGACAAGCCCAACGAGGTTGCCAGCGGGGTCAGTGAACATGCCAAAGATGACCGTGTCAGGGATGACCGTTCGCGGCACGACCGTCGTGCCACCTGCTGCTTCGACCTTCGCCAGGTGGGCATCAATGTCAGGAACTTCTATGTACATCACCTGGTAGTTAGGCATGTCTTCGCTGCCCTGGCCAACCGCGCCGGCTAGCCCCGTATCGGCCTCGGTGGTCATGTAATAGGCATCGAAGCCCGGGACGCCCTCCATCGACCAGCCGAACAAGTCCTGATAGAAGGTCTTCAAGGCTGCCCCGTCAGCCCCCATCAGTTCCCAGTGCACGATCTTGTATGCCATAACAGGCTCCTCTCTGTTCCTGTTTCCCAAACGTACCTCGTAGGAATCCTCCAAGGTCGCTCAAACAACGAACAACTGACGTGCATTTCGACATGCATAATCGAGAACAATGTGAGCCGTGGCCGATCTCGGGGAACCAACCTGCGGTCGAGTACGTCCGATCGAAAGGCAACCACTAACGTCTACTGGAGCTTGAATATGGCCAAGGCACACCGAAAACTCACCGGTCTCTTGCTCGTCATCATGCTGGTCCTTGCGGCCTGTTCCGCATCTGCACCACCTCTGGCCGCGCCCACCTCCGTACCGGCAAATGATCAGCAAATCGTCGCCAGTGACTGTGAGGCTGATGCTCCCGACTGCGGCGACGCGATACCCAGCGACGAACCGGACGGTGCCGACAATCCGTCGATGGGCGTACCGGTCGATGGCGGCCTCACCGTTACCGAAGCCCTGAGCAGGAGCGCTATCGGAGTCGTAGCGATACAGGGTTTCCTGTTCGAGGATGGATCCGGGCCCAGACTATGTGAGGCGCTGGCTGAGTCGTTCCCACCGCAATGCGGGGGTGCCTCAATCCCCGTTTCCGGGCATGTGGGTACGTCGTCCATTCCGTTGATGAGCGAACAGGGTGTCACCTGGACCGATCAACCAGTGACCTTTCTTGGCGAAATCATCGACGGCACCCTCGTCGTGGATTCAACCGTTTCTGGCTAGGCGGATACCAAGAACGGACTCAGTCCGGAACATCCTGGTCACTACTAACGTCAAAGGGGTATGAAACGAACAATTGCAATCATGGTTCTCGCCGGTATGGCGCTCGGCGCCTGCGCCGGAGTAGCCAACTCACCCAGCGACAGCGTGGCCCTGCCTACCGAATCAACAGTCGACCAAGCTGAGGGCACGACCACAACTACGATGGCTCCATCCGCCGAAGTCCCTGATACTTCTCAGCCGGACCGGACCGCCAGCACCTTGCCCGAACAAGTCCCACCAGAGGAGAACCCCTTGCCCGATGGACCCGTCGATACATCAGCCATCCCCTCCGGCCTCATGGTGAACATCCTGGCCGACGCGGCCACCCGAACCGGAATGTCCGCATCCGACATCTTCGCCGTACGAGCCGAGCAAGCCCTCTGGAACGACGGCAGTCTTGGCTGCCCGCAACCCGACATGTCTTACACCCAGGCACAGGTCGACGGATACTGGGTTGTGCTGAAAGCCGGAGACAGGTTGCTTGACTATCGGGCAAGCAAGACTGGTTTCTTCAC
>CAWIFX010000002.1:0-134534 GCA_963835515.1 uncultured Acidimicrobiia bacterium | reverse complement strand
GCACCAGTGCGGAGCGGACCAGGACGCTGATCGCGTCAGCTCCAGCCATCACCGCCAATGCCACAAAGGCCACCGCAAAGTTGGTAGTGACTCCCAGAACGATGGTCATGACTCCAAACAGGGCAACCGCTACAAGCATCTTGCGACCGGCATGGCGTTGCAGGGGGCGGATCACCAATGCCGTAGACGTTATGAACGCGCCAATACCGATTGCCGCACGTAGCCATCCATACCCAACAGCCCCTACCCCGAGACGCTGCTCGGCGATGGCAGGCAACAGCGCCACTGCCCCGCCCAGCAGAACGGCGAACAGGTCAAGTGTGATCACGGCGCGGACCAGCCGCGAGTTCTTAATGAACCGCAAACCATCAAACGCTTGACGGAGGTTGTCGATAGCTTTCGCCGCCCGGCGCATGGCCGCCACCGGGGATCTCGGAACCTTCGAGAGCGCCAGCAGGGCACTCAGCGAGATAACAGACATGAATACATAAGGGAAATACTCTGTCCGTGAGAACAGAAAGGCACCGATCAGCGGACCAAGGATCGTTCCGACCAACGAACTCGACGACTTAAGCGCGACCACCCGGTTGACCATGTGGGCTGGCGACAGGTCAATGGGGAGCGAGCGGCTAGCGGGAGCTTCCAACGCCCGCGAGATCCCGAACACGGCCATAAGAATGAAGATCGGCGTGGCCGACGTAAGTCCCCGGAACGAAAGCCAGGCCATCCCAAGCGACACGGTCATCTCAAAACCAAGACCGACGGCGAAGACCTTGCGTCGGTCGAACTGGTCGGCCAGCGCTCCGGTGAACGGGGAGAGAAAAAAGACCGGGAGAAATTGTGCCAGCCCGATCAGCCCCAGGTCGAGTTCCCGACCGGTGATCTGATACGTGTGGAACGCCACGACGGCGACCAGACCCGCCCCCGCAAAACGCGCCAGGAACAACACGAACATGAGGACGCGAAGTCCGCCCGGGATGCGTTCGTTCACTTCATATATCGATCGAGGTAGGCAATGACCCCCGCCACCGCCTGCTCCTGGACCGCATTGACTTCATAGGGACCATCCACCCCTCGAAGCGGAAAGACGTACCCATGCAGGTCGTGGTCCCATGACACCCACTCGCAGTCCTTTCCCGCTTCGTTGAGCATGTCGTAAGTCGTACGGAAGATGCCTTGGAGGTGATCGGTGTCGCGACCCATGACCAGGATCGGGGTCTGAATGCCGGCGACCCGGGCCCGAGCGATGTCCATGTCGATTCGGCCTCGCACCTTCTCCACTTCGGCCATCTGCATATCCTCGATGTTGCGCATCTGGGTCTCTTCATTCATGGTGGCGGTGTCGTCGGGATTGAGGGCTAGGTACTCATGCGAGGCTGGCTCGCTGGCGACTCCCACGACGGCCCCGTGATACTCCGAGCAGATCTTCATGACCATTTCTCCACCGTGACTCATCCCGATCATTCCGACGCCGGAAAAGCGCGGATCGGCATTGAAGTGTTCGATGATGGCGATCTCGTCCTCATATTCGAGTGGCGACCGATTGAACATCTCACGGCCCTGGCGCATGTCGCGGACAAGGGCACCACCGTTGTTATATCCGAGTTCGACCTCGGTCCGGTAGCGGATCCAAGCACAGGCATAACCAGCCTCGACGAGACGATCCATCGTCCAACCGCGATTCGCCAGAGCATCGCGAATCCAGCCAACTCCTTCACCGCCGTTGCCGGATGCCAACAAGACCAGCGGAAATGGCCCTGGCCCATCGGGTGTACGCAAACCAACCGGGGCGTACAAGCCGTCCCAGGTTTCGACGAAAAGCAACTCCGCCGTTCCGTGTTCTCCGATCGATTCCTCTATGCCGGACAGTTTCATCGTTTTCTCCTCAACCTGGGTCTCCGGCGGCCAAACCTACCTCAGTGTCACCCAGTACCTCGCGATGGCCGATACCCAATGTCTTAATCCACCGCTGTTGACCGCTGGTCAAGGCAATGAAGAATCCCAACTCCACTAGTTCTGGCTCGGTGAAATGTGCGTGCAGTTGTTGCCAAAGCTCGTCGTCAGCGATGCCCGAATCCCACAGAATGGCACTTGTGTAGCGCAGGGCTGCCTTCTGGCGGTCGTCGAACCGATCTGAATCTTCGAACCGCAGCAGCTCGTCGTAGTCACCTTCGGTTAGTCCTTGCCGTCCACCCTGGACGGATCGTTGGACCCCTCAATAGTCGCAATCGATGGACTGAGAGACATACACCCGACACAACTCCTTGACGGAATGGTCCAGCACACCTTCGATGAATGTTTCGCGCCATGCGTTGGTAAAAGCGTGCAGAACGGCTGGCACGTGGGATCTGATCGACTGGCTCTCGGGACGGGGCGTGCCATTCCACCTGGCATGCTCGAGTAGATCCCGGTCTTGCGGCTCTAGTCCTGCGACGGCTGGGTAGCTGATGTTTGGCACTCGTACCTCCTCAGGCGAGTGTATCGAAGTCCAGATCAGGGCACAGTGCAACGCGCCTACGTAAGATCCGAAAGATCGAGGAGGTCATTGATTCGGATCGATAACGCCAAACTCCGCGCCAATGTCGAAGAGACGGCGGTGCTACTCGCGACCGATGCGAGCGTCGGTCATGTCCGACCCCTGGTCAAAACCACACTTGTCCATAACGTGCATGCTCGTTCGGAGTTCGTTCAATACGACAAACCATTCTCGTTCGAATGTGATGAGTCCGATGGCCGCGCCGGCGACAGTCTGGCTCCTAGCCCCCTGCGCTATTTCCTTTCCTCGATCGCGTTTTGTCTACAGGTTTGGTTTGCGAAAGGTGCCGCGTTGGCTGGTGTGGAGATCGTGGACCTCGAGATTGACGTCCACACCTACATGGACATGCGTGGCGAGCATCGGGTCGGTGACGCCCCACCTCATCCACAATGGATCATCGTCGAAGCGCGTGTCACGAGTCCGTCTCCGACCGAGGCCGTACTGCGCATGGCCGATGAAGCCAACGCTCGCTGCCCGGTCACGAGCCTGGTCGCCAGGGCCGTCCCAATCTACGAACAGATCTCACTCAACAGGGAGATGATCCGCGACTCCGTTCCAGAGCATCTCGTAGGCCGAACGTGACCGCCGGGGCGCTAGCGGGCATCCGGGTGCTGGAGCTGTCTCGCTACATTGCCGCGCCCTACTGCGGAAAAGCTCTGGGCGAAATGGGTGCGGACGTCATCAAGATTGAGGAACCCGAACGCGGCGACCCCATGCGCTACTGGCAGGCAGGCGACCGCGACCACAGCCCGCAGTTCGCTATCTACAACCGGACCAAGCGCGGGATCACGCTGGATTTGAAGCGGCCAGAAGCCACCGACGTGTTCCTCCGGCTGGCGGATACGGCTGACGTCGTTCTGGAGAACTTTCGACCAGGCGTCATGGACCGCCTCGGCATCGGCTGGGAAGTCCTCCAGCCCCGCAATCCCCGGCTCATCTACTGCTCCATTTCGGGCTTCGGCTCCGATGGTGCCATGAGCGACCGGCCCGCCTACGACACGGTGATCTCGGCGATGGGTGGGCTCTTCAGCCAGATCATCGATCCGCAGCATCCCTATCCGGTCGGCCCGGCGTTGTCAGATCTCCTGGCGGGCACGCATGCGACCCAGGGGATACTGGCCGCCCTCTACGCAAGAGAGCGGAGCGGTCTGGGCCAGTACGTCGATGCCTCGATGCTCCGTTCGACTATCGGCTTCTTGGCCGAGCCGGCCTCCAGCTTCCTCGACCAGGGCGAAATCACCCTCAACAACACCAGGCAACGGCGAGCCCAGGCCTACGGGCTCGTGGCCCGGGACGACCTGCCCTTCGTCATTCACCTATCGGTCCCCGACAAGTTCTGGATCGCCGTAACCAACGTATTCGGCGTACCCAACCTACGTACCGACCCCCGATTTATTTCTCGTGATGACCGACACAACAACTACGCCGAACTCGACGTCATCTTCAAGGAAGTGGCCTTGAGCAGATCCCGCGTCGAATGGTTCGAGCTACTGGCCGCAGCCGACGTGCCGCATGGGCCAATCCATGGCATCGAGAGCATGTTCAGCGATCCACAGGTAGGCCAGCTTCGGATGATCCACGAAATCGAGATGGCCGGCGGCCAACGACCTCTTCGTCAGGTCGGGCC
Organism: uncultured Acidimicrobiia bacterium; assembly: GCA_963835515.1. GTDB lineage: Bacteria > Actinomycetota > Acidimicrobiia > Spongiisociales > JAENVV01 > JAENVV01. The sequence goes on along the minus strand of CAWIFX010000002.1, from coordinate 130,371 downwards.
GCCTGTAGCCATGGACGGCACCCCACTCCGGGTTCACCCACCCGCCCCGAACCATGGCCAGCACACCGCCGAAGTTCTTCGGGAGGCCGGCTACACCGATTCGGACGTTCTGCAGTTGCGCGACAGCGACGTCATATGAGGAGTCAGCCATGAGGATCGACGAAGTTGTAGCCATCGATGTGCATACCCATCCTCAGACCGAGGAGTTCTTGGCCGCCATGGGTGCCCGACGGCGCCAGATGGGCGAGCACTTCGGCAATGAACGCCTTCCAATCTCTTTCGCGGAACAAGCCGATATGTATCGGGATCGCAAGATCATGGCAGTGCTTTGCAACTCGGACGACGAGACGACCTCCGGGGTGAAGGGAGCCCCCAACGACCTCATCGGCAAGGCGGTCACCGATCACCCTGACGTCTTCATTCCGTTCGCCGGTATCGATCCACACCAACCTGCCAAAGCAGTACAAGAGATCCGACGCTGTCACAGCGAGTTCGGCATCAAAGGTGTCGGAGAACTCAACCCTTCACGCCAGAAGTTCTTTATGAATGATCCGAGCGTTTACCCGATCTGGGACGTCTGTCAGGATCTGGGCATCGTGGTTATGTTCCATATGGGCTTCGCAGGTTCGGGTGCAGGCCGGCCGGGCGGCATGGGCTATCGCCTTGAAAACGTGCGTCCGATCCCCTACCTCGACGACATGGCGGCGGACTTCCCCGAACTACAAATCATCCACGCCCACCCCGGCTGGCCCTATCACCAGGAGACCCTGGCGGTTGCGTGGCACAAGTCGAACGTGTGGATCGATCTCAGCGGGTTCGCGCCGAAGTACTTCCCTGAGGAAGTGGTGCACTACGCCAACTCACTTCTCCAGGATCGGATTCTGTTCGGCACCGATTGGCCCGTCGTCGGCATCGATCGGTGGCTATCGGAGTTCGCCGAGCTACCTATCAAAGAGGAAGTCCGTCCGAAAATCATGCTCGAAAACGCTCGCCGGTTGTTCAGATTCTAAAAAGGTTCCATTTTTCCTAGTGGTGACGCAACGAACGCTGTAGGGTGGACTGCAATCGATTGCGGGACCCATACGCGGGGTTAACGTGCGAAGGAGAATTGCTGGCGTGACAGCGACAGGACAGGGTCGTAAGCCATTGATCGTGGCTGAAAACATGACGGCTGGCTACGAACTAGAGCGCGAACGAAAGCTTCTCACGGCGCTCGAAGGGGTGTCCCTGACCGTCCACGAGGGAGAGTTTCTCGTCCTCGTCGGGCCGTCAGGTTGCGGTAAGACGACCTTCATCAACGTCATCGCCGGTTTGGTTAAACCATGGTCTGGCTCTGTCACCTTCAACGGCCAACCAATCGACGGACCAGGAGAAGACCGATCCATGGTGTTCCAGGACTACGCCATCATGCCCTGGCGGACCGTCGAACATAACATCCAACTCCCGTTCGAACTCCGGCCCCACGACTTCTCAAAGAGCGACGTAGCCGACAAGGTCCAAACCATCATCGGCGATGTCGGCCTCACTGGTTTTGAAAAGTCGTTTCCCTATGAGCTCTCGGGCGGCATGCGCCAGCGGGTCGGGCTAGCCAGAGCAATGGTCACCCAGCCAAAGGTGCTCCTTGCCGACGAACCGTTCGGTGCGGTCGACGCCATGACCCGCGAAGTCCTCCAGGCGCAACTCGAAGCGTTGGTCATGAACGCCGGCCAGACCGTGGTCTTCATCACGCACAGCATCGACGAAGCCATTGCCCTCGGCGATCGAATCGCCGTCATCTCGAACCGGCCAGGCAAGGTCCGCGAGATCGTCACCGTGGACATGGACCGGCCCCGACTCGCAGAGGGCGAAATCACCACTCACCCGCGTTATGGCGAACTACGCGAGCATCTCTGGAATCTGGTCAAGGACGAAGCGCTCGGCGCCAAAGACGCCCATCACGACGAGGACCTCTCGAGCGGTGATCCGCGGCTCGACCGACTAGCCACTAGCCCCGCCACCACCATGGACCCGGGAATCTGATCGTGGCCCAAACCGTACAAAAACCCGACAAAAACACCGACGGAACTGCGCTGGCCGCCAAACCCCGGATCAGAGACGCCGAATGGACTCTGACGCGCATCTGGACCCGCTATCGCTTTGCCATTGTTACGGTCATCAACCTCAGCATCTTTTTCGTCATCTGGCAGCTCCTCGCCAACTTCGAAATAATCGGTCCAGCGATTATTTTCCCGTCATTCACCGACACGGTATCTGCCCTAAAGGTCGGTTGGTTCGGCGGCCAAGTTACCGATGGAGGAACGAACTTCGGCCTGCTACGCGACTTCGTGATAGCCAATAACGCCTGGGAATCGCTGCAACGGTATACGATCTCCATGGTGATCGCCATCGGCCTTGGCATCCCCATTGGCCTCGCCATGGGCGGATTCAAGTGGGTTGACGCGATTCTGAGCCCCTATGTATGGACCCTGTCTTCTCTCCCTCGTCTCGCCATCTACGCCCCGCTGGTACTCATTATGGGGATCGGCGAATCCATCAAATATGCCCTGATCATCCTGACGGCGATCTTCCCCGTAATCATCAACACGTGGGCCGGTGTAAAAACCACAGAACAGTCGCTTATCAACGCGGCACGAGTGTTCGGCGCCAACCGGGCCCAGATCTACAAGAAGGTGGTTCTTCCGTACACGTTGCCGTTCGTCGTGTCAGGGATCCAGCTCAGCCTGAGTCGTGGCCTCATCGGCGTGGTCATTGTCGAGTTCTTGACCGGAGCGAGCACGCTCGGCGGCCTCGGGTGGCTCATCTTCAGATCAGCAAGCGCGTTCAACGCACCGCTCACCTACGCGGCGTTGATGAGCTTGGCAGTTTTCGCCCTCATCCTGGTGCAAGGGACGAGGTCGATGGAAGCGAAAATCGCACCATGGAGGCAGGTCTCCAAGACCTGACGTACTAGGAGGAACATTGACTGACAGGAAAGAAACCCGTCAACAGAAAATGCTTGGAGAACTGTCCCGCCGGAAGTTCCTGAGTTACTCGGGCGTCGCGCTCGGTGGTATGGCCTTGGCTGCTTGCGGTACCGCTGACACCACAACGACGACCGGAGCTGCGGCACCAACCGCAACCACCGCTGCTGGAGCGACCCCAACGACAGCCGCCGGGGCTACCCCGACGACCATGGCCGGCATGACGGTCCCGACCACCACCATTAATCAGGTGACCGTCGGGTACAACAACCCGAACCGGGTGTTGCGGGCGCCGCTCTACATCGGACAAACGATGGGGTTCTTCGAGGAAGTTGGAATCACCAACCCACTCGACATCAACGATGCCGACGATCCGATCGCCCCGACCATTGGTGGCTCGTATCACATCTCGTTGTTCGACTCCGACGTCCTCTATGACTTCGAAGACAAGGCAACGACCAGTGGTGACCCACAGGGCCTCACCATGATCAACATCAACCTCGGTTCACAGCCGTTGGTAATGGTCGCCGGCCCGGGCATCACCGCCGACAACCTGGCTGGCAAAAAGATTGGTGGCGGTCGCGAGGGTCAGGTCAACGAGGCCCTTTCGAAGTTCATGCTCCAGGAACTTGGCTACGACTGGCAGACCGACGTTGATTTCATCAACACAACCGGTGGGTCAAATGACTGGGTCACGTTGATGCTGGCAGGAACGATCGACGCAACGGTCGCATTCCCCCGCCACATCCCGCTGGCCGAAGAGATCGGCGGCAGCGCGTTGTACCAGGACTTCTTGAACTCACCCCAGGGTGGCTTCGGAATGCTCCAGAGCAAGATCGACGAAGATCCGAACTTCCCGGCTGCTTGGGCGTATGCGTGGATTCAGGCACAGCAGTTCTGCAAGACGGAAGACAACTTCGAAGAAGTGCGCCGCATCCTGAACGATGAATGGCAGATCGACTTCCCCGACACGGCCTTCTCGGTGTTTGATCTCGATGCGACCATCATGACCCGGGACCTCGGATTCGATCCTGCCGAGATGGACAGTTGGATGGACTTCGTTGCACCATTCGGCAACGTCCGCGAGGGAATTCCGTGGCGCGACTACACGGATGTGTCCGGACTACATGTGGCCCAGGAGGCCCTCGGGTTGACCCTCAACCCTGCGGCGGACTTCTCCTCTGGCTCGGAAAATATCGACAACTACTAAAAGCAATCCCCCAAGCGAGAGGATGGGAGTCCCCTGGTCGGGCTCCCATTCTCTTTTTGGTTAAAGAACAGCTTCGATTGTCGTCCCGAGGTCTTGCAGGATCACCATGGCCGCGTTGCGACCGGGCGCTCCGGTGATCGACCCGCCCGGGTGGGTGGTTCCACCGGTTTGATAGAGACCATCGATGGGCAGCCGATGTTGCGCCCAGCCGGGGGCAGGGCGTTGCGACCCAGAAAATATGAGACCGCGGTCTCCTCCGTGCGGCGTACCACCGACCATGTGCGGGTTCATCCGTTCAAAATCGAGGGGGGACTTAACCATGCGGGCGGTGATCACATCGTCGGTGAACGTCGGCACGAACTTGCGGAAGTGGTCGAGCAGTTTGTCCATCTCGGCTTCTTTGATCTCGTCCCAGTGCTCCGGGCCCTGACCGTCGGCATCGTAGGTGTTGAACGTCACCATTTTCACCGTGTGGGTTCCCTCAGGCGCTCGACCCCTGTCGACCAACGTCGGAGTCGCAACCAGCAGCCAGCCAGGGTCCTTCACGAATTTGCCGTCGTACACATCGCGTCCGTGCTGGACCGCATCTTCGATCCACGGTGCCAGACCTGCCGACACCGCGGAACGGCCGCCATCAGGTGTCGGAAAGACTGGCGGAATCGTGGTGGCAAAGTAGCCGGCAAAGAACGGGGTTCCGGGGTGGAAGGTCTCAACGCCGTAGGTAAAACCCTCTCCCCACGACTCTGCCGGAGCCATGTCGAGCAGGCGCTTGACGTGAATCGTCGAAACGACCCCCTTGGAGCCACGAAACTCTTCACCGTCGGTCGTCCGCACCCCGACACAGCGATCACCGTCCAGGATCAACTCAGACACCATGCGGTTGCAGAGGATCTCGGCGCCGGCGTCTTCGAGGTAACCGACCAGGGCATCGATGAGCTGACCCGACCCTCCCACCGGAAGCGACCAACTCCGAGCCTGCCGAGCACTGACGAGGGAGTAGGCAAGAATTCCTGAGCCCGGCGCATCGAGCGGAACTGCGGTCTGGAGCGAAATCCAACCCATGAAGGCCCGCATGTGGGGCGACTCGAACTCGCGCAGGATGATTTCGCGTGCCGTCATCATCGATCGGCGCTGCCACACTTCGCCACGCGGGTGGGCAGCAAGCAATTCTTCGGTCGATGGCCCGAACCCGACCGGTCGGAAGCGGACCTGGCCAATGAGGCTCTTGACCTCGTCATATTCGGTCACCAGCCGCCGATACGCATCGGCGTCCTTCTCGGAAAAGCGGGCGATCTCGCTGCAAGTTTTATCGAAGTCGAGCCACATGGTGAATGGTTCGCCATCGGGGAAAGCCACCTGAGCAACCGGATCCGGATCGACGTACCGCAACCCGTATTTGCTCACCAGACCCAACTCGTCGTTGCGGATGAGTGGATTCACCTGAATCAAGGTGTGACCGGTCGAGCACGTATCCACCCAGTAGCCAGGGCCAAGTATCTCTTCAGTTGATGCTCCGCCGCCAGGAATCTCGCGGGCGTCGAGAACGACACACGAGTATCCGGCTTTCGCGAGGTAGGCGGCGGTGATGAGGCTGTTGTGACCGGCACCAGCGATTACGAAGTCATAGTCAGCCATGCGACTAGCTCACCCGGGCGAGGGCAACGGCCAAACGTTCAACGGGTCCGACCGACTGCGGTGCTCGCATGCTGAAGATGACATGATCGACTCCTGCTGCGGCTCGTTCCATAGCCTTGTTGGCCAATTCATCTGGGTCGGCGTCCGGCGCGAACATGATGTGCACGGACGTTTCGATTTCGGAGGGATCCCGGCCGACCTCGGAACAGTGCTCATAGAGGATGTCGCGCTTGGCCTTCCAGGCTTCGACCTCGATTCCCAGCGCATCCCACATCGTGGCATGAAGCGCCACCGTTCTGAGCGTTCGTTTTTCACCACCGCCGCCAATCATGATTGGAACATTCGGCGACTGGGGTCCCTTCGGCTCACACCGTGCATTGGATAGCTGATAGAACTCGCCTTCGAAGGTGGTCGAATCATTGGCCAAGAGCGACTTGATGACCTCCACTCCTTCGTCAAAACGATCCATCCGCTCCTTGATGGTTCCCAACTCGATGCCGTAAGCCTGGGACTCCTGTTCGAACCATCCGGCCCCTAACCCCAAATTGAGTCGTCCGTTCGAGATGATGTCGAGACTGGCGGCCATATTGGCGGTCACCGCTGGATGGCGGTAGTGCATGCCGTGGACCATACATCCGACCCGGAGCCGTTTGGTTGCCTGGGTCAACGCGATGAGGGTGGTCCAGCCTTCGAGGCAGGGGCCGTTCGGGTCACCATGAATGGGGTAGAAGTGGTCGAAGTTCCAAGCAGAATCGAATATCTCCATGTCATCGGCCGCCTGCCAGATGGCCAACATATCTGCCCAGGTCGTGTGCTGGGGCGGCGTCTTGATGGCGAACTTGACCATGGCTACTCCTCCTCGGTGCTGCCCAGAACAGGCATCGGCTGCTGATAGATACTGCTTTGGTCGAGTTGCTCACTGGTCGCTTCGAGCAACAGTGGGGCCGGGGCCCGGTTGACAAGTAGGCGGAACATGTCTGGTCGGTTGTAATGCCCGGCCAGATCGTGGCGAAGCTTCATCGTGACACCTGCGTCCAGGTCCATGTCGGCGTACAGAATCAATTCCTCATTGCCGACCACCGGACCTGCCACGACGGTGGTGTTGGGCGCGACAATGCACGATCCTCCTCCGATGTCATCGCGGAGAAGAAACTCACGGTCCTCATCACGTAGCGGCAGCATCTCCCTGATGCGATCATCAACGACCGACGACGCACTAATCACCCAAGCTTTCGACATCTGGGCGAAGGATCGGGCCGCGATCAACGATATCTCATGCATCGGCAAGGCCGGTTTCGGAAAGTGGTTCGGCCAGGCCATCACGTGAATCCGGGTGGCATCTGACGTGAGCGCAAAGATGGCGAGGGGGTTGGAGTTCTCGCCGCACATCAGGCCAGAGACCGGCCCGAAGGGACTGTCGAACACTCCGAACGTTTCGGGTCCGCCCGGGGCGTGAACCAATCGTTCGCCAACGGTCGGCACGATCTTCTGATGCTTGCCGACGTACCCGTGGGTGGGACTGATGAAAACCTGCGTGTTATACATCGATCCAAAAGTGTCAGGCCGCTTTTCACACACGCCCATCACCACGTAGGTGCCGGCCCGAGCAGCCGCTTCAGACAAGACTTGAATCTCCGGGCCGGGGACCTCGATCGAGTTCTTGAATAACTCCGTCGAGAACCGGGTGCCAGCCCGATCGGTACCGGAATGGAAATGAAACCAGATGGGGTGGGCCGGAATGAAGCCTTCGGGGAACCCGACTATTTCGGCTCCGCCGCGACCGGCTTCTTCGATGAGTGCGACTGCTTTCTCAAGGGTGGCTGCCTTGTCGAGGAAAACCGGAGCAGCCTGAACTGCTGCTCCGCGCACCGTGCCATCAGGCATTGGCCCGCGCTTGCTGAATGGCAGTCCAGACCTTCTGAGGGCGGAGAGGTAACTGGAGATCGGTGACGCCCAACGGAGCCAGCGCATCGAGGGTGGCATTCAGAATCGCTGGCGGCAGTCCGATGCAGCCTGCCTCTCCAGAACCCTTGACTCCAAGAGGGTTGGATGGAGCACGGTTTTCGAGGCGATCTGAGCGAATGTGCGGCATGGACGTCGAGTCGGGAATCAGGTAGGCAAGCAACGAGGTGGTCAACGGTTGTCCGGCTTCGTCGTACAGCACCTCTTCCCAGAGGGCTTGACCGAGTCCCTGGGCCATGGAGCCGTGCAGCTGACCCTCAACAATCATGGGGTTGAGGACCCGACCGCAGTCGTCGACGGCGACAATGTCCAGGACCCGCACTTCTCCGGTCTCAGGCAGCACTTCAACTACCGCCACATGAACGCCATAGGGGAACGTTTGGGCGCCTGGCTGGAACTTCTCGTCAGCTTCCAGTGGCTCGTCTGCCGCAAGATCCCACAGAGAGACTTCCGATCCCGGGGAACCCGCCACCGAAAACACGCCGGATTCGTACTTGAGGTCATGGGGAGAAGCTTCGAGGCGTTCGGCTGCTCGCTCCCGGCCCAACTCCAACACTTTCAGCGCCATCCGGTGGACTCCACTTGCCCCGATCTGGGCTGATCGTGAGGCGAACGTCCCGAGTCCGGCCGGGACCTCGTCGGTGTCGCCCGCGATGATCCGGATCTTGTCGAGGCCTAGTACATCTCTGGCGACCTGGGACCAAACCGTCTTGTGACCCTGGCCTCCGCCATCGGTTGAGCCAGTCCGGACGACGATCTCCTCAGTCTCCGGGTCTACCTCGACCGCAGCGTACTCCCACGACTCAAGCGCCCCTCCGGCTCGCTCCACGAACGCTCCGAAGCCAATTCCTAGGGGCGATTCACCGGCTGCCAGCCGTCGTTGCTGCTCAGCGCGAAGACCGTCCAGGTCGAGCATCGACCTGGCGAGTTCGATGGCTGCGGCATAGTCACCGGAGTCATAGACCGCTCCTGCGGCGGTCGTGTATGGCCACTCCCGTACGACATTCTTGAGTCGAACCTCGATGGGATCAAGACCGGCAGCTCGGGCGAAGGCGTCGATCCCGCGCTCCATGGTGAGAGCCGCCTCGGGCCGCCCCGCCCCCCGATAGGGTCCGGTGGGAGCCCGGTTGGTCACGAATGTCTTGGCGTGGATCTCCACTCGCGCAATGTCGTACATGCCCGTCGCTGTGAGCCGACCGAAGGTCGGGACCGCAGATCCATCATGCGGGTAGGCGCCAGTCTCGGCCATCAACTCGAAGCGTGCGCTGGTGATTCGCCCATCGGCCGTCCCCTCCAGCGTGAGTTGGTGGCGCTGGGCACGTCCATGGGTTCCGCCGGTGAATTGGTCGGGTCGTCGCTGGATCCACGCAACCGGCCGGCCGAGCCTGACGGCGACTGCGGCGGTGACCAGGTACTCGGGGAATAGCGACCCCTTCATGCCGAACGCACCGCCGACGTCGGGCACCGTCACTCGCACCCGTTCGATTCCGACGAAGTTGGAGATCTGGGATTTCAAACGGTGAGGCGCCTGGTGGCTGCACCACACGTGAACGCCGCCATCTTCGGGTGCCACCAGGATCGCCTGGGTCTCCATCGACACGGGAGCCAGCCGCTGGTGATGCACGTCAACGGCTACCGAAACCTCCGGCGGAGCGCCGGGTTCTCCAGCCTCGATGAAGACCTCCTCGACCAGGTTGGATTCGGTCCCATCGAAAAGAACCGCGCGGTTCTCCCCTGGCACCGTTTCGACCGGGAGATCGTCAATGTCGACCCAGGCGAGGTCGGCGGCGTCGGCCGCCAACCGGGCCGACTCCGCTACGACAACGGCAATCGGATCGCCAACATACCTAACCCTCGTTCTGGCCAGCGGAGGTCGCGTAAACGGCTCGGCCGCCGGCCCACGTCCCGTGGCACCGGGGATGTCCTGAAGGTCGAGGTCTTCGGCGGTAAAGACGCCGACTACGCCCGGTGACGAGCGGACCTCATCAAGATCAACATTGTCAATGGTGCCGTGGGCGCTCGGACTCCGGACGAATGCCACATACAGAGCGTCAGCTGGCACCAGGTCGGATACGTAGGTTCCGTTCCCGGTGATGAGGCGGTGGTCTTCGACTCTGCGTGAACTCACGCAGTTGGTTCCCAAGTTCATATGTCGTCGGGAACCACCCAGACCGTGTCAACGGGGGCGGGCACCCACAATTCATAGAAACCAAACGGTTCGTCGCCGGTCGCCTCGAACCAGTGAACCTCCCCGTCGCCGGCTGTGCAGACATCACCAGTGGCAATCTCGTAGCTTTCGTCGTTGAGGTGGAAGATGCCAGTGCCCTCGGCCACGAACCAGATGTGGCGAGCTCCAACGTGATAGTGCGCTGCGGCAGTATCGCCCGGCTGGTAACGGATGTAGTCGGCCCGTAAATCATCGAAGCCGAACATCTCTTCGGTCACGAGATCAATCCGTTTGCGGCCATCGCGGGTGGAATCGTGAGTGGGAAGTTCGGATGCTCTGATTACCGGCGGCATAGGTACGAACCTACACGCCAAAAAAAGATCCTGCAATCGATTGCGGTCGATTTGTTTTTCGGGGTACAGTCGTAACCATGATCACCGACGTTCACGCCCATTGCATCCCGTCCGATTTCCTCGCCTGGCTCAAACAAGCCGACCCGTCAACCGGCATCGCGCTGGTCGAAACCAACCGCGGCACTGCCGTCGAGATGGGAGGACGAGCCGTGTCACAGCCTTTACGCGACGACCTGACCGACTTCGATGCCCGAATCGCCGCAATGGACCGCCAGGGAGTAGACGTCCAGGTACTGGCAGGCTGGATCGATCTGACCGCCTACGAACTACCCACCGACCAGGCAGTGGCCTACACCCAGGTCCATAACGAAGGATTGGCCGCCGAAGCAGCCAAAGCTCCGGGACGGTTCAAAACGATCGGAACACTGCCCCTCCAGGACACCGCCGCTTCTGTGGATGCGTTGAACTACGGGATGGACGAACTCGGCATGGCCGGGGTCGAACTGGCTACGACCGTCGACGGAGCCTTCATCGACCGGATGGACCTCGACCCATTGTGGGCGGCCGCCGAAGCCAAGGGAGCTTTCGTTTTGCTCCATCCCATGACTCCGCTGACCGGTGTCGACATGAGCCAGTACTTCATGTCGAACATGGTCGCCCGACCAGCCGAATCGACCATTGCATTGTCCGGACTCATCTTCTCGGGCGTATTCGAGCGCTTCCCCGGATTGAAATTCTGCGTCGTTCACGGCGGCGGGTTCACCCCATTCCAGATCGGTCGCCTCGACAAGGGCTACGAGATGAAACCGGGCCTCACCGCCAAACACATCTCAAAGCCGCCAAGTGCCTATTTGAAGCAGCTCTATCTCGACACCGTCGTCCATGATGCCGGTGCCCTCCGCTACCTGGTGGAACTCATGGGTGCCGACCACATCCTGCTCGGCACCGACTACCCCTTCGAGATGGGCGACGACGACCCCGTCGCCTTCATCAAGTCAGCCGGCCTCACCCCCGCCCAAGAAGAACAGATCCTCAGCGCCAACGCCGCCCGGCTGTTTGGTTAGCTCACCGGTCCTGACCCCCAAACAGCAGCTTTGTCGGTTCCCCCAGGCCCGTCAGGGCCGACGCCCGAGCTTCGCTCGGGTCGGGGAAAGGGCGTGACCTTCGGTCACGTGGCAGAACGGCAAGCCGTTCTGCGGGCTAGTTAACCGACACAGACAGCACTTCGCTTCGTTGCTGAGAACTGAGTTTGCCTTGCCTGGTTTGCCTTGCCTGCTCGGAGAGGAGCCCGAGTCCCCCTTCCCACCGCCTTCCGGCGAAGTGGAGTCGGAGGTAGCTGGTTAACCGACACAGACAGCACCTTCGCATCGTTGCTGGGAACGGGGTTTGCCTCGCATGCTCGGAGAGGGGAACGAGCCCTCCCCGCGACGGCTTCGCCAGCCGTTCCCGGACGCTCCACTTGTTCCGCTGGGGGGACCGACCCCGTCGTCGCAACCCCGCAAAAAAGCGGGATTTGTAGGTTCCCCCAGTGAGCGGAGCGAACGTCCGGGGGAAAGGTTCCTGCGGACGGAGCGAAGCGGAAGTCGGAGGTAAGGGGGCTGGTTAACCGACACAGACAGCACCTTCGCTTCGTTGCTGGGAACGGAGTTTGCCTTGCATGCTCGGAGAGGGGAACGAGCCCCCCTTCCCACCGCCTTCCGGCGATGGGTCCCATCCCCCCGGACGCTCCACTTCGTTCCGCTGGGGGGACCGACCCCGTGGTCGCAACCCCCACAGAGACCGGTAAGTGAAACAGCTCAGACGGCGGTTGTCGGTTCCCCCAGTGAGCGGAGCGAACGTCCGGGGGAAAGGTTCCTGCGGCTGGAGCGAAGCGGAAGTCGGAGGTAAGGGGGCTGGTTAACCGACACAGACAGCACGTTCGGGTCGTTGTTGGGAACAGAAGCTGCGGTGGGCTTAGAGGATGTCGGTCATGAGGGTGGCGATATGGTCGCCGATGGCCAGGGAACTGGTGGCGGCGGGGCTGGGGGCGTTGAGGACGTGGATGGCGTTGTCGGTCTTGATCATCGAAAAGTCATCCTGGAGGCTGCCATCTGGCATGACGATCTGGGCACGAACTCCCGCTCCGCCCGGTTCGAGGTGTTCGCCCCGAATCTCGGGGACCAGTTTCGTGGCCGTCTTCGCATAGGTTGACCGACGAGCTGAACGCCACACCTCCATCGTGCCGGTCTTCCAATACTTCGCAGCAAGTTTGAGAAACCCGCCATACCCGAACGTCCGGGCGACTTCGCCAAACCGAGGCCGTACTCCCCGATAGTGCTCACGCCCCATCGCCAGAACCGCGTTCGGACCGACTTCGACAGTTCCGTCGACGCGGCGGGTGAAGTGGACTCCGAGCCAGGGGAACCGGGGGTCGGGCACGGGATAGATCAAGCCATTGATGAGCGAAGATGCCTCGTCTGTCAGGCGGTAGTACTCACCCCGGAAGGGCACCACCCGGCCAGGTGTTTCGAGGCCGGACATGGCGGCCACTCGGTCGGCGTGCAGCCCGGCGCACGCAATCATCGCTCGAGCCGAGACCGACCCATGAGAGGTGTCGATCGTTATCCCATCAGATCCGGAACGGATATTCTGGACCGACTCTCCTAGCCGGATCTCACCAGCAAGCTTCTCGGCCAAGCGAACGGCCACCGCCTGATAGTCAGCCACTCCGGCCTCGGGCACATGCAGCGCAGCCACCCCACCACAGTGAGGCTCAAACTCTTTGATCTCGCCGGCGTCGATTCGGCGGAGGCCCTGCAACCCGTTGGCTGTGCCCCGGGCCAATAACTCCTCCATCGCCGGGATCTGGCTTTCATCCGTCGCAACAACAAGCTTGCCTGATCGCTTGAATGGCAAACCCTCAGAAATACAAAACTCGGCCATGGCGCGCTGGCCACGGACACAGAGATCAGCCTTCAACGAACCGGGCTTGTAGTACAGACCTGAGTGAAGGACCCCACTGTTATGGCCGGTCTGGTGAAAGCCGATCGTCGGTTCTTTGTCAATAACAACCACCGAAACACCAGGAAATCGCGCCGTAATAGCCGTCGCAGACGCCAATCCGACAATGCCTGCTCCAACTACCGCCACGTCGTATTTCAACTCGCCACCTTCCGCCGACTCACAAGCAATTCTGATTCGCTAACCTAGATTGTGCAAACGATTGCAGACTAACTGGAGAAACACTCATGAGGGACTTCCCGGTCGCAACAACACCCGCACCCGGAACCATGTCAGTCGACTGGGAAGAGCGCGTCAATTGGGAGCGCTTGCGATCCTATCGGCTCGCCCGCGTCCGAGAACAGCTCGACACTCACAATCTCGGCGCACTCTTGCTCTTCGAAACCTCGAACATCCGGTATACCACGAGCACCACCATCGGCTACTGGGCCTTCAACAAGGGCGAACGGTGGGCGCTGGTCACTCGTGAGGGCCAGCCGAAAATATGGGATTTCGGTTCGGCGGCGAAAGCGCATCGACTGCAACTCCCCTCTCTCTATGACGCGACCAACTCACTGGCAGGCAACACGGGATTGCAGGGCGCCATTGGCCCCAACAGCGGCTTGCATGAGCGGGCCGCCGCCGAAATTGCTGCCGCCCTGCGCGAGGCCGGCGTCGAAGGCGAACCGCTCGGCGTCGACATGGCCGAGACAGGCGTCTTCATGGCGCTCCAGGCTGAAGGTCTCAACGTCACCGACGGCCAGCAGGCGATGATGATGGCCAGGGAAATCAAAAACCAGGACGAGATCATGCTGCTTACCCAGGCGTGCGCCATGGTCGACGGGGTATATCAGGACATCTTTGAGTACCTGAAGCCAGGCGTGCGAGAGTCTGACGTCGTGGCGCTCGCTCACGCCAGGCTGTTCGAAATGGGATCCGAGTTCGTCGAGGCGATTAACTCGATTGCCGGCGAACGCTGCAGTCCGCACCCGCACGTGTTCTCTGATCGTTTGATCCGTCCGGGAGATCAGGCCTACTTCGACATCATCCACGTCTTCAACGGATACCGCACCTGTTACTACCGCACCTTCGCAGTAGGCCGGGCCAGCCAGGCCCACCGCGACGCCTTCAAGCAGTCACGCGAATGGATGGACGCGGCGATCGACCAGGTTCAGGTAGGCAAGACCAGTGCCGACATTGCCCGGGTATGGCCCGAAGCCCATGAGTTTGGATTCGAGGACGAAATGGACGCGTTCGGTTTGCAGTTCGGACACGGCATCGGGGTCGGCTTGCACGAGCGCCCGATCGTCAGCCGTCTCAACTCGCTCGACGACCCGGTAGAGATCAAAGAAGGCATGGTCTTCGCTCTCGAAACCTACGCACCCGCCAAAGACGGTCGCTCGGCGGCCCGAATCGAAGAGGAGATCGTCGTTACGAGCGACGGTCCCCAGGTCATTACGCTGTTCCCATGCGAAGAGCTCATGGTTGCCAATGAGTACTAAGCCGTTCAACGACTCGGCTGCCGACGACCCCACGTTGCTCGATTACGCAACGAGGCCGGTCCGGCCGCCGGTCGGCCTTGACCCGGCGATGGACGAGGCGGACATACCCTCCGAAATCCGAATGGAACTGTACGAACGCCAACAGGTGCTCCGGCAGTTCGAAAAGCGCGCCTACGACCTGTTCATGCAGAACCTTGTCAAGGGCACCAGTCACCTGTCGCTCGGCATGGAAGCTGTATCGGCAGGTTTTGGCCAAGCAATGCAGCCCGATGACTACGTGTTCGCCACCTACCGCGGCCATGCCCACACCCTCTCCAAGGGAGCTCCCCTCGGGCCGGTCATGGCCGAGCTGCTCGGCCGCGAGAACGGCATCCTCCAGGGCAAGGGCGGGTCAATGCACCTAACCTCGGTTGAGCACAACATGATGGGCAGTTACGCCATCATCGGCGCGCACCTGTGCATCGCCAACGGGACCGCCTGGTCTGCGCAGATTCGGGGGACCGACCAGGTCACCGTCGCTTTCTTCGGAGACGGGGCGACCAACATTGGCGCCTTCCACGAAGCGCTCAATTTTGCGGTCATTTGGAACCTGCCGATCGTGTTTGTGTGCGAAAACAACCTGTACATGGAGTACACGCCCAGCGACCTGATCACGGCAGTGGAACATCCAGCCGCCGATCGGGCTAGCGCCTACGGGCTCGACCGGATCATTGTCGACGGCAACGACGCCGATGCCGTATATCTCATCGCGCAGACCGCGCTCGCCAAGGCGCGACGCGGCGCCGGGCCGTCGCTGATTGAAGCCGTCACCTACCGGCACGGCGGCCACAGCCGGGCCGATCCCGGCAAGTATCGGCCGGCCGACGAGGTCGAAGCATGGCTCGACCATGACCCCATCCCGATCTATCACCAACGCCTTCTTCGACTCGGCGTGCCGGAAGGCGACCTCGCCACCATCCAACAGTCAGTAGCCGGGCGAGTCGACGAAGCCACCGAATTCGCCAAGGCAGGCTTGCCTCCCGATCCGGGGCTAGCCATGACCGACCTGTGGGCCGACGGAGGTTCCGCATGGCGGAACTGAGCTACCGCGAAGCCGTCGCCCGGGGCATCGCCCAGGAAATGCGGCGCGACCCCATGCTGGTCATGCTCGGCGAAGACATCGCCGGGGCTGGCGGCGTGTTCAAAACGACTGTCGGCCTCCTCGACGAGTTCGGACCCAGCCGGATCCGCGATACGCCCATCTCGGAACAAGCCATTCTCGGCGCAGCGATGGGTGCGGCAATGACCGGAGTGCCGGTGATCGCCGAAATCATGTTCTCGGATTTCATCGCGGTGTGTTTCGACATTCTCGCCAACGAAATGGCCAAGAGTCGCTACATGACGGGCGGCCAGATGACTGTCCCGGTGGTCGTCCGGACCCACAACGGCGGCGGGTCTCGTTTCGGCGCCCAGCACAGCCAGAGCGTCGAGAACTGGTGCATGATGATTCCGGGACTGAAGGTCGTCGCACCATCAAACCCCGCCGATGTGGTCGGCCTCATGGCGGCAGCGATTCGGGACCCGGACCCGGTGGTGTTTTTCGAACACAAGTCACTTCTCGCCACCAAGGGTGAAGTGCCAGATGGCGAAATCTTTCATCCACTCGGTGAGGCCAAAGTGGTGCGGGAAGGCTCAGATTGCACCATCACGGCCCTGGCCCTCATGGTGCCGCGCGCCCTCGAGGCTGCCGAGCGGCTCGCCGCCGACGGGATTTCTGCCGAGGTCATCGACCTACGATCGCTTGTGCCGCTCGACACCAAGACGATCCTGGCTTCGGTCGAGAAAACCGGACGACTGTACACCGTCGAGGAGAACCCCCGGCTATGCGGATGGGGCGCTGAGATCGCTTCATTAGTCGGGGAGGAAGCCTTCTGGAACCTCGATGGGCCAGTCATCCGGATCTCCACACCACACATCCCTCTGCCTTCTGCCGAGAATCTCGAGGACCTCACCATCCCGTCGGTTGACCGCATCTACGAGACCATCAAGCGGAGCATGGACTGACCGCGCCTCAAGCAGCCGTCAGCAGAAGTCGGCGCTGTTTCGAATTCGCCACCTACGGGTAAAGTCACCGCATGAGTTCAACAACAAGCCGACCCATCGGCGACGGCCGCACCCAAATCACCGACACCAAGACCGGGACGATCATCCACACCGATGTCTCCCCCGAGTTCGGTGGCGGCGGCACCACGTTTTCGTCGACCGACCTTGTCGGAGCCGGTCTCGGATCATGCATCAGTTCCTCGCTGGCTGCGCTGGCAGACCGCCATGGCGTGCCGCTCGAAGCCATCAGCATCACCGTCGACAAGGAACTCGGCGTCGATCCAAAACGTATCGTCCGACTGGCCGTAGACATCGCCGTAGCCCACCCGGAAGATCAGAAGATCGCCCGGCTCTTCGAGCGGGCGGCTCACACCTGCACCGTGCACCGGTCGCTCCATCCCGACATTGATTCACCAATCCAGGTCCGTTTCACCGGACCCAACGGCAACTGAGGACGTCATGGTCAAGTGGAAACCAACATCAGGCAAATACGTCGAGAACCGACGGGGCCAGCGGGCGACGCGCCAGGGTGGCACGTTCGGCATCCCAACCGGGGGCTCATCGGGCGGCGGGGGCGGTCTCGGTGGCGGTGGCCTGCCGATCGGAAAGCTAGGACTTCCCATCATCATTCTCATCGTCGTCCTCAGCGTGTGCATGGGTGGAGGTGGAACCGACACCGGGACGCTCAATCCGAGCGCCGTACCCACTCAAACAGGGACGCCGACGGCATCGACTTCCAACTGTGCGGAGGAAAGCTCCCAGCAAGTGCAGTTCATGTGCGCCATCACTGACAACACCCAGGACATCTGGACCCGTCGTTATGCGGCCGCAGGCGAGACCTACACACCGACCAAGCTTGTGATCTTCGACGGTTTCACGAACTCGGGATGTGGCGGTGCCGATGCCAAAATAGGACCGCACTACTGCCCGCTCGATCAAACGATGTACCTGGACCTCGGGTTTTTTGACGTCCTGAGGAATCAGTTCGGCGCTTCTGGCGATTTCGCCCAGGCGTATGTCATCGCCCACGAAGTCGGCCATCACGTACAGACGATCGAAGGGATTAGCGACGCGGTCCGGCAGGCCCAACAGAACGATCCTGCCAACGCCAACGAGCTATCGGTGGCCATGGAACTCCAGGCGGACTGTTTCGCCGGCATTTGGGCCCGTGACGCCAACCAACTCACCGACGACGTCGGAGCGATCGAACTGGAAATTGGCGATCTGCAAGAGGGCATCGCTGCAGCCGAAGCCGTCGGCGACGACCGGATCCAACAAGCCTCGACCGGGCGAATCGACCCCGAGCAGTGGACACACGGATCCGCAGAGCAGCGGGCCGACTGGTTCCTGAGGGGCTACAACTCGGGTGACCTGGCTCTCTGCGACACATTCGGCGGGTAACCGCCGGCAGGCTGCAACAGTCACCGCGCAGTGCCCATCGACAGCCGATAGACACCAGGTAGTCCCGCATATCGGGTTGAATAACCATATGCATCGATTGATATCTCTCGTGATCCTCCTGGCGATCGTCGCCTCCGCCTGCGTCGGAACCGAGACCGCCGCGACGACGACCACGACCTCAGCCGTGACCACCACGTCGACTGAAGCCCCGGCTGCTGCGACGACGACAACGACGACGGAAACGACCGCTCCATCCAACCTCGTCATCACAGACTGCGAGAACGAGGCGGACACGTTCAGCTTGTTCTGCGAGGCCTACGACATACTTACGACGAGCTTTGTAGACCCGCTCGATCCTGCCGACCTCGCCGCGGGAGCTATCGAGGGTCTCGAAGCGTACGCCGGCGACGTCACCGGCCCCGCTCCGACCCAGGTCAGCTGTGCGGCACCAACCGACGCCTTCACGGAATTCTGCTCCCTCTACGCGCAGGACGCCAACGATCAGATTTCCGAGGACGCACTCGTCGAGGCAGCAGTCCGTGGGTTAATGGACTTCGCTCTCAAGGACCCCAATTCCACGTACCTACCTCCGGAAGCGCTCGAGGCTTTTCGCACATCCAACTCGGGACAAATCGAAGGCATCGGAGCCCTGGTCCGAGGTACCAACCTGACCCCCGAGGACGACACAGATTTGATCTGCAATGAGCTCAGCCCAACGTGCAAGCTCGAGATCGTCACCCCCCTCGAAGGCAGCCCGGCAGAAGCCGCAGGCATCAAGCCAGGAGACTTCATCGTTCTCGTCAACGGCGAGGCAGTAGAAGGTCAGTCAGTGGATGAAGTTGTTCTGAAGGTGCGAGGACCGGCCGGTTCAGAAGTCCAACTCGGTATCGAACGGGGCACAGAAGTGCTTGATGTGACCATCGAGCGAGCACCGATCGTCGTCCCCATCGTTGAGGCAGACATGCTCACCGATACCGTCGGTTACCTCAGCCTGGCCCAGTTCACGGCTACGAGTCCCGACCTGATCCACGATGGACTCGCCAAATTGCTCGACGCTGGAGCCGAGAACATCATCTTCGACCTCCAGTACAACCCGGGGGGCCTCCTCGATGCATCGGTGGAGATCGCCTCGGAGTTCATTGGCGATGGGTTGATCCTGTCCACTCAAGCACCTGATAGCTCGATTGAGTTCAAAGCCATCCCGGGGGGACTCGCCACCGACGAGTCCGTCAAGGTCTACGTCTTGATCAACCGCGGGAGCGCATCAGCCTCAGAGGTCGTGGCTGGCGCCCTTCAGGACACGGGTCGGGCCACCGTGATCGGCGAGAACAGCTTTGGCAAGAACACGGTTCAACGCCAATTCTTGCTGAGCAATGGCGGTGCTCTGAAAGTTACGATCGCCCGTTGGGTAACGCCTGACGGCAACGACTACGGGATCAAGGGTCTCACGCCCGATATCACCGTTGAACTGTCAGACGACTTCGATCAGCAATTCCTCATCGACTACACGGTCGACTTGATCACGAACGGCTAGCTGGCTGCGAGTCCGGTTGGACAAGCATACGCCGGTGCCGCCGATACCGCAGTAGCCGTTGACGTTCTTGGCCAGGTATTGCTGGTGGTAGTCCTCGGCGTAGTAGAACGGACCACCAATCCCGAGCTCGGTCGTGATCGTGCCGAATCCGGCCCGCGACAACTCACCCTGGTACCGATCGCGGGATGCTTCTACCAGCGCCAACTCCTGCTCATCACTGACATAGACGGCCGACCGATACTGGGTGCCGACATCATTGCCTTGCCGCATCCCCTGGGTGGGATCATGCCCTTCCCAAAAGGCCTTGAGAATCGCATCAAAGCTGATCTTGTCAGGATCGTAGGCGACCAGCACAACCTCGGTGTGGCCGGTCTGACCGGAACACACCTCACGATACGTCGGGTTCGGCGAGTAGCCACCTGCGTACCCCACGGCAGTCGAGTAGACACCGTCGAGCTGCCAGAAGACCTTCTCGGCGCCCCAGAAGCAACCCATGGCCACTACGAGGGTCTTGATCCCTTCTGGAAACGGAGCCTGGATCGGATGACCGTTGACAAAATGGGCTTCGGGAACCGCCATCGTCTCAGTTCGACCGGGCATGGCCGTTTCAGAGTCAATCATTGCTTTCTTCCTACCAAACATCGGGAGGTCCTTTCCTTGTCGACCTTCGGCCGCATCCGGTTCAACACCGGCGCCAGTATGGCTGTTCCCTACCGGACCAGAATTCGTTCCTGGACCCTCCGCACGATTTCATCTACGGCTTCCCAACCGAGCATGTGGCCTCGTCCTTCTAGCCACACCAGTTCCCCGTGCAGCAGATTGGCGGCGATCAAACGCGCTTGCGTCGGAGGACTCGTACGATCCTCGCTCCCCGTGATGACCGATACTGGCATTTCGATTTCGGCGATGCGAGGCGCCAGGTCCTCTTCCACCATCATGTCGATCGCCGGATGGATCTGGGCGTAATCGGCGGTACCCACCTCGGATTGGAGGGCTTCCACCAGCGACGGCGACGGCATTCCGAACGCATCCGTGAGGGCTACCCGGCCGTAGATCCGGTTCGATAAAACCGTCGCGGCCAGCGGGTATTTCATGAACTTCGTCCTGGCCCGACCCAACGGGTCCCGTCCCAGCCCTCCATGGATTGGCGAAACGAGTACCGCTCCTCGTAGATGACTTTGAGCATGCTCGGGATAGTCAATCAGATATTTCATGGCCAGGAACGCACCCATCGACTGGCCAACGAGCACGCCTTCGGCAACGTCAAAGTGGTCGAGCACAGCTCGGTAATCATCGGCCATCACCGACGAACCAATCCCATCACTGCCGATGGTCGATTCGCCATGGCCGCGTTGATCAAATGTGATCACGCGATGCCCGGATGCCACCAGCCGCTCGGCGACAAGATTCCAGCTCATGGCCGATAGCGCATAGCCGTGGGCAAGTACGACGGCTGGCCCGGTTCCCGCCTCAGCAACCCTAAGCCGGGTTCCGTCGCTCCGGTCAAGCCACGTCGTGTCTCCCGGCGCTGGATGGAGCAGCTCTTCTACCTGATAACGATCTGTCGTCTGGTCGAGTCTTCGAGCCGCTGACGTCGCAGCCAGATGCGCCGCACCGGCCGCTGCGGCGGCTCCCAAAATGATCCGTGAAGTCTTCATATACCCATCCTCGCGCAACGCGAGCCTAAACCTGGCGGTGGTGGCCCACTTTCCCTCAAGTTTCCGTGCTCGAAACCGAATAGTCACTAACGGAGGATCAAGAACGAACGTGAGTCGGACGCCCGATCTGCTTGCCGAGGAAGCACCTGCTGCTGTGCGCGGGCTGCAACGCGCCAACCAACACCTTCTTGACCAGCTCGACGGACTGACTCACGAATCCGCTCAAGCCCCTTCGTTGTTGCCTGCCTGGTCCCGGGCCAACCTCATTACCCATCTCGCCTACGTCGGCAGAGCCCTGGTTCGCATGACCGACGAAGCCCTGCTCAGGGGCGCGACCTCTACCTATCTGGGCGGACCTGCGGAGCGG
The DNA here is from genome assembly GCA_963835515.1 of uncultured Acidimicrobiia bacterium. Lineage (GTDB taxonomy): Bacteria > Actinomycetota > Acidimicrobiia > Spongiisociales > JAENVV01 > JAENVV01. The sequence goes on along the minus strand of CAWIFX010000002.1, from coordinate 108,561 downwards.
GCCGAATCAATCAAACGCGGCAACCACTTGCCAACCGACCTGCTTAAGAAGGAACTCACCGTCGCAGTGGAAGAACTTGACCGGATGTGGTCCGCATTGACCGTCGCCGACTGGGACAAGCCCTTCATCCTGAACGACACTCACGACGTCCACCTCAGCCGGTTGCTGATGTTGCGCTGGATGGAAGTCGAAGTCCACACCTCTGATTTCGGATTTGACGGTCCCGGCTTTGACGTGTCGGACGAGTTCATCGACGCAGCATTACCGTTGCGGATATCGTGGCTGGTCCAACACCACCGCAGCCGCGAAGACGCCGATCACTCGGTTCGCGGCACCTGGAACCTACGAGCTTCGACCTCGCGCAGTGCCTGGACGATTAAGACGTCCAACCCGATCGAGGAGTGCACGATCGAAGGATCAGACCACGATGTCCTGGGCTTTATTCTGGGCCGGGTCCCGGTCAGCCAGATGAGAACGACTGGCAATCTCGGCTTGGCGCACCGGTTCAAGCTGGCGTTTCCCGGACCTTAGAAACCGGATTTAGAGCACCAACCTGGTCTCAGCGAGAGCCGCCTCCATACGCTGAAGTATCTCGTCAAGCACTGCGGGATAGGTTCCGAAGTTCAGGCGGGCATGTCCGGCGCCGCCCGTACCGAACTGGATTCCGGAGCTGAGCGCCACGCGACCTTTCGCTAAGAGTCGCTCGTGTGGTTCGACCGACCAGTGGAGTGGACGAAAGTCGAGCCACGCCAGGTAGGTCGCCTCGGGTACCTGATGCCCGATCTTGCGATTTTCTGCCACCCAGGCGGCCACCGTGTCACGGTTGGCACGTAGGCGGACCCGGAGTTCTTCGAGCCAGGGTCCTCCCAGTTCCCACGCGGCCGTGGCGGCTCGCACCCCGGTCCCAGTTGGGTGACCGAGCAACGCAAATGGCAGTTCGTCAAACCGGGCAGCGAGTTCCGTCGTTCCAAAAGCTGCCATCGCGCATCCGACACCCGCCAGATTGAAAGCCTTGGATGGTGATACCAACGTGATGCACCTGTCGGCGATCGCTGGAGCCAACGCAGCAATCGGGATGTGGCGGTGTGGCTCATAGACCAGGTCGGCATGGATCTCATCGCTCACGACGACGAGATCGGCTTCAGTCGCCACCTCGGCCACCACGGCCAGTTCCGTTGCCGAAAAGACCCGCCCGGTCGGGTTGTGGGGATTACAAAGCAGCAGCATCTTGCCTCCCCGATCAACTGCCGCTTCCAAGGCGGCCCTGGTTATGCGATATCCGTCTTCTCGATCCGTGAGCGGGGCTTCAACCATCGTCCGATCACTCGAGTCGATCGCCCAGCCGAACGGGTGATATACCGGGTTGGTGATGATGACTCCGTCGCCCGGTCGCGTGAAGGCCTGAATCGATGCCGACACGCCTTGCATGACGTCGAGCACAACCCGACACTCCGACGGTGCGGGACTCCACCCGTGGCGGGCAGTCGCCCAGGCCACGCCCGCCGCGATCATGCGATCGTGCTCCCGACCATCGACGTAACCCCAATCGCCGTCAGCGAGGAAAGATCGGACGGCCTCAACGATCACCGGCGCCGGAGCGAAGTCCATATCGGCTACCCAGGCGGGAATGACGTCGTCGTCGTAGAGGTGCCACTTCTTACCTACCCGACTGCGCAGATCAGCTAGGGACGGTTCGTGCATCCGTTCAGCGTAGCGGTCATGCCGATGCCTATCCGGCCTCGGGGGAGGCGCTCGGGAACAACCCGGCTCGGCCCAACAGTGCTGGCAACGACTTGCCAAGCGGACCCTCCAGCCACCGGCTGGTTCCCATCAGGGTCTCCAGGTTCAGACCCGTGTTCAAACCCATCCGGTCGAACATGTAGCCGAGATCCTCGGTCGCGACGTTGCCAGTGGCGTTGGGGGCGAACGGACATCCGCCTAAACCTCCGACCGAGGCATCAAAATGGGATACGCCAACCGTCAGAGCCGCGTAGGCATTGGCGTATCCGGTGTTGCGAGTGTTGTGAAAGTGGGCCCCTCGAGCCGTCGAAGATGCAAGGTACGGGCTGATTGCGTTGAAACGCTCGATGACATCGGACGGCACCGCCACTCCGATCGTGTCGCCGAGGTTGAGCCGCACCGGTCGGGTCTCACTCAACAGTTTCACGATCTCAGCCAGCCGCTCGACGGGCACCTCCCCTTCAAAGGGACAACCGAACGCCGTTGCGATCGTGATAGACGCGTCGAAGTTTGCTTCCCGGCACCGTTCAGCCAATGCAATCGCCAGTGACACGCCCGCCAACGTATCGACGCCCTGATTTCGTAGCGAAAACGTGTCAGATGCCGAAACAACGATGTTGACTTCGTCGACCTCAGCCTCGAACGCTCGATCCAGCCCCCGTTGGTTCATCACGAGACCTATGTAGCTGACTCCGGCAACCCGTGGCACCTCACGCATAAGCGCATCCGAGTCGGCCATGGCCGGCACCTTGCTCGGACTGACGAAGCTGGCGGCCTCAATGGCGGTAACCCCACCGGCGATGAGCCCTTCGATGAGGGCCAGCTTGTCCGACGTCGAAAGCCGGACCGGCTCGTTCTGAAGCCCATCGCGCGGCGAAACATCGATGACGTGCACCTGCCTTGGTTCGGACATGGTCCCTATCTCGCATTTGACGGCATCGCGGATATTAGTGACGAAGGGCTTTCAGGCATCACCGGGCCGGCCAGACCGTCGGCGCTCCATGCTGCGTGCCCGATCGCCAGATCAAGAGCGCACCTTCGTGGCGCAGCAACCAAAGTTTCTTGTCGACGCCTCCGCCATACCCCGTCAAAGAGCCATCGGCGCCAAGAACCCGGTGGCAAGGGATGATGATCGAGATCGGGTTCCTGCTGTTGGCGAGGCCGACCGCCCGACTCGCCTTACGATCGCCCAACCGGTGGGCAAGGTCGCCGTAGGTCTCAGTGGTGCCATAGGGAATGTCGACTAGTCCCGCCCAGACCCGACGCTGGAAATCGGTCCCGATCGGTCGAACCGGCAGGTCGAACTCTTGCCGAGACCCGTCGAAGTACTCATCCAGTTGGGTAGTCACATGATCGAACGCGGCAGGAAAATCACGGGCGTCTTCCGACATCGGTGGACCATTGACATGATCCTCGAAGTACACGCCGGTCAAGAACCCGTGCTCACCAACCAGCAGCAGCCTCCCGAGCGGCGATTCGTAGGCGGCGGTCTCAACCATGGGTTGACCTTACCTTTGCCTATTTGTCGGCGAAGGACGGCCAACCCACGGCCCAGGACTTGGATCTATCTAGAACTCAACCCGGATTGATACAAAGATTTCCCGAAATCGATTTGATAACGGCCTTGCCGCCTGCAGGGTTAGCGGTCCCCGACCAGTTCCATTCGCCCTCGATCCGACCCTCAGTGACGTCGAGATTCGGAGTTGAACGCACCGATCGGCCCGGCGAACGGCGAGAAGTCGTCGGAGTGCTCCACGATCACGACTTGGCCCTGCGGGAAGTCCCAGTCAAAGAAGATGTCGACATGCCGTCGTAGGCCCAGATGGCGCTTGAAACGGCACCAGCATCCTCTCACCGCCATAGACCACATTGGCCTTTCCGGTGCCCGACCTACCGAAGTCAAAAAAGCCCTTCCCGCTGATCGAGGGACAGCGTTCATCGGCCGAGGCTCCCGCGGCGGGAAGGAGAAGAAGGATGGTGAGGACGAGGATCGATACTTTCGTGATGCGTCTCAAGGCGAGACCCCCTCTTTGAAATGCCGGACAACCTGTCAGGCCATCGCGAAATGTATACCTTGGGGTTTCAACTCGTCAACGGCCAATATATCCACGAGACTCCTCCTCACTTCGTGCGGCCGGGTTTGATCGGTGGCACGACGAAGAGCCTGTCGCAAACGACCAATTCACGTCACCTATCAGCGCAGACGCGCCTCAGCAGCAACCAAGCCAGGGCCCGTCCCCTGCGGCAAGCTGGAAGATATAGTCGGAGCCTTCGATCGTCAGCAGCCTGCCGGGACCCACGACCCCGATCCCGGTGAACCCGCTAGGCGTCCAGCCGATATCGAACAGAGCCGACGCCCCCTCACCGGTGAAGAATTTGATCTCGGGATAGGCCGCTTCGATCTCTTCGACTGTTGATCCGATCGCGATCCCCTCACTCGTTGCTACGTCAGGGACCGGAGCGAGCTCGCTGACCTCAAGGCCCCGACCCTGATTGAAAGGACTCATGGCCCAGCCAGTGAAGACGAGCCCATCCGACGTGTCGCCGCCGAAAACAGTGCACAGCTGTTCCCAGCAAAAGGTCTGATACCACGGCCGGTCCCAGACAAGTCCAAGACCATCGTCGGCATCCGCCCAGAGATCATCGACGCTGAATTGAAGCTCCGTGGCCGGAGTAACAGACGTGGGGTCGCCGAGATAGGCCGTCAAGGAGGCGACCGTATCATCCACGGAGGCTCCGAACGATACGACGCCGAGTCCGTCCGGTCCGAGCGCGATGGTCCGGGTCTCTGCGGTTCCTGTGACGTTGGTGGTTGGTGTGCTCTCCCGGCACTGTGCCTTCGGTACCAGGAGAAGCTACGTCTCCTCCAGTACAGGCAGCTAACAAGCTGACGAGTGCAACCGCTCGGACGAGGGTGTGAGATCGGGCACGTGGAGCCCGTAGCCTGAAGACGGCGCTCGGAAGACGGTGCATCAAGGCAGGAACGGCCACCGGGGCCAGAAGAAAGCCAAATACGGCAACAAACATACTCATCGTCACGTTTCACTCCTGAGATCGTTGGGGCGTCGATTGATCGACACCTCATTCCAAATGCCACCCATCAGACGCAGCAGGCACCTGAAAGGTTCTCGGAAAATCCCATGTTTGTTGCCGTATTTGGCTTGGTCGTTCTCGCCGGGCTGGGATTCATGGTGTGGGCACTTGTCGAAATCCTCCGGACCGATAAGGAGTTCCCAACGGAGACGTTCTACAGCCCCGCGATGTTTGGTTGCTTTCATCGGCGGGAGTCGGTAACGGTGCGCCATGAGCAGCGGTCGCCATTACAGTTCCGCCACCCGGGTGATAAACCGGGCCGGAACTCCGTACTATCTCGACCAGGACTGATTCATCGACAGACCGTTGTCCAGGTACACGTAACAGAGATACCTCCGGTCACCCGTGGACCAGCCTTCTTCGGTTGGAATCAGTACGTCGAGGAACAGCTCCTCGGGTATCTGCTCGAGGTTGAGGTAAGACTCGGCCAGAACAAAACAACGGTCAAGGCCGGTGTCGAACAGGGTTTCCGAATACGCCTGCTGGCCGATGAAGTCACCAGTTGCGACCATCTCAAAGTCATGCGGCTCGTTGCACGGCAAAACATCTGCAGCTCCGACCTCAATGACTTCGGCGCTCGACTCCTCAAAAAGGTCAAAGCATTGTCCAACGGTTAGCTCGTCAATTGACGTGTAATCCCCCGCCCCGGTCACGGAACGGTAGACCTGCGAGACAATGCCCACCCCGAAAATGACCACGAGCGCAACAACGATCCGCAAGCCGATTCCCAGACCACCGAACGCCAGTTTCTTGCCAACTGACGGCTCCGACGCAGGCGGCCCAAACGGCTCGTGATCGGGCACCTCGTACGGAGCCGGTTCCTCGAACCCGCCAAAGACGTTCCCTGAGGCAGGTTTCTGATCAAATCCACCAAACACACCACCGGCCGATGGGAGCGCAGGAGGGGTGGGAAGCTTGGCTAGACAATGAGGACACACGGTCGCCAGCGAATCTGCGATATCCCGTTCACATTTCGGACAAGTCATAAAAGTCCAATCGGTCTTCGGGCGGCAGACCCTAAGAAGAAACTCCACCGGTCAAGCGATTTCCGCCGCTCCTGGAGTGGTTTTCGCCCGAACCGTCGCCGGTAGGGCGAAAACCAGCCAACAAATAACCAGCAAAGATCACAGAAACTCGGAATATGACATAGGGTGACTCAGGTTATAAGATTGTAACCAACTGAGAAACTGATTTTCCGTGAAAGGACACAACCATGGCCCGTGCAGTAGGTATCGACCTCGGCACCACCAATAGCGTCATCGCCACCCTCGATGGCGGTGAACCGACCATTATCCCCAACGCCGAGGGCGGGCGCACCACCCCATCGGTCGTCGCATTCAAGGACGACGAAGTACTGGTGGGCGAAGTCGCCAAGCGTCAGGCAATCACCAACCCGGACGGAACCATTCGGTCCGTCAAACGGCATATGGGCACCGATTGGAATGTCAAGATTGCCGACAAGGAATACACCGCCCAGGAGATTTCTGCGCGCATCCTCATGAAGCTGAAGCGTGACGCTGAGGCGTACCTTGGCGAAGAGGTCACCCAAGCCGTCATTACGGTCCCCGCCTACTTCGGCGACGCTCAGCGCCAGGCCACAAAAGAAGCCGGCCAAATCGCCGGCCTCGAAGTGCTCCGAATCGTGAACGAACCGACTTCGGCGGCGCTGGCGTATGGCCTCGACAAGAACGAAGAGACACTGCTCGTCTTCGACCTCGGTGGTGGAACGTTCGACGTCTCCGTCCTCGAGATCGGCGAAGGCGTCTTCGAGGTCAAGTCGACGGCCGGTGATACCAACCTCGGCGGTGACGACTGGGACCAGGCCATCATCGACTGGCTGGTGAAAAGCTTCAAGAACGACCATGGCGTCGACTTGTCGAAGGACAAGATGGCTGTGCAACGTCTCAAGGAAGACGCCGAAAAAGCCAAGATTGAGTTGTCCTCGGTATCCGAGACGGAGATCAACCTGCCCTTCATCACTGCCACGTCTGATGGCCCTCTCCATCTCCAGAAGAAACTCACCAGGGCCGAATTCCGCAAGATCACCGAAGATCTGCTTGAGCGGACCAAGGCTCCGATGTTGCAGGCCGTCAAGGATGCCGGAATCTCGATGAGCGATATCGGCCATGTGGTGCTGGTGGGCGGTTCTACCCGCATGCCGGCCGTAGCCGAGCTCGTCCAGGAGCTTTCCGGTCAGGCACCACAGAAGGGTGTGAATCCTGATGAGGTGGTGGCCGCCGGAGCGGCGATCCAGGCCGGGGTACTCAAGGGCGACGTGAAGGACATTCTCCTGCTCGACGTCACCCCACTGACCCTCGGCATCGAAACTCGCGGGGCGGTCATGACCAAGATGATCGAACGCAACACAACCATCCCAACCCGTAAGTCGGAAACGTTCACGACCGCCGCTGACAACCAGCCAGAGGTGGAGATCAACGTTCTTCAGGGCGAACGAACAATGGCCACTGACAACAAGAGCCTCGGCAAGTTCACCTTGACCGGAATCCCGCCCGCTCCCGCAGGCATGCCCCAGGTCGAGGTCACGTTCGACATCGACGCCAACGGCATCGTGGCCGTCTCGGCCAAGGATCTTGGGACGGGCCGTGAGCAGCAAGTGACGATTACCGGTGGAACGGCTCTATCTTCGGACGAGATCGACAAGATGGTCAAAGACGCTGAATCGCATGCCGAGGAAGACGCCAAGCGCCGCGAGCTCGTGGAAACCCGTAACCAGGGCGAGCAGATGGTCCGTCAGACCGAAAAGCTTCTCGAAGAACAAGACGAGCAGCTGCTTGACGACGAGAAGTCAACCATCACGGCCGCGCTTGACGAACTCAAGACAACGGTGGCCGATGAGTCCGCTGAAGCCGAGAGCATCCGCTCCAAGATCGATGCGGTTATCACAGCCAGCCAGGCCCTGGCCCAACGCCTGTACGCGCAGGCCGAAGCGGAGGGCGCTGCCGGGGGCGACTCTGACCAGGACATCGACGATGAAGATGTCGTCGAGGCGGAGATCATCGACGAAGAGAACGAATAATGACCGGCCCGCATGACGAGACAACAGATAGTGTCGTCGAGGCGGCTGACGTTGAAATAGTCGAGGCCGAGCTAGTCGAGGACGGGGTGGCCGAGCCACTTCCCTTCGACGTACCCGAAGACCCGGTCGAAGCGAACGAGGTTCTGACCGCCGCCCTGCGCCAATCCCTGGCGCAGGAGGCGGAGTTCCTCGATCGCTGGCAACGCTCGGCAGCCGACTTTGAGAACCTACGCAAGCGGAGCCTCCGCGAGCAACAGCAGGTTCGCTCGGTTGCCGCCGAGCGGGTCGTTGGCGCAATGTTGCCAACCCTCGACAGTTTTCAAGCGGCGCTCGATTTGCCAGCCGAGACCGACAACGAAAAGAAGCTCCTGGCGGGCATGGAAGCGACCTTCCTCCAGCTTATGGACGTGCTTACCCGCGAGGGCCTCGCTCCCATTCCCGGAGTCGGAGCGCCTTTCGACCCCGCAGTTCACGATGCGGTCACGCATCTAGGCGACAGCGAAACGCTGGTCGTTGTCGGTGAACTCCGACGCGGCTACCGACTTAATGACAAGGTACTCCGAGCCGCGCTCGTCGCGGTCGGTCCCGCCACCGATGAGGACAGCGAGTGAACAAAGATTGGGTAGATAAGGACTATTACAAGGTCCTTGGCGTTTCGAACACGGCCGACCAGGCCGAGATCAAACGCGCCTACCGCAAGCTTGCCCAGGAAAACCATCCTGATGCCCATCCCGACGACAGCACAGCCGAGGAGCGCTTCAAGGACATTTCCGAGGCCTACGCAACGCTGTCTCACGAGGATCAACGCAAGGAATATGACGAAGTTCGACGGATGGTTGCGTCCGGAAACTTCGGCGGGTTCGGTGGAGCAAGCGGACCATACTCCGGCGGATCCCAGCGGGTTCGGGTTGAGGACCTCGGCGACCTCCTCGGAGGCATGGGCGGACTAGGTGACCTGTTCGGCGGAGCGACTCGGCGGAGTCGAGGGGGCCCACAGCGGGGCGCCGATACCCAAGCAACGCTGCACATGTCATTTGAGGACGCCATCAACGGACTGACCACCACGATCGCGGTCGACGGCGAAACGGAGTGCCACGTTTGTCACGGATCAGGCGCCGCACCAGGTACCAAGATCGATCTCTGCTCATCGTGTGGCGGTAGTGGCACCACCGCTCAGAACCAGGGGTTCTTTTCCTTCGCGCAACCCTGCCGCCAGTGTCAGGGATCGGGTCGTATGGTCGTTCAGCCATGCTCGAATTGTCGAGGGCGAGGTACGGAGGTCCGGACTCGCAAGATCAACGTGAAGATCCCGCCTGGTGTCAAGGATGGTTCGACCATCAGACTGCGGGGAAAGGGCGGCCCGGGTACGGCCGGTGGGCCGGCCGGCGACCTTCTGGTACGGACTCAGGTCGAGCCGCATCGGCTGTTCGGCCGACGCGGAGATCACCTCACGGCGACCATTCCAATCACCTTCACCGAAGCTGCCCTTGGTGCCGAAATCAAGGTCCCGACCCTCGATGGGTCGGTCCGGCTAAAGGTCCCAGCAGGCACAACGACCGGCAAAACTTTCCGGGTACGCGAGAAGGGCGTTCCTCGAACGAAGGGCAAACCTGGTGACCTCCTGGTTACCGTGGAGGTGACGGTGCCGAAGAAGCTTTCTCGGGCAGCCAAGAAACTGCTTGAGCAATACCGGGAAGAATTCGAGACCGACGACCCGAGAGCGAGGTTATTGACGTGAGCAGCAATCCCCCCCATGCATTGTTCGTGATCTCGGTCGCCGCCGAGCTGTCCGGACTGCACCCGCAGACTTTGCGGATCTACGAACGTCGCGGACTCGTCGAGCCCCACCGAACTCCCGGTGGAACCCGTCGGTATTCCCAAGCCGATATTGACCGGCTCCAGCTCATCCAGACGCTCACGGAGCAGGGCCTCAACCTTGAGGGCGTCAAAAAGGTGATGGCCCTTCAGAACCGCATCGCCGCTCTGGAGCATGAAGTCGGTAGCCTCCAAGACCGACTCACGCTCGAACACGAACGGGCAAATGCCGCCATCCGCCAGGTCCATGCTTCCTATCGCAGTGAGATCGTGGTGCGGAAAACCCATCTGCCTGATCGCAATCGTTAGAAGTCGATCGCCCGCCAAACAAAAAAGGGCCCGGGATCCACTAAGGATGCCCGGGCCCGCTTGTGCTAGCTAGCTAGCCGCGCTGCAGGGCATCGCGGATCTCACGAAGCAAGACAACGTCTTCGGGGTCCGGCGCCGGCTCGTCGATCTCCTCAGGTCCCTCGACCTTGGCCATCACTGCCTTGTAGGGCTTGATGATGAAGAAGAACACGGCCGCACCGATCATCACGAAGGTGATCAACGCGGTGATGAATGATCCGATGCGAATGCCACCGGTTCCATCCGCCGCGGTGTTGAACGCCAGCACGCTATCGAAGCTTGGCTCACCGAAGATCAGGCCGACGATCGGCATAAGAACATTGTCGACGAGAGCAGTGATTACCGCTCCCAGGGCCGCAGCCATAACCAACCCGACACCAATGTCGATCAGTCCGGGTCGCATTATGAAGTCTTTGAACTCCTTCAGCATGATTACCTCCTGGGGGAATGAGATGCGCCGGGATGGTAACCCAGGCGACACTCAGGAGTCGAAACGGTTCGGTCTGGTTCGAAGGCGGACCCAGAAACCTGCCTGCACGGCAACGATGACTTCAACGGTCCATACCGCCCAAGCCGGTTGATCAATGGTCCGGTTGCCCGACGCCGAGCCCTGAACCCCACCTTCTTCGAGTCGATCAATCACGAACGATGTCAGACTCAATCCTGCCTCGCTACCTCGGAGGCAAAGCTGCCGCAGCCAATCCTCGAGCAGCTCTTCCGGCGTGTCCCCAATCGCCATAACGGGCACGTCATACCGGGGCGAAACTCCCTCACCAACCCCGGCATGAGCAACCACACCGTACGCGACATTCTCGAAAAGCTCCGCGAGCGTGACTCCATACGCGATCATGAGATCGTCCGCTGGGAATTCAAAGGCGGCCATCTGACGATTCTGGTCTACGTAGGGCGGAAATGGACAACTCAGTTGACCTCAAAGTACTGCTCGCCTCGCCGGCCTCGCTCGTGATCGTGGAGACCGACGAAGAAGATCGGTTCATGAACTTGCTGAAATCGATCGCCTCCGAACTCAAGATTGATGTCTGGCACTGGTCAAGCGCCAGCGGACTCACCAACAACGCGGGCGCCACGATGTATCAGACCCAGAACCCGCACCAGGCCCTCAACTGGGTGACCGACGTGCAACCTGGAGCGGTATTTGTGTTCGCGGATGCCCATCCGATCCTGACCGACAGCTACGTCGTCCGGAAGATCAAGGAGACCGCCGCTCAGCTGTCGCCCGATCAAACCCTGGTGCTCACCACGCCGGCCGCCGAGGTTCCTGCCGAACTTGGGTCAGTGGCTCATGTGTGGGCGCTTCGGCCTCCCGGCCTGGGCGAACTCACCGACCTGGTGCGTCGCACCGCCCGCGATCTCGTGGAACGCGACTTTCCGGTCGCTATTGACGAAACGTCCCTGCCGGCGCTGGCCGGAACCCTGCGCGGTCTGAGTATCGGACAAGCCGAGCGCCTCATTCAGCAAGCTGCTTTCGCCGACGGGGCACTGGGGAGCAGCGACATCCCCGCATTGCGCAACGCCAAGGCAGCGTTATTCACGTCGGACGGGATCCTGGAGCTGATGGAAGCCGACGTCGGAACGCTCGACGCCGTCGGCGGGCTCGAGGGTTTGAAAGAGTGGCTCCGAGTCCGCATCAGAGCACAAGCGACGCCGGCCGCCAACCTACCTCCCCCGCGGGGGATTCTGTTGACGGGCGTTCCTGGTTGTGGAAAGTCGTTCATTGCCAAGACGCTCGCCAGAACATGGGAGCAACCCCTGGTCCTGCTCGATCCATCCAGACTGTATTCAAAGTACATAGGTGAATCCGAGTCCCGGCTAGCCAAGGCGCTCATTGCAGTGGACGCCATGGCGCCGGCGGTCCTCTGGATCGACGAGATCGAGAAGGGATTCGCGACGGCGGGCAGTGAGAGCGACGGCGGGACCAGTAGTCGCTTGCTGGGAACGTTCCTACGGTGGATGCAGGATCGCCCGGACGGGGTATTCGTTGTCGCGACTGCGAACAACGTGAACGGCCTTCCGCCCGAATTGCTTCGGAAAGGACGCTTTGATGAGATCTTCTTCGTCGACCTCCCGGGCGACGAAGCCAGGCACGACATCTTCGTCCATCATCTACAGTCGCGTGAACACGCTCCAGACCTGTTTGATCTCGCCCAATTGGTGCGGGCCAGCGCGGGGTACTCGGGAGCCGAAATCGAGGCCGCCATCGTTGGCGCCACCTATCGAGCGTTTGCCGAGGATGAGTCGCTCGGTACCTCAAACTTGCTCCAGGAACTAGCCGCCACCGTGCCTCTATCGAGATCCCGGGCCGAAAGCGTCGGAGCTCTACGCGCCTGGGCAGCCAGTAGAGCGGTCCGGGCCTAGCGGCCCTAGACGTCTCAATCTGAGCGGGATATCCGCTAGTGTTTGGCGCCATGAAGCTCAGACCCGCCCTCGCCCAATTCGAAGAGACCACCGAGGGAGACGAGACCCGCGTCAAAGTGATCCTCGCCTGGGGCGAGGAGATGTTCGAAGGCACTTCGGTCGGCTCGGTAGCGGCGTCAGCCCGCCCCCGGCTTATCGGGGAAGCCACACTTCGCGCGGTCGAAGCCATCTCCAACGGCAAGCTTCAGCTTGATCTGGCCGCCGTGGCGACCACCGACCTCGGCGCATCACGAATCGCCATTGCCCAGGTCCATTCCGCTGCTGCCCCGGGGGCCCTGGTCGGCAGTGCGGTGATCCACGAGAACAGCCCCGAAAAGGCCACCGCCCGAGCGGTTCTCGACGCCATCAACCGACACCTTGAGGCTGCGCTCTAGCCCGTCAGCTCAATGAGGCTGATCTCACTGCAATTCGAGTTGGGACCTCAGCTCCATCCGGGCGCTCCGGCGAGCTTCGGCCTTGCGCTGATCCCGTAGTTCCGCGTCAGTTTCCGCCAGAATCGACGGCACCTCGACAGGATGGCCGTCACGGTCAACCGCCACCATCGTCAAGAACGCCCTGGTCGTGAGTTCGCCGTCTCCGGTGCGAGGATTCTCGCGGGTGACTTCCACCTCAACCTCCATTGAGGTTGTCCACGCCTGCGTGACATGCGCCACGATCGACAACACATCGCCCATGTGAACCGGCGCCAGAAACGACAGGGAATCAACCTGGGCCGTAACCACCCGACCCCGACAATGACGCATGGAGGCCACCCCGGCGGCTTCATCGACAAGCTTCATGATGGACCCGCCGTGCACAAAACCTGCCGTATTCCCATGGTCGACGCCCATCATGAGGGTCATAGTGGTGAGCGAGTCAGCGGGTGGTTTGGGCTGCAATTTTGGGCTCATGGGAGCGCCTGCCTTTCAATCTGAACTTGATATACTAAGACTAAGATTTTGTGAAATAGTCCCAGCACTTTAGACGTTGGAATAGTTACCATGGATATACAAAAACTTACTAACGCAACCCAGCAATCCCTCGTAGCCGCTCGCGGCCTGGCTGACGCCGCCAACCACCAGTACGTCACGCCGGGCCACCTGGTCCTGGCCCTACTCAGCCAGACCGACGGCATCGTTTATCCGTTGCTCAGTCGCCTGGAGGTTACTCCCACGGCACTGCGCAACGCAGTCAACGTCATCATCGACAAGCTCCCCAAGGTCTACGGCGATACCGAAGCGTCGTTCTCCCCCGAGTCGATCAAGGTACTCGAGGTAGCCGATGGGGAACGTCAGGACATGTCGGACGACTACGTCTCGGTGGAACACGTCATCCTGGCCCTCCTCAAGACCAAAGACCCGGTCGGTTCGGTCCTGGCCGAGTTCAAGATCACTCGGAAACGAGTCCTCGAAGCCCTCACGTCATTACGCGGCAGCCAGCGAGTCACCTCGCAGGATCCGGAGGCAACCCTCAACGCCCTGGAGAAGTACGGACGGGACCTCACCTCGGTCGCCAGAGCCCAGAAGCTCGACCCGGTGATCGGCCGCGACGAGGAAATCCGGCGAGTCATCCAGGTTCTCTCCCGCCGTACGAAGAACAACCCGGTGCTCATCGGGGAACCTGGAGTTGGTAAGACCGCGATCGTGGAAGGGCTAGCCCAGCGAATCGCCAACGGCGACGTGCCAGAAGGCCTCAAGAGCAAACGCATCGTCGCGATCGACCTCTCCGCGCTCGTTGCCGGCGCCAAATACCGGGGTGAATTCGAGGAACGACTCAAGGCCGTCCTCGACGAGATCAAGAACTCCGAGGGTCAGATCATCACGTTCATCGACGAGATGCACACCCTGGTGGGAGCCGGGGCCGCCGAAGGGTCCATGGACGCCTCCAACATGCTCAAACCGATGCTGGCCCGAGGCGAGTTGCGACTCATCGGAGCAACGACCCTCGACGAGTTCCGCAAGTACGTCGAAAAAGACGCCGCACTGGAGCGCCGCTTCCAACCGGTCATCGTTGAGGCACCTTCGGTCGAAGACACCATCGGCATTCTGCGGGGCCTCAAGGAGCGCTATGAGGTCCATCATGGCGTGCGCATCCAGGACTCGGCCCTGGTCGCTGCTGCCGTATTGTCGGATCGTTACATAACCGGTCGCCACCTGCCTGACAAGGCCATCGACCTGGTCGACGAGGCTGGTTCGCGGCTCAGGATCGAGATTGATTCAATGCCCGACGAGATCGACGAACTTGAGCGGCGAATCATTCAGCTCGAGATCGAGCGTGCTGCTCTCAAGAAGGAAACCGACTCCGCCTCGGTCAGCCGGCTTGATGCACTCGAAGAAGAGCTCGCCAATATTTCTGAGGAGCGCGACCGCCTGACCGCTCACTGGTCGCTGGAAAAGGATGCCATCACGAATATCCGCGCCCTGGCCCAGGCGATCGAAGAAACGCGAGCCGGGGCCGAGCGAGCCGAACGGTCCGGAGACCTTCAGAAGGCCGCCGAACTTCGCTACGGCACGCTCCCCGAGTTAACCGAGCAGCTCGCTGGCGGCCAGGCGAAGCTCGAGGAGCTCCAGGCCACGATGCGCATGTTGACCGAAGAAGTCGACGATGAGCACATCGCCGAAGTGGTCAGTCGGTGGACCGGAGTACCGGTCTCGCGTCTGATGGAAGGCGAGATCCAAAAACTGGTTCGACTCGAAGATCATCTCCACAAGCGCGTGGTCGGGCAAGACCAGGCAGTCCGCGTCGTAGCCGACGCCATCCGGCGTAGTCGGGCGGGACTCTCGGACTCGTCGCGACCAATCGGCTCCTTCGTGTTTCTTGGCCCGACCGGCGTTGGCAAGACCGAATTGGCTCGTGCTCTGGCAGAGTTCTTGTTTGATGACGAGCAGGCGATGGTCCGTATCGACATGTCCGAGTACATGGAGAAACACTCCGTGTCACGCCTCATCGGCGCCCCACCCGGATATGTCGGATACGACGAAGGTGGTCAACTGACCGAGGCAGTGCGCAGGCGCCCCTACTCGGTGATCCTGCTCGACGAAATCGAGAAGGCCCATACCGACGTGTTCAACGTGTTGCTGCAGTTGCTCGACGATGGCCGCCTGACCGATGGTCAGGGGCGGACGGTTGACTTCACCAACGCCGTTCTGATCATGACCTCGAACCTCGGTTCTGAGATGATCACGCCTGACCTTCCCGACGAGGTCGTATCGAGCCGCGTGATGGACGTAGTCCGCAGCCACTTCCGGCCAGAGTTCCTCAACCGGGTCGATGACCTGATCGTGTTCCACCGTCTCACCAGAGATGATCTACGCAAGATCGTTGAGATCCAACTGGCGCTCGTCCAGAAGCGACTAGCCGACCGGGCGATCACCCTCGATGTATCGGATGCCGGTCTCGACTGGCTGGCCGACCAGGGCTACGACCCTGCCTATGGCGCCCGGCCCCTCAAGCGACTCATTCAGACTGCCATCGCCAACCCGCTCGCCATCAAGATCCTCGAGGGCGCCTATCCCGAAGGCTCCAAGGTTCAGGTCGACGTCGAAGAAGGCGAACTGGTAATCAACTAACGAACACCCCGCCCGATCAGGGGTCGAGCATTTGGAGGAAGTCCGCACACCGGATGGACTCGTGGTTCTCACCAATCGCCTCGGCCATTCGGCGCAGACCGTCGAGACTTCGCAGGAACCCGGTGTTCGAGGGGTGGGTCCACCGAACGTAGCCCGATCCTTTCCAACCGTTCTGGCGAAGGGCATCAAGACCGCGGTGGTACCCAATCCGGAAGTAGGCATACGCTTCTACCTTCGACTGATCGTCGAGTGCCTGGCTTTCCACAAGTTCACCAAGCGTTGCCCAAACCAAGGGCATCTCGGGGAACTGGCTGACAACTTTGGCGACCGCTGCATGGGCCTGCGGTTTAGCCAATGCTTTGGTTAGAGCAGCGACCAAATCGGCAGGTGGATCTGGCAAAACGATGTTCGGGGGACCGTCCGCATTGAACGTTACGTTGGACATAAGCGGCAACGATACTCGCACGATCCGCTCCCCGGTCAATAGGATGGGGACTAGACACCCGAAAAACCGGGGAACCAGAGCACGTGTCGTGCGTCTCCCTGGAAAGAGAGGAACTAAGCATGGATGAGTTCTGGAGACCCTTTTGGACGGTCTTGGCGGTCGCTCTCGTAGTCGGGGAGGTCGCAACAGCCGGGTTTTTCATGCTGCCTTTCGCTATCGGGGCGGGCATTGCGGCCGTTTTGGCATGGATGGGGCTCGGCGTAGCTGCCCAGTGGGCGGCGTTCGTCGCCACCGGGACCATCGCCTTCATGTGGCTACGCAGGTTCTCGCAAACCGATGAAGTGCACCCGACCGGGGCCAACCGATTTGATGGCGCTACAGCCGTCGTCATTGACGAAATAAACCGCCTGAAAGGTACCGGATCGGTGCGAATGGCAGCCGAGGAATGGCGGGCGGTCAGTGACACAGATGACATCGCCGAGGGAACTCTCGTTGACATCGTTGAAGTCCGGGGGACACGACTTGTCGTGAATCCCGTCAGGGAAACAAAAAGCGAAGGAGTCTAAATGCCCGATTTTGGTGGGTTCATAATCATCTTTTTGGCGATCGTGGTGTTCTACCTCGTATTCGCGTCGATCAAGGTGGTCGCCCAATATGAGAAAGGACTTGTCGAAACCTTCGGCAAGTACCGCAAGACGGTCGACCCGGGGCTGAATTTCATTATCCCGTTCGCCCAAACCATCACGCGGGTGGACATGCGTGAGCAGGTCGTCGATGTCGCACCCCAGGAAGTCATCACCAAGGACAACGTGGCCGTCACCGTGGACGCGGTGGTGTACTACGAGGCGACGGATCCCGTAAAGCTCAAGTACAACGTGGCGAACTTCATCGTGGCAGCCACCAAACTCGCCCAGACCAACCTGAGGAACATCGTAGGTGAGCTGCAACTCGACGAGGCCCTGACATCGAGGGAACTCATCAACACGCAGCTCCGACAGATCCTCGACGACGCCACGGACAAGTGGGGAACCAGGGTCGTGCGAGTCGAAATCCAAAGGATCGAGCCGCCACCCGACGTCACCCAGGCGATGCATCGCCAGATGAAAGCCGAACGGGAACGCCGTGCCGTCGTGACCGAAGCGGAAGGCGAGAAGACCTCGGCCATTCTGCGAGCCGAAGGCGTCAAGCAGCGCGACATCTTGCAGGCCGAAGGTAAGGCCGAAGCGATCAAGCGAGTCGCCGAAGCCGACCGGTATCAGAAAGAAACGGTCGCCGAGGGTGAAGCGAGGGCCATCGAGAACGTCTTCCGGGCTATCCATGAGGGCGATCCGACCAACGACCTAATCGCCATCAAGTATCTCGAGGCGCTTGAGGCGGTCGCCAACGGGAACGCCACCAAGATCTTCATGCCCATGGAGGTTTCGGGAATCCTCGGAAGCATCGGTGCGATCGGCGAACTGTTCAAAGAACAAGGAGCCACGGCAGCGATGCCGATCGGCGACCCGGTCGACGTGCCTCCCCCACCGAGCATGAACAAACCGGGAATGGATACCTAGCCAGCCGACTCAGCTACCCGTCGGGCCTCTTCAATGGTGCCCGGCGGGTAGATGAAGATCGAATACTCGCCACATCGTTCCGGCGATTCGGCCCAGGCCACGGCCCACATCCCGTCGGCCAGCGGACCGATGGCCCCGGTTACGCCACGCAACTCGACTCGTTCCGTCGCGCCCACCCAGTTCGTCGGAGGCAACGCTCCCCGGACGATCACCATCGCGGGCGTGCCCGCCTCGTTGGCAAAGACCGTCTGGCTGGTCCCGGGTAGGGACGTGAACACATCCGAATAGTCGGTAGCCACCGTTTGCGATTCTGACACGGTCGAGGGCGGAAAGGATATGGTCACATCGGGCTCCGGGCACGGTTCGAGACCCGCCTGCGAAGTGGTTGTTGTCCCAAGCGTGGTTGGGGTCGAAGTGGTCGGCGCAACCGTCGTAGCTATGGGCGACGCACTCGTTCCGCACCCGGCTAAACCGATCAAGCACGCGAGCAATCCGAAGCGTATCGTCATGGCTGAGATGGTAGGCGACCGCGGCAGCGGTACCGTGCCTGCAGCTGGAGACGGAGTCCGAAATCAACCGCAAAGAACGCGCCAGCCGAGCATTTGAGGCGATCGAAGACGACCTCCAATCGTTGTCATCGTGGATGTATGACAATCCTGAGGTTGGATTCGAGGAGTTCGCCACGTCCGAACGAATCGCCTCCTACCTACGTTCACACAGCCTGGAGGTCACCAAGCCGGCCTACGGGCTGGAAACGGCCTTCAAGGCGACGATCGGGGTGTCAGGTCCTGAAATTATCATCTGCGCTGAATACGACGCCCTACCGGGAATCGGCCATGCCTGCGGCCACAACATCATCGCCGCATCGGCAGTAGGTGCCACTTTGGCGCTGGCCGACCTCGTAGATGAGCTAGGCGTACGGGTGACCATCCTCGGGACGCCCGCCGAGGAGGCTTACGGGGGCAAGGTCGACCTCCTCAACGCCGGCGCGTTTGCGAACGCATCTGCGGCGATGATGGTGCATCCCTCGCCGACCGACGTGGTCGATCCCGGCGTGTTGGCTGTTCGGCACCTTGATGTCGAATTCCACGGCAAAGACTCTCATGCTGCTTTCGCCCCGCAGCTTGGCATTAACGCACTCGATGCCTTTGTCCAGGCCTATGTGAACATTTCAACCTTGCGCCAGGCCCTGTATACGACCGACAAGGTTCACGGCATCATTACCCACGGTGGCGACGCTCCCAACATCATCCCTTCCTACACCAAGTCGGCCTGGTACGTTCGGGCCGCTAACCAGGCCCGGTTGGCCGAACTCTCGCTACGAGTCGAAGCGTGCTTTGCAGCTGCCGCCCAGGCGACCGGATGCACCTGGGAGCTGAGCGAACACGGCCATCCTTACGACAACCTCGTTTCCAACCCGGACATGGTCGAGCTGTTCAAGGCGAACGCCGCCACTCTGGGACGACCGATGCTTCGGGGGTCTGACTTTCCACCAGGAGCCTCGGGTTCCACCGACATGGGCAACGTCAGTCACGTCGTCCCAACAATTCACCCGTTCCTGTCGATCAACTGTGCTCCGGTGGTGAACCATCAACCCGAGTTTGCAGCCCATACGGTATCCCCCGACGGCCACCGGGCGATTCGCGATGGCGCCGTGGCGATGGCGATGACCGTGATCGATTTGGTCGAACAAGAACGGCTCCCCTTGAGGGTCGAGCGATCCGCGCCCTAGGCGGCTATCTCCACCGGATCACCGAGACGACATTCGAATAATCGTCGGTCCACAACGGACCATCGACAGCAACGCTGGTCCACATCGGGTCGGATGCAGCGGCTTCCACGGCCTTCTCGGAGGTACCCATGACCACCCAGATCGACGGCGAGGCGAGCGTGTCTTCGGCGCCGGGCTGGAACGCGGCAACGCGGGCGTGTAATCCGAGTTCCTGTCCGATGCGACCGACGACCGGCGACAACACGAGGTGCCGGTTCGAGATGTGGAACATCACAACGCCGTCAGCTTTGATCGAAGCTAGATAGAGCTGCACCGCTTCGAGCGTCAACAGGTGGATCGGGATCGAATCAGACGAGAACGCATCTACAACGAGGACGTCGTGATCAGGATCGAGGCGGGCGAGCTCCAACCGCCCGTCACCAAGGACCACGTCAACCCTGCCCTGGGAGTCGCTCAAGTACGCAAACAACTCCGGATCCTGTGCGAACTCAACGACCGCCTGGTCGATTTCGTAAAACGTCATCGAATCATCGGGCCCGAGGTAAGCCGCCAGCGCTCCCGCTCCTAAACCAATCACCCCGACGTCAAACGGATCTGTGCGGTCGGCGTACCCGGCGAGAACCTGCCCGGCCGGCCCAGCCGGATCGTAGTAACCGATCGCGAGGCTCCCGGGCCCATCCGCCGACCAGACCTGCGCACCATGAACGGTTGTTCCGCTCAACAGCACATGTACGTCCGATAGTTCTCGCACCTGATACGTGCCGTAGAAGGTTCGCTCAGCTGCGAGGATCTTCGACCCGGCCGCCGGTTGGGCGACGACGATGGCCAGCACCGCGAAAGCGGCTGTGAACACCCACGCTCGCCATGACCAGGCGAACGCCACGATCCCGGCGACCCCAAACAACAACAGGCGGCTGACATCAGTCCCCGCCACCATGCCCAGTGCCAAAGCTGACCCGAACAAAACTACGGCAAGCAGCTTGGTTATCTGTTGCCGAGAAACCACGGGCTGGGATAAGAGCGTGGCTGCCAAGACCAGTCCAATCGGATATTCGAAGACGCTCTTGAAGACGACCGGGGCAACGAGTGCCCCGCCAATTCCGCCGAGAAGGCCACCCACCGACAGCAGGAGATAGAAGCGGGTCAGCTGATCTACCCCAGGTCGCCCGTCGTAGAGGCGACGGTGACCTACGTAGGCGGCGAGCGCGAAGGCAACGAGAGGAATGGAAACTGCCACTACCAGGACTCGCGACGCCGCGCCTGAGGCGACGATGATGGCCGGGATCAGTACCAGCCGCAACGTCCGGGTCGCGGCCGGCAGAGCCTTTCCGGGACCCCGAAACGCGAGCACGAAGCTCCCGAGATAGATAACAAGCGGGATGATCCACAGGAGCGGAAACGCTGCCACGTCAGTCGACACGTGGCGGGTGACCCCCAGCAGCAGGAACGACGGAACGAACGAGAGGTAGATCGTTCGCCCCGTGGAGATCGAGGCGGTTGCGTCAGTCCCGGTCGTGGCGTCCATTGTCCCGACTGTCTGCGCTCCTCCGGCAAAGAACCACCCGACGATCATCCCAACCAGCACGGCCAGCACTCCGTACCCGATTGCGAAAGCGACCGCCTGCTGACGCAGGTCGAACAGCGGTTCAAGCACAAACGGATAGGCGAGCAGACCAAGGATGCTCCCAACGTTTCCAGCCGCATACAGCGGATAGGGATTGTGGGCGAGCGGATGATTCGTTTCGCCAAACCACCGCTGAATGGTGGGACTCATGGTCGTAAGCGCAAAGTACGGGGCACCCACCATGACCGTGAGTGTGAGAATCACCGACAGCGTCGGCGAACCATCAGCGAGACCCTCGGGAATGGCGAAGGGCAGAGTCGCAAGCGGGAGTGCAATCAGCACGAGATGAAGCGCGCGTCTCACCTTGGTGGGAAACCGAACCACGGCGTGGGCAAAGAGGTAACCACCCAGGAGCAGCGTTTGGAAAACCACCATGGCCGTGTTCCATACCGCGGCTGACCCACCGAACTTCGGAAGCAAGAGGCGCGTCGCCATCGGTTGGACGAGAAAAACCAACCCGGCGCTGACAAAGCTGACCGTTACATAGAGGCCAAGCAAGGCCGCGCCAGAGCGACGCTGATCGACTGCGGGAATACTCGTCATGCAGGCCTAGACCCTATCGGACGAGACCTTGAACGCCCGGGATTCTGCGGTCCCGGTCGGACCCGGACGCGCTAGAGAATCTGGCTGAGGAAGAGCTTGGTGCGATCGTGCTGAGGATTCGTGAAGAAGTGCTCCGGCGTACCTGCTTCTACGAGTTGGCCGTAATCGAAGAACAGCACCCGGTCGGCTACCTCACGGGCGAAGCCCATCTCGTGGGTGACCACGATCATGGTCATACCTTCCTTGGCCAGTTCCTTCATCGCGTCGAGCACTTCCTTGACCATCTCCGGGTCGAGAGCCGACGTCGGCTCGTCGAACAGCATGATCTGGGGTCGCATGGCCAGCGCCCTGGCGATCGCCACCCGCTGTTGCTGCCCACCCGAGAGCTGGCCCGGATACTTGTCAGCTTGCTCCGGAATGCCTACCCGTTCGAGGAGCTCTTTTCCGTAGGCTTCGGCTTCGGACTTGGACTGCTTCTTCACCCAGATCGGGGCAAGCGTGATGTTCTGCATGATCGTCAGGTGTGGGAACAGGTTGAAAGACTGGAAAACCATGCCGACGTCCTTACGGATCGCCTCAATGTTCCGGACGTCATTGGTCAACTCGATTCCGTCGACGAAGATCTGACCTTCCTGATGCACTTCGAGCCGGTTGATGCAGCGAATGAAGGTTGACTTACCCGACCCGGAGGGGCCGATGATGACGACCACTTCGCCCTTGGTTACGGCCAAATCAACGCCGCGCAGGGCCTGGAAATCGCCAAACCATTTCTTGACGCCCCGGCAATCGATGATCGCTTGATCACTCATGTCATTGGCTCCTTACCGTGTGCCTAGGCCGAGACGCCGCTCGAGGCGCATCGACGAACGAGAGAACGTGAATGTGAATACCCAATAGATCGCCGCCGCCACCACCGTGAGTTCCAGAATGGAACCCAGGTTCGCCGATTGGCCTGGGATGACGGTACGAGCGATATACAGGAGATCGAACAGGCCGATGATCGAAACCAGCGATGTGTCCTTGAACAACGAGATGACCTGGCCGACCAGGGCCGGGATAACGGCCTTGAGGGCCTGAGGCAGCGTAATGAGAACGGTCTTCTGGACGACGCTCATTCCCACGGCATCGGCCGCCTCGTACTGGCCCTTGGGGATTGACTGGAGGCCACCCCGAACGTTCTCAGCAAGGTAGGCGGCGGAGAACAGGGTGATTGCAATTATCGACCTCACCACGCTGAAGATATCTACGACTCCGGCTAGGAAGAGATTGAGCAGGTTGGAACCGATGTACAGCCAGGTGATCAATGGCACAGATCGAACCAACTCGATGTAGGTCGTGGAGATCATGCGGACAATCGGCATGGTCGAGGCCCGCCCCAAAGCCAGCAGCACTCCAAGTGGGAACGAAAGTGCAATACCAGCGATGGCCAGCGTGAAGGTCAGGGCAAGTCCACCGACGAAGGCGGTTCCACTCAACTGGAGCAGCGACGAAGCGGCACCGAGCCTGAAAGCCATAATCAGCAGAGCCAGGGCCGCCAGCCAAACGCCGATGAATTGCAGGCGAGCCGATTTGGCTCCTCCGAACGAAGGCGCCGCGAACGCAAACAGGGCACCCAGGATCAGCGGGAACTTGAACTCAAGGCGCTGCAGCACGTCGGCGGCAGATGAGGTGATGTGGAACGGAGCCGACGAGGTCGGATCGAACAGGTACCACGAAAAGAGTACCCACAGGATCGCCAGCGCCAACCAGAGAGCTGACACGATGAACTTCCACTCGCCGGCGTCGGGAGCGCCAATCACGTAGAGCGCGGCTCCGACTGCGGCTCCGACTACCAGGAAGATCGGCAGGTCGACGGTGAAGACGGTATTCCACCGGATGTCGGGTGCCCGCATCACCACCAACAAGATGCCAGGGAACGAAAGAACCCAAAGACCGACCAGGATCCGGCGGAGCGCAGGAATCGCGTCACGAATCGCCACGCCGACCACGTATGACGCGGCCAGCACCGCCAACAGGATCGTCCACGGTACCCGGGTGGAGTTGGCGAGCGTTTGGCTGGTTACTTCCTTTGTCCCATCGGCGAATACTTCCTGAACGGGGAGCTTCACCGTCCACAGGAATGCTGCAACGAGTAGCAGGCCCAACCCTGCCAACGCGACCGTCGAGATAACCGGTTCGTTGATCGTGTCTCGCTTGGCTTGCTTCCACAGATAGCCCGCCGCGGCGATAACCAGCCCGGCTACGGCCAGGATCCCCCGTCCCCCGGTGAACTCGCCGGGAGCCAACAAAGCGATTACGAGGGCGGCAGAACCGACCGACAGAAGGCCCTTGGCGACCTGGCCGACCGACACCTTGCCCGACACTCGCCACGCCGCAGCTGACAGGCCGGTCAGAACGATGACAATCCCGACGGATATCCATACGCGGGAGAACTGCGCATCAGGATATGCCTGGACCATCAGCAGGCGCGAGTTGGCCGTGACCGAGGACCACTTCCTGAACGGGTTTAGAGTCCACGCGATCAGTGCTCTCAATCCAAAGAAGACAATGAGGCCAATGACGATGGTCGTGATCGTGCTCGTGACCGAATAGGCCAGGTTCTCACGAATCCACTGTACTGGCCCCGAGGGAGGGGGTTCCGGCGCAAGTTCTACTGTCTCGACGAACACCTCGCCATCATCCATTAGCGCTCCACCAACTTCAGCTTCTTGTTCCATCTATTCACGATCGCCGACAACGTCAGGCTTACGAATGAATACCAGGCCATCCATGAGATCACAATCGGAATGGTCTGGCCGGTCTGATTGAAGATGGTCTGACCGACCTGGACGATGTCCGGGTAGGCCACGGCAATACCGAGCGAAGTGTTCTTCGCCAGGTTGAGGTATTGATTGCCGACCGGCGGAAGAATGATCCGGAAGGCCTGCGGGAGAACGATCATCCGAAGCAGTTGGCTCCGGCGCAGGCCAACCGCAAAACCGGCCTCGGTTTGACCTCTGGGTACCGCCAGTACCCCGGCTCGAACGGCCTCACCGATGAAAGCAGCTGTGTAGAGAACCACGCCGATCCACAGCGCGAAGTACGCCCGGGTAATGACATGCCCGGCATCGGGAGAGTAGTTGTTGAAACGTCCATCAATGGCCGGAAGCGAGAAATCGAATGGGGCTCCACCAACAAAGGAGAAGCGCGTCTCCAGCCCGGTGAAGAGCTGGGCCAAGCCGATCTCCTGTCCGAAGATGGTCCCCTGGCCGACGATGGCCTCTACCGGACCGGACTGAAGCAGAAAAAATAGGGCCAGACCCAATGCCACGACCCCTGCCATGACCAACCGGAACCAATCGTCGTCAGTAAGCTTTCCAAGTCCTGCAGGCGTACGCAGTTCGTCAAGCCGCTTCTTGATGATGTAGTAGGCGGCACCGACCGCCACACCGGCAAGGACGATCTGGAAGATGATGATCGGCGTGTTCTGAAAGAAAGCCGCCACGAACCCGAACACCGGACCGAGCACACCCATCACCGGATGTACGAACGTCCCAACGATAGCGAAGGCCAGCAAAGCGCCACCCGACCAAAGA
Organism: uncultured Acidimicrobiia bacterium; assembly: GCA_963835515.1. Taxonomy (GTDB): domain Bacteria; phylum Actinomycetota; class Acidimicrobiia; order Spongiisociales; family JAENVV01; genus JAENVV01. The sequence goes on along the minus strand of CAWIFX010000002.1, from coordinate 83,069 downwards.
AATGCGCGGGCTTCGGCCGTACCGGCTTCCTGAAGCCGGATCCGCCAGCGGTAGATATACCGGGCGGCCACGATTCCAACAATCATGAACCCGACCCATTGCCAGCGACCGTCCGTCGGAACGAACCAGGGCATGGCGAAACCCTTCGGCGAGGCAAAAATCCATCCCTCGGGGAGCAACCGAAGGCCAAACAGTGACTTCAACGAGCCGTCGCTGGTGTCGTCGACCACGATATCGGGAATGATCGAAACGACAATGCCCCAGAACACGATCTGCACCAGCAGCGGAATGTTGCGAATCGTCTCGATGTAAACAGTCGCCAACTTGTTGACAAGCCAGTTGTGGGAAAGCCGGCTGACCCCGATGATGACCCCGAGAATCGTGGCGGCAAGGATCCCGGAAATCGTGACCCGGAGCATATTGGTAATACCAACCAGCAGCGCCTCGAACCCACTCTCCGGGAGGGTCGTGAAACCCTCGGCAACCTGGAATCCGACAGGACGAGCCATGAAGTCCCACGACACTGCCAGGTTCTGTTTGGCCAGGTTGGCGATGGAGAAGGTACCCAGGAGCCAGAAGACGGTCACGATCGCGATCAGGAACGCGATCTGGAAAACCCACTTGAGGACGGTGACATCGCGATAGAACGGTGGGCGCGTTGGACGCTGAATAGCCGATGTCGTCATCGTCTCACCCTCCTCCGTAACTAGTTATAGCTTCGCCACCATAACAACGAGGGGGGCGCCGATGGCGCCCCCCTCGGGAATTTCTTATCGCAGTTCGATGCCTAGCGAGCGGGCGGTGCGTAGATCATGCCACCGTCATACCACTGAGCATTGTATGACCCATCACGGAAGATTCCGACCGGATTGAGGGTACGAGCGAAGATCTCGTCGTAATTACCAACCTGGCTGATGACGTTGTAGAACGCGTCGGCTTCAAGACCCATCGTGGACTGCAATTCATCATCGGTCACGCCAAACAAACGACCCAACTCGGGGTTGAGGTCGGCCGCGCCGATCAGCGAGTCAACGTTTTCGGACGTCGCACCGAACTCATCGGCAATGAACGTCGCGTAGACCGTCCAGTTGACGATGTCAGCCCACTGGCTGTCGTTCTGACGGTAGACCGGACCAAGCGGCTCTTTGGAGATTGGGGCACGTGGGAACACGACCCAGTCGCCTTCTTGAATCTCTCCGTCACGCATGGCAGTCACCATGTTGCCGACGAGGCCGGAAGCATCGGTGGTCACCAGGTCACAGGATCCGGCCTTGAAGCCTTCCATCGCCTCGGGGAATTCAGCCACCGTGCTCAACACGATCGTCGCGCCAGCCTGAGCAGCACCCTCGGAAATGTTCTTCTCGGTCGTCGTGCCGGCGTTGGTGCAAAGCACTGCGCCGTCTACGTCGGCGAGCGTGGAGTCGGCCGTGAAACCATCGGCTGCTTTACCCATGACGCCTTGACCGTCGTAGTAGGTGGTCGGACCGAAGTCGAGACCAAGCGTGGTGTCACGAGACTGGGTCCACGTCGTGTTGCGAATCAGGACGTCAACCTCGCCGGCCGCAAGAGCAGTGAACCGCTCGGCTGCAGTCAGGGCAGAGAACTCAACGGCATTTGCGTCACCGAGAACGGCAGCAGCAATGGCGCGACACATCTCGGCGTCGAAACCGGTCGTCGATCCGTCGGACTGTGTTTCAGAGAAGGCAACGGCACTACCGCTTACCCCGCACTTGAGCGTGCCGCGGGCACGAACCTCATCGAGGGTCGCTCCACCGGTCTGACCGCCAACAGGGGTCGTTGCGTCGGTCGAACCCGGAGCAGTTGTATCAGTCGTACCCGGATCAGTCTGGGTGGTGTCATCTGGTGTGGTTGGTGCCGTATCGTCGGCGGTACATGCTGTTGCAAAAATACCGAGGACGACCAACACAGCAAGAATTCGCTGCATCTTTTTCATTTCTCTCCTTATGTTCCAGTTTTAGCGTCCCAACAGGCGGCCCGAACTGGGCGAGCAAACCCGCAAGCATTCGTACGGTAGACGATGAACCCCGCGAAAATCAACCGGACTTGCACTTGAACTGACGAACGCAGCCACCCCGGGGACTCTCAGGCACCAACCAGTTCGGCCAGACCAACCGCCAGATCGCGGTACGACCGGCGGCGGTCAGCAACGTCAGAATCTCGACCGTAAAGCTGCAGGGTTGCCGACGTCGACGGCCCGAGACAGGCCAATCGCACCCCTTCAAAGCTGCGCGTCAACGCCCATCCGTGTACGGCCGATGACGAGACGAACACGGCTCCATCAACCTCATCGCCCGGCGGACCGATGGGCGCCGTCGAGTACACAGGGACCGAGACAAGGTCGCAGCAACGATCGGCCAGCTCGGCCAACGCCCGGGGGTCGGTGCTCGGGGCGTGCGGCATGGCAACGCGAGCGTGTTCCACGTCGAGGGACCGAACAAGGTCCAACAGACTGCCGTTGCCAACCGCACAAACTGTCCCACCGCGCTCGGCCACCGAGGTGGCGGTCGCCGGACCGATCACTGCCGCTGAAACCGACGGGAACGATCCGTCGGGCCACAGCGCGTCCAGGGACCGGGATGATGCGAGGACAATTAGGTCTGCTTCCTCGCAGGCCGCCCGAGCCCTGGCGATGTCTTCATCGCGGCCACGAATGACTTCGATACAGGGAAGCTCGACCGGGGTCAGACCGACCGCAACGAGTTCGGCAGACATGCCTGCCGCCCGGTCCAATGTGGTGGTTACCGCAACCCGGAACACCATGGTCGAACCATACGCCGCCAGTTCCCATTATGAGGCCGGTATCGGTACTCTTCTGCACATGGAGCACATGGAGCGTTTCACCAACCGCGAACTGTCGTGGCTCGATTTCAACGAGCGAGTCTTAGCGATCGTCGAAGACCCCACCACACCGCTGCTCGAGCGCGCCAAGTTCGCGGCCATCTTCTCGACGAACCTCGACGAGTTCTTCCAGGTCCGGGTGGCAGGACTCATGGAGCAGGTAGCCGCAGGCGTCACAAGCGCTCCCCCTGACGGTATGACTCCCACCGAGCAGTTGGAGGCCGTTCGATCCCGGGCCACAGAGCTAATGGACCGACTCACGACGGTCGTCCACAAGGAGCTGCTCCCCGAATTGGGAGCCGAAGGAATCTCGGTAGTCGACGTTGCCAGCCTCACGGCCGAAGACAACGCCTGGCTTGACGAGGAGTTCCGCACCAAGGTCTTCCCGGTGTTGACACCGCTGGCGGTCGATCCTGCTCATCCGTTTCCGTACATCTCCAACTTGTCGCTGAGCCTGGCAGTAAATATCCGAGATCCCCACGACGGGACGATGCGATTCGCCAGGGTCAAGGTCCCACCCCGCCTCGATCGGTTCATCCGACTACCCGACGGGGAACGTTTTGTCCGGCTCGAGCAAGTGATCGCTTCACATTTGGGCGACCTGTTCAGCGGGATGGAAGTTGTCGACCACTACATGTTCCGGGTAACTCGAAACGCCGACCTGGTGCTGGAGGAGTCGGAGGCCGACGATCTGCTGGAAGCGATTTCAATCGAGTTGACCCGTCGCAGGTTCGGAAGGGCAGTCCGGCTTGAGGTGGAAACCGATATCTCGCCGAACAGCCTGGCGGTGCTGACGCGCCAGTTGCAGATGGACTCACGCGATATCTATGTGTTGCCAAGTCCTTTGGACCTGACCGGCCTGATGTCGTTGTATTCGATAGATCGACCCGACCTGAAATGGGAGTACTGGAAGGGCGTCTCGCAGGTGGCGCTGGCTCAGGTCGATGGTTCCCCACCCAACCTGTTCAGCGTCATCAGGGAGCGGGACATCCTTGTCCAACACCCGTACGATTCGTTCACGAGTTCGGTGGAAGAGTTTCTGAGCCAGGCCGCCCGCGATCCGGACGTGCTCGCCATCAAGCAAACCCTCTATCGGACCGCCGACGATTCGGCCATCGCTCGTGATCTCATCGTCGCAGCCGAGCGGGGCAAACAAGTGGTGGCACTCGTGGAACTCAAAGCCCGGTTTGATGAGGAGCGCAACATCGAGTGGGCCAGGAAGCTGGAGACAGCCGGCGTCCATGTCGTATACGGATTGGTCGGGCTCAAGACCCACGCCAAAGTGTCACTCGTCGTTCGCCAGGATTCGGATGCCATCCGCAGGTATGCCCACATCGGCACGGGCAACTACAACGGGTCAACCGCGCGAACCTACGAAGATGTCGGCTTGTTCACCTCGAACCCAGAGATCACCGCCGACCTCGGTGATCTTTTCAATTTCCTGACTGGCCACAGTCGACAGGTCGAATACCGCAAGCTGGCCGTCTCTCCGTACTCGGGACGCCAAACGGTGACCGCGTTGATCCGCAAAGAGGCCGAAGCCAGCGACGGCAACGTAGTGATGAAGTTGAATAGCCTCGTCGACGCCGACATCATCGACGAGCTGTACGCAGCCTCCCAGGCGGGTGTCAAAGTCGATCTGTTGGTCCGGGGCATCTGCTGCCTCCGCCCCCAGGTTCCCGGGCTCTCGGAGAACATCACGGTGCAGTCGGTGGTTGGTCGATATTTGGAACACTCCCGGATCTTGCGGTTCGGCAGCGAAGCACGCGGCTATCAGTTCTGGATCGGTTCTGCAGACATGATGCCCCGTAACCTCGATCGACGAGTCGAAGCGCTGACCCCGGTCGAAGCTCCCGAACTGCAGGTGCGACTGCAGCAGATCATCGAGGCCATCCAGACCGACGATACGCTGACATGGGTGCTTGATGCCGACGGCAAGTATCGGAAGCTGGATGGGCACACCGTCGACGCCCATGTACTGCTTCACGACCTGGCCGTCCTTCGCTCGGTGGACGACAAGGCCTAGGCCAGCGTCAAGAACGGTCTCAGGCGGGGGTTAGCCGACTACCCGGATCCCGGACTTCCACACCGAGTCGATTGTCCACGCATCGAAGTCGAGCGGGTCGCCGCCGATCACCGTCAGGTCTGCCCGTTTACCGGGCATCAACGAACCGACCTCATCGCCCAGTCCAAGCAAGTCGGCTGCCGATTGCGTGGTCGCCACGAGCACGTCCAATGGGTCCATCCCACCGGCCACCATCAGGCTCAACTCGTCCAGATTTTCGCCGTGAGGAGTCACGCCCGTGTCAGTCCCCATGGCAATCTTGACGCCCGCTTTGACAGCCTTGGCGAACGACTGGCGATGGATATCCGTGACTTCGGCGGCCTTCCGGAGTGAGGCCTCCGGAATACGGGCGCCTGCTGCCGCGGCCTTGGCGACACCACTGGGGGCGATCAGCGTCGGGACCAGATATGTCCCGTGGTGGATCATGAGTTCGATCGCTTCGTCATCAAGATAGATGCCGTGCTCAACCGATCTGACTCCTGCCCTCACCGCATTCTTGATGCCATCTGTGGCCTGAGCGTGGGCCATCACGTACAAACCTGCCGACGTCGCCTCTGCCACGAGAGCCTGCAGTTCCCCGCTGTCAAAATGAGCGTGGCGCGGATTGGACCGCGGGGACATCACCCCGCCAGAGGTGGCGACCTTGATGACATCAGCGCCGGCCCGCACAAGCTCCCGCACCTTCTTGCGGATTTCCTCGGGACCGTCAACCACCGTCCGCGGCGCTCCCGGATGGGCTCCTTCCAGAACCCGCATGTGCATGCCGGAAGGCAACCAGCCGTCCGTGTGCCCGCCGGTTTGGGAGAGCATCCCGATAGCGATCAACATGTTCGGTCCGACGATCAACCCATCATCGACGGCCCGCTTGACCCCAAGATCCGCCCCACCGGCGTCCCGAATGGTGGTGATACCTGCTTCGAGGTTCGCCCGCAGATTGGCGATCGCTTTGTAGAAGCGGAGCGAATACGGCTCCTGCATCGCACCGAAGAGATCCATCGATGAAAACATGACATGGACATGGCAGTCAATGAGTCCCGGAAGGATCGTCCGTCCGCTCATGTCCACCGATGTATCGCCGTCCAGACCGGGACCGACTTTGGTTATTCGGCCGTCGGAGATAACGACGTCGTGGGTCAGAAAAGACTTTGTTTCGACGTCGAAGATGTTGCCGCCGGTCAGGACGGTTCTCACGTGCCCATCCCGGTCAGCAATACGGCGACCATGGCATCCGTGACTTCCTTGCGTCGGGCAGCGGGATCGGGCGAGTCGATGAGAGCCTTGGCAGCCGACATGATCAGATCCTGAAGAAACCGCCCGACGAGGTCGTACGGTAGGGCTTTCAACTCGCCATGCTCCACCCCGTTCCGATATATCGTCACGAACTCCGCCGACAATCCCCGATGGGCCCGCCCGACTCGTTCCTGGGCTTCGATCGACAGCTTGGCTACTTCCCGGTGCAGGATGAGCCCGAGCGTTGGATCGGTCGCCACAAAGTCCACCATGGCAACGGACAAAGCGGCCAGTCGCTCTTTCCACGAGAGACCGTCCGGAATACGCTTCACCAGATCCTCGATGGTGGAGGGCAGTGTCTCCTCGACCAGTGTGGCCAGAAGATCCTCTTTGTCGCGGAAGTAGTCATAGAGAGTGGTCCGGCCAATCCCGACCGCCGCCGCCACGTCGCCCAGCGCCACGTCCTCATAGCCCGATTCGCCAAAGAGCCTCTCGGCCGCTTCGAGCACCTGGGCACGAGTGAGTTCTTTGTGCTCTTCAATATTGGCGGCTCTGATCCGGGGCATACCGCAATGGTAGGACATCGGACAACTTGGGCGGGACCCAGATGACGTTCGAACCACTACGATCACGGCTCACGACACAAAGGATCAACCGATGACTGCCACGATCGTGCTGGGCGCACAGTGGGGCGACGAAGGCAAAGGCCGGGTCGTCGATCATTTCTCCAAACAAGCCGACATGGCCGTACGTTTCCAAGGCGGAAACAACGCCGGCCATACGATCGTCATCGGGGAAGAGAAGTTTGCGCTTTCGATGACGCCGAGCGGCGTTCTCTATCCGCATGTGGTTCCCGTTATTGCCTCGGGGACGGTCATCGACCCCAAAGCGCTTCTCGCCGAATTAGCCATGCTCGAAGGACGAGGCGTCTCAACATCCAAGTTGCGGATTTCATCCAACGCCCACCTGATCATGCCGTATCACCGCAAGATGGATGCGATCCAAGAGCGATACCTGGGACGCAATCAGATCGGCACCACCAAGAAAGGTATTGGCCCGGCTTACACAGATAAGTTCGCCCGATCCGGGATCCGGGTACAGGACTTGTTCGATCCGAAGATCTTCCGCGACAAGCTCACGCTTGCCCTTGTTGAGAAGAACAAGATCCTGACTCGCGTCTACAACCAGCTCCCGATGGACCCAGATGAAATCGCCGACGAATACTTGGGCTACGCCGAACAGTTGATGCCGTTCGTCACCGACACCTCGCTGCTGGTCTGGAATGCCATTCATGACGGCAAGAAGGTCGTGTTCGAAGGCGGCCAGGGCACTCTGCTCGACGTTGACCACGGGACCTATCCATTCGTCACGTCATCGAATCCCACCGCCGGGGGTGTCCTGACCGGCACCGGGATCGGCCCGAAAGATATCGACGAAGTGATCGGGGTTACCAAGGCGTACCTGACCCGGGTTGGGACCGGTCCCTTCCCCACAGAACTCCTCGACGAAACCGGAGATCGGATGATCGATCTCGGGAAGGAGTACGGAGTTGTCACCGGACGACGGCGGCGGGCCGGGTGGCTCGACGTTGTAGCGCTCCGCTACGCCGTGCGCATCAACTCCCTGACGTCGGTCTTTCTCACCAAGCTTGACATCCTGTCGGCCTTCGACGAAATCAAGGTCTGCGTTGGCTACACATCCCTCGGCGAGCAGTACAACGAGTTCCCCCGCCAGCAGCGAGTTCTCTACAACTGCCAGCCAATCTACGAAACCCTGCCGGGATGGGGTGCGGACATCACCGGCACCAGGGCGTTCGTTGACCTCCCCAAAGAGGCGCAGCAGTACGTTGAATTCGTCGAGGACCAGCTCAAGACTCCGTGCGACTGGATCTCGGTAGGCCCCGAGCGCGAGCAACTCCTCACCAGGCGATGAGCCGACGAGTCCTCCTTATCGGAGGCGGCGGTCGCGAGCACGCCATCGGATGGAAACTGCATCAATCGGACCAGGTTTCCGAAATAATGAGCCTCCCGGGGAACCCGGGTTTGGCAACCATCGGCCCGATCATCGAGGGGATCGACCCGACCGACGTTGGGGCCGTGGCGGCCTTCGCCAAGGCGCAGCATATTGACCTGGCCGTCATCGGCCCGGAGGCACCCCTGGCGGCAGGGTTGATCGATGCCCTGAAAGCCTGGGGGATCCGGGCCTTTGGGCCTACCCGATCGGCAGCCAGACTCGAGTCTTCCAAGACATTCGCCAAGCAGGTCATGGACCGTGCCGGCGTGCCGACTGCCGCGTGGGGTTCGTTCGACGATGCGGCAGCCGCCAAACAATTCATGCGCTCTCAGACCGCCCCCTACGTCATCAAGGCCGATGGCCTGGCTGCCGGCAAAGGGGTGCTCGTCACTGACAAACTGAGCGAAGGCGATGCCTGGATCGACGACTGTTTGGGTGGCCGCTTCGGTGAGGGCCAGGTGGTGATCGAAGCATTCCTGGAAGGCCCGGAACTCAGCATCTTTGCCGTGTGCGACGGCACCGACGCGGTCTTGCTCGAACCAGCCAGAGACTACAAGCGGTTACGCAACGACGACCAGGGGCCCAACACTGGAGGGATGGGTGCCTACAGCCCCGTCGACGGGCTTCCGGATGGGATTATGGAGTTCACGCTCGATCGGGTGGTACGTCCAGTGCTTGCCGCGATGGCCGACGAGGGCGCCCCCTATGTCGGGTTTCTTTACGTCGGGTACGTGCTGACTGCCGACGGCCCATCGGTCCTTGAATTCAATTGCCGTCTCGGCGACCCCGAAACCCAGGTAGTACTTCCCCGGTTACGAAACGATCTCCTCGACCTCATCGACGCTGCCCTCGATGGGAACGTGGGTACCGTTCTGCTCGAGTGGTCGGAGGTTTCAGCCGTCAACGTAGTCCTGGCCGCCGAGGGCTACCCGGAGAACCCTGTCAAGGGGACGCGGCTCAAGCGCCTTGCTGTCCCCGACGGCGTCACGCTTTTCCATGCCGGCACGACAACCGATGAGAACGGCGCGGTGATCGCAACAGGCGGCCGAGTCCTCAACGTTGTGGCTCTAGGACCGACCATCGGCGAGGCGCGGACGCTTTGCTACGACGCGGTCGATACAATCCGCTGGCCCGGCATGCAATATCGATCTGACATAGCGAGGAACACATGAGCAAAGTCGCAATAGTTATGGGGTCCGGGAAAGACCGTCCCATCATGGAGAAGGCGGCGACCACCCTCGACTCCTTCGGGGTGGAGAACACCATCGCGGTGATGTCTGCCCACAAGACGCCCGATGTTGCGCTGGCCTTCGCCGAGAGTGCCGCGTCTGACGGATACTCGGTAATCATCGCCGGGGCAGGCAAAGCTGCACACCTGGCAGGAGTGATGGCCGCCAAGTCCTTGCTTCCGGTTATCGGCGTTCCGCTCTCGGCTTCGCTCGATGGGATGGATGCTTTGTTGGCGACAGTCCAAATGCCGACGGGCGTTCCTGTAGCGACGGTGGCGATAGACGGGGCGACCAACGCCGCGTTGCTGGCGGTCGCCGTCCTTGCGCTTGCAGACCCCCAGCTCACCGAGCAGCTGAAGGCCTACCGGGACCGACTAGCGGAAGTCACTCTCGAGGGCTAGGTCCTTGCGGGGCAGCGTCAGTGAGAACACGGACCAACCGTCCGTGTATTCGTAACCCAATTCTCCGCCCATCAGTTGGGCGAGTTGGCGCGAAACCGTGAGGCCCAAACCGACGGCAACGCTGCGGGTGTTTTGGGGGCCGGATGTGTTGAATGGCTCAAAGATGTCTTCTTGCCGCTCCTCGGCGATACCCGCGCCGTCGTCGCGCACATGAATCGTTACCCAGTCATCGGTGACGGTCGAGGTGATCTCGACAGTGGGACCACCATACCTGCGGGCGTTGGTGAGCAGGTTCCGAATAACTTGCCGAACCCTGACCGGGTCAGCCCAGACATCAACCGGTTCGACATCGATGTGCAGCGAATTGAACTCACTCAGCATAGGGTCGGACGCGGTGCGCACCTGAGAATCGGCCCGCACCAGTACCGGCACCACCGAAAGCGTGCCGATGTCCGCGCGAGCTCCGACCATGAGGTCCTCGACGATGCTCGAAACTTCCTGTGCCTGTTCGGCGATCATCGCCATGATGTCGGCCATCTCTTCTTGCTGCCCGTTCAACGCGCCGGAGTGCAACAGCTCGGTAAAACCGAGTACGGCCGTCAACGGAGTGCGCAACTCATGAGAAACACTCGCAACGAACTGATCCTTAGATCGAATCATCTGCTCCATGTGAGCCTTCTCGGCGGCGGCCCGCAGGGCGCTCAGGTCGTGGGCGACGAAACTGTTGTATGCCTGGCTGCTGGATCCAGCCCGCTCGTGATGGATGAGGGTGATGGCGTGGTCGGAGGGTTCCCCCTCCACCGGGGTAAGGACCGCCTCGCCAACAAACCGACCATCGAGCATCAGGTCCGGGAGCGCCTCGTGCCAGATATCACCCGCAGAACCGAGGAGATCCGTGATGCGCGGATGATCGGTTTCCCCGAGACCAAAAAAGGCCATCGCCGCCGGGTTGGCGCTTTCAACTTTCTCCCAGGTATCAATGATCAGCACCAGGTCATCGGCCGCTTCGATGATCTCATGGAAACGACTAGCGACTGCTCGCGACCGGGCGAGTTCACGATCCACCGTACGCCGGCGCAACGCTGACGTTATTGCCCGGCCCATGTTCAAAGAGTTGACGTGATCGAGAATAAGAAAATCGTCTGCGCCCTGATCGATGGTGAGCACCCCGGCTTCCTCCGAATCAAGATGAACCAACGAGATGATGGGAATGTCGCTCAGCACTTCTCGGAAGGTCTCGACGCCGGTCTTGCCAACGGCCCCGGGGAACGCCGCCTCCATGACAACGGCATCGATGGTGTTGTTGTTGATGACCCCCATTGCCGTACCCGGGTTGTCAATGACGATTACCTCACGGGCCATTGCGTCGCCAACGAGCTCCTTTATCAGCTTGGCCGTGATTGGTTCATGCGCCAGAACCAGCAGCGTATCGAGTCGCCTCATGCTGGAAGCCGATGCGGCACGTCCACCGTTCGATCGTCGGGATCGTGAATCCGTGGCTCAAAGGGCGGCGCGAAGCTCCCCGGCAAGATTCCCATTGTCCGCCACGTCGATGCCGCTGAGGTCCAACCAGGACGCCATATGCGCGAGTTCGACGGCGAGCGCCGGTGCAACCCGGGAAGACTCTTGTCCGTCTTCCATAAATGTTCCACGTACTAGTAATCGGCTTAACTGACGGTCAGACTTGAGGTCAACTCTTCCAACCAATTTGCCGTCCAAAAGGAACGGCATCACGTAGTAACCGTAGATCCGCTTCGGTTCGGGAACGTAGATCTCAATCCGGTAGTGAAAGTCGAAGAGTCGCTCCGCCCGATCCCGGGCCCAAACCACCGGATCGAACGGCGTCAATAGGGCTGCACCCCTGATCTGGCGGGGAATCTTGGCTTTTGGATCGAGGTAGGCAGGCTTGTCCCAGCCGGCTACCTCCACCTCGACAAACTCACCAGCCGCAACCAGTTCTTTGATGAGTGGCCGGGCGACCGGCATCCGGATCCGGTAATAATCAGCCAGATCAGTAGCAGTGCCGATTCCATGATGCCGCAACGCCATTCGGAGCATTTCTTTGCGAGCATCGGGGGCTTCGATCAGCGGTCCCGCCAGGAGATCGGCCGGTACCACCCGCTCCGTAACGTCATAAAACCTCGTGAAGTTACGGCGGTGGGAGCAGGTGATCTTGCCCGTCAGGAAAAGCCACTCGAGGACAACCTTGCCTTGCGAATTGCCCCACCAGGGCCCGGTGCGCTCTCCCGGATCACGTAAATCGGCCACCGTGATCGGACCTTTCTCCTGCACCTCGTGCAAAATCTGGTCGACGTGGTGCGGATTGTCGGCCAGCAACTCGTTGATCACTCGCCAGGGACGAACCCCTTCCATACGATGGCGGTACAACGGATACGTCTCCATTGGTAGAAGCGAGGCTTCATGACCCCAGTACTCAAAGAGTTCACCGCGTTTGTAGGCAACTTCGTCGATCAGGTCCATGCGATACGGACCCAACCGCGAGAACAGGGGCATGTAGTGCGATCGAACCGCCACATTGACCGAATCGAGTTGGAGGAGGCCGATCCGACCGAGCACCCGGCGAACGTGCCGCACATCAACCGCCCCCTTGGGGCGGGGATCACTGAACCCTTGGGCTCCCAGGGCGATGCGGCGTGCCTGGTCGATGGTGATCGTGCGCATGCCGGCCGAACCTAGTCAGATCAAACGCTCCACGCCGTCATGACTCCGATCATCGCGACAATCCCGGCGGCGATGGCGAACGGAGTAACCAGCCCGGGAGCCGGCACGCGGCCTTCCCCATCGACTCGACGCCAAACATGGACGACGCCGAGAGCGCTGAGGCCAGCCGGCAGGATGAAAGCAAGGAAACCAACGGCGATGACCCCAACCGACCCGTTCTCGTGGGTGGCCCCCACCGACGCCAACCAGAGCCCGGCCAACGCCCCGGGAGCCCCGGCCGAAGCTCCCAACGCGAAGGCGTTCGGAACCGTCCACGGTCGGACTTCGACCCACACCAGCGCCGGCGCCACAAGTAGCACGCCGATGACGGCAGGGAGATAGGTACCAAATCCGAGGAATCGGATCGGGAGAAAGAACCCGCCGTAGAGCCTTGCCAACATCAGCCCTACCGGAACCAGCATCACGCCAAAGGTGATCATCGCGCTCGCCAGCATCACGAGTGCCACGGTCCCCCAGGACACAGGGGTCCCTGCCCGGAACTGCTGGTAGACCTCGGCATAGTTCGGGAGACGTCCGTCGCTCTGCAGCGCCGGCTCGTTGCCGAGCGCGTCAATCGGACGACCCTGCTCGATCCGAACGCGACCGGTCAGAACAGCCTCATCGTCGAGCTGATCAGGAGTCTCGGGGATAGTGCCGTTGAGGGCAGGTTCTTCCGAGACCGAATCGCTCATGTCATTACGGCTGTCCCGTAACACAGCACCTCGCTCATAGCGGCGGCCTTGCCGCGAGCCTGGCCGATCTGTGACGTTTCGAACCGAACGTTGATCACCGCCGTTGCTCCGAGCCGCTTGGCTTCCTCGATCATCCGCAGCCGGGCTTCGGCTTTGCCGCGTTGCATCATCGTCTGATACGACTTCATCTCGCCGCCGAAGAGTTGGCGATATTGCGCAAAGAAGTTCTTCAGGTAATCCGATGCGATCACGACCTGACCGGTGACCAATTCACCCCGACTAGCGATGATCCCTGCCGGCAACAACGAAATGTCGATAACCGGAAACCCATGATGGATCGCTTCGCGCCTGGCAATGTCCTCAAAGTGGTTCTTCTCGCGAATACGGCCGGTGATGATGAAGGCAATCGGTAGCCCAATCACGACCAATAGCCAGAAGAGCCCGAATACGATTCCTGCTGCGTCCTCCATGATCAGGCGACAGGTTCGACGGTGACGGCAGTGCCGTACGCATAGAGCTCAGCAGCTCCAGCAGCCACCGAGGAAGTGGTGAACCGCACGTTGACCACCGCATTGGCGCCGAGCTGTTGAGCCTGGGCCATCATCCGCTCCATGGCCTGACGGCGTGATTCCGTGAGCAGCTCGGTGTAGCCGGTCAACTCGCCGCCAACCAGGTTCTTGAGCCCCGCCCCGATGTCCCGGCCGAGGTGTTTGGCACGGATGGTGTTGCCCTGAACCAAACCTTTCAAAGCCACGATCCGATGGCCGGGGACAGATTCTGTATTGACAACAATCATGACATTCCTTTTTGGTTGGCTACCGCCCAGACGCTTCGCCGACGGGACTGGTTCCCTATAAGAGTACGATCTGGCCGAGCCGAAACCGAGGACACAGGTGTGATCGAGCGATACAGCCTTGCGGATATGTCTCATATCTGGTCAGAAGAACACAAGTACTCATTGTGGAAAGAGGTCGAAACGCTGGTTGTCGAAGCGTGGGTGGATCTTCGGGTAGCCCCCATGGACGCCGCCACCGCGGTGCGCAATGCACCCGAGGTCACCCCCTCCCAGGTTGAGGAACGCGAAGCCGTCACCAACCACGATGTGGCAGCGTTCGTGGACGTGTTATCCGCCTCGGCGGGACCAGGCGGGGAATGGGTGCACTACGGCCTGACCTCATCTGACGTCCTTGACACTGCGGGCGGGGTGCGGTTGCGCGAGGCCGCCGACTTGTTGCTCGACAAGGTCATCACCCTGCATGAGACCGTGAAAGCCAAAGCGATGGAGCACCGCGCGACACCGATGATCGGTCGCACCCACGGAATCTGGGCCGAGCCGACCACGTTCGGTCTCAAACTCGCCAACTGGGCGTTCGAACTTGAACGCGACCATCGTCGACTGGCAGCCGCCCGACGATCAGTCGCAGTTGGCAAGATCTCCGGCGCGGTCGGAACCTATGCCCACACTCCCCCCACCGTGGAAGCATTCGTCTGCCAACGACTCGCCATCGACATCGAACCAGCCTCAAGCCAGATAACGATGCGAGATCGACACGCCGAGTTCCTCCAGGCCATCGCCCTGACCGGAGCAACCATCGAAAGATTCGCGACGGAGATCCGGCACCTCCAGCGATCCGAAGTCGGCGAAGTCGGGGAAGCATTCCGGGCTGGCCAAAAAGGATCGTCAGCGATGCCCCACAAACGTAATCCGATCATGTCTGAGCGCATGACCGGGATGGCACGACTACTGCGAGGATATTCCCAAGTCGGCCTCGAGAACGTGGCGCTCTGGCACGAACGCGACATCAGTCATTCGTCGGCCGAACGGGTGGCACTCCCCGATGCGTGTGGGACTTTGAACTACATGCTCGAGAAGTTCAACCGGTTGGTTCAGAACCTGCGCGTTGATACGGCGCGGATGCAGGCGAACCTGGACGGGACGGGCGGATTGATCTTTTCTCAGGCGGTCATGCTTGAACTGATCGACAGCGGACTCACCCGCGACGAGGCGTACCGGATAGTGCAGCGCAACGCCATGGCGGTCTGGGAGGACGGCGGACAGCTCCATGACCGTCTGGCAGCCGATCCGGAGGTGACGCTCTCGAGCGAACTGCTGGCCGAATGCTTCACGATGAAACGTTTCTTGCGCAACGCCGACATCGTCTTTGAGCGGCTTGCCGAGTCTGAGCTTGTTGAATTAGCGACCTAGCGGGCAGCCGGGGCATACACGCCGGCGAGAGCCTCGTTGAAGGACGAGGTTGGCGCCAGTACCAGGGCACCTTGAGGCGTGCGGTAGTTTTCGTAATCCAGCGAGATCCGGTTGACCTGCGACTTCCCGAGTCCCCGATACTGCCAGGCCAGCGCCAAAGCGTTGGAGAACGAAAGGCTCGAGTCGAGCCGGACGGCATTGGACAAGGATGTCGCGACGCTCTGAAAAGAACCGAGCGACGAGAAGGACGTCAACTTCTGGGCCACGAGGAACATAACGTCTTGCTCCTTGCGTTGCCTGGTGAAGTCGGATGCACCGATCGACACCCACTGTTCATTGATGAGCTGCTCGGTGCTCCGGGAACGAACCCAGGCCAGCGTGGTTGCACCGTTGGCTCGAATGCATCCGGCGCCTACTTCCAGTTTCGATTTGGCATCGCGAGTTGGATGATCAAAACACAGGTCGACGCCGCCAAGGACATCAATCACTTTGGCAAATCCCTCAAAATCGACGACGGCAAAATGATCAATCGTGATCCCGGTGAAATCGGCAACCGTCAGCGACAACAACGTTGGCCCGTTGGCTACTCCCTTACATCCGCCCAGGTTGGCGTTGATCCGTGAATACTCCCCCGTGCAGGCGTTCGGTACGTATAGATCGCGAGGCAGCGACATCATGATCGGGGCGGCGCCATCGGTGGGTTGCAGCATCAAGAGAATCACATCGGCGAGATAACCGGAAGCGTCTGCTCCGATGATCAGGTAGGCCTTGAACATCTCATCTGGCAACGGCGGATTCGTGGCGAACGGGTTCTTGTACTTTGACGCTTCGACGCGTCGGGCTTGGGCGGCGGCCGCTTCCAGAATGTCATCCTGCAGTTGCTCGTCCAGTCGGGCCAACTCGTCAGCCAGCATCGCCTGCTCGATGGCCGCGATGTCGATACCAGCGGCTTCGACTTCCTCGTCGGTGAGCTGCTCCCGAACGAGGACCGACTTGGCGGGGTCATACTCGACCTGGTCGGCCTCAAACTTGCTGGCCAGGCTATAAACCCAGAGCGAGACGACCAATCCAATCAGCAGAACTGATCCGATTAGATAGCGGGTCCAGTGGACCTCCGAGGCGTATTCAAGAAACGAACGTCGCTGTTCCCGGTGTGTCATCGCCGAGCGATGGTAGCGGCCCAAGGGACGGTGCCTAAAGTCACCGGCGAGCTACGTTGAAGCTCTACATGGAGTCCGCCTTTCTCACCGCCGTCCGGTTGCTTCCCATCGGATTGGTTGCGTCGGCAATCGGATTGGCCATCCGGACGACCTCCTCTCCACTGGTAGCCGTCACCCTGCACCTGGCGATTCTCGTCAGCTTCGGCCTATTCGCCGTCGCCAAGATGGCTCATTTCACTGACGACCCATGGCTCCGGGAAACCAACCTCTCGCCCCGGTGGCGGGCCTTCTGGTCGGCGGGAATGGTGGTGTCGTTCGCGACGGGACTGGTCGCGCTCACCACCCTGGCATCATCCGCCGCCCTCCGGTATGACGCATCGTTGCAGTTCCTCCAGTTGCTGTCGGCGCTTGACATCGCGTGGGCGGGCGGGGCGCTGTTCCTCGGTACTCGGTGGATGAAAGGAACCCGCGTTGCCTGGGCGGCGGCGATCGGATTGGGCGTCTTCTGCACGTGGTCTATTTGGAACTATCTGCGGATCGTTGGATTCGGACCCGACGGGGCCTGGATCGTGGATCGTTCTGCGCTCATGCGCTACGTGCTGCCGTACGATATGGCGGCGGCATTCATCGCAGTACTTGCACTGTGGTCAGGCTCTCGATTCTCCGTTACCGATCATTTGATCGAGCATCGCAGTCCCCAGTCGTAAGGCTGATAGGTGACCGGCGGATCCGTTTCGGCTACCCATGCACGGAGGTCGTCGGGCAGGAACGGTTGAATCGCCCTAACGACGTTTCGTTTTGAGGCTGGCACCCAGGTGGGCATCGACGCCGGCCGGGTGAAATCGCCTCCAAACCATTTGAACACGCGCGACAAAGCCAGGTCGTGGCCCACCCGCACTGCCCCACCCTCGGCCAGGAACACCCGCATTTGGTCGTCGAGTTCCTGATCCAATCCTTCTGCCGTGTAAGGAGTCGCCCGCAGCGTCGGGCACGACACTGACCCACATACGAGGGCGCCGTGAACTCGCGGGTCGCCGAAGCGGCGAACCTTTCCGTGTTCAATAGCATCAAGCGACAGTGCTTCACCACCGACGCGCACGAACGGAGCGCTGAACCCGCCTGGTATTCGTAGAACCGATTCATCGCCCCGTTCGTCGGCCTGTGCGGCAAGTCGCAGGGCTCCCCCGTTATAGAGATTGATCCAGTAGGCCTGAGCAGCAGGACGCGACAACCTATCGGGGTCGACAGACGACATCTCGGCCAGGTAGGCATCGAGATCGGCCACCGCCAATCGCAGCCCATGGGGTCCCGACTCGGCAAGGCGGGTCAGCACCCCGGCCAGATACTGCTGATCGACCGGGATGAGATCCGCCGGGGCATCCCGCCAGCCTGGTTTGCGAACGCGCACCAGCACATTGGCGACCGACCAGGCCACAGCTATCGGTTTGGGACCACTCATGGCAGTATCAACCGAAAGTGCTGGCGTCGTGTTCCCATGGAGGTCACCTTGCGGGTGGACCAATCAACTCAGGCCGCCACCGAAGCGGCAACCGTCATGCTCGTGCGCGACGGGACATCTGTTGAGGTTTTCCTGCTTGAGCGACACATCGACTCCGACTTCGTGGGAGGGGCTTGGGTCTTCCCCGGCGGCAAAGTCGACGAGGCCGACGAACGGTTGCCGCCATCAGCTCTGGCCGGGCACCCACCTCCGGCACTCGTGGAACAAGTCGGTGACGGCCCGGCCACTGCATTGTGTGTTGCGGCCATCCGCGAGACCTTCGAAGAATCTGGGGTGTTGCTTGCTCATACTGGAACAGGCCCGGTCACGGCAGCCGACCTCCAGAGCGATCCCTACGTGGCCGCCCGTCAGAAGCTGGCGGATCGCCACAGCAAGTGGAGCTGGTCAGGATGGCTGGAGGACGAGGGCCTTCGACTCGACCTATCGGCGCTGGCCTGGTGGTCGTGGTGGGTCACCCCGGTCGGAGTTCACAGACGTTTCGACACCAAATTCTTCGTGGCCACCCTGCCGGCGGACCAGGCGGCTAAGCACGACAACATTGAGACAACGAACTCGCGATGGGCAAGTCCTGCCACGGCGTTACGGGCCGCAGAATCAGGATCGGCATCGATCATCCTGCCCACCCGCAAGAACCTTCAGCAGCTAGCCGGATATCCCAACACCGCTTCAATCGTGGTCGCTGGCACAGATCCACACTTTGCTCGTCCTCGCATCGAACCGCGCGTAATCATCGGGGACGACGGGCAAGTCTTGGTCAACCACGAGAGCTTCGACCAACCCGAACCGGTGTAGCCCTGGCTGCGACAACGCCCCACTAAGCTGCATACATGCCTGTTGTGATCGAGAACACCCCGAATCCGAACGCCTTGAAATTTACCGTCGGCGTGCCGGTAGGCGGACCGCAGACGTTCCTCCCGGGTCAGACCGACGGAAACGAGCTAGCGGAAAGCCTCCTCAGCATTCCTGGCGTAAGTTCCTGCTTCATGACCGCCGACTTCGTGACCCTCAACAAGGATCCGGAGGGCGATTGGAACGTCATCGCACCGGCGGCTGAGACCCTGCTCGCCGCCCACTACGACACCTAGCAGATCCGTTTACGGAGCCTTCACTTCGACGGCAACCGGAAGTCCCCGTTCGTCGCGAACCATCACGTACCAGCTGCCGGCGGCTTCCCAACCGCCCAGAATCTCCTCTTCAGGCCCGATGGCCGCCACCTTCAAAATCGTCGAAGGCACATCCGACAGAGACTCTCGTTGCATCACCACCTGGTCGAGCCCTGTCCGGTCTCGCCGGATCGGAACGCTCACCTGGGCCACACCATCCTCCATCGAAACGTACACGGCGTACTCGCTGACGGGCAGGCGCCGGGGATCGTCCCCGAGTTCCAAAAGACCCACTCGCATCGTGACCAGCCACCGCTGGAGTTGATCGGTCACCTCAGCCGAGATCACCGCAATCCATTCCACGTAGACCGGCGTAGTTGCGGAGCCGTAAGGATGGATCTCAGGTGTCTCTTCCGATAGGTACGCTCTGAGATACTCCGACGCGATCGCGGCCACGGCCCGTTCGGGAAATTCCGGTGCCACGGCCCGAAGATCCGCTTCAGTGACTCGGGCCATTGCCTCCAGCGTCGTTGGGGGCGCATCAGGCAAACGAGTTTCAGCCGTCGAGACGAGCATGGAATCCGGTGCGAGCGGCACAGCATCGGGCCGATTCGCCCACCACCACCCGGCGACCACCACGGCGACACAAACTGCCCCGGCGATCGCCAAGAGTTGCTGACGAGAAGCTGCGCCGGGACGCCCCCGGGGTCGCAGTTGATCCCACGGCACAAATTCGACTCGTTCCCCGTCATCTAACGGTTGCATGGGCGGCTCCACAGGCGGCGGGGAAGGGCAGGAGGGTTCGAACGTACGACAATCGCGCCAACGATTCAAGAGGTTCAACGGGAACCGAACCGCAGTCCGCTATCGTTCAACCCGCATGACAACCACAAAAGCAGACCCCAAGCCCGGGCGGTGGATTCTCCCGCTCGTGATCATCGGCATGGTGATCTTCACGTATGTCTTTGTCGGCAACATCCGCGACAACACCCAGCCGACCGACATCGACCCCATCGGGCTTGGCTCTACGGACACCACGCAACCTGCCACCGACTCATCGACCCCACCAACCACCCAGCCAACCGGGGTCGTAGTGGATGCCGAATCGATCGCCTACCTCGAAAGAATCACCGAGCTTGACGTCAATCTGACGGCCCTCTACACGACAATGCTGCAAACCAACGACGAATTCGACGCCCGCACGGTCGCCTATGCCGCCGCTCGTGACGACATTCGTGACACCATCAATCCGAGCTTCGTCTCGTGGGCCGCCGACGTCAAGGCGACGGTCGCCCCGGACTCGAACGCCGAACTGACCGCACTCAGTACCGAGCTGGCCGGGCGAGCCGACTCCGTCGTGCAAGCCACGATCGACATTCTGGCCGGACTGCAATCGTCTGACACCGGTGAGGCGAGGGCCGCCGCGCTCGCCGATCTCAAAACCCAGGTAGAAGGATTCAACGCGGCCGTGGCCGCCGCCAACGGCTAACCCTGGGCTAACCGTCGAATCGCACCTTCAACACGGCGGTGAGCCGCTGTTCGCCAGTTCCACTGACGAACCACCAGAAACCCGTCGTCAAAGATACGATGATCAACGACCCTAGGACCACCAGATAGGTCACGGTGGCAGCCGTTCCCAGTTCCAGGAGCGTGGCCCATCCCGCCCACAGGCCAACCACCATGGCCCACAGACCATTGGCGGTAACGAAGATCGTCATGAAGGAGAACCAGGACCAGGGACCCCTGACCGGGACAGCCACAACCTTGCGAGCTCGAAGCGGAAAGAGATAGGCACTCTCAAGGGCCGCTCCGACGAGTACGCCGTCAGCGCCGTGCTCGTTGAGAAACCCTTCAAGTGCTTCTGCGTAGTGCCGGGCCATGATGAGATAGCTGGCGTCGAATGCCGTTTGCGTAGCGCCCCAGAGGCAGATAAACGGGACGATCAGGAACGCCTCGGGTATCCCCCACCAGCCGAGCGCCAGCAAGCCGACGACCACTAGGAGCGCCGTTCGGACGTCGTTGAAAAACAAACGGTGATACATGCCGACCATCGCTCGCATCCGGGCAAGCTGGCGGCTGGCGTGATCCGCAGCGTTCATCGCTTCCAAGCTCATGCGTCCGCTAGCCAAACCGCCGCCGGTTCCTGATCGGACACCACGACTCCACCAATAGCCTCCACGGTGAGGGCAAGAACCGCCACGCTTCCCTCGATACGCAGCGGTGTCAGCCGCGGATCAGGTCCAAGCACAGCAGCGCTAACGACCTCGCCATCGACTACCGCCCACAACTGGTAAGTCAGTTCGTCTGGCAGAGGAGGCAGCGTGCTATCGACAATAAGTGCGCTTCCGTCGGGTTGGATGACGAAGGTAATGGATCCTTCATCGCCGGAAAGTACCGCCTGGAGAGCGGACGGATTACTCAAAGCAGCCACAGCGAGCCGATCGGGGGCCACCTCGTCGAGTTCACGATTCTGGGCGTCGATCGCGATCATTTGCTGGGCGACCGTCGCTTCCAAATTGACGACCCGCCGTTGCTGGAACACGACGACCCCGCCGAGCGTAACGATGGCGATGGCCGCCACCATGGCCAGCCACGGTGTGGATTGGGGGGTCACTGGGAAGCGGTAGGACCGCACCGATCGCAGTATTCTCGCCCAGAGCGACCGGGGCGTCTGGGTGCCTGGCACGAATTCGGCAGCGACGTCCAAAAACTGAGCAACTTCGGTAGAGCACATCGTGCAGACTTCAAGATGTGCCTCAATCAGATCCCGCTCGCGCCGATCTACTGCGTCGAGAGAGTACGCACCGAGCAAACCGATTATTTCGTCATGATCCATGGGAACGCCTAGACGGCGGCAATACCGAGTTGACCCATCGACTCCTGGAGTCGGCTCAGTCCACTGCGAATCCGGCTCTTCACGGTTCCCTCGGCCATCCCAAGGCGGACGGCTACCTCACGGTACGTCAGACCACCGAAATAGGCGAGTTCGATTACGTCACGTTCGCGCTCGGGGATAGTCTCAAGGGCAGTTCGAACTTTTGATGCGACCGTCACTTGCCATACCTCGTCATCGACATTCGGGACCGAATCGACCCTTAGTAGGGCATCCCGTTCTTCACGTATACGTCGCGAGGACTCAGACCGGATGACATCGATTGAACGACTGTGCGTCTTGGCGAGAAGAAACGTACGAAGCGACCCGCGTGAGGCGTCGAAGGCTTCCGGCTTCTTCCACAACGAAACGAACACATCCTGAGCGATGTCCCTGGCCATCTCTTCGTCCCGAATTACACGCTTGGCGAGTCCGAACACCTGACCTCCATGCCGCCGGTAGATCTCGGCCAGTGCCGACTCGTCGCGATCGGCCAAGCCGTCTACGAGATCAGCATCCTCCAACGTTCGTTCATCGAGATACAACATGCCTGCCCCTTCTTGTGTATCCACAGTTTTAGCACTAAAAGCAGTTACCTGTCAAATAAACTCGGCGCTATAGTTGCCAACATGAAGACAGAAAGACTCTCGCTCCAGGACGCCGCCGATGAACTCGGGGTCCACTACATGACCGCTTATCGCTATGTGCGACTGGGAAAACTGGTGGCGGAGAAGTCGGGAGGCGTCTGGGAAGTGCTCCGGTCTGACCTCGATGCCCTCATCGAGTCGGGTGGGCAACAACCCGCCGCTAAAAGCACTAAAAGGTGGGATCAGCAGCTACTGGCCGTACTGCTTGCCGGTGACGAAGGGGCATCGTGGCAGGTCGTCGAGTCCGCGCTCGCCTCAGGGCATGAACCCTCTGCCGTCTATTCCGAGATGATCTCACCGGCTTTGCGCGAGATCGGTGGAAAATGGGAGCGAGGCGAGATCGACGTTGCCGACGAACACCGCGCCAGCCTGATCGCCACCCGCCTGGTCGGACGCTTGTCGCCCCGATTTCATCGACGGGGCCGACCAAAAGGAACCTTCATCGTCGCGGCGGCGCCGGGGGACTTCCATTCTCTGGCGGTGATGATGCTGAGCGACCAGATCCGTGGGGCCGGCTATCGCACCGTCGATCTGGGCGGAGCGGTTCCCGTCGAGTCCTTGCAGCGCACGGTGGAAGAAACCGATCCCTTGACCGCGATCGCTATCACCGCGTTCCGGCCAGACAACGAAGGGCCCATTCGGGCTGCGATCGCTGCGGCGCGGTCCGCCACGGACGCGCCGATCTTTCTGGGTGGACCGGCGATCGACGGACCCAACCACGCCAAGGGACTGGGAGCAACTGCCTACGCCGAGAAGGTCGACGACGCGCTGGAGGCTCTATTGAGCCACGACTCCTGAACAGCCATACCGGGCGTGACCGCTTAACGACGTGATGCCCCTCTGAGGGGCATCACGCTTTTGGACGATGCTTTGCTATTCGGTTGCCTGGGAGCACACCGTTTCGGTAATGAGTCGGGTGACGACATAGGGATCGCAGTTGGCGTTGGGGCGCCGATCTTCGATATACCCCTTGCCTTCCTGAGCAACCTGCCACGGGATCCGCACCGAGGCACCCCGGTTCGACACGCCATAGGAGTACTCGGTCCACGGAGCGGTTTCATGGAGACCGGTCAAGCGGTGTTCGATATCGGCACCGTAGTGGTCGATGTGCTCCTCCGCCCGGGTGCCCAGCGCTTCGCACGCCGCAATGATCGGGTCATAACTTTCGCGCATCTGCTTGGTGGAGAAATTCGTGTGGGCTCCAGCCCCGTTCCAGTCACCCTTCACGGGCTTCGGGTCTAGCGTCGCTGCGATGCCGAAGTCTTCTGCGGTGCGATACAACAACCAGCGAGCCAGCCACAGATGATCGGACGCCGCCACCGGAGACAGCGGACCAACCTGGAATTCCCACTGCCCGATCATCACCTCGGCGTTCGTCCCGGAGATTTCGATCCCGGCGTCCATACAGTTCTTCGTGTGTGCCTCTACGACGTCACGGCCGTAGATCTCGTCGTCGCCGACGCCGCAGTAATACCCGCCTTGAGGGGCCGGGTAGCCGTGCGACGGCCAGCCATGTACCCGTCCGTCTTTGAAGAACGTGTACTCCTGCTCGATACCGAACCAGGGTTCAAAGCTGGCGTACTTCTGCTCCACAGCCAGACACGCCGCCCGGGTGTTGCTGGGGTGGGGTTCCATGTCGACGGTCAGGACCTCGCACATGACGAGGACGTCATCACCGCCCCGAATGGGATCAGGTAGCGTCAGTACGGGACGGAGCACACAGTCGGAGTTCTTCCCTGGCGCCTGGTTGGTGGACGAACCATCAAAACCCCAAATGGGCAGGTCTTCGCCTGAGGGTACGACCTTGGTTTTTGAACGTAGCTTCGAGGTGGGTTTGGACCCATCGATCCAGATGTACTCGGCTCGGTAACTCATTTAGACCTCACGGTTCTCGGCAGTTGCGTATGTGCTGAAGAAAGCGTCCCAGGAAGCCGTTTCATCGCCGTTACTCAAATGTGAACGCTGCGTTAACTCACACGGCAATGGCGAAGCGGTCTCCAAGCCTGGAAGCGCAAGCCCTGGCCGAGTTTATCTGCAATCGCCACCGATTCGGCGGACCCTGGTCGGCCTGTTCGTCGGCCATATCTCGCGCTACCGTTACAACCCATGACGACTGACAAACAGGCCGAATACGTTCTCCAAACGGTTGCCAAACGGGGCATCCGTTTTATTCGACTTTGGTTCACGGACGTCCAGGGTTTCATGAAGTCGGTGGCCATCAGCCCGGCCGAGCTTGAAACGGCGCTCACCGAAGGCATGACCTTCGACGGATCATCGATAGATGGATACGCCAGAGTCCACGAAGCTGACATGATCGCTCGTCCAGACCCAACGACTTTTCAGATCCTTCCCTGGCGCGAACCCGACGGGGTCGCCCGGATCTTCTGCGACATTCACCACACGGACGGAACCGCCTTCGCCGGGGACCCTCGCAACGTCCTACGACGGAACCTGCGGGAGGCCGCCGACCTGGGCTATGCGTTCTATGTGGCACCGGAGCTTGAGTTCTTTTACTTCGCCGACTCAGGACCCGAGCCAAAGGTCCTCGACCACGGCGGCTACTTCGATCTCACGCCCCTCGACACCGCCCAGGAGTACCGGCGCACCACGATCGAACATTTGGAGAAGCTCGGAATTCCGGTGGAGCAATCTCATCACGAAGTGGCCCCTTCCCAGCATGAGATCACCCTTCGGTACGACGACGCCATGGCGATGGCCGACAACGTCATGACCTATCGGCTGACGGTGAAGGAAGTGGCGCTCGCACATGGCATCTACGCCACCTTCATGCCCAAGCCACTCGAAGATCATGACGGTTCCGGGTTCCATACCCACATGTCCCTCTTCGAGGGCGACGAGAACGCCTTCTTCTCCGCCGACACCGAGCATGGTTTATCCAAGACGGCCGACGCTTTCATTGCTGGACTGGTGCATCACGCCCCGGCGATGACCGCCATCACCAACCAATGGGTCAACTCGTACAAACGTCTCGTCGCCGGATTTGAAGCACCGATCTATGCCTTCTGGGCGCGGAACAATCAATCGGCGCTCGTACGCGTTCCGACCATCAAAGCCGGCAAGTCGTCGTCCACCAGGATCGAATATCGGTCGCCCGATGCGGCTACCAACCCGTATCTCACCTTCTCGGTGTTGTTAGCCGCCGGGCTCGACGGTATTCGCAACGGGATGTCGCTCCCCGAAGAGGTCAGCAAGAACGTATTCGAGATGAGCGGCCGCGAACGACGAGACCACGGGATTCGTCGGCTGCCAGAGACACTCTCCCATGCGCTTGACGAACTCGAGCAATCCGAGCTGATGAGTAAGGCTCTAGGCGATCATGTTTTTGACTGGTTCCTACGGAACAAACGAAAAGAGTGGGACGCCTATCAACACCACGTGTCGCGCTTCGAGCTCGAGCGGTACCTTCCGATCTTATGAAAAGCCTGGCGCTCTTTCCCGACTCACCGAGCGCCGGATTCGCCGAGGCGCTTCAATTGGCGGCCCTCGACCCGATACTCCTCGGAGTTGAAGACCTCGAAAAGACCGATGAGGCGGCCAACTGGTCGCTGGTGCTCATCGAACTCGGCGATGAACCCCTCCGCCGGATGCGCCATGCCAGGCGCCTCCACGAGGACACCGGCGTACCAATCATCCTTCTCGTTCTGAAGGACCAGATCGCCCTCATCGTTGACGAGGATCTGGAACTCGCCGACTTCGTCGTGCTTCCGACGGACCCTCAAGAGCTGCGAGCCCGGGTTCGGCGCCAAGCCTCGACCGTGGCCACCGACGAAGTCTTGCGGTACCGCGACCTTGAATTGAACACCGCCACGTACCAAGCGACAATCGGCGATCATCCGGCCGACCTCACGTACATGGAATACGAGCTCCTCCGCTTCTTCGTTGAGAACCCCAGCCGGGTCTGGAGCCGGGAACAGCTGCTGTCCAAGGTTTGGGGCTACGAGTACTACGGCGGAGCCCGGACGGTTGACGTGCACGTCCGTCGGCTCCGCTCGAAGATCGGCGAGCAACGTTCGGCGTGGATAACGACAGTGCGCTCGGTTGGCTACCGGTTCGGATAGTCGGAGAAGCCGGGGGTAACCGATCCGAGCGTTCCACTGAACGCTGCCCTCCAGGTCTCTGGCATGGTCACCAAAGCTCGCCGGATCAGCCGGTCGACTCCGTCCATCATGAGGTCGTCCAGTTCACCACCCAGCCGATGTACGGCCGAGAACGCTCGGCCAGCCGCGGAGGCCAGACCCAGCTCCACGGCCAACTCGACGGCGTGGATGGCCGGGGCAGAATCCTGTCGACTTCGTGCCTGGGCGATCAACAGGTCGACCGCAGGTTCATGCCACTGCACTGCCAGCAAGTCTTCGATCAGCTGATCAGCGGAATGATCCAGAGCAGTACCCCGCTCACACTCGATGAGGTGGCCGAACGCTTCGCACGTAAGCCGCCATCGACGTCCGCTGACGCCCGGCGGGCAGGTATCCATCGCGTTGGCGAGTTCATCGCTGGCAGCATCGAGACTTCCCTCGGCCATATGAGCTTTGGCGAGCAAATACCGGGCCGCGTTCTCCCAAGCCGGAAGCTGGAGGAGGACGACTCCGAGCATCTCGGTTGCGGCCGCTTTGGCATCAGCTCCATGGCTGTACATCACCGCCCCTTCAGCCACCGCCATATGGGCCAAGAACACCGGACCTACGTCCCCCGATCGGGTGGCCAAACCCAGCGCAGCATCAGCCGATTGGGTTGCCTCATCGACCCGGCCGAGCCGAAAGAGGCACCTGGATTGCCAGGCCATCAGGTCCGCCTTGCGGGCATCCGACTCGTCCACAACCCGATCAAGCAGCCGGGCGAACCCGGCCTCGGCCTGGCGGGCGTTGCCGCGATCCAGTTCGATCCACGATTCGTTGTAGGCAGCCAGGAACTTCTGCTGGGGCTCACCAATCTCACCAAGAACCAGCCGGCTCCGCGAAGAGCACAGATCTGCCTCACTCGGGTAGCCGAGGCGATTCAGGACGTGCCCTTGCAGCGAAAGCAACGATGCCGCCTTGGCCGGAGCGCCAAGCTGAAACGCCCGAAGCTGCCCAACGCTGGCCATCCACTCGGCCGTTGCCGAATCCTGGCCATCTGACGCAATCTGCGCCGCCCATCCCCAGGCATCGACGCACTCGATCCCATTCGTATACAGAATCGCCTGTTGAAGCGCCGCATTGGCAAGGTCTGGCCACCCGGCCAGGCGGTGGCAGGACGCCAACTGCAGGTGTACATGACCCCATCGCGGACTCGTATCCTCCCCCATCGCCTGCAAACCCCCGATGACGGCTTCCAGCAGGGGTTGCGCCTCCGATAGTTGCTGGCGGGCCATATAGCGGTCTGCGACCCGCATGAGCGTCGAAACCGCCAGGGCATGATCGCCAGCGAGATCGGCGAGGAGCCCGACCGCGACCTCGTCGGCTACTTCGGTCTGGTCTTTCCAGACCCTAAGCAGCGCTTCGGCAACTGCCGTTCGCCGGGCCGCACCGATCCGGCCGGATAGCCGACCAGCCGCCAACGCCGTGCTGACCGTGAGGCCGCCGGTCGACTCTTGCAAGAAACCAGCCCCAACCAGTCGGTCAACCCGATCGACGACCGCCAGGGGTGGCTCGCCGACCAAACCGGCGACCACTCGCAACGGAACGACCGCCCGGGCGATGCCACACGCTTCAACGATGAGGCGATCATCGGGATCAAGTGCCGACACCTGCGCCCCGAGCGGTAGCGACGGATCGGCAGGGAATTCGGCTGCGATGAAAAGAAGTCGGCCCTCCGAAACCGACACCAGACCCCGATCACGCAAAAGCTCCAGCAGGCGACTTAGCTCAAAGGAGTCTCCGCTGGTCTGCTCGAAAAGCCAGTCGGCGAAATCCGCATCCGTGACCTCCCCGAGCTCAGACCTGCTCACTCGATCAATCGCCAGATCTACCATGGGCACCGACTCCCCGAGCCGCTGCAGGCCCTGATCTGCTCGGCCGGGCTGAGGAATCTGGCCGGCAACGACCAAGGTCGGCAGATCTGATCGGAGTCGGGCTCCCAGCATCGCCAAAGAATCCGGGCTGGCGAAGTGGGCCGACTGAACGACGAACGCCGACGGGTCTTCCGATCCAAGATGTAGTCGCTCGATCAGCGCTCCGGGAGGTTCGGCTTCAAAAGCCCTGGTTCGATGCAGCGTAAGCCCCGCCGATTCGCCGAGGGTGCCGGCCTCATCGAGCAAACGCTCGATGTCTGCCTCGGCTTCTCCGATGAGCCGGATAATGACAGATCCCCCGGTAGCCACCATGGCGACTGCTTCGGCCAATGCTGCCAGATGACGGGTTCGACCGATGAGTGGAAACCTGACCAGTTCGGCCGAACTGGCACCCGCAAAATTCAGATTTGGATCCTGATTGAGGATCTGACTCTCCAGGCGCTGCAGCTCTGGCCCCGGATCAATGCCGAGTTCATCAAGCAGCGACTCCTCTGCCTCTCGATAAGCCCGCAGCGCGTCACCCTGCCGACCACTCCGATACAGCGCCAACATGAGCTGGCCGTGCAACCGCTCCCGGTACGGATGCCGATCCACGAGCGCCTCAAGTTCGGGCACCAACTGGTCGTGTTCGCCCAACGCCAGGCGAGCTTCGAGAAGGTCTTCGGTGGCGGCCACCCGCTCGTCGGTCAGTCGGGCGACCACCGGAACTGCGAACCCTTCGTAGGCGAAGTCGGCAATAGCCTCACCGCGCCACAGGTCGAGGGCGGTGCGCAATTGCGTCGCCGCCACACCCGGCCGACCAGAATCAAGCGCCGCCCGGCCCTCCCTGGCAAGACGACTGAAAACGGTCGCATCCACGCTGTCTTCAGAGACCCGGAGTGAATAGCCGGGCCGCCTTGTAAGAACGACCGAGGGTTTGTCGCCTCGGACCAGATCCGGTTCCAGCGCTTTGCGCAGACGACTGACATAGACCTGGACGATGTTGTTGGCGGTCTCCGGAGGGTCATCGTCCCACAGGGAATCGATGATTCGATCAGTCGACACCACTTCGTTGGGATTCAGTAGCAACAGGACAAGGAGGGCGCGCTGTCGTTCTCCGCCAAGCGCTAACGATTGGCCGCCTTCGTCAAAGACGTCAAATGGTCCCAGGAGCTGATAGTGCACGCCGGGCGGATACTACCCAGAGGGAGCAACCTACGAACGGAGTGCGATCAGTTCGATCTCGACGAGAAAACCACCCGGCAGGTTGGCTACTTCAACGGCAGAACGTGCCGGAGCTGCCTCGCCGAAATGGGCTCCGTAGACTTCGTTGACCGCCGCGTAATCGTTGATGTCCTTGAGGAAGATGGTGGTCTTGACCACGGCGTCAGTCGTGAGTCCCAGGTCACCGAGAATCGCGACGATGTTGTTCATGACCTGCTTCGTCTGGTCCGAGACGTCCAGTTCAGTGAGACGATCGTTGGTCGCCGGATCGAGGGCTACCTGGCCAGAAAAGAAGACAAATCCATTGGCTTCGGCGACGGCTGAATAGGGACCGAGCGCGGCGGGAGCACTCGGAACCGATGGGATCTGCTTACTCACGAAAAGGAGTTACCGCAGCCGCAGCTTTTGGTGACGTTCGGGTTATCGATGGCAAAGCCGGCGCCCATGAGACCGTCTTTGTAATCGAGTGTTGAGCCCCGCAACATTTCGACGCTTTGCGAGTCCACCGCAATCCGGACTCCGTCGCGGAATTCTTCGACGACGTCGTCTGCTTCGGTCTCGGCATCAAAGAACATTTCATAGGAGAACCCCGAGCACCCGCCGGGACGCACGGCGACGCGCAGCGCCAACCCGGGGTCACCCTCTTCGGCAAGTAGCAACGCGAGCTTGCCAATGGCCGGCTCGGTCAGGGTCACTGCCCTGGCTGGCTTGGACGATTTGATCGTGAGGCCTTGCAAGTTAACTCCTTCAACAACTGAACCAACAGTATACGTGCTCACAGCCCCAACGGGACAGGTACATTCGATCAGGGCGTACTATGGCCCGATGCCAACACGATCCGACGTCCTCGAGACCCTCAAAGGGGTTATCGATCCAGAACTGGGAAGTGACCTGGTTGACCTCGGCATGATTCAGGATGTGCAGGTCGCCGCCGACGGCGTCGTGACCATCGATTTGGCCCTCACGATCGCCGAATGTCCCATGCGCAACCAG
This sequence comes from uncultured Acidimicrobiia bacterium, assembly GCA_963835515.1. GTDB lineage: Bacteria > Actinomycetota > Acidimicrobiia > Spongiisociales > JAENVV01 > JAENVV01. The sequence goes on along the minus strand of CAWIFX010000002.1, from coordinate 52,146 downwards.
ATCGAATCCGACACGGTGCGCAAGGTCGGTTCACTTCCGGGAGTGACCCGCGTGGACGTCCGGACCACCGCTATGACAAAACAGCAACGAGCCGACCTCATGTCGACTGCAAGATTCCGAGTCCGCGAGCGGGCCGAACCCACCATGCTGGCTCCGACGACCCGGGTGATAGCGGTCAGTTCTGGCAAAGGCGGCGTCGGCAAGTCGTCCGCAAGCGCCAATCTGGCGTTGGCCACCTCCGCCCTTGGCTACAAGGTCGGCTTGCTTGATGCGGACATCTGGGGTTTCTCGATCCCTCGCATGCTGGGCATCACCGACCGAATCAGCGCAAACGAAGAGCGGAACCTCGTGCCCGTGGAAGCTTACGGGCTCAAGGTTGTTTCGACCGGATTGATCGTGGAATCCGAGGAAACCGCCCTGATGTGGCGAGGGCTCATGCTGTCAAAGGCACTCGAACAGTTCCTCAAACAAGTCGAGTGGGGCGATCTCGACTACCTCTTTATCGACATGCCCCCCGGAACGGGTGATGTGCAGATGGCGCTCACCCGCCTCCTACCGCAGGCCGAGATGGTCGTCGTCACCACTCCGCAGCAAACCGCTCAGAAGGTCGCTATCCGGGTCGCTGATATGGCACGCCGGTCGTTCATGCCGGTCGTCGGCGCCCTTGAAAACATGTCTCACTTTGTGTGCGATCACGGCCAAACGTACAACCTGTTCGGTTCGGGGGGCGGTGCCGAACTCGCCGAGATGTTGAACGTGCCTCTGATCGGATCGATTCCCATCGACCCGTTGATGGTGGCCGGTGGCGACGACGGCCTCCCGGTGGTCATACACGCCCCGGACAGTCCTTCTGGCCAGGCGTTCCGGCAAGCGACCGAACGACTTCTCGAAATCGTGCCACCCGCGCAGGACGAAACCTGCACCGGACGAATCGCCAAGCTGCTCGAAGCGCTCCCGGTAACTAGTCACTCTGAGTGATCTGTAAACGGCACCCAAGTTAACCGGCCCTTCCGACCGATATAAGAAGAGAACGTGCCAAAGGAACCAGGGTTCGGTTGGGAGACCTCCGAATGAGACGCTCCTCCTCCTCGGAGCTCTCAGAATTGAATGAAGGACCGATCGTTGTCGGTCCTTCATTCGTTTAATGGTGCCGGCTATCCGCCCAGAGCTAGCCACACAGCGAACGGACCAGCGGGGTCGGGTTGACCGCCGACCCGCCACCGGGGTGATACTCGAAATGGAGGTGCGGGACGTTGGCGGGGGCATTCCCGCTCGTTCCAACCGTCCCGATCTTGGTTCCGGCCGACACATGCTGACCCTTGGAGATTCCGGAGGCAAACGAATCGAGGTGGGCGTAGTAGAAGTCGTCTCCGGAGTCACCCTTGAACCAGATGGTGATACCGCCGATACCGCCGTTGCCCATACGCGAAATGGTCCCGGCCTCGATCGCCACCAGCGCCGTTCCCCGCGCGGCCAGCATGTCAACGCCTTTATGCGAGCGTCCGCCCGACCGGGCGGCGCCCCAGGTATCCGAGAAAGCGACAACGCCGTTGACGGGACATGTACGCCCCGATACGACGACCGGTGGAGGGGCTCCTCCACCTCCCCCGCTGCTGCTGCCACCAGCGGCAATTCGGGCTGCTTCTTCTTTGCGGCGCCGCTCCTCTTCGGCGGCTCTTCGGGCGGCCTCTTCCACCTGCCACTGGGCATACAAGTCGTTGTATTCGAGCTGCGCCTCTTCGAGGGTCCGGTTCATCTCTTCGGCGGCCGCTACCAGTTTGGTATTGGCATCGAGTTGGGCAGCTTCGGCTTCGGCTAGGTCCTGGGCGACCCGGGCGATGTCTCGTTCGAGAATCGCCAGCTGGTTCAGCAGGGCTAAATCGTCGTCGCTGGCGTCGCGCATGTAGGCAAGGCCCGCTTCGATGTCCGACAAGGAACCCGACTCGGTGAACAGCGGAAGGTTGTTGGCGAGCGCCCCGATATACATATCGACCGCCCGTTCGGTGGCGACCACCCGGGTGACCTCCAGCTGACGGTCGAGTTCGGCCGCCTGACCCTCGGTCCCGGCAATCAGCCAGTCAAGGTGTTCCGTTTCGGCGAGGGCCGCCTCGTAGGCGTCGGCCAGGCCTTGGACCTTGTCACGGACCGCCAGCAACTCGCTCTTCGCGTCCTCGAGTTCTTCAGGAGTCACCTGACCTTGGGCGGGGAGCGCCACGAGGAGCGCCAGGAGAAAGGCCAGCGGGTAGAACCGACGCATCATGAGCGCACCATCCCCACCAGCGTATCCCACAATTCGGACGCCGAATCGTCACTAAAGTCGACCAGGCCGTCGTCGGTGAGTTTTCGAAGATGGGCGGCGACCGACAGGGCTGCAATACGGTGCAGTTCCTCGGGTACGTCTTGATATACGTCGGTCACCACCGCCCCGACCGATCGGGCACCGTTTTCGAGCGCCAGGACTATCTCATCTTCTCGTTCACGTCGATGCGAGATGTAGTAGTCGATCACCGCGGCCGGATCGTCGATCTCAGGACCGTGTCCCGGAAGCAGCTTCGACAGAGCCATCGGCCGAAGCTTTTCGAGTGAGGCCAGGTACCGGCTCAGGTTGTCGATCATGACGGTCGAGCCGCCAATGATGTGATCGCCGCTGAACAGCGTCGTTCCGAGGAGCAGGCAGATGTGGTCATCGCTGTGCCCTGGCGTGTAAACAACTTCGAGGACCTCATCTCCGAGGTTGATCAGGTCGCCTTCGCCGACCAGATCGGTTGGTAGAAAGTCAGGACCGGGGGCGAATCCGTACACCGGCGCGTCCAACTCCTCGCCAAGCGGGTTGGCGAGCGGGGCATGATCGGGGTGGGAGTGAGTCACCACGACTCCGACGGTCTCGCGACCGGCGATTGTTTCAACGATCCGATCGAAATGCTCCTTGATCACCGGACCTGGATCGATCACCAGAGCGCGGTCGTCCCCGCCAACCACATAGGTGTTGGTGCCGGCACCGGTGAAAAGACCGGGATTGGGGGCGAGAAGATGGGCGATGTTCATTGGAGCCCTGGCGGCAGCCTTCCTGGCTTTCTGATTGATTTCTGCAGCGTAACGGCCGAATTTGGCAGTCTCGAAGGCCGCATGGACCATTTTATAGTGGCGGAATCCCCACATTTGCGCAACCGTCGTCGGGATAGCTAGCGGGCTTTGACCCGGTAGGCACGCCCCTCACCGGGGCCAAGATTCTCCAGACGATGGAAGAAGCCGTTCGAAGTCAGGACCCGGTCACGATCATCTATTGCATCGGCCGTTGTGAAGTCGAACTCAAGAGACCATCCCACCGGGAGCCCGGGAATGCCGAAATAGCCCGAATCTGATTCGAGGTCGTAGTTGGCTACAAACACGTGAGTTGGCCTGGTACCCGGTTCGGCTGCCTGCGTCCAGACGGCAGTGCCGCGCAGCGTGGTTGAGTCGGGAGGTACCAGCCACCGCGTCGTCGACTGTCCAATCACCGACGACACCTCCTCGGCGTACAAACGAATCGCCGTCACCTTCTCGAACAGCCGATCATTCTCGCCCCAGACATATTCGTCTCCCGACCGCGCCTTCGACGGGTACACGTTCGAGTCCCCGACCTCCTTGAACACGAAGAGCTTCGTGTAATGCTCATTCGCCGCCGGCGAGTCGTGGACATCGCGTATCTCAAACCCCAACCCGACGTAGGACGGCATGTCCGGTACCAGCAGGGCCGTGAATAACCGGACCTCATTGCCGGCCCGGTAGTACTCATCGAAGCGCGGATCGTCTTTGTCAGCGGTACCGATCGAGAATGCGGGTGCGCACTTCCGGGTCTCGAGATCGTCCAAATAGCGGCGGAATCGGCGCAGGAATTCGTGGTCGCCGACGACCGTCGACTGGAGGTCACCGAGGGTCGCATCCGCCAGGGACGCATCGAGGTGGTCGAGTTCTTCACCAAACCCGAAGACATCACGGGCCGGAAGAAAGGTCTCGGCGAAGTAGCCAAACCAGGGAGCTCCGGCCGAGTGCTGGATGTGGGTTTTCACGGCTGCCAGGACGTCGTAGTGCTCATCGACGACCTCGGGAACGCCCTCGGGCCGCATCTGCACGTGCGACATATCGCCGCGCATGAAGTCAAAGTTGCCGATGTGGCGGGTTTCGGCGTAGTGGGCGCTCACGTAGTCCCACACTTGCGACCGGGCAGACGTGAAGTCGATTTCCCAGTCGGCGTTCTCGTCCACCGATCCGTACAGCTTGTAGCGGGCCAGCGGTGAAAACACCCGCGACATGTATCCCGGTCTGGTGATCAGATAATCGGGCCAGGTCAAACCATGCCCGTCCACCACCGAATGGGCCGGATCCGGATCGACTTCTATGCCGCGAAACGGAACGCCCATGGTGGCCGGCACCGGTTCGAGGCCTGCCTGTTTGAGGTGGATGAGAAGATCGACGCGCCGATTGATGCGACCTCGAAGGTCACCGGGATCGCCGAAAAGCCTCCGGAGACGCTCTGGCTCCGACATCATGAACAGCTGTTTCGGGTTCGACGGCAACTCATCGCCAGGGAGGGCAACATCCCGCTCGGCCAGCCATTCAAAGATGATCTGCTCCACCGTTTCCACCACCGAATCGGCGTGGTCGGTGATCTGGCCGTCCTCGATCCGCATCCATTCGAACAGGTCAGGGGAACCAAGTGCGATCTCCGAAAACCGATCGGTGTGAGGGATCACGTCCATACCAACCGTCTTGCCCATCACGTGCAGCACGTTCGAGAGGGCCCGGAGCTGTTTGCCGACGTTGTCGAGGTGCGGGACGAGTTCGTGCCACTCAGTAGAGAAGAACTCAGTATTGAGGTTCCACGACGCCATTCCGTAGAGGCTGTCGACCACGCCCGGTTCCCAGATGGGGAGGAGATGAACCGAATCGATGATGCTCGGGAGCGTCAGCGCGTATTTGACGACCCCGCCATACGTGCCGACGGTGCGGACGTTGACGCCGACCATGTTCGTGCGGCGCATCCAGGCACTGTCGAGTTCGCCCGCCCGGGGGGACATCACCTCCGTGGGGAGTTCGCTTATCGGCCGCGCCAGGTCGACGGCCGCCGGAGACACCGCGACCTTGATCGCTTCGCCATAACGACGCTCGAGCAGATCGAACACCCGCGAGAGAGGGGTCTGGACGATCTCTTGTGGTCGAACTCCGACAAGAAAGGAATTCGCACCCGCTGCGAACTGATCTTCTCCAGAAAGCGGCGTCGGACTACCAGCGACGATGCTCATCCGCGACCTTCCGGGCGTCGACCCTCCTGGGTTTCCTGGTCGATTTCTGCGGTGTAACGTCCGGCCCTGGCACCATCGATCGCCGCGTCCACTGTTTCGTAGTGGGTCAGATAGCGCAGGTGGGCGGCCGTCGGCATGATCAAAAATAGCTCGCCCGATGTCCACCGTTCGAGCGCTCCGTCAGGAGTCATCCAATCGGCTCGCACCAGTTCGCGGCGATCAACGACCAGGTCCTTGTCGTCGGGTGCCGCTACCAAATAGAAGCGCGTATCAAAGCGCAGCCCCATCCATTCTGGCGTCACCCATGTCGATAGATACGTCAACGAGTCAAAAGAAAAGTCGCCAGGGTTTCGCTGTTCATGCAGGGGCAAACCCGCGACGATCGGCACACTCGCCTGGTCCGCCAGCAGCAGTCCCACTTCCTCGTAGGTTTCGCGGATAACGGCCGCTTTGAACGGATCGGGCGCCAAACGGTCTATCGGATCCACCTTCCCGCCCGGGAAGACTGATGCGCCGGGGACAAACGGAGCACTCGGTGAGCGCTCGACCAGCAGCACTTCAAGGCCGCCGACGCCGTCGCGGACGACGCATGCGGTGGCGGCGGCTCGCGGGGTGGCCGGGATCACCGGATCGCGCGGTTCTGGATATAGGTCGAGATCCGCTCACGGACCACCTTGCGAACCGGAGGAGCCATGAGGGAGAACCCGACAACGTCGGTTACGAGTCCTGGAGTGAGAAGGAACGCTCCGCCAACGAGGACCAACGCGCCATCAGCCAGCTCTCCGGCCGGTAATTTCCCTTGCTGAAAGGCGTCACCGATAGCTCGCCAGGCGTTCATCCCTTGCTGTTTCACCAGATAGGCACCGATCAGGCCCGTAATGACGACGATGCCTACCGCAATCGGCCATCCGATCAAGCCCGACAGGTAGATGAGGAGCGCCAACTCAACGGCGGGGATCACGACAAAAAGGACCGGCAACATGGCTCGAAAGCCTAACGGTTACGATTACCACCGATGACACTCCGTGACTTGCCAGCTGTCGATGTATTGGCCAAACAACTGTCGGGTATCCCCCGACTGGTGGCAACCGAGATTGCTCGCACCGCAATCGATGAGGCCCGCCAGGCCATGCTGGAAGGGCGCGATGCCGACGCCACCACGCTCGCAACCGCCCATGCCAGCCGCATCCGGCGGGCGAGGTTCCGTCCCCTCATCAACGCCACCGGCGTTCTCCTCCATACAAACCTGGGACGGGCACCGGTCCATGACGAGGCAGTGGCCGTTGCCGCCGCCGCCACCAAAAGCTACGGCAACCTCGAATTCGATCTGGACACCGGTGGCCGGGGTGGCCGCGGCTCCTACGCTCAGGAACTCCTGGTCGCTCTGACCGGCGCCGAATCCGCCTTGATCGTCAACAACAATGCGGCGGCACTTTTGATGACCCTCGCCGCCATCGGGAGAACCGGCGGGGTGGTGGTGTCGCGAGGTGAGCTGATCGAGATCGGCGGTTCCTACCGGCTTCCTGAATTGATGGAAGCCTCGGGGGCTCGCATGGTGGAGGTTGGCACCACCAATCGCACACGACTCGCCGACTATGCCGCCAAGGCAGCCGACGCCAATCTTCTGCTCAAGGTGCACCCTTCGAACTACCGCGTCGTCGGGTTCACCGAGTCGGCCACCAGCGATCAACTCGTCGAACTCTCGCAACAGGTGGATGCGCCTTACGCCTACGACGTTGGCTCAGGGCTTATCGATGAGTCGAGTCCGTGGATCCCTGGCCCGCCCCCCGCCTGGCTGCTGGGAGAACCTGGCGTACGGCAAGAGGTCGCCAGGGGCACCGGTCTAACCATGTTCTCCGGCGACAAACTGTTCGGAGGACCTCAGGCCGGGATCATCGTGGGGTCCGCCGACCTGATCAAGCAGATCAAGGGACACCCTCTGGCCCGTGCCGTGCGAGTCCCCGGACCGACCCTGGCAGCTCTGGCAGTTATCGCCGAAATGTATCTCGATGGGCGAGCACTGGAAATCCCGTTCTGGTCGATGGCGACCGTTACTTACGAAGCACTGGAGTCGCGCCTGGCGGGATTGATCAACGCCGGCATCGAAGGAACCATCATCCGAAGCGAATCACTGCTCGGAGCGGGGTCGGTCCCTGGCATGTCAGTGCCATCGCCCGTTCTCCACATAACCGGTCCGGCCGATCAGTTGTGGACCGAGTTGCTGGCACTTGAGCATCCCCTGGTTGGTCGCCGCGAGGCGGGACGGTTCCTCATCGATCTTCGCTCGGTAGACCCCGCCGACGACGCGGTGGTCGTTTCCACACTGCGCACCGCCATCGCCTCATGCCAGTAATCGGCACTGCCGGTCACGTCGATCACGGAAAGTCGACGCTCATCGAAGCGCTCACCGGGCGGGACCCTGACCGTCTCGCTGAGGAGAAAGAACGCGGACTGACGATCGATCTGGGCTTCGCCTGGACCGATCTCGGCGGCATTGAAGTCTCCTTCGTCGATGTTCCCGGCCACGAGCGGTTCATCAAGAACATGCTGGCCGGTACCGAAGCCATCGACGTCGCCCTCCTGGTGGTTGCGGTCGACGAGGGGTGGATGCCCCAGACGGAAGAGCACGTGGCCGTTCTCGATCTACTCGGTGTCTCGCTCGGCGTTATCGCCCTGACGAAGACAGACCGCGTCGACGCGGACTTATTGGAGTTGGCCACGTTGGAAGTGGCTGAGCGGATCGCTGGAACGGCCCTGGAGTCGGCCAAATTGGTTCCGGTCTCAGCGATAACCGGGGCAGGACTCGACGAGCTTCGACTCGAACTACGGTCGTTATCGGAGCAAGCAGATCAGCAGCGCCGCGCTGGCGACCCGGCGATGTGGGTCGACCGTTCATTCAGCATCGATGGAGCGGGAACGGTGGTTACCGGAACCTTGCTCGGTGGGAGTCTGACGATTGGCGATACCGTTTCTGTTTGGCCAGCCAATCGATCCGTGCGCATCCGCGGGCTCCATAGCCATGAGGAGACGCATCAATCCGTCGGACCCGGTCGCCGAACGGCCGCCAACCTTGTCGGGATTACCCGCGATGAGATCGGGCGAGGATCGCTCCTCACCAACCTGCCATGGCCAACGAGTTCCGCCTTCAGCGTGCGGCTGAGAGCCGCCCGATACGCAGATGAAGTGGGCGAGCGGGGTGCCTATCACTTGCACATGGGAGCAGGATCATGGCCGGTCGAACTCCGGCCCCTTTCGGCCTCGCCGCAGCCCGGACCTGACGAACGGGCCGACGGGCGTGAAATGGCCGTCTTACTGAGGTCCGAAACGCCGCTCCCGGTGCGGGTGGGTGAACGGTTCATCCTCCGCGAAACCGGTCGCCAGTCCGTGGTGGCCGGGGGCCAGATCATTGATCCGGCAGCACCCCGTCGGGCGGCCCAAGCCAGTCTGGCGTTCAAGCAGCTGGAACGGATACTCCAGGTTGACCCTGACGAGGCCGCCACGATGCTTCTCGGCGTCAGGGGAATCGCCTCGCTGGCCGTGCTGGCCGGGTGGACCGCCGGCGGGCAACCACAGAGCGGATTGCGCTCGGGAGACGTCGCTATCTCGGCCGCCCGGGTGCAGAAGCTGGTTGACGGGGCCGTGACAAGTATCACGGCCTTTCACCAGCAACATCCGCTCCGGGAAGGCATGCCGATCGCCAGCCTGGCCAGCGGCCTTGACCTTGAGATCGATGCCACCCGCCTGGTTTTAGCGACCGACCAACGGATCCGCGACGATGGTTCAAGCGTCGCACTCGCGACGTTCAATGCCGGGCTCACTGATCGCCAGGAAGCGGATCTGGCGGGGGCGATCAAACTGCTAGATGGCGCTGGCTACAACGTACCGAAGCTGACCGAACTTGGTCTGGACCGCGAGCTCCTTCACATTGCCCTCAGGGAGGAGCGAATAGTCAGGGTCAGCGACGACCTCGTCTTTCTTCCCGCCCAACTCACCGCTATTCAGGCCAAGCTGGGCGGTTTATCGAGTCCGTTCGGGGTGGGCGACTTCAAAGACCTCATAGGCGTGTCCCGCAAATACGCAGTTCCGCTCTTGGAGTATTTCGACGCCAATGGGGTTACCAGACGGGTCGGGAACGACCGGGTACTCCGCTAGCTCGCCCGGGCCCGGCGATCGACTTCCGTGGTTCCGCCCCAGATTCCGTATGGCTCGCGAATCTCCAGGGCATAAGTCACGCAGTCTCCCTGAACCGGACACACGTCGCAGATTGCTTTGGCGCGCGACTCGCGCCGTTCGCGCTCATCCTTCTTCTCGAAGGTACTCGGAGGGAAAAATAAGTGTGAGTGGTTACCCCGACATAGCCCTTGCATTTGCCAGTCGCCAATAGCCAAACTCACAATCTCTCCTCCTCAGGTGCGCCGCTGGGTGCGCTCGGAAGCTACCACCAGTGACCGGAAGCCGCCAGGAAAATTCTAGGAGAGCTACGGTTGTTTTTCGCGACCTGCCGGCTCAACCTCAAGAAACACGCCCTGAACGGCAGAGACGATAATCGGTGAACCCTGCCGAATTCCTGCCTCACGATGGGCGGTCGCCCGCCACCGGGCACCGTCGACTTCGACCAGGCCTTCGCCTGAGAGGTCACTCAGCGCGATCCCTTCCGACCCGATGAGATGGTCTCGACCCATCGTCTGGGTGGTGAATCGCGCCCTGGCCACCGTCGACATGGCAAACATGTAGAAGAGGGCGATCCCGATCACGGTGGCGATGATCGATCCTTTGCTCGGCGGCATGTCGGGGTAGGTGCCGGCAATGAAGAACCCTCCAACCGCCAGCAATCCCGTACCCGCATAGGACAGCACACCAAATCCGCCCCGCTGATAGTCAACCGTCAACAACCACATGGCAAACAGGGTCACCGGCAGTCCCCAGCCGAAGGGCATCGCGGCCAATCCATACCCGGCAAGGAGAATCGGGAAGATCGCAGTGGCCGCCGCCAACCCCGGCCCAATGGCATAAAACTCAAAGGCTGCGAAGGCCAGTCCGACGACCAGGAAAAAGAAGGCCGCATGCGGTGTCACCGCAAGTCGCATGGTGCGGGCCCAAACGCTGAGTTCGTTGAACCGGACTTGCTTCGATACCTCTGAGCGAGGTTGACCGTCTTCACCCGGTACCGATCGGGCGGTTTCCAATACGACGGTCCGATCACCAAGATCGATGGTCGCGCCGTCGAGGGAGACGATAAGCGGTCCGAGGGCCGCCTGAACATCGTCGACGACACCGGGGATCGGATCAGTGACCACGATCAACTGGTCATCATCGGACGGACCGGCCGGATCGCCGATAATGGCTCGAAAGCCACGGCCGATCTCCACTCCCGGCGCAGCAACGGTGATCTGGGCTGCTTCTGCCAGGCGCAGCGCAGCCCCTTGAGCGGCTGCAGGAGCATCACCAATCCAAGCGACCACCGGCAGCGGGGGCGTGGCTACAAGAGCGATCAATTCTTCGACGTCGGCCGTCAACGCCCCCGGCGAGTCGATCTTCAGGACCACCAGTTCTGAGCCCTCCGCAGCGGCGCGTTCGATGGTCCGGGTGACAAAGCTGATCGAGTACGAGTCGATGGGGCCTTGCACCTCGACGATGTCAATCACTCCGTCCGGGGCTTGCGCCCCTGCGGGAATAGCGAGGGCACCAAGCACTAAAACGAGAAGGAGAAGACGTCGCATCATTCACAATGATAGGAGCCACGCCGGAGGCCCCAATCCACGGCACTACAGTATGCCCATCATGGAAACCATCCTCTTGGTAACGGACAGTCAGTGGGTCCGCAACGACATCGAAGCGGCGATTGTCACACCTACCACGACAATCAATCACGTGACCGATCCTCGAGCCGTCGTCGAAGCGGCCGGCGAGGCTCCCCCATCGATCTACGTGGTCGATATGCAGGTCGGCTCGATGGGAGGGATGGCCATCACCAGAGCGATCAAGGCAGCCGCCATCAACGGGCAGATAGTTGACAGCCCGGTATTGCTGCTGCTCGACCGCACCGCTGACGAGTTCATCGCCAAGCGAGCCGGGGCCGACCGTTGGGTCGTGAAGCCGTTTACCGCCCAGGCATTCCGTGCCGCGATGGGCTGATATTCAGTGGACGTAGCTCTTTGGATCGTTCTGGCGCTTTGTCTGCTCTCTTCAGGCTTCCTGTCAGGATCAGAGACCGCTATCACGGCCATTCCGCGCGAGCGGATCATGCGACTGCAGGGACACCGCGGCGAGCGACTCGCCCGCCTTGCTACCCACCCGGAAAGGACGATCGGGACGATCCTGATCGCCAACAACTTCGTGAATATCCTGGCGGCATCCATCGCCACCATCCTGGCCGTGAACCTCACCGACGAGACCATCGGGCCTGTGGTCGCAACATTCGTGCTCACCGGCGTCGTTCTCGTTGTCGGCGAAATCACCCCGAAGACTCTCGCCTCCAGATATCCGGAGGAGTACGGTCTCGCCGTAGCCACGGGCTTGACCGCCATCTCAACGCTACTCAACCCGATATCGCGGGTGTTCCGCTGGATCTCAAACCGGCTACTTCTTCTCTTTGGGGTCGGCGACGATCAGGATCGATCAGTCACCGAAGAAGACGTCAAGGCCTTGGCGGCGCTCGGCGAGCAAGCGGGCGAGATCGATCAGGCTGAGCGCGAGATCATCGAGGCACTCTTCGCCGCTACCGACCGACTCGTTCGTGAGGTAATGACCCCCCGGGTCGATATCGAAACCATCGACCTACCCATTGACGAAGCCAAGATTCGGGCCGCCGTATCGAGCACCGCTCATTCACGGTATCCGGTCGTAGCTCCAGGCCGCGGGCTCGACGAACTAGTCGGCATTCTCTACGTGAAAGACCTGCTCCGCATGTCCATGGACGTTACGCCCGAGTCGGCTGCCAGGCTCATCAGGGAACCGCTGTACGTTCCAGAAAGCGCCGCGCTTATGACGGTCCTGCACGAGTTTCGGGACCGGAAAGTCGGATTTGCGATGGTGCTCGACGAACACGGCGGGGTGGAGGGAATGATCACGGCCAAGGACCTCATCGCCGAACTGATCGGCGATTTCCAGGATGAGTACGATCCGGGAGTCCCCAAGGCTGCCCCAACCGGTCATGGCACATGGACCGCTGACGGGTCGATGACGGTCGAAGAGTTGAGCGTTGAAATCGACCGACCACTCCCAGAGGGGCCGTACACGACGGTTGGTGGCCTGGTCTTGTACTTGCGAGGAGACATTCCGGCTGAGGGCGATATCGTCGACGTTGACGGCGTTCGACTCCGGGTCGCCAGCATGGATCGCAACCGGATCGGTCGGGTATCAGTTTCGGTTCTACCGCCTGGCCGGGTGGAAAGCTAAGGCGCTAACATCTCCCTCCACGGGACGTGGCGCAGCTTGGTAGCGCGCGTCGTTCGGGACGACGAGGTCGCCGGTTCGAATCCGGCCGTCCCGACCAGGCCTCTCTAGCCAAGAGACCAGTCGGAACTACACCCGTGATGCGAGGGTCCTTCTCCAGGAAGGCCCCTCGCTCGTTTAAGGGAACCACCTGCGGTGCCGATGGCTTAACCATTCATGAACTGCCCACGCTGCGACGTCATCCTCATCCCCACCCACGCCACCGGGAATCGCTATGAATGTCCGCGCTGCAACGGCCGATTGTCCAATAGCAACGACATCGGCTTGCTCCTGAGCTTCGCCAAACGCAACGATCTAGTACGGGCCGCGGCCGGCGACGCCTACCAGGGAATCAAATGTCCCTTTTGTAGTAGTTCAATGAATCCCGTCGAGTTGACCCACCGTTTGGGAGTCATGGAAGTCGACGTGTGTAACCCGTGCGTGGCGCTGTGGACGGACGCCGGCGAAATTACCAAGCTCTCACAGTCGAGTATCGGATCCGTATCCGGTCAGGACGTTGGCGAAATGAACCCTGATCTACCGATCGAATGGCACCGCCGGTCCGTCACCCGTAACTCCAACGGCACGGTGACTGGCAGCCTGCTGAACCTGCTCGTCGAACTGTTTACGGCGAGGATCTAGACCCGTCTAGGCAATCAAGAGTTCGGCGATCTCCACCGTGTTAAGCGCCGCGCCCTTGCGGAGGTTGTCACCAACCGCCCACAGCGAGATGCCACCGGGATGGCCAATCGTCGGTCGAATCCGGCCGACCAGCACATCATCGATGCCGGCCGAATCGAGCGGAGTAGGAACGCGATCTTCCCAAACCTGGACGCCAGGGCTAGCCGCAATCGCCGCAGTCGCCTCAGCTACATCGATTGGTCGATCGAACATCATGGTGGCCGCAATGCCGTGCCCGACCATGACCGGCACCCGTACACAGGTTGGTTCCACCGCAATATTCGGGGCGCCCAGAATCTTGCGGGTTTCGTTGACGAGCTTCCACTCTTCGTCGGTGTACCCCTCAGAGGCCGGGTTACCTGCAAACGGCAACACGTTCCATCCGATGGGTCGGACGTACAGCGCATCGCCAGGTTCCTGCCAGGAGCCATCCACGAGGCCTTGACGATTGGCACCGAGGGCGGCGTTCTGGCGAACCAACTCGTCCATACCGGCCATGCCGGAGCCGGATACCGACTGATAGGAAGTTGCCACCATCGACGCCAGCCCGGCAGTTCGATGGAGCGGACCAACCGCCATGAGCAGTGCCATCGTGGTGCAGTTCGGGTTGGCGATAATGCCGATATGGCCGGCTAGGGCCTCGTTGTTCACACCCGCGACAACCAAGGGAACATCGTCGCGCATTCGAAAGGCCGACGAATTGTCCACCACGGTGCAGCCCGCCGCGGCAAACGAGGGAGCGAACTCGCGTGAGCGGTCGCCCCCCGCAGAAAACAAAGCGATGTCCAACCCCGAGGGATCGGCGGTTGCCAGATTCTCGACAGTTACCGGGCCCCACCGGGTGGGAACTTCGGATCCGGCTGAGCGCTCCGATGCGAACAGTCGTAGCTCCTTTACCGGGAAGTCGCGTTCTTCCAGAATTGAGAGCATGGTGCGTCCGACGGCGCCCGTTGCGCCCACGATGGCCACATTCGACATGGTCATGCTCCTACCTCCTCGGCTACCTGTTCAAGATCAAACAACGAAACGAGCGTGCGGACTGCGTTCTGTACCTCAACTTCGGGTACTACGCATGATATCCGGATCGATGATGTAGAGATCATGTCAATATTTATCGCCTGATCCGCCAACGCCCTGAAGACCCGGGCTGCGATACCGGATTCGCTCTTCATTCCGGCGCCAACCAACGAAACTTTTGCGATCGATTCGTTGAGGTCGACCGGACCCGAACCGAGTTCCAACCCGACACCTTCGGCGAGTTGCTGCGCCTGCCGACCCTGGGTACGGGGCACGGTGAACGAGATATCTGTGTGTCCAGCGCTCGACACGTTCTGGACGATCATGTCGACGTTGATCCCTCCGCCCGACATCGCTTCGAATAGGCGGGCGGCGACGCCGGGCGTATCCGGGACCGCTGCCACGGTCACTTTCGCCTGCGAAGTGTCGTGGGCGACACCACTAACGATCGCCTGCTCCATGGTTGTCTCCTTTACCCAGGTGCCCGGGTTCGTATGAAATGATGAACGAACGTGAATAGGAATGTTGTACCGGCGACCGACCTCAACCGACCGAGCCATCAAAACCCCGGCCCCCGATGATGCCAGCTCGAGCATCTCATCGTATGAGACCTCGTCGAGCTTGCGAGCCGTCGGCACGATCCGTGGATCGGCCGTGAATACCCCATCAACATCGGTGTAGATCTCGCATACCTCGGCATTGTGCGCCGCGGCCAGAGCCACCGCCGTAGCGTCCGAACCGCCTCTTCCCAGGGTGGTCACTTCTTTGGTGACGGGCGATACGCCCTGGAATCCCGCCACGATGACAACTTTGCCCTCGTTGAGACTGTTGCGGATTCGGTCTCCGCGGATCTCGGTGATCTTGGCCGATCCGTGTTCAGTGTCGGTCAGGATGCCCGCTTGGGAACCTGTCAGCGACACCGCCTCGACCCCTTCAGCGTCAAGAGCCATCGCCACGAGTGCCATAGAGATCCGCTCGCCGGCCGTGAGCAGCATGTCCATTTCACGCGCCGGAGGATTGGGCGAAATGTCGCCAGCCAGCGCAATCAAATCATCGGTGCTCTTGCCCATCGCCGACACGACAACAATCACCTCATTGCCGTCCCGACTGGTATCGGCGACCCGACGAGCGACCCGACGAATCCGATCGGGATCACCGACCGAGGTTCCGCCAAACTTTTGAACTATCAGTGCCATGGCCATTCTCTTCGCAGCAACGGTCCACCATTCTACAAGCCCTCATCGGGCTTCCCCGCATCAATGGCCGGGCGTACCGGACGCGAGCCCGATCAGGGCATCTAACATGCCGCTTCGTGTCACGATCTAAAGAAAACAAAGAGGCCGCTCGCAAGGCGCGCCAGAAGCAGGCCCAACGCGAGCAACTTCTTAGAACGCTCAAAAGGTTCCTGATCGCCACGGTCGCCGTCGTAGTGGTGCTCGGTCTCGCATCGCTGTTCAGCAAGGAGACCGGAGCGCTTGGTGCGGCCTATGACAACGTGCGGACCTTTTCGGTCGCGTGCGGTGGCGAAGCTCCCGAGTACCCGACCCGCAAGACGTTTACCGAAGCCACCGATCAGGGCCTGACGGAGAACGCCACAGCCACCATCGTCACTTCTTGTGGAACGATCGAAATGGACCTCGACATAAGCATCGCGCCCCAAGCGGCCAACACGTTCGCGTTCCTGGCCAACCAGGGCTACTACAACGGTACGGCCGCCCATCAACTCAAAACCGACTTCGTAAAGTTTGGCGATCCGACGGCCACCGGACGCGGCAATCCGGGATTCACGTTTCAGGGGGAAAAGCCCCCGGCGGGATTCGAATACACCCGCGGCATGGTCTCGCTCGGTCTCAACGACACGCAACGTAATGATGGCCAGTTCTTCATCGTTCTGGCCGATAAGTCGACCAGGGCTCCCAACTTCAGCCCGATCGGATTGGTTACCAGCGGCCAGGATGTCCTGGACCTCATCGCCGCCATTCCCGTGCAGTTGGGTGAGATCCCCGAAATCAGCCAGCCAGCTGAGACCATCTACATCGAGTCGATCACGGTCAATCCGTAAAGCCGTCGCTTCACCAACAAAAGGCGGTACCGTCGCATCATGGCCGTAGACCTCCACACACATTCCCGCGTATCCGATGGGTCCGATAGCCCGACCGACCTGATGGCCAACGCCGCGTCAGCCGGCCTGACCGCCGTGGCGCTGACCGACCATGACACGCTCGATGGCCTGGAGGAAGCCCAGGTAGCGGCAGATCGTCACGGCATCCGACTGATCCGGGGCGTTGAGTTGTCCTTGGAGTGGTCTCGGGGAGGCATGCACCTCGTCGTGCTCTTCCTGGGGAAGGATGGTCCACTCCAGGCCCGTCTGGCAGACCTCCAAGCTGCCAGGGAGAACCGCAATACCAGAATGGTGGATCTTCTCCAGTCCCTGGATTACGAAATCACCCTCGATGAGCTCATCGCCGAAGCTGGCGGCGGCGTCGTCGGACGACCGCACATGGCGGCGATTCTGGTCCGCAAGGGCTATTTTCCCGACCCTCCGGCCGTCTTCGATGAGCTCCTGGCAACCGGTCGTCCCGGCTACCTCGGACGCGACCGGCTAGAGCCGACCGAAGCGATCAAGCTCGCCAGGGCGAGTCAGGGGGTTCCCGTCATCGCCCACCCCCATACTCTGGGACTGGACACCGCCGACGAATACGCCGAGACGATGACCCGGCTGACGGCGGCGGGTCTATCAGGCATTGAGTGTCATTACGGCGACTACCCGCTGTCTCAGCAGCAAGAACTCGCCAACACCACCCGCCGGTTCGGGCTGATTCCGTCCGGCGGCTCCGACTATCACGGCACGTACAAGGCGGGTCTCGAACTCGGGACCGGGCGAGGCGAACTGCACGTTCCTGACCAGGTGTTGGAAGAGCTAGAAGCCGACCAGTGACCAAAGGGATGGGCCGCGCCGCCCTGATTGTTTCGGCGGGCATTCTCGTATCTCGAATCCTCGGTTTGGTACGCGAATCTGTCATGGCCGCCCTGCTCGGAGCTGGCACGGACGCGGCGGTATACGTTGCCGCTTTCGCCATCCCGGATGTCCTCTACTACTTGATGGCCGGCGGCTACCTGTCCATCACCTTCATACCCATCCTGTCCCGCCACCTCGCCAACGACGACGAAGCGGGACAGTGGCGATCCTTCACCGCGATTGCAAAGCCAGTGACCGCGGCCATGGTTCTCATCACCGGTACAGCCATGGTGTTCTCGAACCAGCTGGTCGACGCCGTGTACGTCACGCTCCCCCGGTTATTGGACAGCGACGCCACCGTTGCTCTCGGGCCGTCAGAACTCGCCCAGGTCGCCCACCTGACCCGGATCGTGCTGCCTGCCCAAACCTTCTTCATGCTCGGTTCTCTCCTGGCCGCGGTTCAGTACGCCCACCGTCGATTCGCCCTGCCGTCGTTGGCGCCGCTCGTGTACAACCTGGCGATCATCATCGGTGGGGCGTTGGGGCCTTCTCTGGGTCTGGCAGGACCAGAAGGGTTCGCTTGGGGGGCCCTGGCCGGTGCAGCGCTCGGTAACTTCGGCCTGCAGCTCTACGGCGCCCGCCAGGTCGGACTGCGTTGGGTCCGAGGAGTTGCCTGGCGGTCGCCCGTCATGGGGGAGTATCTCCGGCTGGCCATTCCCCTGATGCTCGGACAATCGATCGCGGTACTTGACGCCCAGTTCATCCCGATCTTCGGGCAGACGTTGGGAGAGTCGGCAATCTCACAGCTGTATTTCGGTCGGCGCCTGAACATGTTCCCGGTCGGGATTATCGCCCAGGCAGCCGGAGTGGCCGCTTACCCATACCTGGCAAGATTGTCAGAAGAAGGCAAGCTTTCTGAGATGTCCGATGTGCTCACCAAGGCGCTGCGGTACACGATCTTTGCCGGTTTCGGAGCCGCCGCCGCCGTCTATGCGGCTGCGGCTCCTGCCGTCCGCCTCGCCTATCAGCGGGGTGACTTTCTCAGCAGCGACACGGTGGCCGTGGCCGCTGCCTTGACCGTTTACAGCTTCTCGATTCCCTTGTGGGGAGCCCACCAGGTCTACTCGCGGGGCTTTTACGCCCGGCGCAAAATGTGGACGCCAGTGGCGATCGGCACACTGTGGACGGTGGCCGGCGCCGGAATCTACTGGTGGCTCGTCAGAAGCTACGGCGCCATCGGTCTGGCGACCGCCAGCGTGGTCACGATGGCGTTGTACACGCTGCATCTGGGCGCGGCGTGGCATCGACAGCGTGACGTATCGGGCTTCCGAAATCTTCTCGGCGTCACCGGACGATCAGGGCTATCCGCCGCTGCCGCCGGAGCGGCCGGGTGGTTTGTCGTCAGATTCGTGGTCGGACCGACGGGTTCAATCAGCCTGTTGGGGTCGGTGGCCGGCCTAGGGGTAGCGACGGTTGTCGTCGGGGGCATCTACCTGGCCGGGGCACGCCTGCTGGGTGGGACCGAGATGTCGGAACTACGAGTCTCGCGACGAGTCGCCGACTGACGACGACGGAGACGTCGATTTCACCAGCGGTGGCACGCTGGCACTGGCTCCGAGGTTCCCCACTCCGGTTCGCTGCATGTCCCCCCACACCTTCTTCTTCGGGTTCCAGAACAGCGAGCGAACCCGCCACCACACGGATCGCTGCCGCAACCCGAGATGCTCACCGAGGGTATACATCAACAATCTCAACGTCGACCGCCCATCCGAGTAGTAGCCAAAGCGATCATCGAGATAGAGCGACGCAATCGAGTTGGCCGTCCCGAGCAGAAGCGCGATCAGGATGAGCGGCAGTGCCACCTCAGGATTCAGGACGCCGGTGAGCAGGGAAACCGGAACCAGAATCCATCCGGTGAACTCCAACACCGGAGCAATGAACTCGAAAGCAATGAACGACGGCCAGGCGACCATCCCGATGAACCCGTAGCGCGGGTTGAAAATCATCCCCTTGTATTGCCAGATGACCTGAATGAGTCCCCGGTGCCACCGGATGCGCTGCTTCTTGAGCACCTTCCAGGTGACCGGCACCTCGGTCCAGGCGACCGCATCCGCCGAATAGACAATCCGATAGTCCCGCTTAGTTTTTCGGAAATGACGATGGAGTCGCATTGTCATTTCCATATCCTCCCCAAGATGATCGTTACGGAAGCCACCGACTTCGGTAACCGCCGCCTTGGAGAAGATGCCAAACGCACCCGAGATAATCAGCAGCGAGCCCATCCGGGACCATCCGGGGCGGGCGGAAAGAAACGACCGGATGTACTCGACCACCTGGGCCATCTCGATGGCGGTACGGGGAAGCGCCACCTTGGTGACCTTGCCGAGTCGGACTTCGCAGCCGTTGAGCGGCCGCACATTGCCGCCAACCGCAATGGTGTGCTGCCGATCCTCTACGAAGTGTCGGGCGGCATGAATCAGAGCTTCTGATTCGAGCACCATGTCGGCATCGGTTGCCATGAAGTACGGATATTGCGAAACGTTGATACCGGCGTTGATCGCATCGGACTTGCCACCGTTCTCCTTGTCGACGAGCACCACCGGGTGCGGCAACCGACTCCGGTATAGCCGCCTGATCTTCTGAGTTGGAATGGCATTACGAAACGGAAAATCGATAGGCACCATATCGAAAGCTTCGATCATGCGCTCAACCGTGTCATCCTTCGAACCGTCGTTGACGACGATGATTTCCATGTTGGGATAGTGCAACATGGCCATGGATCTCACGGAGTCGGCAATCCCGACGCCTTCGTTGTAGGCGGGGATGACGATGGAGATCGGGGGCGTGGTATCGGACGTGATCATGTCTTGAATGCGCCCGTGCCGGCTCACAAACCGGTCAGACGAGAGCGCCCGGTATGACAACGTGGCCACGATAAGAATCTGGGCCTGCATCACAATCACGTAGAAGATGATGAAGAAGTTGAACGTTTGAACGATCGTGTTAAGCATGGTGATACCGTTAGGTAGCGGCTGGCGCCATTGTGGTCCTTCGACAAGTGAAACCTATGCACCCCATCGATCAGCCCTTCGTCCGCAAAGCCTCGACGTAGGCAGGATTCAATCCAGCCACCAGGAAGAACTCTGCTTTGCCTGCCCGCACCAACGACGAAATCAGGTCCTCTGCAGCGATCCGATCGGTCACCTCATTCGAACGCAAAGCCTCTACTGCACCCCCGGCTACACCCGAAGACAACAAGACCGCTGCAGCTGCGTCGCGGGCGTACGGGTCCGGGTGGTCCAGCGAGGAGCGCAGCGCCTCGGAGCCTCCAGGAACTTCGACCAATGCCGAGGCAGCGTTGTGGCGAACCCACCACGACTGGTCGCTGAGCGCCCTGCGGAGCCAAGGAATGGCCTGACGGTCGGTTCGTCTTCCCAGGGCTGTCGCCGCCTGGGCGCGCACTTCCCATTGAGTGTCACCAAGAAGTTCGAGCAGTGAGGGCACCGCTCGGGGAGTTCCGGCTCTCCCGAGCGCTGCAGCTGCCCTCATCCTCAGATCGACATCTGCCGACGAAAGCGCCTGAATCAACGCTCCTTCTGCTCGGATGTCGCCTATGAGACCTAATGTTCTGGCGATAAGTGGACGGTACCGTCCGGTGCCCTGCAGGTACCGGGACATCTCGGGAACCGCCTCGCGTCCGAAGGAGTAGAGCGCATCGGCAATCCGCTGGGCGTTCCACTCGTCCTGGTGATCCATGCTGGCCAGCAGGCTCTTGACGGCCATCGGGTCTCCGATGTGAGCCAAGGCGGCGGCGGCCTGAACCTGAATCTCGGGGACGTGATCATGCAGCATGAATACCAAATCGGTAACGGTGGTCGGATCCGCAAGTTCCCCGAGCGCTTCAACTGCCGAAACCCGATCAGCTCGATCCTTGGATCGCAGTGCTTTGAGAAACCGGCCGACCAACCCCATATCGCGGGCAGCCGCCAGAAGCCGTTCCCGATCTTCGCCCTGGAGCATGCGCATGTACTCGAGCACCACCGACCGAAACTCACTGTCGCCCGCATATCGCCGAAAACTTCGAGAGTTGGGATCGCCCCGAATAATCAGTTCGCCAACCAGGTCAACGAAGCGGGCTCGCCGCTTGGCGGTTCGGCGACGCCGGGTACCACTGACCCCTTTGAGGAAGAAGAGGGCGATAGCCGCGATGATTACCAGTCCCCCGAGCCCTATGAGAACCGATACCGCTAAATCAGCCACCCTGGGGCCTGTCGCGGATCTGGACCTTGACCCTCGCAATGATTTCGCGGACGGAGAACGGTTTGCGAACGTAATCGGATGCGCCCGACTCCAGCGACCGGACGATGTCTTCTTCGTTCGCAACGCCGGAAACGATAATGACCGGCGTCTTTAGACCCGCCTGACGCCAGCGCTGCACCACTTCCTGCCCCAAGAGGCCCGGCAACAGATGGTCGATGAGAATGACATCGAATTGCTCCACCAAAGCCAGATCGTAGGCTTCCAGGCCATCGGCAACCGTTGTGACCTCGCAGCCCGCAGATTCAAGCGAACGCGTCAGCAGAAAGGCTACGGCCCGTTCATCGTCTACTACGAGAATCTTTGGTTTGTTCATGCGCCTATCCGACCACCACCATCCGGGCTCTGGCGGTGCAATCAGTCGCTATTCGTTGTTCCGCTTCTAGATTCTGCCAATTTCACCAGCCGCTCTACGAGCGGCGCATAAACACGGTAGAACACGGCTGCTTCGCCGTCGGACGGCAACCACTTCAGGACCGGCAGCGCGCCCGCTATGCGGCGCGCCGGAAAAGCTGCCGGAGTTGAAGCAATGTTGCCTGCCACGTACACCGTATTGTCGTTCCACACGAGGAATGGCGATCGCAACGCGATCCCCTTCCCCTCAAGAAGAACAGCACCCCGATCATTGACCGGGAGGTTGATCCACAACTCTGTATCGGCAGCAGAATCGGCTTCTATAAGGGCAAACCAGGAACTAAAGGAAATATTTGTCTCCTTATCGCCCGGATCGGCGCTGGCCCTGAGTACCGGGACGAGTTCTTCGAGATGTTCGGGCAGGAGAACAACCAGATCAGGCGGTTGCTGGCGATCACCGACGCTGGTCCCGACCAGAATGATTCCGGGTCCCTCAAAAAGCCAGGCACCGTCGTACAGTTCCTGGAGACGCGGACTCGCATCCGCGAGGTTCTCAAACGCCCTCCCGGTCCACCCGGTGGGGTCGATGCCGAATACCTCCTGGAGCAACTCTGAGGTGGCGGCATCGGTCGGTTCGTGCATCATGTTGAACTCGGCCATCACGACCGAACCCTCGCCAGCCCACCGAACCACATCGAGGGCGTGCGATCTGGGGAACGAAGGGGTGATCCGTACCTCCCCATTGGGATCCAGGTCAGCCTGATCGTTGACGTAGACGCCGTAGGCATCGACCAACATGACCAGGCCCGGTCGCTCCGCAGGCCAGGTACCGAAAGGAAAACCTCCGGGACTCGAGCCCACGTAGTCGGTCGCATTGTCGAAGGGCACCTTCAGATACGTCATCACGAGACCAACCGCGTTGTGCTGTCGCCGCTGTGCGTCGAACACGGTCGAGTCATACACAAGCAAGTCGAGATCCCGGTCCGGCATTGTCATCCATCGGACCCATCCCCCGAAGGGCAATCCGGCAATTACGACCAATCCGACCCAGGAGAGAGCCAGGAACAGGCGATTCGCCGATCTGCGCTTCACTGAGCCTGGTCGATGAACCGACTCACCTTGCCGGCCTCGGTCTCTCCAGGAGGAGGCGGGACGGGCCGCAGACGACTTCTGGCCTGTCGCATGGCGGCCACCCAAGCTGATGGCTCGGGACGCGGACCCGGTTTGCGGTTCTGTTCCTCGGCCAGGACAGAGGCCACGACCGCGGCGATGGCAGCTGCCTCTTGCTCACCGGCGCCACCCTTAATGATCATCGGGGAGCTCCACCAACTCGACCAAAGTTCCAGACAGCGTTTTGGGATGAATGAAGGCGATCTTGGCGCCGCGCCCGCCAGGGCGAGGCACCTGGTCGATAAGCCGGGCACCTTCGCTGGCGAGCTCCGCCAGGGCCACTTCAATATCATCTACCGCAAAAGCAAGATGATGCAAGCCCTCGCCATTTCGCTCGAGAAAGCGCCCGATCGGGCCGTCGCTCGACAGAGGCTGGAGTAGCTGGACGAACGAACCCCCGAGCGGCAACATCGCCTCTTCGACATCCTGAGAAGCAACGGTTTCGCGATAGAGCGGTCGGATGCCGTAGAGGCGTTCGTAGTCGGCCAGTGCGGCGTCGAGGTCGAATACCGCCAGACCGACATGGTCAATGTTGTAGAGGCGCACGATCCGAGTGTAAACGGGTTGGGTACCATGGGCGGCACACAGGAGGAAATGGATGACCGCTGTAATCGCTGGCGCAAAACGTACCCCGATCGGGAAGTTTGGTGGGGGGCTCGCCTCGGTGCGAGCCGTCGACCTTGGCGCGACCGCCATCCGGGCGGCGCTCGGGGACCTCGACCCACAGCGAATCGATGAGGTCATCTTCGGCCAGGTTCTTCAGGCAGGCGAGGGCCAGATCACCGCTCGGCAGGCTGCGGTCCTGGCGGGTTTGCCGATGACCGTCCCGTCCTTGACTGTCAATAAGGTTTGTCTCTCTGGCCTGGCGGCCATCGGGATGGCCAATCGGTCGGTGTTGCTTGGCGACTCCAAGTTTGTCGTGGCCGGCGGCATGGAATCAATGAGCAACGCACCCTATGTCATGCCCAAGGCCCGCTGGGGAGCTCGTTTGGGCGATGCCGAGCTCATCGATGTGATGATGCACGACGGGCTGTACTGCTCGTTTGACCAATGCTCGATGGGCAGTGCGTCCGATATCAAGAACGACCAACTCGGCATTGACCGGGCTCAACAGGATGCATGGTCCGCCCGGAGTCACGCACGAGCCGAGAATGCCAGCCGAACCGGCATCTTCGCTAGGGAAATCGCCCCGGTTGAGGTCCCCCAGCGTAAAGGCGCTTCCGTGACGGTCAGCGAAGATGAAGGCATCCGAACCGGAACCACCGCCGAGAGCCTCGGGGCTCTGCGACCTGCCTTTGGAAAGACCGGCACGTTGACCGCAGGCAACTCAAGCCAGATTTCCGACGGCGGGGCGGCGGTGATCGTTGCAGATCGTCAGGCAGCTGACGCTGAAGGACTCGAAGTGCTCGCCGAGATTCGGTCGTACGGTCAGATCGGCGGGATCGACCCGTCGTTGCACGAACGCCCGGCTGAAGCTCTGGCGGTGGCGCTGAAAAAAGCTGACCTCAGCGCGACCGATTTGCACGCCGTTGAGATCAACGAAGCCTTTGCCTCAGTGGCCTTGTGGTCGGCCCGGATGCTCGAAATCCCCGAGGACCGTGTCAACGTCCACGGTGGAGCGGTCGCTCTCGGCCACCCGATCGGAGCTACCGGCGCCCGCCTGGTCGTCACATTGATCAACGTACTGAAGGAGCGCGGCGGTGGCCTGGGGGCCGTAACCTTGTGCGGAGGCGGCGGACAAGGCGACGCCATGGTTTTGGAGGTTCCTGCATGAAAGAAGTACCTGAGCGCAACCTGGGCTTGGAACTTGCCAGAGTGACCGAATCCGCCGCCATCGCCGGCGCCCGCTGGCAAGGACGCGGCGACAAAGAGGCCGCCGACCAAGCCGCGGTGGACGCGATGCGGGTGATTCTTTCGACCATCGACATGGACGGGACGATTGCCATTGGCGAAGGCGAAAAAGACGAAGCGCCGATGCTCTACAACGGAGAAAAGGTCGGCAACGGGACCGGCCCCAAGGTCGATGTAGCCGTCGATCCCATCGACGGAACGAGCTTGACCGCGGCTGGTCGACCGGGTGCTTTGGCCGTCATCGCCCTCGCCGAGGCCGGGACCATGTATTCCCCTGGCAGCCTCGTGTACATGGACAAGATCGCCGTCGGCCCGCAAGCGGCCGGTTCGGTGGACATCGAGGCGCCGGTGCGCCACAACCTGCGCCAGGTCGCCAAGGCCACCGGTAAGGACATGGACGATCTCACCGCCATCATCCTGGACCGCCCTCGCAACCAGCCCTTCATCGATGAGGTTCGGGCCGCCGGAGCCCGAATCCGACTGATATCGGACGGCGACGTTTCCGGAGCCATCTCCACGGCCGAGTCGGCGTCGGGCATCGACATTCTGCTCGGAATCGGTGGCTCCCCTGAAGCGGTCATCGCCGCCGCGGCCCTCACGGCCATGGGTGGCGAGATTCAATGCAAGCTCTGGCCACGCGATGACACCGAAACCCAATATGCACTCGACAACGGCCACGATCTGGACCGGATCCTCACGATCAGCGATCTCGTAAGCGGCAAGAACATCTTCTTCGCTGCGACCGGTGTGACTGATGGCGAGCTACTGGACGGGGTCGATTTCTTCGGGCACGGAGCCATCACCCATTCTGTGGTGATGCGATCAAAGACCGGATCCATCCGCTTCATGCACGCCCGGCATGACCTCGACCGACTTGACCGACTCAAGGGCACGCTCGACGAGTAGCTGTCCGTGCGCATATTTCTCCCTGAGCCCTACTACACCGGGTCCCATCAGGCGTGGGCGGACGGTTGGCAGGAAATCTCCCAGCATGAGATACATCTGTTAACGATGGAAGGTCGGTTCTGGAAATGGCGGATGCACGGCGGGCCGGTCACGCTGGCGCATCAGGCGATTGATCTGGCGAGCAAGGTAGGTCTGCCCGATGCAATCATGGCGTCGTCCATGCTCGACCTCGCTACCTTCCTCGGGCTGGCCGGATCACAACTCGGGAACCCACCGTCGTTGCTATACATGCACGAAAACCAACTGACCTACCCGCTTTCGCCCCGTACTCGCGGCGAAGACCTGAGCTATGGATTCGTCAACTGGCGGTCAATGCTCGCCGCGGACCAAGTCGTATTCAATTCGCACTATCACCGCGACGTGTTCTTTGAAGCCATCACCCCCTTCCTCAAGAACTTCCCCGACTACCGCCAGACCGATCTCGTTGAACAGGTACGCGACAAGACGTCCGTGGTCGGGGTGGGCATTCCCATCCGACCAGCGCTCAAATCTGAGCATGAGGCTCCGTTGGTGTTGTGGAACCAACGCTGGGAGTACGACAAGAACCCGGTCGAGATGTTCGAGATTCTCTATCGGCTCGCCGATCAAGGAATGGCGTTCCGGCTGGCAGTGACTGGCGAGAATTTCCGACAAGTGCCAACCGAGTTCGCGGAGGCCGAGGTACGCCTCGGCAGTCACATTGTCCAGTTCGGCTTCGCCGAGCAGGACCGCTACGACGAACTCGTATCGGGGTCTGACATCGTTCTCAGCTCAGCTCAACACGAGTTTTTCGGCGTCAGTGTTGCCGAGGCAGTAGCCGCCGGGGCTTTTCCGATACTCCCAAATCGGCTGTCCTATCCCGAGCTCGTCCCGTCGCAAGCTCATGCCGCCACGTTGTATGAAAAACCGGAGCAGGCCGTCGAGTTATTGGCCAAGGCACTGACCAACGCCGGTCACCGAAGGGACGTGACCGGGATTACTCGTCCCGCCATGGACCAGTTCTCGTGGGCGGTTATCGGACCGCGCTACGACAAGCTCGTTGCCAGTCTGCGGTAGGGTCTCGCCGATGCAACACGTCATCTGGGACTGGAACGGGACGCTCCTCAACGATATTCATGTCGTCATCGACGCAGTAAACGAAACGGTTTCGCCCTACGGGGTCCCCAAGTTGAGTGTTGAAGACCATGCCAGGCTATTCGCGCGTCCGGTGTCCATTTTCTACGAACGTATGCTCGAACGGCCCATCACTCCCCGGGAGTGGCGAGACCTGGACGATACATTCCATGACGCGTACGCCCGGCGCATGCCAGAGGCTCGACTGTCGGACGGAGCTCACGAGCTCCTCGAATGGCTCCACGAGAACGGCACCAGCCAGTCGTTGCTGTCGATGGCACCCCATCATCACGTCATCGAACGCGCCGAGGTCTTCGGCGTCGCCCGGTACATGGTTCGGATCGACGGATTACGCGACGGAAGCGGTGCGCTCAAGGAGGGTTCCATGCTTTCGCACCTCCGAGCCTTGCTCGCCCACCCATCGGCGCCAGACGACCCGTCGAGCTTCGTCGTTATCGGTGACTCAGTCGACGATGCCGTCGCGGCGCGAGCCAACGGAGTCCCGGCGGTGATGTTCGCATCGGGATCTCACGCTCGTGCCGACCTTGTTGCTACCGGCTTCCCTGTCGCAGACTCATTGGCAGAGGCGATTGAAGTCGCCCGCCAGCTTTAGATCGTCACCTCGATTCCTCTGACACGATCTACACTCCCCTCTATGACTCAACGACCCCCCGACATGGGCCAGCTGATGAAGCAGGCTCAAAAGATGCAAGA
The DNA here is from genome assembly GCA_963835515.1 of uncultured Acidimicrobiia bacterium. Lineage (GTDB taxonomy): Bacteria > Actinomycetota > Acidimicrobiia > Spongiisociales > JAENVV01 > JAENVV01. The sequence continues at coordinate 24,309 of CAWIFX010000002.1, read as the reverse complement.
ACAGCTCGCGGCCGCTCAAGCCGACCTCGCTTCACGTGAGTTTCAAGGGTCCGCCGGTGGAGGCGTCGTAACCGCCACGGTCAAGGGATCAGGCGAGGTCCTGGCCGTCAACATCGACCCGTCGGTGATCGATCCCGACGACGCCGAGATGCTCGGCGATCTTGTAGTCGCGGCCGTCAACTCTGCCCTGCATAGCGTAAGCGAGGTTGCTGCCGAACAGATGGGTGGCCTTACCGGTGGGTTGGATCTCGGCGGCCTACTCGGCTGATGTTCGAGGGCCCCATACAACGACTTATCGATGAGCTCTCCCGCCTACCGGGAGTCGGTCGCAAATCGGCTCAGCGACTGGCGTTTCACCTCCTCAACGGAGAAGAAGCAGACGCCCGTCGACTCGCCCAGGCCATTATCGACGTCAAAGAGCAGATCGGCTTGTGCGCACGCTGCTACAACGTCACCGCTTCCGAGGAGTGTCTGATCTGTCGAGACGTCCGACGCCTGCCCGACCTCGTGTGTGTTGTGGAACGTGCCCAGGACATCCCGGTGCTCGAATCAACCAGGGAATTTGGGGGCAGGTACCACGTTCTGGGCGGCTCACTCTCGCCCATCGACGGGATCGGACCAGGGCAACTCCGGTTTGCGGAGCTGAAGCGGCGAGTCGAATCAGAGGGAATCACCGAGCTCATCTGCGCCACCAATCCCACCGTGGAAGGTGACGCTACCTCGATGTACATTGCCAAGGAGTTCAAGCCGCTCGGAGTCCGGGTGAGTCGCCTGGCGTCTGGCCTGCCAGTGGGAGGCGACCTCGATTACGCGGACACCGTCACGCTCGGTCGGGCCCTGGTTGGCCGTTCCGAGCTTTAGACGGGTACCTAGGATTCGTCGATAACCTCGCCACCGAGGAGGTCCTCGACGAGTGCCACCGGATCGGAAGGCGCCGCTTCGGCCATCCGGTCTTTGTCGACAACTTCGTCGCTCTCATCTGGTTCCGAGGAAGCGGGGGTGTTCTGGTCTGCGTTGTCAGCTGCGAATCGGGTGGTGACGGTCCCCCCGAGCAGCGCCGACGCTGAAGCAGAAACCGCCGCGGCAAACTGAGGATCGGAAATCATTTGCTCAAGGTGGAAGCCCAGATGTCCTGGTACGTGTATCACCAGAACGGACCCGTCGACCACGCCAGGACGCGCTTCACGAAACAGCGCATGACGGCGATTTCCAAGTTCATCCTTGACCTGGGCGGATAGGGCGGGCCAGATATTCTTGAATGCCGTGAGATCAATCTCGATCTCAGCCGACGGGCTGGCCGGCGTGATGGTGCTGGCGACAACAGCATCCGAAGAAGTCTCAGGGTCCGGATCCGGTGGTGTTCCGACAAGTTTGAGGGTTGGTGGCGCCGTAGCCTCCGGAGCCGCAGCCACTGGCGCCGGTACCGATGGTGCCGTCGTCGGCTGGACCGTCGGAGCTTGGGAGTCGCCCCCACCAGACGGGCCCATACGGGCGATTGCCGACACGCGCCGTTCCAGTGTGTCGAGACGAGCCTGCATCGAAGGGAGATCGACCGCCACTTCGGGTCGGGTTAGTTTCAACAAGGTTATCTCTGTCATAAGGCGTTCCTCGCGGCCTTCACGCAACCGCAACAAACCATCTGACAGAACATCCATGGCTCGGATGACATCGGCAACCGGGAGGCTGGCAGCAACCGCCCGCCAATCCTCCAAGATGTCGGCCGGCTCGTCGGCGACCTCGTCAAGGTTGGGCGCGTAGTGCGCCAGGAATACTCCCCTGAAGAACCCGATCGATTCGGATAAGAATCTTCGCAAGTCGACTCCGTCGGCGGCCAGCTTGGCGGTAAGTTCCAGGGCTGCCTTGGCATCGTGTTCGCCGACCGCGGTCGCCAACCTGGCAAACACGTCTCGGTCGGCCAGGCCAAGCGCCCGGTTGATCGCGGCGGGATCGACCGAACCGTTGCCAAGAGCCGCGACCTGTTCAAGCAGGCTCAACGAGTCGCGAACCGAGCCCGCGGCGTGGCGGGCAACAAGTTGTAGGGCACCATCAGCCACCTGATATGACTCAAGGTCCGCGACGTAGGCGAGATGGCCAACGAGTTCCTCCACCGATACCGGGTGAAAGTCGAATCTCTGCGAGCGCGATCGGATGGTGTCGAGCAACTTGTACGGCTCGGTGGTCGCGAGCACAAAGTGAACGTGCTCGGGCGGCTCCTCAAGGGTTTTCAGCAGGGCGTTCGACGCCGCCTTCGACAACATGTGTGCTTCGTCGAGGATGAATACTCGCTTGGCGCCGCCGACCGAGGCCACCGTGGTCACACTGACCTTGATATCGCGAATGTCATCGACCGAATTGTGGGATGCCGCGTCGAGTTCTGTGACGTCGAAGGACGAGCCGTTCACAATAGCCAAACACGAATCGCAGGCATTACACGGCTCGCCACCACCGGGTGGGTTCTGACAGTTCAAAGCCTTGGCGAGTAGCCGGGCGGAGGTGGTCTTCCCGGTGCCACGCGGGCCGGCAAACAGATAGGCGTGCGCGACCTTGCCTTCGGCGATTTCACGCACGAGGGTGTTCGTTACATGGGACTGGCCGACCACCTCGTCGAAGAGCTGAGGCCGGTACTTGCGATAGAGAGCTTGGTATTCCACTGCCGCTGATGGTAGCCCGAAGAGATCCGCACAGGTCCGGCCGGCTGGGATTCTGGGCACGCCCTCGCACATTCTCAGAACGGTGCCAGACTGTCGCCATGCACAATGGACAACCGGCCGTCTGGGCCAAGGGCCTCACGCGTCGCTTTGGCAAAAAGGTGGCCGTCAATGCTGTCGATCTCGCCGTCATGCCCGGTGAGTTCTACGGACTGCTGGGCCCGAACGGGGCAGGTAAAACCACCACGATCAAGATGATCGTCGGCCTTCTACGACCCGACGGCGGAACGGCGGGCATCGGAGAATTCAACACATGGAAAAACCCCACGGACGCCAAACGACGGATCGGGGTCCTTCCCGAGGAGTTCAACCTTTACGAACGCCTGACCGGCGCCGAATTGCTGGACTTCACCGCAGCCATCCACGGACTACCAAAAGCGCAGGCAGCCTCGCGCCGCGAGGAACTGCTCGCACTACTCGACCTCGAAGACGCTTCACGGACCGTAATCGGCGACTACTCGCGGGGCATGCGCAAGAAAGTGGCTCTGGCGGCTGCAGTCATCCACGCCCCTCCCGTCCTGTTCCTGGATGAACCATTTGAAGGGGTGGACGCGATCAGTGCCCGGCTTATCCGGCAGTTGCTCCAGCGTTATACGGAGAGTGGAGCGACAATCGTCTTCTCGTCTCATGTCATGGAACTCGTCGAAAGGCTCTGCACCAGGATCGGGATCATGGTGGCCGGCGAACTCATCATCGAGGCGAGTCCCGACAAACTGCTGGCCCACTACGGCGTCGCCAACGTCGAGGACGCCTTCCTGGCGGCGGTCGGCGCCTCCGACACAACCCAAGGTCTTGAATGGCTCGCCAACTCGTCTGGCTGAAGTGGCGCCTACTAGCGAACGGCCTCCGAACCGATCGCCAGCGACGATGGGGGCTGCCGGTCATCGCCATTGGCCTGACGGTAATCGCCGCGCTTGGCGCTCAGTTCTACTACGACACAAGCAAGTCACTAGATGCGACCGCGGCGGCCGAATTCGGAATTTGGTTATCCGTCATCGGCTGGGTTGGCTGGGCAACGCTGCCGGTACTCATCTTCCCAATTGACGAGACCCTCGATCCCGCCAAGTTCGCGACGCTTCCCATGACCCGCTGGCGCATGATGATCGGGTTGACCGGAGCGGCGATGCTCACGCCGCCGATCATCGTGCCCATCCTCGTGATTCTCGTGAACCTCGTCCTGTGGTCCGGATGGGTTCTCACCCCGGTAACCATCATCGCAGTTGTTCTCATCATCGGGTCGTACGTCATTGGTGGTCAGGCTTTCACGACGGCCTTCTCGATGCTCATCAAGAGCCGCCGAGGTCGTGACCTCACGATGCTGTTCGTCGTCGGCCTCGGCCTGGTCCTCTACGGCGGCCAGTCGATCGTGGCAGACGCGATCGGGTCGCTTGGCCTCGAAGGGGCGCTCCTTGCCCATCCCGCCAGCGGCTGGGCGTGGCTACTGCCTCCTGGGGCCGCGCAGGCAGCCATCACGACTGCTGCACGGGGAGAAGCGCTGCTCACCGCCGGGCTGCTGGCCTGGTCTTTTCTCAGTCTCCTCGGCCTCACCTATGTATGGAACCGGATGCTTACCCGGCTCATCACCCAGCCGGAGGCAACCTCAACCAAGTCAGCCTCTCGCATGAAGCCATTCACCGAGTTAGCAGGCTGGGGTCCCACCGCAGTCGTCATCCGAAAGGAACTTCGGATGTACTTGCGGGACCCCCGGATGCGGATGGTGTGGACCGGTGGGGTCATCTTTATCGGCATTCTGGCGGCGACCCTGATCCTGGGCCAGACCCAACTTGAGCGTTTGGCCGTCACCCCGTGGCTAGTACTCGCTGCCCCAAGTGCGGTCCTGTTCGTTGGCTTGCCCATCGCCCTCAATCAGTTCGGCTGGGAACGGCGGGCGGCCTCCTACCTATTCGCCTTGCCAATAACCCCTCGTCAGACCCTCCTCGGCAAGAACATCGCCACGACGATTGCCCTGACCATTGAAACGGCCATTCTGACGGCGACGCTCGCGGCGATTACGGGCGGGTGGTCACGAGTGATTTACATGCCGGCGATTCTTCTGACCGCGGTCGCCTGCCAATTGGCCGTAGGGAACCTCGCCTCGGTACTGACCCCACTTCGATTGCCCGATATGGGTACTGACGTCTTCTCCCAGGCGTCCGAGCATGGCTGCCTGGCCATCACCTCACAGCTCATCTCGTTTTTCCTGATTGGGTTACTCATGGTTCCGCCGGCGGTCGCCTTTACACTCGTCGAGGCATTCGGGGCGACCAGGTTTTCGTTATGGCAGGTTTCCGGCGTCTCGATGATCTACGGAGCGATCGTGTATGTCATCGCTCTCCAACTCGCCTCCCTGCTGCTCAAACGCCGGATGCCCGAGGTGCTCGATTGGGTTCGCATCAACTGACCCTGGCCAGTCAACCACCGGATCCCCGGTTTTGCACACAAGCATCTATCCTCGCTCCCCTATGCGCCTAGGTATCGACTTGGACGGAGTGGTCGCCAACTTCAATGGCGGCTGGATCACGTTCTACAACGAGGAGTTCGGGACCAACCTCGGTTCCGACGTCATTGATAGCTGGGACGGCATACCGGCAGCTACTCATTTCGCCACCATGCGCCAATTCTGGGATTGGGCTCGCTACTTGAAGGGTGCCTCCCTGTTCCGGCACCTTGAGACCTATGAGGGAGCCGTCGACACCCTGTGGAAACTCGCCAAAAGCGGGCACACGATCGTCATCTTGACCTCAAAGCCGTACTGGGCAACCCACGACACCTACGAGTGGATCGCCGAACACAAACTGCCGACCAGAGAAGTGCATATCCTCGACGAGAAGTGGCAAGTCGACTGCGACGTCTACCTCGACGACGCTCCCCACAACATCTACGACATCCACCTCCACCGCCCGGATCGGGCCACGGTTCGGTTCGTTCGGCCGTGGAATCATCCGGTCCCAGGTACCCACGATGTGGCGAACTGGGACGAATTCCAGGCGTTTGTCGATACGCAACAGACGTGAGTCCTTTTCGCGGTCTGGAAACCTCGGCCTGGCCTGGCTAGCCTCGGGTTCGCATCGAGGCAGGACCTGCCTCGGTGTTGTCATGTAACCCAACCAAGGGAAATCCAAATGAAAGCTCGTACCTGGGCATCCATGAGCGTCGTGTTGGCGCTTGTGCTCGCAGCTTGCGGAGGAGACGCTTCGACCGACTCCACCGTTGCCGCTGAGACGACCACCACGGCAGCCGATGTCACTACAACAGTGGCCGAAACAACTACCACCACCGAAGCCATGGCCACAGTCGGCACCCCCGATAACCCGATCAAGGTTCTCTTCGTGCCGTCCGCCGAGGCGGCGATTATCGTCACCGGTGGCGAGTTGATGGCCGAAGCGCTCAATGAGGCAACCGGTCTGACCTACGAGGTCATCGTGCCAACCGACTACTCGGCCACGATCGAAGAAATGTGCGCTTCTCCTGAGAACACCATGGGCTTCATCCCGGGTGCTGCCTACGTGGAAGCCTCGGCGCTTTGCGGTGTCGACGTTTCCTTCAAGGCGGTTCGGTTCGGATGGGGCGTGTACTGGGCACAGATTCTCGTGCCTCGCGACAGTGATTTCACCACAATCGAGGACCTCGAAGGCGCGAGCTGGGCGTTCCCGGATGGCGCATCAACTTCCGGTTTCCGGGTTCCGAGCCTCATGTTCTCAGAAGCTGGCGTCACGCCGGGCGAGCAGGTCGAAACCGGTGGACACACCCAGTCCGCCCTGGCTGTCTACAACGGCGAGGTCGACTTTGCGACCACGTTCTTCAGCCCACCGTTGCTGCCAGATGGCAACTGGGACGAGACGATGGCTCCAGAATTGTCCGATGACCTCATCGCGACGTGTGGACCCAACGAGGACGGCGACAAGCTGGTTTGTGGCACCGACGGCGAGTACCGGATCCTCGACGCCCGCGCTTCGGCACGGACCGACGCCCCGGACATCATGCAGAAGGTCCGCATCCTGGCGATCTCTCCTGGAATCCCCAACGACACCCTGTCGTTCGGACCGGAATTCCCCGCCGACGTTCGTGCCCAGATCGAGGCGGCCCTGGTTGCCTTCGCTGGAACCGACGCCTGGAACGAGTCGATCGGAAACCAGGACTTCTACGGTTGGACGGGCATCGAGCCTGCCACGGACGCGGAGTACGACGGTCTCCGTAAGATCGAAGAGCTCCTCGCCGACGAATAACGGCTGACAACTACCTAGCGGACTGGGGGCGGGACTTGTCCCGCCCCCAGTCGTATATCGCGGTCCAATCCACCAGTAAGGCAGGGCGATGCTCAAAGTAGAACACCTCACGAAGGTCTACCCGAATGGCACCGTCGCGCTCGAAGATGTCAGCTTCGAAGTGCCCGCCGGCCAATTCCTGGCCGTTATCGGCTTGTCCGGATCGGGCAAGTCAACGCTCCTCCGCTGCATCAACCGACTCATCGAGCCGACTGAGGGCAAGATCATCTGGGACGGCGTAGACGTCACCACAGCCGGCCCGGACGAACTGCGCAGAATCCGCCGCAACATCGGCATGGTGTTCCAACACTTCAACCTCGTCGAACGCTCCAAAGTCATCACGAACGTCCTGGCAGGGTCCCTCGGATATGTGAATCCAGTCTTGAGCGTGATCAACCGGTTTCCCCAGCAATATCGTGATCAGGCCATCGCCCAGCTGAACCGGGTCGGACTGGCGGACAAGGCCTACATTCGAGCCGACAATCTCAGCGGCGGCCAACAACAACGGGTTGGGGTCGCCCGCGCCATGATGCAAGAGCCCGGCATGCTCCTCGCCGACGAACCGGTCGCCTCGCTCGACCCGGTCCTGGCCCATTCCATCATGCAGTACCTCGAAAAGATCAACAAGGAGGACGAAGTGATGGTCCTCTGTAGTCTCCACTTCCTCGACCTTGTGCACCGATACGCCGACCGGGCCATCGCCCTCAACGACGGCAAACTCGTATTTGAGGGACCTCCCGCATCCATCGACGACGCCAAGTTCAAGGAGATTTATGGCAAGGAGGCCGAGCGTGTCGGATAAGGCGCCCGACACCGGCCCTCCCGCAGCCAAACGAGCTGGGGACGCCAGCACTCCCAAGCGTCGCACCCGCCGACAGTCCATCATCCTCGGCCTGGCGATCATTGCGGGCATCATCACCTACGCCTACGGATTTGAGGTAACCAAGGTCGACCTCGGAGAGATCAGTTCCGAAACCCGCCGCGGGCAGTTGGTACGCGTGCTGCGCGATATCGCCCGGCCCGAATTGTTGACCTACGATCGTATCCCGACCAACACCGAGTTCACGATCTACCTTCCGTGCCCCACCGGTGGATTTGAGCCCATTCCGGTCACGGAGGGTCGGCGTCTCGTTGTCGAGCCCGCCTGTGCCGAGCCGGGAGACACCCTGTTGATCACCGGAATCGGATTCGCTCCAAACTCACGTGGTTCGATCAACCAGGTCCCACCGTCGGGGGATCTCGAGCTGAAGATCGGGGAGTTCTTCGCTGACGTCGACGGGAACTTCGAAGTGGAGGTCGACTCGCGCGAACGCGAAGATGCCGAGGCTCAGTCGATCCGGGTAGTTACCAACGAACGCATCGGAACCATTTTCTCGCCGGTCGAGGTCGAGTCGTCATCGGGAGAGCTACGGAGTTCACCCCGGATCAGCCGGGCGCTGATAGACACCTGGGACAAGATCATCGAAACCGTATTCCTGGCGCTCCTAGCGACCACCCTCGGCACCGCCCTGGCAGTCCCGCTGAGCTTTCTTGCCGCCCGCAATCTCATGCGCGATATCACCACCACCGTCACCAAGCTGTCACTACAACTACTGGCGATTCCTCTCGGCGTGGTGGTTGGCGTGGTCCTGTCCCGGACGGCCCAGCAACTCGCCGATCAGTTGACCGACAACAAGATCCTGCTGGTGGCGGGACTCTTGATCGTTCCCGCGATTGCCCTTGCCGCTATCCGCTACGCGTTTCCGCCGGTCGACGACGAACCCCCGACCCCCGCCGAGCGTGGTCAGCGCGGCGCCATGGCGCTCCTGGCCGCCGTCGCCGGAATACTGGGGATCCTGCTGGTTTCCGAGTTACTCGTCCAGGTGGGCGGATGGCTCGATGACGCTCTGGGCAGTTTCGGCTTCCTTGGCGGTTTTCTCGAGAAGAGTGGGGAGATCGCCACCGCCATCACCACCATGCTGTCGGCCCTACTCGGAGCGGCCGTGTTCGCCACCCTGGCAGGTCGCCTGTCGACCTTCGTTCGCAGTCGGGTGTCCGACGCCACCATGCAAGCCGCCACCTACCCGCTGGCCGCACTGGCAGGAGCCGTGCTCGGCGCGATTGTGGGAGCTGGAATCGGATGGCTGTATCGCGTCACGGACCCGATGGCCATCTACGGCTGGCCAGCCGTGGCTGGCGCGGTGATCGGCCTGCTCCTGGCGCTACGGAACCGCAGCCGGTCTTCGGTTCAGATCGGACTGGTCACTTACTACCTGGCCCGGACGATCTTCAACACGTTGCGATCTATCGAACCGCTCGTCATGGTCATCGTATTCGTGGTCTGGGTCGGCATCGGTCCGTTCGCCGGAGCACTGGCGCTGGCAATTCATACCGTGGCAGCCCTTGCCAAGTTGTACTCAGAGCAAGTCGAGAGCATCTCGGAAGGTCCCATCGAGGCCGTCAAGGCGACCGGGGCTACCCGGCTCCAGACCATCGTATATGCAGTTGCCCCACAGATCGTGCCTCCGTACATTGCCTTCACGCTCTACCGATGGGACATCAACGTCCGCATGTCGACGATCATCGGCTTCGCCGGTGGTGGTGGCATCGGCTTTGTGTTGCAGCAGAACATCCGGCTGCTCGAATACTCGGCCGCCTCGGTCAACATGCTCGCCATCGCCATCGTGGTCGCTTCGATGGACTACCTGAGCTCGCGGATTCGAGAACGGGTGGTGTGATGCAGGATGCCTTTCTCCGCCTGACGAGAGAAGATCGCGAACAACGGGAACGAGAGACGCTGGCTGGTGCCGCCACGCTGAGCTCTCAATCCAGAGGCCGCGCGACCGACGAGGCGCCTGACGTCTTTCGAACCGCTTTCCAGCGCGATCGGGATCGTATTCTGCACTCCAAGGCGTTCCGGCGCCTGAAGCACAAAACCCAGGTGTTCATGAACCCGGAGGGCGATCATTTTGTCACCCGCCTTACCCACACGCTCCAGGTGACCCAGGCTGGTCGTTCGATGGCGGCGGCGCTTGGATTGAACGAGGACCTCACGGAAGCGATCTGCCTCGGCCACGATGTTGGACACTCGCCATTCGGCCATACCGGCGAGGATGCGCTCACGCCGTACGTCGAGGGTGAGTGGCTTCACTCCCAGCAATCGGTCCGCATCATGTCGGTGCTCGAGCCCCTCAACCTGACGTGGGAAGTGCTGGACGGCATCCGCGCCCACTCATGGAAAATCGACCCACCACCGGCTACGCCGGAGGGATATCTATGTCGATTCGCCGACCGCATCGCCTATCTCACACATGACGTTCAAGACGCGCTCCGGGAGGGCGTGATCAGCTTCGACGATCTTCCGACATCTGCGGTGACCACCTTCGGCACCGAAGCGGGCTCGACGTGGATCCGGACGATGATCGAAGCAGTCGTCGACGGGACCATCGCAGCCGGACATGTCACGATGGACGCCGCGGTCCTCGAAGCGATGCACGAGTTGCGGGATTTCATGTTCGAACGGGTCTACCTTCGGCATGACACCAACGGACAGCGCGAGCGGGCGATCCGGGTCATTTCGGAGCTGGTCGACTACTACGGGCACCACCCCTACGAGATACCGGATACCTATCAGGTCGATGATGCACCTGCGCTCATCAAGGCGATCGACTACGTGTCGGGAATGACCGACCGATTCGCCCTACGCGAGTACGACCGCCTTTTCAAGCCCCGGCTCTTCCCGGACGACTGAACCGGAACAGGGCGGTTATCAATTGCCGGGCCCGGTATCTAGACTCCCCGCATGCGCTCACGAATTGCTGGGACCGGTTCGTTTACGCCTGATCGAGTGGTGTCCAATGAAGAACTGGCCGGACTACTCGACACAACGGCGGACTGGATAGAGAACCGATCGGGCATCGCCGAGCGGCGCTGGGTCACGGGACGAACGACAACCTCTGACCTCGCCTACGAAGCTGCGGTCCGTGCGATGGTCGACGCCGCGGCTACGGCCGATGACCTCGATATGATCCTCCTCGCCACCATCAGTCCCGATCATGACTTCCCTGGCACCGCCTGCTTCCTCCAGGACAAGCTCGGTGCGCCCGGTATTCCGGCCATCGACGTTCGGCAACAGTGCTCCGGTTTCATGTATGCCCTCTCGATGGCCGACCTGTATATCCGCACCGGACAAGCCGCCACAGTGTTGGTCCTCGGAGCAGAAATTCACTCAAAGGGCCTCGACATTTCTCCCGAGGGCCGCGACATTTCGATCCTGTTCGGTGACGGCGCCGGCGCCTTTGTCCTTCGAGCGGTAGACGACCCTTCTGACCAAGACTCTCAGATCTACTCAACCCACATTCATTCGGATGGTTCGGGCGCCAAGGCCCTCTGGGCCGAAGCACCCGGCCAGGCCCGACCAGGCCATCGGATCACCGTCGACGACATCGAAGCCGGCCGGCATTTCCCCGTCATGGATGGCCGCCGAATCTTCATGAACGCCGTCAAGAGGATGCCCGAGTCCATCCATGAAGCGCTCGATGCCAACGGCGCCAAACTGGACGAGGTCGACTGGTTCTTCTTTCATCAGGCCAATCTGCGGATCAACGAGGCCGTCGCCCGACGTCTTGAAATCGACGGGAGCCGGGTCTTCAACACGATCCAGCGTTTCGGCAACACCACCGCCGCCACCATTCCCCTCGGCATGGACACGGCAATCCGGGAGAACCGACTCGTACGGGGCCAGCTTGTGGCGCTCTCAACTTTTGGCGCCGGATACACGTGGGGGTCGTCGCTCATCCGGTTCTGATGACCGGTTAATCCAAATCGATGACCGTTACGAATACCTTAAATGCGTGTAGCGATCATCGGAACTGGAATCTCAGGGTTAGGGGCGGCCCACCGCCTCAACGATCAGGTTGATCTCACCCTCTATGAAGCTTCCGACTGGGTCGGTGGCCATAGCCACACCGTCGACGTTGAAATCGAGGACGTCCCGGTCGCCGTAGATACCGGATTCATCGTCTACAACGAAACCACCTATCCGTTGCTCACGGAACTCTTTGCAGAACTTGCCGTTGCAACCGAACCGAGCAATATGTCATTCGCTATCGCCGGATCTGCCCCCGAGTACGAAGGCAGCCTCAAGGGCATCGCTGCGACGCCGTCAGCGCTCCTGCGACCGAGCCACTGGCGCATGATCAAAGACATTCTCCATTTCAACAAGTACATCCAAACGGTGGACGTCGACGACCCGACACTGCGGCTCGGCGACCTCATTGACAGCTACTCCGACGTCTTCAAAGAGCGATACTTGCTTCCCATGGGGGCAGCCATCTGGTCGACACCTACATCCGATATGGCCGATTACCCGGCCGCCACCCTCGCCCGCTTCTTTCGCAATCATGGCCTCGTGCAACTCCGAGATCGCCCGCAATGGCGAACCGTGTCAGGGGGAAGCCGGCAATACGTCGACAAGCTAACCCGGCCGTTTTCTGACCGTATCCGACTGGACGAACCGGTGATCGAAGTACAACGCGATGACGACGGTGTTCAGATCCTCAGTGGATCGGGGACCGACCGGTTCGACCAGGTGATCTTCGCCACTCACGCTGATACCACCCGGGCGCTGCTTGGGTCGGCTGCGACCCAGCAGGAACAGTCAGTGCTCAGCCGGTTCAAGTATTCGAGGAACCGGGCGGTCCTGCACACCGACCAGTCGTTCATGCCGAAACAGCGCAGAGCCTGGGCGAGTTGGAACGTCGCCGCAGGCAACGGTACCGAACTGCCCTGCGTCACCTACTGGATGAATCAACTGCAGAACCTTTCGACCCCGACTCCGTTATTTGTGACGCTCAATCCACCAGAGGAACCCCGGGGTCAGCTCGGATCCTGGGACTATGATCACCCGATGTTCGACCGGGCGGCGATTGAGGCCCAGGCGGAAGTCCCGGGCCTGCAGGGCACCTTGCGCTCCTATTACTGCGGCGCCTATACCCGCTATGGGTTCCATGAGGACGGCCTCATGTCGGGCTATGCCGCCGCCGATGCCCTCATGCGTCAGGCGGCCACGTTATGAACTCGTTGTACGTTGGGAAGGTCCGTCATCGACGGGCCCGGCCCCGTCAGCATGGGTTCTCCTATGGCGTGTATTGGTTGCTCCTCGACCTCGACGACCTGGAAGGCGCCAACCGGACCAGTCCGATCTTTTCCATTGATCGACCGAACCTGTACTCATTCCGTCAGGCCGATCACGGGCCGATGGACGGATCAGCGCTGAAACCTTGGATCGTGCAACTCGGACGCCAGGAAGGTCTCGACATCGAGCAGGTCCACCTCCTGACCATGCCTCGCCTATTCGGCTACGCCTTCAATCCGATCACCATCTGGTTTTGCCATGGGCACGACGGCTCGCTTGTTGCAGTGCTGTACGAGGTCAGGAACACCTTTGGCGAACACCACAGTTACTTTCTCCCGGTCGACGATCACCACGGCAGCGATACAAAGGTAGTTCACGAATGGGATAAGGAGTTCTTTGTTTCTCCGTTTATCGACATGGCAGCCCGCTACCGGTTCGAACTCGAAGCACCCGGCGAACACATGCAGGTGACGGTTCGCGAATCCGACGTCGACGGCCACCTGTTCAGCGCCGTAATGTCGGGTGATCGGGTCCCCTTGTCAACCCGTACATTGCTGCGACTCCTCGTCTCGCACCCCCTGCTGACGCTCCGGGTCATGGTTGGTATCCACTGGCAGGCATTCCACTTGTGGAGAAAAGGCGCCCCGTACCGGTCGCGTCCGACGGCTCCCGATCAGTCCGTGTCAATACCGGCAGTCTCCCGATGAGCGACCGGCTGGCACTGAGGTTGCTAGGAGCAGGAGTATCCGCCGGCACCCTCCGTATAACGTTCCCGGACGGCTCGAAAGACGCTCTGATTGGGACCGAACCAGGGCCAAACACCGTCATCCACGTCAAGAAAAAGGGATCGCTCGGGCGGGTACTGCGAGGGGGCTCGAACGCTTTGGTTGAGGCATACATGGCAAACGAGTTCGAGCCGGAAGATCTGACCGAGCTGCTCGTTTTTGCGGCTTTGAACCAGGAGAGGTGGGCCGAACGCCACCCTCGCCTCTATGGGATCGGCCGAAAGATGGGTACCTGGCTACCCAATCGGAACCGCCAACTAGCGGTGCGAACGATGGCCGATCATTACAACCTTGGCAACGAGTTCTACGAAGCATGGCTCGACCCGACGATGACCTATTCGTCGGCCAGGTTTGGCGAAACGGCCCGGTCGCTTGAAGAAGCCCAGCTCGCCAAATATGCCCGCCTCGCCGAATTATGCGATCTGCAGCCCGGCCAGTCGGTGCTCGAGATCGGCACCGGGTGGGGAGGTATGGCCCGATATGCAGCCAGCCTCGGATGCCACGTCACGACCCTGACCATTGCCCAGGAGCAAGCGGATTTCGCGAAGGCACAGAACGCAGCCGCCGGGCTCGACGAAATGATTGACGTTCAGTTGCTTGACTACGCGTTGGTGGATGGCCAGTTCGATCGAGTCATTTCCATCGAGATGATCGAATCAATCGACGACAGCCGCTGGCCAGACTTCTTCGACACGATCGCCCGGGTCCTCAAACCAGGCGGGCGAGCGGGTCTCCAGGCGATTCTCATTCACGATGACTTCTTTGACAGCTACCGCACCAACGAAGACTTCATCCGCAGGTACATCTTCCCGGGCGGGTTGTTGCCGAGTCCGTCAGTACTCCGGACGCTCACGGCCAGAAGCGGTCTCGACTGGGACATGGAGGAGCGATTCGGCCTCGACTATGCCAAAACCCTTGCCAGGTGGCACGAGCGTTTCGAAGCCGCTTGGTCTCAGATCGCCCCACTCGGGTTTGACGAGGACTTCAGAAAAATGTGGAGAACCTACCTGTCTTATTGCGAGGCGGGCTTTGTCACCGGCAGAATCGACGTTGCCCAATTCAGTCTCACCCGCCCGTAAACCACGTATGGTGGGACAGACCAAACCCGCCAGGCTGTGAAAGGACCAGAACGTATGTCGGACTTTATCGAGCAAGGTGTTGTGAAGATCATCGAGGTCATAGGTATCTCCGAAGAAAGCTTCGAAGACGCCATCCAGCGGGGCGTCGCCAAAGCTTCCGAATCGGTCAAAGGTATCACGGGCGTTGAGGTTCAGAACATGACGGCCCGGGTCAAGGACGGGCAGGTAACCCAGTACCACGCCAACATGAAGTTGGCTTTCGCCGTCAAATAGGCACATCAAAGGCTCAGCGAGCTAGTTGAGAATTAGCTCCAGGTCGGCGCTCTTCGACGCCAATACGAAGGCAACCGCCTGGAGCGTCCCGGTGCGGACGATCAGCGACTCAAGGACATCTGCGAACGCAGTGATATCGTCCATGTCCGGGGTTGGCAGACCGAGGAATGCAATATCGGCGGTCCGCGAAGTCTCTGAGATCACTTCGGTTGCTGGACGTTCATCGACCATGATCTCCACCTCCGCATCGATCCTGGCGGACTTGATGAGATTCGACAGATTCTCGCGCGCCTCATCGGCTCCGCCTGGATTCGTGAGAATCATCCGCACCGTCACAACAGCGCCCCGCCACTCGAGGCTCGTGGCAAGGAGGTGGGACAGCGTCAACATCAACGCTCCGTTGCCGCGAATACCGTGCAGCCATACGTCGATGCGCCGGCGAGACCCAAAACTTTCCGTTGGTACCGCTCGAACGAGGACGATGTTGCGATTGGCAGCATGGATATGCCCGAGCATGGTCGCGTATTCGGTTCGGTTGCCGGTGGTTTCGCCATCGCCGAGCATGATCGTGTTGGGAATGAGGGTGCCGAGGCCGTATGCCTCAACGAGCAGAGCCGCACCTATGTATGGCGAAGGCGCTGACACCACCCTTACGAGCGCCTCAACGCTGCGTTCCTCAAGGTGGTCCCGGATCGTGGCCGCCAACTGCGTCTTCCTCTCACTGGTAACCGGATCAGGCAAGATCGTCGCAACGCTCAGGATTCCCCGGTCATGTGAGATCGTGTTGGCCAAATCGATCAAGTACCAACGTTTGGCCGGACTCCCGGCCAGGACCAGAAAGTTGGGACGCCACGTCTTGGCATGACCCGAGGAGCGAAGATTGATGAGACCCCACCGGATAAGGGCCTGCCAGGCACCCTCACGGGCGTCACCCCAGGTGGTCTTGATACCTTTGTGCTGGAGCCACAGATAGATCCCAAGGACAACGAAAGCGGCCACAACGGTTGCGACTGGATTGATGAGGAACATCACTGCCGTACAACCGGCCGCTCCCAACGCCGACAGCGCCCAGTGCACCTTGAAGGTTGGGCGGAACGACGGACTCCGCAGGAACCGTTCGACCGCCGAGACCACGTTCACTACGGCATAGGTGGCGAGGAAAAACATGGTGAGAATCGGCGCAATAACGTTCAGGTCTCCCAGCGCAATGGCCACAAGGGCCAACCCGAGGGAGAAGTAGGTGCCGATTCTGGGTTCGTCGGATGGACCAGCTCCCTTGCCGACAAATCGCATGGGCTTGGGGAGGATGTTGTCACGAGCCAGAGCTTGCAGAATGCGCGGGGCACCGAGAATGCTCCCGACCGCACTCGACAGCGTCGCCCCCCAGACTCCTACCAGAATCGCATCACCCCACACAGCTATGCGGCGCATGATCAGCGGATCGTTGATGAGGTCCGCCGTTGACGCAGACCGCTGGAGCAGGAACGGGATCGTCATGTATACGACAAAACTCACTGCGATGGCCGCCATCGTGCCGCGCGGAATCGACTTGCGGGGGTCGGCGAGATCTCCGCTCATATTGACCCCGGCCATGATTCCCGTCACGGCTGGGAAGAACACCGCAAACACGATCCAGAAGCCGGCGGTCGGCTGATCGAGGGTGGTCACTGCGGCATCCGGAAGCGGTGAACCGAGGAACAACGAGATAAGCGATATGGCGATACCGGCCATGATGAAGTACTGGACCCGGATGGCGGTACGAGCCGAGATCAGCGCCAGTGCGGTCACCAGGATGGCCGTGACCATCGCCACGATCCGCTCGTTCAGGATTGGAAAGACGGCCGTCAAACTCTCGGCGAAACCAATCGTGTACAGGGCCACCGAGAGGGCCTGGGCGACATACAGGGGGATCCCAATCGCTCCGCCCACTTCGATGCCGAGCGCCCGACTGATCATGTAGTAGGCGCCACCGGTCTTTATCCGCTGATCTGTGGCGATCTGCGATATTGACAGCCCGGTCAGGAAGGTGATGGCTGTGGCGATTGTCACGATAATGAGCGTGCCAACCAAACCGGCGTTTCCTACGACCCATCCGAATCGCAGATACATGATCACACCGAGAATCGTCAGAATCGACGGAGTAAAGACTCCACCGAAGGTCCCGAGGCCTATGGGGGCAGGAGCTTTGTCGGCAACAACCGCTTCGGTCATGGGTGACTCATCCGAACGCTGACGGTGGGGCCAGCTGCGCGATATGTGGACGGCCAGCTCGGACGGCCAAAAGATCCCCGCGTCATCTTGCTCACTCCTCAGCCACCAGGCTCGTCGCTGCGCAATCATAGGCGAAGCGCCAGGTCACCTTCCGCGCCCGACAACTATTTCCGGCTGGGGCCGGCAACCGGGTGTTGGCATCGCGGTCCATTCCTCTACAGTTCTGTCCATGAAATTTGCGAGCGATGTCATCACTATCGAACAGGACGGTCCGATCGGAACCGTGTGGCTGGATCGGCCAGACAAACTGAATGCGATGGGCAAGGCGTTCTGGACGGACCTCCCGCTCGCCATGCAAGCCGTTAGCGCCATCGAAGCCGTTCGGGTCATCATCATCGCCGCACGTGGCAAAGCGTTCACGGTTGGGCTGGATCTCATCGAGTTTGCCGGAGTGTCGGTTGGTTCGGGGAACTCCCCGGCTGCCAAAGCTCAAAGCGGCTACCGAGAGATCAAACGAATGCAACAGGCCTTCACCTCAATTGCGGATTGCCAGAAACCGGTAATCGCCGCCATTCACGGATACTGTCTCGGGGGCGGCATCGATCTCATCACGGCTGCCGACATCCGAATCGCCGCCAAAGATGCGGTGTTTTCAATCCGGGAAACGAAACTCGCCATCGTCGCCGACGTCGGAACACTCCAACGCCTTCCTGCCATCGTGAGTCCGGGACACGTGGCCGAACTGGCCTATACCGGGAAAGACATCGACGCCGCGAGAGCCGAGAAGATCGGCCTGGTAAACGACCTCTACGACGATGTTGATACCTTGCACAAGGCTGCTCGTTCCCTGGCCGAAGAAATCGCCGCCAATTCGCCGCTCGTCGTCCAAGGGACCAAGCATATTCTGAGGGCGAACGAGGGCCGTTCCGTCGGAGAAGCACTCGACTACGTCGCGTTGTACAACGCTTCCCACCTCCAATCTGCCGATCTCATGGAAGCCATTTCGGCTCACATCGAGAAACGTCCTCCGACGTTCTCCGGGGAGTAGCCGTGATCATCCCCGTCATTCTCTCCGGTGGCTCTGGGACGCGGCTGTGGCCGCTGTCGCGTCGCTCCACTCCCAAACAGTTTCGATCTCTGGTTGGCACCCAGACCATGATTCAAGACACGGCTGCTCGACTAGCCACCCTCGGAGAGGTCGGTGAACCACTCGTCGTATGCGGTCCGCGGCACGCCAGCAAGGTCCAGAAGCAGTTGGCTGCCATCGGCGTATCCCCCACGATCCTCATCGAACCATCCGCCAAGAACACCGCTCCGGCCGTGGCCGCCGCCTGCCTGGCGGCGATCGACCGCGACCCGGAATCGGTGGTCGTAGTTTTGCCGTCGGATCACGTCATTGAGAATGTCGACGAGTTCGCCAGAATGGTCGACCTGGCCGTGGCCACGGCCCGCGACGGCCATCTGACCACCTTCGGTATCGTGCCCACCTTCCCGGCAACGGGGTATGGATACATTCGGCCAGGCGACAGCCTGGGCGACGAGGCCAGCGCCATTGCCGCCTTCGTCGAAAAGCCCGACGAGAAGACCGCTCTCGAATACGTTGCCTCCGGATATCTATGGAACGCCGGCATCTTCGTGTTTCGAGCCGCCGACTTCCTCGACGAGCTAGAAACGTATGCACCCGACATGCATGCCTCAGTAGTTGCCGCCTATCGGTCCGCCCCAGATGAAGGTGAGACCGTTCACCTCGCAGAAGAGGGTTGGAACAACATCGATCCACTTTCGATCGACTACGCCGTCATGGAGCCGACCAAACGCGGGGCAGTGCTGCCGCTGAGGTGCGGGTGGAGTGACGTTGGATCCTGGGCGACGCTCTACGACCTCGGAACCAAGGACGCTGCCGGAAACGTGGTCCAGGGGAATGTATTCCTGTCGGGGACCGAGAACACGTATGTTCGCTCGGACTCAAAACCGGTGGTCCTGGTCGGGGTACAAGACCTGATCGTTGTGGAAATGGACGATGTGGTCCTCGTCATGGATCGCCGTGCAGCAGAAGACGTGAAAGCTATAACGGAACAGTTGCCTGACGAGCTCACGTGAGTTCACTGCTGGCCCTGGGATCGGCCATCAGCTTCGGGTTTTCGGATTTTATCGGTGGCTTCGCTTCCAAGCAGCTCGCCGCCACCAGAGTCTCTTTTCGGGCCGCCTGGGCCGCCCTAGGCCTTGCTGTTGCGGGGTGGATCATCATGGGAGGGGACGTCACCGTACGCGACTCCTGGTACGGCGCTGCGGCCGGACTCACCGGCCTGCTTGGCCTCGTTTTCCTATTCAAAGCGTTGGCGATCGGACCGATGGCCGCGGTGTCACCGATTACCGCATTTGTGGGAGCGATGGTTCCCGTTTCGGTCGGCCTCATCGGGGGCGAACGACCGGGGCTACTCGCCCTCACCGGAGCCGGACTCGGCCTGATCGCCGTCCCACTGGTCTCAGGGATCGACCGGCACAGCGGCCAGCGGGCGGCTCGATCCACCGTCGTCATGGCCATAGTCGCCGGGCTTGGGTTCGGAGGGTTTTTTGCCTTTGTCGGTCAGATCGACCCGGCTGCCGGGCTCTGGCCGCTCATCCCAGCCAAGGTGGCCACCCTCATCGCTCTGGGCATCATCTTGGTGGCGAGCCCCAAGACGGGCAAGGCTCCCCGCATTGCAGCCCGATGGGCCTATGCGTCGGGGGCGATCGATATGCTCGCGAACATATTCTTTCTGCTCGCCAGTCAGATCGGCTTACTCTCGATCACCGGGGTGATCTCGTCGCTGTACCCGGCAGTGACCGTTTTACTCGGAAGGCTGGTCCTCAAGGAACACCTCACGGCCCTACAAATCACTGGCGTGGTGCTGGTGATCGCCGCATTGACGCTTATCGGCTACGACCCCTCAACGGCCTAGCCCGCCGGGATAAACCCGTCAGGCCCAGGTCGATGAGGTCGCTCGACCCTCCTGGAACCCGGCCAGGGACTGCACCCCGACCACCGCCCGGTCGGCAAACTCGCGTAGGTCACCCGCCCCGGCATAGGTACACGCACTCCGAACCCCTGCCGCGATTTCATCGATCAGGTCCTCCACGCTGGGTCGATCAGGGTCGATGTACATCCGACTCGTTGAGATTCCCTCCTCGAAAAGACCCTTGCGCGCTCGATCAAACTCGGAATCGCCCTTGGTCCGAAGCAGGACTGCCCTGGCCGACGCCATGCCATAGTTCGATTTGAACATCCGCCCACTTTCGTCGTATTGGAGGTCGGCAGACGCTTCATAGGTCCCTGCAAACCACGAGCCGATCATTACCGAAGCGCTTCCGGCTGCGAGTGCCAGGGCGACGTCGCGGGGATAGCGGACTCCACCGTCGGCCCAAACGTGCTTGTCGAGACGACTCGCTTCTCGGGAGCATTCCAAAACCGCAGAAAACTGTGGGCGACCAACTCCAGTCATCATCCGGGTGGTGCACATGGCGCCGGGGCCAACGCCGACCTTAATGATGTCGGCTCCTGCCGCGGCTAGATCCTGAACACCTGCCGGAGTCACGACATTGCCCGCTACCAGCCGGGTGGCGCCGATCGCTGAACGAATTTCGCGAATGGCTTCGATCATTTTGGTCTGGTGCCCGTGGGCCGTGTCGACCACGATCAGGTCCGCCCCCAAGTCAAGGGCCTGGCGGGCTCGTTCGGCTGGATCACCGTTGATGCCGACCGCCGCCGCCACCATGAGGCGACCGTTGCCATCCAAAGCAGGTCGATACAGCCCGGCTCGCAGAGCGCCCTTACGAGTGATGGCTCCTACCAGCTTGCCGCCCTCTACGACCGGCGCCGTCGTGATACGTTCGTGGCTAAGCATGTCGAAGATGTCTTCGAGTTCAGTGGCCGCCTCGACCACGACCAGGTCACGGTGCATGACCTCTGCCAGAGGCGCAAATCGGTCTACGCCCTGGGCGTCGGTCGGCGTAAAGATCCCGACCGGGCTCTCTCCATCGACCACCACGACCGCTCCATGCGCTCGCTTGTAGACCAGCGACATAGCTTCGGACACCGTCGAGTCCGGGCTGAGCGTTATCGGTGTGTCGTAGATGGGGTGGGCAGCTTTGACTCCACCAATCAGAGCGGCCAGCACCTCGTGTGGGGCGTCCTGAGGAAGAACCGCCAGACCGCCTCTGCGGGCGACGGTCTCCGACATACGCCGACCCGCCACCGCGTTCATGTTGGCGACCACAACCGGGATCGAGGTTCCCACCGCATCGGGAGTCGTGAGGTCCACGTCCAACCGGCTGCCCGACGTCGTCGAAGCCGGCACCATAAAGACGTCGCTGTAGGTCAAGTCATAGTTGGGCGGTTCGCCAAGAAACTTCATCGGGTCCCTTTCTCCCGTCAGCATAGAACGTCGCCCTCGCGCGAACGCAGGTAGCGTCCTCATCCATGCGAACCCATGTCACCCTCAGCTCGATCATGGCCGGGTTGATGGGCGCCTCCACCTTCCCGCTGGTGATCGCCGCCGTACTCGCGTCAAGCCTTATCGCCCAGTTCGGCGTCGCCAGGTGGCAAATCGGGATCCTGGCAACCGCCTCCTCGATCGTCGGGGCCGTCCTCGCACCGAGGTTTGGCGCTGCGATCGACCAGATTGGAGCCAAAGCAGGAGCGCTAGCCAGCCTGGCGGTGAGCGGTCTCAGCCTGGGCATGATGGCGGCCGCTCCTGGCTACGGCGTATTACTGGCCGGGGCTCTGGTGTCGGGAATTGCCCAATCGATGTCCAATCCGGCGACCAACAAACTCATATCGCTGCACGTCGAAGCTGGCGTCAGGGGCATCATTACCGGCATCAAACAGTCGGGAGTCCAGATCTTCACGTTCCTAGGTGGACTCACTCTTCCGTGGATTGCCGGTCTGGGGACCTGGCGAACCGCGGTCGGCATCTATGCGGGGTTGGCGGTCCTGGGTCTGGGGTTTGCGGTATGGAAACTGCCGGCCGACCCGCCTCAGGAACGCCCGACTACCACCAGGAGCAAAGAACCCCTCCCCCGCATCATTTGGCGGATCTCTGTGTACGGGTTTCTGGTCGGCTTGGCCGGTTCGGCGATCTTCCAGTGGGTTCCGCTCTTTGCCGAAGAGGTCCTCGGCCTGTCACCTCAGGCAGCCGGCGCAACCGCAGCTGTCGCCGGCCTACTCGGTATCTTCGGGAGAATCTGGTGGGGTCGCGCCGCCGAACACCGGGTCGGGGTGCAACGCAGCCTCCTGACCATCTCCATCGCCTCCGTCGTAGCGGCGGGCCTTCTGGCCATTGCCGAACAGGCAGGGATCTGGTTGGTCTGGCCAGCTGTCGTCATCGCCGGACTCAGCGTCAGCTCCTGGAATACCGTCGGCATGCTGGCGGTTATTCAATCTGTTCCGGCCCGGCTCGCCGGACGAGCATCCGGTGTCGTCATGCTTGGCTTCTTGTCCGGTCTCGGAATCGGCGCACCGTTGCTTGGGTACTCGGTAGACGTTTTCGCAGACTACCGACCGGGCTGGATCACGGCGATGGCTTTGTTCGTCGTAGGTGCGACACTTATGACCCCGGCCCGGTTTCGCAACGATGCGGAGCCGATAAGCTAACGATCGTTAACCGCATAGCTAGCCGAAACGTTGATCGCACTGCCACCGCAAGGAGGAAATGTGAAGGAAGCTGTCATAGTCTCGACCGCCAGAACTCCAATCGGGAAGGCATACCGAGGAGCCTTTAACGACCTTGAGTCTCCTTCGCTAGCCGGAAAGGCCATTGCGGCTGCCGTCGAACGCGCCGGCCTGGAACCGGGTGAGGTAGACGATGTCATTCTTGGTGCGGCGATGCAACAGGGAACGCAGGGAATGAACGTTGCGAGGATCGCTGCCATCGCCGCCGGCCTGCACGCAACCACCTCGGGGATGACCATCGACAGACAGTGCTCATCCGGGCTCATGGCCGTTGCAACCGCCGCCAAGCAGGTCATGTTTGACGGCGCACCCATCGTCGTTGCGGGTGGCGTAGAGTCCATCAGCCTGGTCCAGAACTCCAACATGAACCTCTTCCGCGCGGCTGATCCTGCGGTGCTTGATCGCGAACCGAACATGTACATGCCGATGATCCAGACGGCCGAGGTAGTCGCCAAACGATACGGGATCAGCCGGGAAGCCTGCGACGAATACGGATATCAGTCCCAGATGCGCGTCGCTGCCGCCCAGCAGAACGGACTGTTCGACGAGGAAATCATTGAAGTTACAGCCACCAAGGCACTCGTCAACAAGGAGACCGGCGAGACCACCAAGGAGTCCGTGACTCTCAACCTCGACGAAGGAAACCGTCCTACCACCACGTTGGAAGGCCTGGCTTCACTTCAACCGGTCAACGGACCAGGCGGAAACGTGACAGCCGGGAACGCATCCCAGCTGTCAGATGGAGCCGCCGCGTTGGTCGTCATGGAAGCGTCAGAAGCGCAAAGACGTGGTCTGGCGCCGCTCGGCTATTACCGGGGCATGGCCGTCGCCGGGGTCGACCCCGACGAAATGGGAATCGGGCCGGTGTTTGCCGTTCCCAAGCTCCTCGAACGCAACAATCTGACCATCGACGACATCGGGCTTTGGGAACTAAACGAAGCGTTCGCCGTCCAGGCATTGTATTGCCGCGACCAACTCGGCATCGACAACGAGATCTTCAACGTCAACGGTGGGGCCATCTCGATTGGTCACCCGTACGGAATGTCCGGTGCCCGGATGGTCGGTCATGCCCTTCTCGAAGGCAAACGGCGTGGAGTCAAGTACGCGGTCGTGACGATGTGCGTCGGTGGCGGCATGGGCGCGGCGGGATTGTTCGAAGTCGC
>CAWIFX010000001.1:0-18767 GCA_963835515.1 uncultured Acidimicrobiia bacterium | reverse complement strand
GTGGTTGGTCCGTACGCCGACCACCCGGTCGCCATCCATGATGAGGTCGATCACTTCGGTGCGTTGGAGCACATCGACCCCGTGACGCATCGCGCCTTCCGCGAGCGCCCAGTTGACCCGGTCGTGACGGGCGGTCGAGGCAGCCGCCTGATAGGAGGCACCGAGAACCGGATACTTGCCACCGCCCACATTCAGGTCGATCTCAGGCGCGATCCTGGCGATCTCTTCGGGGGTGAGGAACTCGGTGTCGACACCGTTGGCCTGATTGATGAACGAGCGGGCTCGCTCCTGGCGAAGCCCGGCTTCGGTGTGGACCGTCCAGAGAATGCCCTTCTGCTTGTGCATGATCCAGCGATCGGTCTCTTCTTCGAGTCGCTGATACAGCTCGACGGACCGTTGATAGAACCGGATCGATTCGGGCACCCCGTAGTTCGAGCGAATTACCGTCGTGTTACGTCCGCTGTTGCCGCCGCCGATGTACTTACGTTCCAAAACCGCGACGTTGGTGATCCCATGTCGGGTGGCCAAGTGATAGGCCGTGGAAAGGCCGTGGCCGCCACCGCCGATGATCACTACGTCATAGGTGGGCTTCTGTTCGCCCCAGGTCAAGCGGACTTTGCGTTCGAGGAACTCGTTCATGCCGACCAGTCCGCGGGCGTCCGCTCAATGAAATCGGCGGTCAACGCGGTCGGGAACACGAACAGCGTCCGATCCTCGGTCAGCCAGAGCTTGACGGCTAGATGGGCGATAGCCCCCTGCGCAAAGGCGGGTCGGGCGGTTGGTCTTGGCCACGAGCAGCTTGCTTGCAGATACGTTTCGGCCTGGACACGGTTCACCCAGACACCGCTCCAGCCGGCGTCCTCGCGGACGATCGCATGTGGATCGTCGACAGCAACGGATCCGCCACCGATCACCATGACGTCATCGGGCGCGGTTCGCAGAGCAATCGACTCGGCCGGAAAAGTTGCCCGATCAAGCGAGTCGGGAGCCGCGACCACGCGGGTGACGGCAAGAACTTCAAGCACGCGCCTTCACCCCTTCCGGGTCGTAGAACGGCATCGAAACCCGGGTGGCGACCATGCCGTCAATCTCGACATCGCCGGGCAGCTGCCCATCGGGCCTGTGATAGAGCCACGCCATGGAAATCCCGTACCCAAGCGTCGGCGACCATCCCGCCGAGGTCACATAGCCGCAGTATTCACCGTTCGTGTACAGCAACGCCCCGTCGACCGTGGAGCGCTCGGTGCGGAATCCCACCAACAGCCGATCGAGCGGGATCTCATTCGTCCGGATCACCGAACGCTTGCCGAGGAAATCGACCGGTTTGTCAAGCTTGCAGGCCCATTCGTGCTGAATGCGACGCGGCGTTGAGTCGAAATCGGTATCGACACCCACAAGAATGTGGCCCTTCTCCAACCTCAGCAATTGCAGCGCTTCAAGACCGTGGGGATGGATGCCGAACGCACCACCCAGGTCGAGTAGCGCTCTCCATAGTTCAACCGATCGGTCGATCGGATGATGGAGTTCAAATGACAACTCGCCGGTGAAGCTGAGGCGGAAGACCTTGCACGGAATGCCGGCGACTTCAACGTCGGCATGCCCCATGTAGGGGGGTGGGTCGGTCAGGCCGGCTTTGGTCAGCAGTTCTCTCGCCAACGGACCGGTCACGTTGATGGCGGCGAGTGACATGGTCTGATTGAGCATCCGGACGTCGTACTTCGATCCCCAGTCACGCATCCACATTTCGGCGTGGCTAGCGCCACCCGACGTGAACGTCAAAGAGAAGGTTCCATCCGGTTCACGACTTACAAGTCCGTCGTCGAAGACATAGCCTCGCTCGTTGAGCATGAGCACGTAGCGAGATCGTCCCGGTTTGATGGTCGAAACGTTGGTCGGGTAGATGTATTCAAGGAAAGCTTCCGCGTCGGGACCCGACACGATCATCTTGCCGAGCGTCGACACATCGCCGATCGACACTCGCTCACGCACCGCTTCGTATTCGGCATCCAGATCGCCGTACGTCCACGGTCGCCACCAGCCCCCGATCCGATCCATCCTCGCCCCGAGGGCCACATGCTCACCGTGCAAAGGCGTACGCGGAACCGGCCGATCGTGTTCACCGGCCGACATCTCGCCAATGGTCAGTTGACGGGCCACCGGCCGTGCCGTGAACGGTGGTTGCAGTTCGGCTCCCCGATCGGCCAGGAAGCTTCGGAGGTATGGCATGCACGCCATGCCCTGGCAGGTACCGGTCCCCGCCAACGTCGCTCGTTTGACCAGTTCCATCTCATGAAACCCCCGGTCCCACACCGTCTGGAGGTCATCGACATCGACGTTGTTACACGGGCAGATCACCCCTTCGCTCGGACATGGCGGCACGGTGGCCTGGACGCGCTGCGTCACCGACCACGCTGACCGCCAGGCCGTTGCCCATACGGGCCAACCCGTCGCGCGGATAGATCCCGAGATTCAGCACGGCCGTGTCGCAAGGAGTCCGCTGCTCGCCGCGCTCGGTTCTCGTGACGACGGCCTCCAGCCGGCCATCGACACCTTCGAATCTGACGAGCGTGCCATCGGCGACCTCGCAGTCAAGATCGTCGGGTGGTCTTCCGACCGCCACGGTGACGCCAAGATCCACACCCTGGGCAACCAAGCGCAGGGCGGCGCGGCCCGTGACGATGCCAACCAGATCATTGCCGGGGCAGGCAGGCTGAAGCTCGGCCGCACCGGTCGCCACGACGATCTCTTCGCAGTCAACGTGAATGATGCGATCGGGGGTTCGGACGATGACCATTGGTCCGTCGTAGATCCCGATCACCTCCTCGCCGCGATTCGCATCGAACGACTCGACCGTGCGATCCGGAGGCCGTGGCCCGGTCGGAGGCTTCCCGGCCGCTCTCTCCTTGGCCGATCACTACGACGTCACATTGCCGGTATTCGATGGGCGGGGCGCCGTATCCGCGATCGGGCGGCAGCGGGGGGTAGTCGTCGATCGGATGCGGTTGCACCGTCAGGTTCTGGCGCGGTGCCGTTTGGCAAGTCCGCACGTACGAGATGCCGTCGATGGTGGCAACGCAGTGGGGGCAATCGCCCTCGCAGCAGAGAGCACCGCCACCCGCTGGATATATCCCGGCGCGAACCAAGGCGGTGAGCACGGAGTCGCCGTCGATGAACGCTACGTCGGTCCCGGCAAAGTCGAACGTCTGAGCCATCAGCCTGAGCGTAGTGGCCGCGTCCCCCGATCCCACTCAAAGTCCCGCCTTTGTTGCGAACCCTGGGTTGCCACACAAACCCTGGGTTGTTCTCAGGGCTCCAGCTATCGGTTTCCGCGCACTGGAACCCTGGGTTTAACCCTGGGTTCCAGTGTTCGGGGGTTTCTGGGGAGGGTGAGGGGTTCTAGGCTGCGAGGCACGATGGACGGGAATACGGGAACCAACAAGCAAACCGATGCGTCTGGTTCTCGTATGGAGGGAACCGTGACAGTCGAACAGGGCATTGCGCTGAACTCTTTTGAAGAGTTCTACAACGCGAAGCGTCCTCATTTGGTGCGCACCCTGGTGATCGTTCTCGGCAACCGGGAACTGGGCATCGAGGCGGCAGACGAAGCTATGACCCGCGCCTATCAGCGCTGGGCCGACGTGCAGACCTATGACAACCCGGGAGGGTGGGTCTATCGAGTCGCCATGAACTGGGCTCGCACCAAGCTGCGCAGATCCAAACGTGAGCTGCCTTCGGTATATGTCACAGACAAACCCCATATAGAAGATCCGCAGTTCGAGCCAAAGCTCGACGCGGCCCTGGCGGAGTTACCGGAGAAATACCGGGCGCCGGTCGTGTTGCGGTACTACATGGACTGGTCCATGGAGGAGATTTCCGATTCGCTCGGGATTCCCAAAGGGACCGTCAAAAGCCGAATCCATCGGGGTGTCGCCGCACTCCAGAAGTCCCTTGGAGAAGCAACGTGAATGAAACCGACTTCGAGAAGCGCCTGCGCGGCCATCTGGCCGCCAAGGCGAGTCTCATCGAAGTTCCCGACCACAAATTTGTCCAAACCAGAGTCGTCCCTTTTCAACCGCGGCGCAACCGGTTCAACAATCTCGTGATGGCCGCCGCCGGGGTGGCCGTCGTCGCGATGCTCGGCTTCGGCGTTCTGCAGGTAACCGGAGTGGGCGCTGAACTTGGGATCATCTCGACCAAACACGACCAGTGCCAGATCACGATCATCCCCGGCCAGGAAGGCTACTGGCTAACAGCCAGCACCCCCGAGGCCAGCGTTGGGCCCTACGGCACCAGCGTCGGCCAAACGGTCACCGTTGACGGCGGCTTGCCCCTCGTGATCGAGGTATTCGACTCTTCGGAAGCTACCGACGCGATCGCTGAGAACACCATCAGCACCGCAGACAAGGACTGCGATTTTGGAGTCACGGTCTCCGACGGACCCGCTGGCTTCCAGATCGACGTTGCGCAGCGGTAGCCCATCAGCGCTGGCCGTCTTGCTTGGGGGCCTATCCTTAGGTCCTCATGAACGTCCTCACCCACCTGTCTGAAATCTTCGGCGCGGCATTTTCCGCTCAGGGACTCGATGCGTCCCTTGGCGAGGTCGTGGTTTCTGCACGTCCCGACTTAGGGCAGTTCCAGTGCAACGGTGCGCTGCCGGCCGCCAAGCAAGCCGGACGCAACCCACGCCAAATCGCCCAGGCGATCGTTGACGCCGTTGCAGATCAGCCCGTATTTGCCGAGCTAAGCCTGGCGGGACCCGGGTTCATCAACATCGTGCTGACCGACGAAGCGTTGACGAGCTACGCCAGCACCATGCACAACGATCGCGTCGGCATCGACCGGGTTGCTGATCCCAAGCGGGTGCTGGTCGACTACGGCGGCCCCAATGTTGCCAAAGACATGCACGTGGGTCACTTGCGCGCCACGATCATCGGCGATTCCCTCGCCCGAATCGGGAAGTTCGTCGGCCATGACGTTCTCGGCGATGCTCACTTCGGTGACTGGGGAACGCAAATGGGACAGGTGATCGTCGGCATCCAGGAACGGATGCCCGACCTCCCCTATTTCAACCCTGCCATCGTCGACGGCTATCCCGATGAGTCTCCGGTTTCCATGGCCGACCTCCAGGAGATCTACCCGGACATTTCGGGTCGCGCCAAAACCGATCCGGCGATCGCCGAAGCCGCACGGCTCGCCACCGTCGAACTTCAGCAGGGACGGCCCGGCTACCTGGCCCTCTGGCAACATCTCGTCAACGTCTCCCAAGCTTCCCAGCGGGCAGACTTTCACGATCTCGGAGTGGAGTTCGACCTTTGGTACGGAGAAGCCACGGTTCACGAGCTCATCGATCCCCTCATCGAGCGGCTCAAGTCAACCGGAGTCGCCACCGAATCCAAGGGTGCACTGGTCATTGATGTGGCCGAGCCAGACGACAAGATGGACATCCCCCCACTCCTGCTGCTCAAGGGCGACGGTGCTTACCTCTACACGACCACCGACGTTGCCACGCTGCAGATGCGGATGGACGAGATGCAACGCCAAGAACTTCTGTACGTCGTCGACGCTCGCCAGGCACTGCACTTTGAACAGGTGTTTCGGGCGGGGCGCAAAGCCGGCATCGTGCCCGACGATGTGGTTTTGGAACACATCAAATTCGGAACCATGAACGGACCAGACGGCAAGCCGTTCCAGACCCGCAAGGGCGGAGTCGTCAAACTTCGCGACCTCATCGACATGGTGACCGACGCCGGCCTGGAACGCCTTGCCGAATCGAAGAACACTGATTATTCGGAGGAAGAACGGGTCGAGATCGCCCGACTCGTGGGACTCGCCGCCTTGAAGTTCGGCGAGCTTTCCAATCACCGGCAGTCGGATTACCTATTCGACCTCGAACGTTTCACCAGCCTGATCGGCAAAACCGGTCCGTACCTTCAGTACGCGGTCGTGCGAACCCAGTCGATTCTACGCGAAGCCGGAGAAGCTGGCTGGCAGCCGGCCGATCTGATTGAGCCAACGGTCGACACCGAACGGCGGCTGATGCTCGAACTGCTTCGCACTCCTGACGTCATCACCCGAGCATGGTCTACCCGGGCGCCGAATCACATCGCCGAATTCGCCTACGAACTGGCCCAACAGTTCAACCGTTTCTATGAGGAATGCCACATTCTCAGCGAAGCGGACGAGGCTAGAAAAGCATCGTGGTTGGGTCTGGTTGATCTGACCGGTCGAACGCTGACACTTCTGCTCGACTTGCTCGGTATCGACGTACCGGAACATATGTAGGCAGAGACATTGATCTAGCCATAGAGAAAGGCCCGGGCATTGCCCGGGCCTTTCTCAATTCGTTTCAGGCTCAGAATTACTGGCCCTTGACGACAACCTTTACACCATCGACGGTCGTGCCGATCACGCCAGTCACCGCATTCACGGCTGACTCGCCCACATTGCCAGCCGCTTGCAGTGCGCCAGTGGCAGCAGCAGAAGCCGCATCCTCAACACCGAGGCCAACCTCTTTGGCGGCACCGATGGCAGCCGAGATCGTTGCCCGGGTCACATCGGCGACGTCGCCACCGACCTCACCAACACCACGGATCGCTCCGCGAGCGGTGTCCGAAATCGCACCGAGCACATCGCCACCAGTGTCAGAAGCACCCTTGACAGCACCCTGCACGGTTCCGGTTACGGCGCCAATCAAGTCGCCACCAACCTCGGACGTACCCGTAACTACCGACTTGGCGAGTGTGAAAGCCGCATCTGTAGCGGACATGCCGACATCCTTGGCGCCAGCCATGACACCCTGGGCCGTACCGCTAGCCGCCTTCGTCAAGTCTCCACCGATTTCCGATGTGCCCTTGATGGCTGCCCGAACAATGTCGCTGATCGTGCCGGCAGTGACAGTGGCCACTTCGCCAACCGTTCCAACGACACCGAGCACTACGCCCTTGGCGACCTTGAGGATTCCGTCGCCGATTTGGTCGACGGCGCTCAAAGCGCCCGAAACCACGTCACCGATCGCGTCGGTACCGCCGTGGATAATGCCACCGGCGCCCTTCAACACGTTGACAGTGGTGTCCTTGATCTCGCCGACCGTCGTATCGGCCACCGTGCCGGCGCCTTTGACGGTTCCGACAATCGAGTCACGGACCTTTGTTCCCATTTCACCGAGCTTCATAATGGCCTCCTTCAGTTGACCGAGCTGATGTATACCGCTCTGACCCTGAACGCCAGGAAAAGTTCTTAGCGCTCGAAAAATCCTTGAACGGGCCGCCGGTGGGGTTACCAGCTACCTACCACTCTATTCAGCGTCTTCCTACCGACGGCGGCAAACGCCGGGTCGTCGACCAGACCATTGAGTAGTAGTACCGCCCCAAAATAGATCGCCCAGCCTCGTGCCCGCAACCACGTGTCCTCTGACGCCCCGCCATATGCGGCGCGAAAGTCCGTAATCTGTTCCGATTCGAAGAGCATCCAGGCCACCGCCAGGTCAGTCGCCGGGTCGCCAGCGCACATGTCACCCCAATCGATCACCATGACCACTTCACCCTCCTCCACGATGAGATTCTTGGGATGGAGATCGCCGTGGATCCAGGTCCCCGGTGTGTCGTTGGTTGCCCGACACGCCGACGTCCACAGATCAAGGACGTCGGCATGGGCAACCGTCAGACCGGCCTGACGGGCATACACCGCTTCCAAGCGCTCCTCGACTGCTTCGGTACGCTCCAGTAGAGGCCCGCCCCTCCAGGGATTCTTCGGAGCATCAGCCGGGAGAAGCTGAGCGTGAAGGGCGGCTAGAAACCCGGCCATCTTGACGGCAGTGGTCGGATTGAGGTCGCTCGAAGCGGCGGTGGATCCAGTCGCCCAGTTCACGACACTCCAGTGGAACGGATAGCCGAGGGCCGGGGTGCCGTTGAACAGTGGTACCGGCACCCGGATCGGGAGGCCGGCGGCCAGGGCCGGAAGCCAGCGCTGCTCATTGGTGAGGTTGGGAGCGGCCACGTCGCGGCGGGGCAACCGTACGGCAAGTTCGTCGCCGAGCCGGTACATTTCGTTGTCCCAACCTGTCGCCACCTTCGAAAGTGGAAGATCTTCCAGGTCGGGACATTGCAGCCGAAGCAGTTCCTTGACGAGTTCGATATCAATTGCCACGGTGGCTGCAGGCGTGGCAGATCTCCGTCCGATAAGGCCCGATGATTCCTCAGGGCGTTCTGTCACGAAGTCGCTAACGCCATATCGGCGAGAACGAACCCACCGGCGATTCCTGATCTATCACCAAGACCAGGCGCCACCACAAATCCATCGGCTTCGTGCTCGGGCAAGCCTGGATATCCAGCCAATGTTTTCACCAGCGCTGACCTGACGAGAGGATGGAACCCGTTGATCTGTGAGACACCCCCACCGACGATGATCCGCTCGGGAGCCAACGTGAAGACAATCGCCCGCAGACCTTCTGCCACGTAGAACGCCTCCATCTCCGACGCCGATCGTTGAAGGGCTGGCGCCAATCGACGGGGTTCGTCACCCCATCGCTCCGTGATAGCCGGCCCGGAAGCGAGCCCCTCAAAGCAGTCACCGTGAAAGGGACACAGACCAGCAAAACCGTCATCCGGATGGCGAGTGACCGCGACATGCCCGATCTCGGGGTGAACCAGTCCGTGGAGTGGCCGGCCCGCAACGACGACTCCACCGCCGATCCCGGTTCCGACCGTCAAGTACACAAATGACGTGAGCCCAACGGCCGCCCCCCAGCGACCCTCTCCCAACGCCGCGCCGTTGACATCGGTGTCGATACCAACCGGCACTCCTAGCGCTTCACCCAATGCACCCGAAAGATCGGTGTTGGACCAACCGACCTTCGGAGTGGAGGTGATGGAGCCGAAGCTGGCATGGCCCGGCCGCAGCTCCAACGGCCCAAACGAAGCCACACCAAGTGAGTCGATCGCTGGCTGGTTGCGGAAGAACTCGATGACCCGGCCCAGCGTTTCGGTTGGCGAGGTCGTCTCGATTCGGGTTTCCGAGACAAGATCATCCGGACCCGTGCCGACGGCGCAGACCCATTTGGTCCCACCCGCCTCTATAGATCCCCGTAAAGCCCCAGCCACATGCCGGATTCAAGGGCTGCGCCCCGGCATTGTCAAGGCAATCACGCGGGCGGCCGGATGGCATCCAAAAATGGTCGACGTTGCCCGCTCGACGCACGTAGCCTGCTGACATGGACCCCGAAGAGACTGACGAGAAGTCGCGCCTCAACCTCGATGTACTCCGTCCCTACCTGGCGACCCGCCGGGGATGGTTTGCGCTGGCCGCGCTCTCCATCATTGTTGGGGTCGGTCTCGAGCTGTGGATCCCCCAGATCCTGGCGGATTTCATCGACGAAGCATTCGGTGACGTGCCGCTCAGTCAACTGGTCCGCCTCGCCGCCATCTATATCGCCGCCGGGGTCGGCGCACAGCTCATGTCGATTGCGTCGCGCTACGTAGGGACGGCGATCGGTTGGTCGGTTGCCAACGACCTGCGCATCGACGCCACCCGGCACGTCGCTTCGCTCGACCTCGACTACCACACACATACCAGTGCCGGTGCCCTCATCGAACGGGTCGACGGGGACATCGACGCGGTCGCCAAGATGTTCTCTCACTTCGCGGTGCAGGTGATCTCCGGGATCCTTCTGCTCGGCGGCATCTTTGTTTTGACGTTCCGCGAGAACGTTTTGGCGGGATGGACCGTGGTTATCTTCTCCGCGTTCGTGGTGCTTGCCATGTATTTGCTGCGTGGGTTCGCGGTGGCGGCAACCAAGGCCGAACGCGGAACGTCGGCCGAGTTGTATGGCTTTATCGAAGAACGCCTGGCGGCCATAGAAGACATCCGCGCCAACGGTGCCGGAGACCACGTCATGGGAACCTTCGAGACGGTAATGCGCCGCTACTACACCCGTTCGGTGAGTGCCTGGATAAAGCGTTCGGTCATTTGGACGACCTCCATCGGCATGTTCTCCCTCGGAACTCTGCTGGCCTTGGCCGTTGGTGCCTATCTCGTCTTTCAGGGGCAAATCACCTACGGCGTGGCATTCCTCATCATCCAGTACATGTCAAAACTGGAAGGTCCTATTGAGGAAATCACCGATCAGATGCAGGAAGTCCAGAAAGCGGCCGCCGGACTGGGTCGGCTTCGCGAGCTATTCAGCCGCCAACCGACGGTACCTCGGGTGGGCACTGCTGCGCTGTCGACCGACCCGCTGGAGGTCGAGTTTGCATCGGTCACGTTCGCCTACGACTCCGAGCCGGTCCTCGACGACGTCTCGTTCCGGATCGCGCCCGGCACACATATCGGCTTGCTCGGTAGGACGGGAAGCGGCAAGAGCACGATCACCAAACTGATCGCCCGTTTCTATGATGCGTCATCGGGCACGGTCCTGCTGGACGGGCGTCCCATCTCTGACATCGAAGAATCGTCGTTGCGAGCCCGGGTCGCCATGATCACGCAAGACGTGCAGCTCTTCGAAGGATCGGTTCGCGACAACGTCGCCATGTTCGTTCCGGACCACGATGACACCCTTATCGAGAACGCACTCAACGAGATCGGCCTCGGCCAGTGGCTGGCGTCCTTGCCCGATGGCATCGACACCCATCTCGACACGGCGGGCAAGGGGCTCTCGTCGGGTGAGGCACAGTTGGTGGCGCTGGCCAGGGCGTATCTTCTCGACCCCGGCCTCGTCATTCTCGACGAACCGTCGTCGCGCGTGGATCCGGCTACCGAAATCGTGCTCTCGGCCGCCCTGGACCGATTGATCGAAGGGCGGACCGCCATCATCATCGCCCATCGTTTGGCAACCGTGGCGCACGTCGATGAGATCATGGTTCTTGAACACGGACGGGTCGTCGAGCACGGCCCCCGGGCAGATTTGGCAGCCAGCCCGAACTCGCTGTTTGCCCACCTTCTCGAAACAGCCAAAGACGGTTTGATCCGGGACGAGGTGCAGCTATGAATCCGTTCCCGGTTGCGTGGAGAATCTCAAAACCCTGGCCGTTCATGTTCTGGATCAATGTCTTCCTGTGGGCGGGCTTTCACATATTTCCAGTCATCATCGGGGTCATGGTGGGGCGGGTATTCGACGCTCTTGACCAGGGTGACCAGAACCTGGCTATCACGGCCCTGTGGATCTACCTGGCCGTCATCATTGGCCGACTCGTGTTATTTCAGTCGAGCATCCTTTCCTACTCGCGTCTGTGGCATCGCATGATCCTGCTCGTCCGCCGGAATCTGCTCGACTATCTGATGCGCGCCCCCGGGTCACGAGTCCTCCCGATGAGCACCGGAGCGGCCGTCTCGACCTTCCGCGAGGACTCGGATCAACTCGTCGACTACGTAGAGAACCTGCTCGATTTCTTCGGTCTTGCCGGCTTCCTCGCGACGTCTATCTGGATCATGCGTTCGATATCCCCCACCCTGACCTTGTGGGCGATCCTGCCGATGATCGGGGCATTCATCGCCACCCGCGCCTTGTCGGCTCGCATCAAGATGTACCGGGAACGCCTGCGAACGTCGACTGAATCGGTGACCGGTTTCATTGGCGACTTCTTCAC
The DNA here is from genome assembly GCA_963835515.1 of uncultured Acidimicrobiia bacterium. GTDB lineage: Bacteria > Actinomycetota > Acidimicrobiia > Spongiisociales > JAENVV01 > JAENVV01. The sequence continues at coordinate 7,188 of CAWIFX010000001.1, read as the reverse complement.
CGCCATCGAATCGGTCAAGGCAACGGGAACTTCTGGTCCGATGATCGACCACCTCGCCGATCTCAACGAAGATCGCCAGCGGTCGGCACTGCGCGACACGTTTCTTGATCAGACGGTGCGCTCGCTCAACCGCAATATGGCCAACATCTCGACCGGTCTCGTATTGCTGGCCGGGGGCTCACTGATCCAGGCCGGCCAAATCAGCATCGGGGACCTCACGGTCTTTCTTGTGTATATCCCCCGGATGACGGGCTACATGGCGTGGGGCGGCCAAATGCTCGCCCAGCACTTCCGCGCCAGGGTGGCGGTCACCCGGATGATGCGGCTTATGGTCGACGCCCCGATAACCCAGATCACCGACCCGGCGCCACTCTGGCAAGACGGCCAGCCGCCGGCTCCCGTGCCAGCGGTGCTTTCGCCAGAACGTCGATTGCGTCGACTGACGGTGACCGACCTGAGCTTCGGCTTCCCTGACGGCGACGCCCAGGGGATCCGGGACGTCTCGTTCACGCTCGATCGAGGATCATTCACGGTGGTCACCGGACGGATAGGGTCGGGCAAAACCACCCTGGTGCGGGTGTTGTTGGGATTGCTCCCGCGCGATGGTGGCGAGATCCGCTGGAACGACGAACTCATTCGTGACCCGAGTTCGTTCCTCGTTCCACCCCGGTCCGCCTACACACCCCAGGTGCCTCGACTCGTGTCCGACACGCTGGTGTCCAACATCACGATGGGGCGCTCGCTGGACGAGAGCACGCTCGGGGAGGTGATTGATCTCGCCAGAATGACGACGGACCTCGGCCAGCTTGAATCGGGCCTTGACACGGTGGTTGGTACCCGAGGTGCCCGCCTCAGCGGTGGCCAGGTTCAGCGCTCGGCCGCGGCTCGAATGTTCGCCACCAACGCCGACCTGCTGGTCTTCGACGATCTCTCGTCGGCCCTCGACGTTCGAACGGAAGCCGAGTTGTGGAAACGGTTGTTCGAACTACGAGACGCGACCTGTTTGGTGGTTTCGCATCGCCACCCTGCCCTTCAGCGCGCCGATCAGATCATTCTCATGAAGGACGGCCGGGTCGATGACACCGGAACGTTGCAGGAATTGCTCGGCCGCAACGAAGAGATGCGGGCCCTTTGGGAGGAAACCAACTGACCCGGTTCAGGGGACGTAGCCGGGACCACAACGACCACCAGTAGCCGCACTCGGGACTCTGGCGCAACGACCATCCGGCCGAACCACAGATAACACCCGGACAACAGGCCACTCCGGAACTGCCGTGTTGTCTCGCTGTTATGTCGGAGCCGTACCTTCGTCGTAGGAGAGCCGGCAGCACAGGTACGGCTCATTGACATTGGAGAACAACATGCGTCGTATCGCAATGCTGGCCGTAGTCGCCAGCCTATTCATAGGGGTGTTGGCGGCACCAGCAATGGCGGTCAAGCCAGTCCAGTTCGTCGATAGCGTTTCTTTCCCTGACGTGAATGCGTGCACCGGTGAGAACCACACGGTGAATCTCACATTCAACATCTCTATGCGGGAGAACCGGAACAATACGGTGCTCACTTTCAAGACCGATGCTGAGACGAGCGACGGCTGGACCGGCGGCGGCAGCCAAACGGTGGTCGCGAACTCGAACGTGGTCAACGACACGGTCAACATCTGGGCGAGGAACGGCGAAGGCGGGGCTTACAAGGTCCACGGCCGATTCAAGGTTGATCTCAATACCGGCGAAGTCTTGGTCGACGTCACCGACATCGACTGCAAGAGGTAGCTCGACCCATAGCGGGAAGTGGTGTCGGGTCCCGGCCACCGGGACCCGACACTGCGTGGTCCGTTTCCGTATATTCGGTGGTCAGGAGGAGGTTGCAGTGCGTGTCTGTGTGCTCGGTGACATCCGTGCGGGGACGGTCGGCCGTCCGGCGCTGATCAGCAATGAGCGTCAGCAACGGATCCTGGCCGCCCTCGTCCTCGCCGCGCCGGCCGGTGTCGGAGTCGAACAGCTCGTCACCCGGGTGTGGGACGAAGCTGACGAACCGCCCGACGCAGTCCGCGCGTTGCGCACATACGTCAACCGGCTCCGCAAAGCCCTTGGCGAAGACGGGGCCGAACTGGTCGTCACCAGGCCGGGCGGATATATGCTCGCACTGGACCCGGACGACCTGGACGCTGACGTCTTCGAGCGCACTGCAGGAAACGCATCTCGGGAACTTGACCCGTACGCGGCACTGGAGCTCTACGACGCGGCGCTCGGACTGTGGTCGGGCAGCGCATACCGCGACGTGGCGCACCTCGACTGGGTGCGGCCCGAAGCCGTACGGCTCGACGAGCTGCGGCTCTCCGCCGAGGAGGCGCGGCTTCGTATTCGCCTCGACGCCGATCGCCACGCCGATGTTGCCGCGGACGCCGAACGCCTAATCCTCGAGAACCCATACCGCGAAGAGCTCACTGCGATACGGGCGACGGCCTTGTACCGATCAGGGCGCCAGGTCGAAGCGCTCGAGGGGCTCGAGCAGCACCGATCCCGGATGAGCGAAGACCTCGGCGTAAATCCATCGCCGGAGTTACAGGAACTCGAAGTGAAAATCCTCAAGCACGATCCGGACCTTGCTGCGAGTAATGCGGGAGGCCGCCGCTTGCGCGGGTACCGCCTGGGCAACCGGATCGGCGAGGGGGCATACTCGATCGTCTACCGGGCCACCCAGCCGTCCATAGGCCGCGAAGTGGCTGTCAAGGTCATCCGGAAGGAGCTTGCCAACGAGCGCGATTTCATCCAGCGCTTTGAGGCGGAGGCCCAACTAGTAGCCCGCCTGCAGCACCCGCGCATCGTCCCGCTCTACGACTTCTGGCGGGAAGCCGACAGCGCCTATCTGGTGATGCCGTGGCTCGAAGGTGGATCGCTGGCGAAACGACTCAGAGCTGGACCGCTCTCACTCGAAGAGACCGTTCGGGTCGTACGCCACGTCGCCGCCGGTCTCGACTTCGCCCACAGCCGGAACGTGATCCACCGAGACGTAAAGCCATCGAACGTCCTCCTCGACGGCGAAGGCAACGCCTACATCTCGGACTTCGGGATTGCAATGACCGAGATATCAATGGCCGACGAAGCACCGCTGCCGACGTCTGCAGGCTCACCGGCCTACGCCGCCCCGGAACAGTTCGCCGGCGGCTCGATAGGGGCAGGTGTCGACATATATGCACTGGCCGTTATGACGTACGAACTGATGAGCGGGTCTCTTCCCTGGCCCGAGTCGGCCACCACCGCCTCTCTGCTGCAGCACCATCGGTCCGGCCTTCCCCCGGTGCACCTTGCCGACAGCTCTATCGAGCATGCAGTCAATTCGATACTCACCAAGGCGACGGCAACCGACCCAACGGCAAGGCCGGCCAGTGCCACCGACTTCGCCGCTCAGCTCGCCGAAACCATCTCCTCAGAGCCGGACCGGCCGAGTGCGACAGAGGCCACTAATCCGTACCGGGGCCTCGCCCCATTCGAAGAGCCGGACGCTCGGTTCTTCTTCGGCCGGGACGAGCTCGTCGAGAAGGTCGTGGACAAGCTACGGCACGAGCCCCTTGCCCTGCTGGTCGGCCCCTCCGGGAGCGGCAAGTCCTCGCTGCTGCGCGCCGGCGTGATCCCCATCCTCCGCGCTGAGGGCCGGCTGCCGGTGGTTGTTACGCCGTCGGCGGATCCCATCGGCGCTTTGGCGGCAGCTCTCGAATCCGTTTCGACGGCGACGTCGGGCTCAATCCGTTCGGACCTCGAGGCTGGAGCCCCGCTGGCCGCTATCGCCGACCGCATCGCTCCGGACTCTTCCATCATCATTGCCGTCGACCAGATGGAAGAACTGTTCACCCTCGCCGATGCTGGTGCGGCTGAGAAGCTGCTGGCCGCGCTTGCCAGCGCGGTCACCGCGGGGGGCGAGAAGCTGAGAGTCGTCGCCACGATTCGTGCCGACTTCTTCGGGCACCCTCTCGCCTCGCCAAGCTTTGGGCCGCTTGCCGGGCAGGCCACAGTGACCATCAGCCCCATGCGGGCTGACCAGCTGGCGGCAGCCATCGCCGAGCCGGCGAGACTGAGCGGGGTCGGAGTCGAAGCGCGTCTCGTGGCTGAGCTGGCAGCCGAGACTGCGGGCCGCGCCGGATCTCTGCCGCTCATGCAGTTCGCGCTGAACTCGAGCCTGGGATGAGAGATCCGGCTCTACCGTCACCTTCGAGGACTACGAGCGGCTTGGCGGCCTGACCGGTTCCCTTGTGAAGTCGGCGGAGGCTGTCTTCGAGCGGCTCAGCTCAGCCGACCAACAAGCCGCGCGCAGCTTGCTCCCCCGCCTCGTCCAGATCGGTCACGAGGTGACTCGCAGGCCTGAGGAAGTTGGCGCCGCAGTGAGCCTGCCCGGAGTCGAGCCCGGCCTCATCGAGGTACTGGTCAATGCCCGCCTTGTGACGCTCGACCGGGATCAAGCAACCAGGGAGCCGACGATAGAACTGTCGCACGAGGCGCTCATCGAGGCCTGGCCACGGCTCGCCCGCTGGGTAGAAGACAGCGGCACAGCGTTGCTTGCCGCCCAGCGCCTGCGCGTCGACGCTACGGACTGGGACAAGGAGGACCGCAACCCCGAAATGCTTTACGGCGGCAGCCGCCTCGTCGCCGCCCAGGAGGCTGCGGCCGACCCAGCCGTTGCGTTGGCTCCCCGTGAACAAGAGTTCCTCGACGCATCCGCTGCCGCCCAGGCCGAGGCCGACGCCGCAGCCAGGTCAGCGTTGGTCGACCAGGAGCGGCAGCGAGGGCGCCGCCGCATCCTTGCAGTGCTGGCATCCGTGGCTGGGGTCATCGGCGCGGTGGCGATCGTGTTTGCGGTACTGGCGCAGCAACGCGCTTCCAACGAGGCCTCCGCCGCCGACTTCGCCCAACTCATCAGCCGCGCCACCGATCTCCAGACCACCCAGACCGACCTGGCACTGCTGCTCGCTGCGGAGGCCTATCGACAGAGCCCCGGCATCGAGTCACAACGGGTTCTGCTGGGCGCCCTCCAGAACGTTGAAGGCACGATCGAGGTGTGGGAAGGACCCCGTTTCTCGATCAATACCTCGTTCGGTGCTTGCTTCAACATTGTTGGCCCAGGGCAGTTCGTGTCCCAGCCCAATCAGTTCTCAAACGGTTCACCGGATCCCGGCGGCGCCATCGTCGACGTCGACGTCACCAATCGCACCGTGCATCGCGTCGAGTCTTCCCGCCTGGAGTGCGACGTCTCCCGCTCGCCTCGTGATGGCTCGGATAACTGGCTGTACGTCGGTTCCGACAACTCCCCAACGACAATCGTTCTCGATTCGCAGGGCACCGAGATCGGCTCATACCCCGGCTTCGTTCGCCCCTTCTTCGACGCCCAGGGCCGGCTCCTCGCCAGGTCCGGCGACTTCGACAGCGTCGGCAAGTACGTAGAGCTCGACCCGTTGACGGGCGAAGTCCTTTCGGACACCCTCTTCGAGGCAAACCGCGCGACGCCTACCAAGGGCGGCAAGTTCATCTCGGTCATCTTCGACCGCACGACCGGCACAGTGCCTGACCCGTCTGCCCTCCTCGACGCAGACACCTATGAAGTCGTCGTCGATCTATCCACGGAGACAGGTCGGGCGATAAGCGGAAGAGCGTCGGCCGACGACTCGCGCTTTGGCTACGTCAGCAAAGACGACCGGCTACTGGTGTGGAACACGGGTTCCGGCGAGCTCACCGTCGACAGCCCGGTGGCCGAAAATGCACAGGCGATCGCATTCTCGCCGAACGGATCGAGCATCGTGCTTCTGGTCGATGACGGAGTTCTGCAGATTCGCTCCGGCAGCGACGGTCAGCTCACACGAACGATCGATGTGGGCCGCGAGCCCGTTATGGCGGTCGACTGGGCTCAGGACGACCAAATCGCGGTGTTGCGTTCTTCTGGTGTCGTCGACTTGGTAGCTACCAGCGGTGGCGGCCTGTATGAGACGGGTCCACCGTGCTGCGACAGGAACGAGTTTGGCTTCTTCGTCGCCGATGGCGCTCCGAACGCCTACGCCGTCTACGGGAATCGGGACACCGGCATCATCACCTACCTCGACGTTGTCACGGGCGAGGAGTTCAAAGTCGACCTGTCGGCGTGGCTGTTCAAAGAACTCCGGGCGGACCTGCATACGACGCGGGACAAGACCGCCGTGCTGATCCGCCCTCCATTCGAGATCTTCCGAGTCGAACTCGACGGCACGGCCGAGGAGCCTCATTTCCCGTTTGGCGACACGTTCGTACTCCGGGACGACGTTCCGGATCACCTGCAAGGCGATTTCCATGGCGGCGACGAGTTCATGTTCATGAAACTCACGGAAGGCTCTGTCAGCCCCGGCTTCCGCGACGTCGTGCTTGAGGAGCTGCAGATCGGCGTCATCAACATCGACACCATGGAGATGGTCATCGAGCCAAATATCATTGATCTGCGCAAGGAGTCGCCCAAGGTGCGGATGGCCGAATTGCTCCCAGGTGGAACCCTCATGGTGGGTCAAGACTTGGGCGACGGCCAGTTCCGCATGCAGTTTTTCACCGCTGAAGGCGAACGATTCCTCGAGCTCGTCCTGCCCTTCAACATCGGATGGTGGAGGCTGACACCTGACCGTCGCTACCTCCTGACAGCCGACCCGTCGACCGACGCCGTGCAGCGCTGGGACGTCGAAACAGGCGAATCGGTCGATCTGCCGGTGCGTGGCATGCCGGATCCACCCGACATGCTCTCCGATGGGCGGTTCTTGATTCAGACCCGCTCCGGCCAATACGAGATGTGGGACATCGAGGCCGGGGCGGCCATCGGAAGCCTGGCCGACGCGGGACCGGATGCCTTCACCCAGTCGGCGGTCCATCCAGACGAAACCCACGTGTGGATCCGCCTCAACGAAGCCTGGACCAAGATCCCGCTCGATCCGCAGCGCTGGCTGGAGCTCGCCTGCGAGTTCGCCGGGCGGTCGCTAACCGAAGCCGAGTGGCGCGACCTCGTCCCAGGGAGTCGTCCCTACCGGGATGCGTGCGCGGAAGCATAAGTGGGCTTTCCGTCAAGCCAAAGCACACCCGGCAAGGTGATTGAGCTTATGCCAGAACGACCACAGACTTCGAGTAACTCGGGAGTCGGCTTAGGGCACGTAACGGGGATGGCGACGATCACGATTAGCCACGACCCGGG